>NZ_JAEQAZ010000002.1 GCF_016654115.1 Streptomyces sp. MBT53
CATCCCGATCGTCGGAACGTACCTGTCGATGTTCCTCTTCGGAGGCGAGTTCCCCGGCCACGAACTCGTCGCCCGCTTCAACACCATCCACGTGCTGATCATCCCCGCCCTCATGGTGGGACTCCTGACCGCCCATCTGGCCCTGATGCTCTACCACGGGCACACCCAGTACCCCGGCCGCGGACGCACCAACAGCAATGTCGTGGGCATTCCGGCCAAGGTCCGTGCCGTCAAATCGGGCGGGTATTTCCTGCTGGTGACCGGTGCCGTCTTCGTCATCTCCGCGGTCGCACAGATCAACCCCGTCTGGCAGTACGGCCCTTACCGCGCCGACCAGGTCTCGGCCGGCTCGCAGCCCGACTGGTACATGGGCGTGGCGGACGGACTCCTGCGGGTGATGCCCGGCTGGGAGATCAATTTCCGGGGTCACACCCTGGCGCTCGACAACCTGATTCCGCTGACCGCGGGTGTCGGTTTCTTCCTCGCCCTGGGCGTGTATCCGTTCATCGAATCCTGGGTGACCCGCGATGTGCGCGACCAGAACCTGCTGGACCGACCGCGTAACCGCCCCGTACGAACGGCACTTGGCGTCGCGTGGCTCAGTTTCTACGCGGTGGCCCTGATCGGCGCGGGCAACGACATCATCGCCGTCCGTCTGCATGTCGCGGTCGAATCGGTGACCTGGGCTGTCCGCATCGGCCTCTTCCTCGTGCCCGTCACCGCCTATTCCGTAACGAAGCGATGGGCGCTCGGACTTCAGCGCAGCGACCGCGAAAAGGTACTGCACGGACGCGAGACCGGCATCGTCAAACGCCTGCCCGACGGCGAGTTCGTCGAACTGCACGAGCCGCTCGGCCAGGCACAACTCCACCTTCTCACCCAGCACGAGCAGTACCGTCCCCTCGGTCCCGGCACCGCGAATCCGCGTGCCGCCCTCCGCCTCGCCCGGTTCCTGCGGGCCCGTCTCAGCAAGAGCCTCTACGGCGAGGGCGCACAGATCACCAAACCGACGGCACAGGAATACGAGGACCAGCACCGGCCGGCCAAAGCAGTCCGCCTTCGGTGAGCAGCGCTACGGCGCACGCCTCAAAAGGAATCCGGGTGGCCCTTTCGGAGGAAAGGGCCACCCGGAGCGAACGGACTCTACTTCTGGCGCGTGAGCCAGTCGGCGAACCGCGTCCCGGCGATGTGTGCGTCAGGCCCCGGCAGGAGCGTGTTCTCCTCCAACTCGGCGCCCCAGTACGTCGCTTGGGGGTCTGTGACGATCTTGCGGGGGTCGTCCTGGGCCGAGAGCCCCATGCGGATGAACTCCTCCAGCTGGAACGCCTCGGGACCGGCGACCTCCACCACGCCGCCCACCGGGTCCCCGACCGCGGCGCGGGCGACGGCCTCGGCCACGTCGTCGGAGACGATGGGCTGGATCCTGGCGTCGGGCAGGTGCACGGTGTCGCCCTCGGTGACCCCGTCGGCGAGTCCCTTCGCGAACTCGAAGAACTGGGTGGCGTGGACGATGGTGTAGGGGTTGCCGGACGCCTTGATCAGGTCTTCCTGGACCTGCTTGGCTCGGAAGTACCCGCTCCCCTGGAGGCGGTCGGTGCCGACGACGGACAGCGCCACATGATGCGCGACGCCCGCCTCGGTCTCGGCCTTCAGCAGATTCGTCGTCGAGGTGCGGAAGAAGTCCATGACCGCCTGGTCCTCGAACGAGGGCGAGTTGGACACGTCGACGACCACCGCCGCGCCCTTCAGGACCTCGGCCAAGCCCTCGCCCGTCAGCGTGTTGACACCGGTGCTGGGCGCCGCGACGACCACCTCGTGTCCGTGCTCGCCGAGCCCGGCGACCACCTTCGAGCCGATGAGTCCGGTTCCACCGATCACTACGACCTTCATGACGGAATTCCTTTCGGGTTTGTCTGATGCCTGCATCAGTAGAGACCGGGCACCGGCTCTGTCTGTGACACCGCCGACTCGACCTATTCGACGAGTTTCCCCGCGGTCGACACTTCCTGCATCAGGGCGGAAATCTCGTCGGGCACGGCCGGAATGGATTCGCGCGTCACACCTGTCGTCGGGGACCACACGAGATTCACCCGCAGCGCGGAATCCAGGGCGGGATAGTCGCTGCGGTTGTGGCAGCCACGCGTCTCGCGGCGCTCCAGCGCCGATTCGAGGGTGGCCCGGGCCGCGAGCGCGGCCGACTTGAGATCGAAGGCGTGCGCCAGATCCTGATAGCCCGCGATGTCCGGGTGGATACCGACGGCCTCGATACGCTTCTCGATCACCGCGAGTTCCGCGAGTCCGGCACGCAGGCCGTCCTCGTCGCGTACGACGCCGGCGTGCTCGGTCATGGTGTCGCGGATGGCGCGTTGCAGGGCACGTACGTTCTCCGGTCCGTCGGCGGCGAGGAGTCCGTCGATCTCGGCGCGGGCCTGGGCGACGGCCGACGCCGAGCGCGGCTGCGCCGTGAGGGACTGCGAGTACGCGGCGGCGGCCCGGCCGGTGAGGCGGCCGAACACCAGCAGTTCGATGAGGCTGTTGCCGCCGAGGCGGTTGGCGCCGTGCAGTCCGCTCGACGCCTCGCCGATGGCGTAAAGACCGCGAACGTCGGTGCTGTGATCGTCCGGGCGCACCCACACCCCGCCCATCGAGTAGTGCGCGGTGGGCGCGATCTCGATCGGATCGCGGGTGATGTCCAGCATCTGCAGGTCCAGCAGGGTCTGGTAGACGCGGGGAAGCCGCGTCATGATCGTCTGCCGGGGCAGGTGCGAGACGTCGAGCCAGACACCGCCGTTGGGCGTGCCGCGCCCTTCCTTGATCTCCGTGTACGCGGCCAGGGCCACCCGGTCACGGGTGGAGAGTTCCATGCGTTCGGGGTCGTAGCGGGCCATGAAGCGTTCCCCGAGCGCGTTGCGCAGGATGCCTCCCTCGCCGCGGGCGGCCTCGCTGACCAGGGTGCCGGCGGCGTTCTCCGGTTCGATGATGCCGGAGGGGTGGAACTGCACCAGTTCGGCGTCGCGCAGCCGGGCCCCGGCCTCCACGGCGAGGCGGAAGGAGTCCCCGGTGTTCTCGTCGCGCCGCGAGGAGGTGCGCCGCCAGATGCGGGTGTGGCCGCCCGCGGCCAGGATCACCGCGTCGGCGTGGATGACGTAGCGTCGTCCGCTCGTGAGGTCGAAGCCGTAGGCGCCGAACACGGCACCCTCGTGGACCAGCAGCCGGGTGATGTACACGCCTTCCAGCACCGGGATGTCCAGTTGCTCGGCGCGCCGGATGAGGGTGCGCTGGATCTCCAGGCCGGTGTAGTCGCCGGCGAAGGCGGTCCTGCGGAACGTGTGCGCGCCGAAGAAGCGCTGCGAGATCCGCCCGTCCTCCTCCCGCGCGAAGTCCATGCCGTAGCGCTCCAGGTCCTCGATGCCGCGGGCGGCCCCCTGGGTGACGATCTCCACGGTGCGGGGGTCGGCGAGGAGGTAGCTCTCCTTGAGGGTGTCGGCGGCGTGCTGCTGCCAGCTGTCCTCGGGGTCCATGGTGGCCAGCGCCGCGTTGATGCCGCCGGCCGCGAGTGCCGTATGGGCGTCGTCCTTGGGGCGTTTGCCGACGGCGAGGACGTCGATGCCGGCCTCGGCCAGTTCGATCGCCGCCCGCAGGCCGGCTCCTCCGGTGCCGATCACCAGCACCATGGTCGCGAGACGTTGTTCGGTGACAGCCACGGTCCACTCCGATCACTGGGGTCTTCATCCCGTACGACCGGGCAGCCCCGCGATCTGTGACAGCTCAGGACGTGATGTCGCCGCCCAGCGAGGCCGCGTAGGGTGCGAGCTTCTCCGGGTTCATGACCCACATGGCCCGCTCGATGCCGCGTTCCGAGATGTCGAGGGTCAGCAGAACGACCGCCGTCCCCTCGGCCGTGACGAGGACGGCCGGGCCGCCGTTGGCCTCGACCCAGTGGGTCTCCTTCTCCGGCCAGAAGCGCGGCGCGAAGGCGGCGAGGTACCTGGAGACGTGCACCAGGCCGACGACCGGGAACTTGGACGCCCCGCGCAGTCCGTTCCCGTCGGTGTAGCTGACGACGTCCTTGGCGAGGATGTTCTCCAGCACGGCCAGATCGCCGGTCTGTGCCGCGGCGAGGAAGACCTCCATCAGCCGTCGGTGCTCGGTGGCGTCGACGGGCTTGCGGCGCTCCGACGCGATGTGCTTGCGCGCGCGGCTCACCAGCTGACGCGTGTTGGTCTCGCTGGTCTCCAGCATGTCCGCGATCTGCTGGTACGGGTAGTCGAAGGCTTCGCGCAGCACATAGGCGGCCCGTTCCACGGGGTTGAGCCGCTCCAGCAGGAAGAGCACCGCCGTGTCGAGCGCCTCGGCGCGCTCGGCGCCCAACTGCGGATCCGCGCGCGTGTCGACAGGCTCCGGCAGCCAGGGGCCGACGTACGACTCTCGCCGCACCCGCGCGGACTGGGCGACATTGAGCGCCAGCCGGGCGGTGACGGTGGCGAGGAACGCCTTCGGCTCGCGGACGACGTCACGGTCGGTGTTCTGCCACCGCAGCCACGCCTCCTGCAGTACGTCCTCGGCCTCCGTGGCGCTGCCGAGCACGCGGTAGGCGATGCCGAAGAGCTGGGGACGGGCCGCCATGAACACGTTCGCCGCCTCGTCGAGGGAGCCCGTGTCGTCCCCGATACCCATGCGTGCCGCCTTCAGTTCCGACCCGTTTCGCGCAAACGCCCGCTCATCGTACGGCGGCCCTCCCCCGCCGATCGCGCTCGGCGGGTTCCGCGACGGCGCGACCGCCGCGCAGGTCAGCTGCTCGTCTTCGCCCGGCCGACGGCGGCACGGTCGCCGTCGAGCTCGGCGACCATGCCGCGCAGGACGGGGCCGTACTCGGGGTGGGCGAGCGCGAACGCCATCTGGGCGACCATGTAGGCAGCCGGATTGCCGGTGTCGTACCAGCGGCCCTGGATGACCTGTCCGTACACCGCGCGGGTGGCCGCGTAGGCGTTGATGGCGTCGGTCAGGTAGACCTCGCCGGTCCTGCGCTCGTACCAGCGGCGGGTCTGCTCGCGCAGTTCGTCGATGATCCCGGGGGTGACGACATAACCGCCGATGGCCGCGTACGACGACGGCGCGGCAGCGGGCTCGGGCTTCTCGACCAAGCCGGTGATGCGCAGTTGACCGTCCCCGAGATCTTCCTTGACGATGGGCACCCCGTAGCGCTGGGAGTCGACGGGGTCCATCGGCATGAGGGCCAGTACCGGGCAGCCGGTCTGCTCGTACGCGCGGACCAATTGCTGGGCACGGGGGACCTCGGCCACGAAGACGTCGTCGGGCCACAGCACCAGCACGGGCTCGTTGCCGAAGGCCCGGGCGGCGTTCAGCACGGGGGTGCCGTTGCCGTAGGGGCCGTACTGGTCGAGGTAAGTGATGTGGCCCTGCCGGGCCAGCTCCGCGACCTCCTCCACCGCGTCCGCGTAGGCCGTCTTGCCGTCTTCGCGGAGTTGGTCGACGAGGGCGGGGTTGGGGCGGAAGTGCTCCTGGATCAGGGACTTTCCGCCCGAGACGACGATGGTGATGTCGGTGATGCCGGAGTCCACCAGCTCGCGGACGGTGTGCTCGATGACCGGCTTGTCGCCGACCGGCAGCATCTCCTTCGGTGTCGCCTTCGTCAGCGGCAGCAGCCGGGAGCCGAGCCCTGCGGCGGGAATCACGGCCCTGCGAATCGTCGGGGACATCACGTCTCTCTCCGGTCGAGCGTCATGTGCCTGTCGGCAGGCGCACGGAGCCGACGCTACCAACGGCCGGTGTCGAACCCGGCGCGGCGCCCAAGATGAAGATCGAGTACCGGCCATCTCCAAGCTCCGGGCGCCTGACGCTGCCGACATGCCGTCAGCCGCCCTTGCCGCACGGCCGCGCGTAGGCGGCCAGGGGTACGTCGGCGCCCCACTCTTGTTTGCTGAGCGGTGGCCCCGAGACGGCGCAGACGTACGCCGCCGCCTGCTTCGGTTCCACGAACCACGCGACACCCGTACCCGACGAGTCCACGCTGAACAGTTCCTTCCCGTCTGAGGTGAACGCGACGCCCTTGACCTGACTCGTGCCGGCGCTGACGACCGCGATCAGTCGGTCGTCGGCCGCCGGGCGGCGCTGAAGGTCCCAGAAACTGATACTGCCGTCGCCGTAACCGGCCGCCAGCACGGGTGCGCTCTGCCTTTCGGGCCCGCCAGGTCTGAAGGCGACTGAGTACACGGACCCGACTGCGGCTTTCAACGAAGGCAGGGCTCTCGGCTTTTCGGGATCGGTTGTGTCCCACAGCCGGACGATGCCCTCTCCGCAGCCGACGGCCAGTGTCGTCCCGTCTGGGGAGTAGGCAAGTGTGTTGGCGCCGGCGGCCGACGAGGCCAACGGGTGGGTCAGTCGGGTGGGCCGCTTCCCCCGGCTGGTGCGCCACAGCGTGACCTGCCCGTCGAGCGCGGCGGTCGCCAGGGTGTCGCTGTGCGGGCCGAAGGCCAGATCCTCGACCTGGGCCGATGCCTCCAGAGGGGCGCCGAGCGCAACGGGATCACTTGGGTTCTCGACGTTCCAGACGTGGACCATGTGGTCTGCGGTGCCCGCGGCCATGAGCCTGCCGTCCGGGCTGAGAGCCACGGAGAGGGCGAATACGCCGTCGTCCGTGACCCGCAGCGGCTGCCCCAAGAGCTTCGGCGCCCTGGCGTCGGAGACATCCCAGAGGACGACATATCCCGCTCCGAGGGCTCCGGCGAGGATGCGTCCATTGCTGGAGAAGGCCAGGGACTGCACTACCGAGGACGGCAAACGCGGTAGAGGCAGTGGCGCCAGGAAGGTCGGTTCACGCGGATCCGTGAGGTCCCAGAGCGTCGTGCGGGGTTCGTTGTCGCTGAGCGCGGCGACCCTGCCGTTCGGCGCCGTGGCCACCGTCTGAGCCGGTCTACCGGACCCCAGAACGCGGGGGCCGGAGAGTGGCCACACGCGGAGGCTGCCGTCGTAGTACCCCGCGACGAGGGCGCTCCCGTCGTGAGTGGGCGCGATCGATGCCACAGGGGCGGGTCCCGCCAAGGTCAGAACCGGTCGGAGCGTGTCCGAGGTGAGCAGGACGATCGAGCGGTCCACGCCTCCGACCGCGATGAGCTTGCGTGTCGGTACGTTCACTACATCGGCCTGGGCTCCGTCGGGCCCCAGCAGTACGGACGCCGACGAGGAGACGGTTCGACGTTCCTCAAGGCTCCAGACCTTGGTGGCGAGGAAACCGTCGTACGTCGTACCGAACAGTTGCTTGTCGTCGTCGCTGAAGGCGAGCGAGCCGATGTCGGAGAGCGGGCCACCGTGCGCCGGACCGTCCTTGACGAATTTCCCGCCTTCGCCCACCGCCCAGAACTGGACCTTGTGGGCGGAGGCCGTGGCAAGGAGCTTGTCGTCGTGGCTCCAGGAGATCGCGCTCGCCCAGGAACGCGGTTCACTCAGGAGCTGTGCCACCTGCTTGAGTGTCCGGGTGTCGTACACCAGGACCCGGCCGCTCTCATAGCCGACCGCGAGGCGCGTGCCGTGGCGGTCGAAGGCCATGGCATGAGCCATGTCCGGATCCTCGCCATCGCGTCGAGGAGACGGGATGGAGGGCAGTCGTCTGGGCGACTCGGGCCGCGTGATGTCCCAACGCCACACGATGCCTCCCGCGTCCGCCGCCCACAGGGTGTGATCGTCGGGAGAGAAGGCGAGGTCGTTGACCTTGGCGGTGGGATCCTTCAGCGGTGTTCCGACCGGACGGGGTTGGAACGGATCGCTCAGGTCCGTGAGGCGCACGCTCCGGTCCCGGCCCTGGCCCGACGTCGCCACGAGATCCTGTTTGTTGACCGCGGTGGCGTAGACGGCACCGTCGTGTTTGGAAAGTGGAACCTCCGGCGAGGTTCCGAGGGTGTTCAGGAGCGCGCTGCGGCCCGCCAGGTTCGGTGACTGTTTCCAGGCGGCCAGGCTCACCTGCATGGACGCGGCTTGCTGACGGACTCGCAGGCGGTTCGCGGCCTCGGTGAGATTCTGACTCTGCCGAGCTACACCGAGTTCCTTGTTCGTGCTCCTCAGCATGGCGAACAGCGGCGTGAGAACGGACACGGCCACGATCAACGCGACAAGCGCGAGTCTCTGTCCGCGCTGCAAGGCCGTATGCCGTCTCTCGGCGAGCTGTTCCCGCACACTCTCGTCGACGAACGCCGCCGTAATGGGCGCTACGGTCGCGTCCCGAATCCCCGTGCGCTCGACGGCCAGGTCGAGCCGTCCGCCCCGGTACAGCAGGGCGGAGTCGCGTCCGGCCGCCTCCCACGCCTCCGCGTCCATCCGGATGCGCCGGTCGGCCGCCTGGCTCTCGTGACTCTCCGCCACGGCTTCCTGCATCTCCGGCCAGTGCCGCAGCAAGGTCTCATGGGCGAGTTCGTACGTCGGTACCGGGCCGGCCACCTCCCGCATCAGGCCCGCCGCGGTGAAGGCGTCGAGGGCCCGGCGGGCCGCTTCGCGTTCGGCCGCCCGTTCCAGCAGTTCCGCCTCCGTGGCCTGGCGAGCGGTGTCCGGTGCGTCGTCACCGACGCACACCAGGAGGGGGAGCAGGGCCCGCAGGGCTTTCTGAGCGGCCGGGTCGAGGGTGGCGAAGACGGTCGAAGCCGTACGGGCCAGCGCCTTGGACGCCCCGCCGACGGCGAGGTAGTCGGCCACGGTCATGCGGAGTCCGTCACCGTGTTCGTATGCGGACCGCAGGGCATGCGCCATGAGCGGCAGGTTCTGGGGATCGACGACCGGCCGCCCGCCGGACAGTTCGGCGAGATCCTGGTGGACGAGGGCAGGCAGTCCGCCGTCCAGTTCCAGGCCCGCCCGCAGTGCCGGGCCTGTGATCATCCGCTCGATCTGCCGGTCGTGCAGCGGGCCCAGCAGGAAGGGGGCCGCCGCGGTTTCGTCGGTCAGTTGCTCGGCTGCCATGCAGGAGCCGTAGAAGTCGAGCTTGGCCGCGTACACCAGGACGGCCGGCGGCGGTTGGGAGCCGTTCGGACGCCACAGGATCTGTAGGGCCGTGAGGAACGCTTCCCGTTCCGTCGGTTCGGCCGTGAACACCTGCTCGAACTGGTCGACGACCATCAACAGACGCCGTTCCGCGCCCAGTTGGTGGTGCTGTCGCAGTGCCCGTCGTACCTCGTCGGCGAGGGCGGGGCCGCCGGCCGTGATCAGGTCGTGGAACCGTGAGTCGTCGGTTGTGGGCAGAGCGGCGGCCAGGGCGCGGGCGAGGGAGGCGATCGGGCGACGGCCGGGCTGGAAGAGGGCGACCGGCCAGTCGCTCATACCGGGAACGGGTACGTGGTCGGTCCGGACGGCCGCGAGCATCCCGGCCCGCAGGAGTGACGACTTCCCGGTGCCGGACGGAGCGGTGACCGCCAAGGGGCCCGGGTGGCGCACGCGATCCGCCAACAGCACTGTCAGTTCGGTGAGTTCACGTTCGCGGCCGTGGAAGAACGGCGCCTGGACCGTCTCGAACACGGCCAGGCCGGGGTAGGGATGCGCGCCGTCCGCGATGCGGGTACCCGGCACGCCGCGCTGCGGCCGTACCGCCAGGACGGTGTCCCCCACGGCGTCGGCGCCCAGGCGGCGCGGTCGGCCGGCCTGGTGCGGGAGGCGGCCGACGACCTCGCGATAGAGGTCGTCGAGGGTCACCTGCGGTCGGGCCCCCGAGGCGGTGGCGGACAGCACGTCGATGACCGCCGCGGTGAACGGAGTGACGACCGTCCCGGACGGCGCCAGTACGTCCTCGGACGCGGACGCCATCACGTAAGTCCGTGTGCCACCCAGCCTGTTGAAGGAGTGCGCCGAGAAACAGCAGTCCAGGACCACGGCTCGTGCGGTGGCCCGGGACGACAGCAGGTAGTTCGCGAGCATGGCGCACGGCAGCGCGGTGTGGGCGAGCCGTACGGCCTTGGTGCTGTCGGTCGCGCATGTGGCCAGATAGAGGTCGCCGCCGGGTCCGAGGACACCGTGGCCGATGAAGTACACCAGCAGCAGGCCCGTCGCGCGTTCGGCGGCGTCGGCGATCGCCTCGCCGAGTTCGTTGACGTCCGCCGGATCGGTCAGCAGCCGTACGTGCCGCTGCGCCCCGCACTCACCCGCACCGAGCGCCTTGGCCAAGGCCCGTCCGGACGCCGTCGCGGCCGGGACGTCCGGCAGCCCCGAACCGGCCGTGTGTCTGCCCGTCGATACGATGAGAACCTGGTCGGGAACGTCTTCGGGACCGTACCGGTCGGCCAGGGACATGCGGTCATCCCTCGGTGGATTCGGTGACAGCAGTACGTTCGCGGACGAACTCGGCCAGCCGTACGGCGTCCATCCGCTCGCACCGATCGGCCTTGACGGTGGTCACCGTGCCGTCCTCGCGCGTGATGGTGATCTCGACGTTCGACGTCCGCTCGCGCAGCCAGGTGACGATGACCGCGGCGCATCCGCTGACCGCTCCCGCGGCGACCGTCGCCAGGACCTCCGGCAGGCCACCGAGCGTGCCGGGCACCGCGCGTCCGCTCCTGAACTCGAAATGGCACCCGGCCGCAGCGCCCTCCGCCAACCGCCGCCAGAGTTCCGGCACCGCACCCGCCCCACCGGACTCGCCCACACCGATGGTGAATACCACTGGCTCCATTGTCTGCGCCCGTCCCCGTTCCCGCTGCCCGCCACCTGGGCACCGCCGCCACGATTCATATCGCTCAACCCGTTCCGTGCGGGTGGCGTCGGTACCCGCACCACCCGGACGAGGGATGGACGGTCAACGACCAGCGCCTAAGCCATGCCACAGTGACGGCATCACCCCCCTCCTCCATACTTTTAATCCTTGGATTGCAAGTATCGATCAGAACCCTCAATCCGTACGCACTTCATCCAAGCCTTGCGCTGAGATGGATAGGGGGTCTACCTTCTTTTCATCGCCCCGGGGTGAAGGACTGTGGGGCAGGGGATTGGGGGTTCGGCATGCTCAACATCGGACTGGGTGCCTACCGGACGTGGCCGGAGGACGAGCACGGGAAGTCGTCGGCCGGATGGCGTCCGGGGCTCTCCGACGAGGAGGTGTACGCGGCGGGGAACGGCCGCTGGAAGCTGGGGACGCGGGCGGACCGGGAACGGTACGTGGTGTTCAGCGCGATGGGCATCGTCGTCCTGGCCGTGGAGATCGACCACATCTCCGCCCCGGCCCCGGACGGTCGTCGCACGATCCACGGGACGATCCTCAAGCCCGGCGATCCGGTGTACGACAAGTACGTGGGCAACGAGTCCCCGGTCGAGAAGAGTCAGAACCCGGTGCAGTACTTCGACTCGCCGTTCGATCGCACCGACTGCGCGTGCGGGTGCGGCGAAGAGGTCCCGTCCGGACGCGACTTCCTGCCCGGGCACGACCAGATCGCCATTCACCAGCGGGTCAAGCTGGTCGGCGGTGTCCTGCCGTTCATGGACTGGTTCGACACGACATGGCCCGAAGCCAAGTCGCAGGCGTGACGGACTGAGCGCCGCCGGGGTCGGCGTCCACGAGGAGGACACGGGTCCTTTCCGCTCCTTCATGCGGCAGGCGTGGACCCGCCCTTCGGGCCGCCTGCAAGGTGGTTCATGGCCCGCTGCGCGAGCGTCTGCTCGTGCAGGCGGCGGGCGGACTCCAGCAGACGGATGCTGTCCGGTCCCCACACGCGGCGCAGGACGTAGCGTTCGTAGGGACCCTGCTGCATGAGTCAGGCGACCGGCAGGAAGAGCTTGGCCGCGCGGGCGGCCCGCCTGCTCTTGCGCGGGCCGAGGCCCATCGAGTTGCGCATCCTGGCCAGGAGTGTGCCCATGACGGGGAGTTCGATCGCCGTGGTCTGCAGCGCGTACGGGATGACGGCGCGCAGGTGTGACCAGCCGGGTGATCCCCCTGTTCGAGTTGCAGCGAGTCTGACCTCATCCGCCTTCCCGTCCGCCGGACAGACGGCACCGCCACCAGAGGTCGGAACGCCACTGCCGCTCAGCGGCGAACGGATCGGGCAGCGTCCGCTCGACGTACCTGGCATCCAGCTCGCGCACCTGGCGCTCCAGCTGGGCTCGGGGCCAGGGAGGCAACTGCTGCATGACCTCCTCGAGCACGTCGCGGGCGTGCCGTACGTCGTCCAAGGAGCAGCCGCGGCACGAACACTCCGCGTCCTGCGGATACAGGGGGCGTCGTCCGGGGGCCTGCAGAAACGCCCGATACCGCCGCAGCGCACCGTCGGTGGCACCCGGGCAGACGTAGTAGTCGCCCGCGAGCATCTCCACCCGATCTATGGCGGCGCTGGTTCGGGCAGAGAGCCCGTGGATTCGCTGCGGAGGCAGGCCCCGAGCGACACGGAGAGACTGTTCGGCGCGCAACGCGCCGGGCCGCTTACGCGGCATGGACCTTTCGGTACATGGACATGACCACCATCATGCCAGCACCTAGGGCCTTAGCGTCCCAGGTACCTGGTGAAGAACGGCGTGAGGTGAGCGGTCACCTGGTCGACGTACTCGGGGACGTCGTAGAGCGAGACGTGTCCGGCGCCGTCGACGACGGCCAGTTCCTTCGGGCTGCTGACCCTCGGCAGGAGCCGCTCGGCCTGCCACAGGGAACCCGCCTTGCTGCCGGCGACCATGAGGAGCGGCTGGGTGAGCAGGGTCTCGACCTGGTGGAAGGCGTCGTAGGCGTAGATGCTCGCGATGCTGGTGAACAGCATGCGGTTGTCGGAGCGGGCGTGCTGGGCGCGGGGGGTGCGGTAGTAGTCGTGGGCCTCGGCCATGTCGGGGACGGAGGTCTCGTCGACGGTCTCGGGCACGTAGGGCACGATCGCGGCGTCGGCGCCCTTGGCCTCGGCGGTCCGCTGCCGCGCCACCGCGTCGAGGGTCGCGAGCTGGGTGGCGACGGGCTCGGTGCCGTCCCAGCCCAGCCGGTAGGCGGCCCCGATGTCGATCGGGCTGACGGTGCCGACGGCCTTGATACGGCGGTCGGTCATCGTGGCGTCGACGGCGTAGCCCGCTCCGGCGCAGATGCCCAGCACGCCGATGCGGTCGGCGTCGACGTAGCCGAGCGTGGACAGGTGGTCCACGGCGGACCGGATGTCCGCGACGCGGGAGGCGGGGTCTTCGAGGTGGCGGGGCTCTCCGCCGCTCTCTCCCTGGTGGGAGGCGTCGAAGGCGAGGACGACGAAGCCCTCGCGGGCCAGCTCGGCGGCGTAGAGGCCGGCGGTCTGTTCCTTGACGCCGCCACCGGGGTGGACGGACACGATCGCCGGGTACGACCCGTCCTCGGCGAAGTCGTCGGGGAGGTGGAGGTTCCCGGCCATGGTGATGCCGGCGTTGTCGAAGGTGATGCTCTGCATGGCGCTTTCCTTTGTTGCCTGTTCAGCGGAGGGAGAAGGGGGTCTCTCTCCGGTCGGGTCAGGCCCGCGGACCGCGGAACCGGTCGGCAGCCGTTCGCCGCTCGGGCCGACAACCATGCAACCGGTGGATCGGCGCGTGAGGGAGTCACCGTCGAAAGGTGTAAAGGCAGGGCATCCCACCAGACCGTGCCGCTGCCTAGCCTGGAAGGCATGGACCACCGCAACGAGATCCGCGAGTTCCTGACCTCCCGCCGGGCCAGGATCACCCCCGACCAGGCCGGACTGCCCAGCCACGGGATCCGTCGGGTCCCCGGCCTGCGTCGCGCCGAGGCCGCACAGCTCGCCGACGTCAGCGTCGAGTACTACGCCCGCATGGAGCGGGGCAACCTCACCGGAGTCTCCGACGCGGTCCTGGACGCGCTCGCCCGCGCCCTGCGACTCGACGACGCCGAGCGCGCCCACCTCTACGACCTGGCCCGCGCGGCCGCACCGAGTCCGCGGCGACGCCGCACCCCGGCCTCTCAGCGGGGAGTGCGGCCCAACGTCCAGCGGCTCCTCGACTCGATGACCGACTCCCCCGCGTTCGTCGTCAACGGCCGCACGGACGTCCTGGCCGCCAACAGTCTTGGCCGCGCCCTCTTCGCACCGCTCCACACCGGCGCGGCCCAGCCGCCCAACCACGCCCGGTTCATCTTCCTCGACCCCCGCTCCCACACCTTCTGGGACGACTGGGACCACGCCGCGGACGACGCGGTGGCCCTCCTGCACGCCCAGGCCGGCCGGGCCCCCTTCGACCAGGACCTGACCGCCCTGGTGGGCGAACTCTCCACCCGCAGCGAGGACTTCCGCATCCGCTGGGCCCGCCACGACGTACGCCGCCACACCACCGGACTCAAAAGCCTGCGCCACCCCGCGATCGGCCCGCTGCGCCTCACCTTCGAGGCGATGACACTCGTAGCGGACACCGATCTGACCCTCTTCGTCTACGGCGCTGAACCCGGCACCCCCTCCGAGGACGGCCTGCGCCTGCTCGCCACCTGGACAGCCACCCACGATCAGCAGCGGGCGACCCCCGTCACCGGCGACGCCTGAGCGACTGTCCGAGGCGGTCGAGGCAACCCCGTTCACGTGCCCTGCACGGCGTGACCGCCTCGTTCACCGAGATCGGTTCGGACTTCGACGCGCCCCGTTCAAGAACGAGTGGCCGGAACTGCCTCCCGGCCATGAGGATGCACGTGGGCGAGGGCGAAGCTCGACAGCTCACGGGCGATGTCCGGGCCGCTCGGTGTGTAGATGACCTCGCTGAAGCCGTCTTCGACGAGGCGTTCGACGCTCTGCCGGATGCGGTGGATGTCGCCGACCATGGTGGTGTGATCGATGTGCTCCAGGAGCGCGCGGTCGCGGTCGGGCAGGTGGGTGACGTGGCCCTCGAAGGTCAACAGGTGGCGTGCCTGCGGTGGTTCGAGCGCCTCGACGGCGTCCCGCCACTGTCGGCCGCCCGGCAGGGCGTCCACGGCCTCGGCGCCGCCGTACGCGTAGGCGTTGTGCCAGTCCAGGACCCGCCACGGTCCGATCGCCCGGCGCACTCGGTCGCTGCCGGGGTCCTCGCCCGGTTCCAGGACGGTGCCGGACACCAGGGTCGCCGTGGGGAGGTCGGGGTGTACGGGTCCGATGATCCCGTCGGCGATCTCGGCCGCCAGTGCGGCGCCTCGCGGTCCGAACGCGCTGAGCCACAGGGGGACTTGAATCGGGCGCGACTGTGCGAGTCCGTCCGCGTGGAGCATTCGTACGGGCTTGCCGTTCACCAACGCCGTCTCCCCTGCCAGGAGTCGGCGCAGCACCCGTATGTAGTCACCCAACTCGTCGAGTTTCATGGGTGGTTGTCCGACCGTCAGGCGGGCGGTGAAGCCGGTGCCGAAGCAGGGCCGCAGCCGCCCGCCGGACAGGCGCGCGACGGTGGCGATGGCCGAGGCCGTCGCCATGACCTCGCGTTGCGCCGGGATCAGCACGGCGGTGGCCAGCCCGATCCGGCTGGTGCGTCGGGCGGCGAGTGCCAGGTGGACGAACGGGTCTTCCCACAGAGGTGCCGAGTCGTAGATCCACACCCGCGCGTATCCGAGCTGTTCGGCCAGTACCGCGAGTTCGGCGAAGTCGGGTCCCGGTGGCAGTCCGCACGACAGCTCGAACTCAGCCACGTGACATCTCGAAACCGCTCAGCAGCACCGCGTGCGACTCGGCCGCGGCCTGCCGCAAGGGCCGTGCTGCGGCGTAGGAATCGGAGTCGTACCAGACCTGGGCCGCTTCGACCGACTCGAATTCGAGAATGACCGTACGGTTTCCGTGCCATTCGCCTTCCAGTACCCGGGGTTGCCCGTCGACAACCAGCGGCTTGGCCCCGCCCTGTGCCATGGAGGGTGCGGCCGCCCGGCTGTACGCGGCCATCCCCTCGTCGTCCCTGATGGCTTCCGTGACGATGACGTATCCCTTGGGCATCGAATTCTCCTTTGGAACAAGCAGGTTGAGGATTTCTCGCACGGGGTACCGGTCCGGATCGGCCTCATACGCAGGTGGCGTTCAGTCGGTCTGCGCCTCCGACTCGGCGGACGGCCGTATGCGAACCCGCCCTCGAAGACGAGGTACCCCTTGCCGCGGTGGTCGGTGAGGGCGGCCACGAGCGTCAGGCCCACGTACGCGGTTCAGGCCGCGCCCGCCAGGAGGCCGAGGGCAAGCAGCGCTCCCGCGACGATCTCGATGCCGGCCGCGAGCCGTGCGTGCAGCCATGCCGGGCGCAGCCCGGGCGAAGCGACCAGGCGGTCGTACCGCGCAGTCCGCCCGAGCCGAAAGCCTTGTTCGCACCGTGGGCGATCAGCATCAGCCCGAGGGCCAGGCGGATCACCAGCATGCCCAGGTCATGGGCCATGACGGTCCCCAACTCCCTTGTCGAGCCGCTTGGGGCAAGGCGACTGCGACCGGCTACGTCGCTCCCGGCCCCTTCGCAAGGGCCGGTCGACGATCGATCTACGACTCGGTGCGATCAGGCGCTCTCGGTGACCGGGGCGAGTTTCCGGCTCTTGTCGAAGTGCACGACGTCGGCGAGCGTGCCGCCCAGGATCGCGGCGCGGTCCTCGTCGTTGACGCCCTCGAAGTTCTCGGCGATGCACTCCGCGCTGCTGCGGAAGGTGCCCTCCGCGTGCGGGTAGTCGTTGCCCCACATGACCGTCGACAGCCCGGTGATGTGACGCGCCTTGACGGCCGTGGGGTCGTCGGCGAACTGCACATGGATCTGGCGCTGGACGTACTCGGTGGGCTTGAGCGGGTAGGGCCACTTGTCGTTGATCGCGAACAGCCGCCCCATCGAGGGCTGTTCGTTCGCCGGACGATTGTCGTCCCAGAAGCCGAGCCACCAGTCGGGGTCCTGGCCGGTGCCCGTCTTCCACGCCTTGTCCATGTAGCCCATGAAGGAGACCAGCCAGCCGGCGGTGTACTCGATCAGGTTGAAGTGCAGGTCCGGGAAACGCTCGCACACCCCGCCGCCGACCAGGCTGGCGATGATGCCCTGCGGACCCGCAACGGCGGAACCGACTGCGGCGCCCATCGTGCGGCCCGTGACCATGTCGTCGGTCAGGTTGCCCTTGCCCATGTTCATGGCCGTCATCAGACCGCGCACGGTCACCGCCGTCTCCGAGACCTCCTCCTTGACCTTCACCCCGCCGGTGGCGACATGGATGAAGACCGGCAGGCCGTGGGCCTGCGCCGCCGCCCACACCGGGTCGTACTCCCGCGCGTAGTACGGCAACGGCGGAATCTCCGGGAGCAGGATCGCGCCGAGTCCCAGCCTCGCGCACCGCTCGATCTCCGCGACCGCCTCCGGGACGTTCGTCAGCGGGATCGCGGCCGTGGGGCGCAGCCGATCCTTGTAGGGGAGGTACCGCTCGACGAGGTAGTCGTTCCACACGCGCGCGTGGGCCATCGACAGCTCGTGGTCGTCAGTGAACAGGACGAACAACGAGAGGTTCGGGAACATCACCGAGGCGTCCACGCCGTCGAAGTTCATGTCCCGGATGATGTGATCGGGATCGCCGTCCGGAGTCTCCCCGCCGGTCTGGCGGTACTTCGAGATCGTCCAGCCGTCGAACCCGATCGTGTGGAGCTTCTTGAACTCCGTGTGCCCACCCGGAACGATCGGCTCGTCCAGGGTGAACTCCTCCTCCCACAAGGCGCGTTCACGCAGCGCCTTGGGCAGACGGGTCTTGAACAGATCGACCGGCTCGATGATGTGCGAATCGCCGGACACAACAAATTCCTTGAACACGGACGTACCTTTCGCCGAACCACGTTGTTCGTTCCAAAACCCACGCCTGGATGATGGAGAGCACGTACACCGACCGGATCGGATTCCGACGGCGGAGAATCGGTGTTCCGGCACGGAACACTCTCGAATCCATCGACCACTACCGCGCAGTGGGATCCCTCTGCCGAATTCGGAAGATCGGAATATGTACCGACCGGTCGTTCTAATCTAAACCCGCACCCGCCTCGATCGTCAAGTGGGGCGGACTACGACATTCCCACCCATCGCCGTACGAGGCGCGCGCAACCTGACGACACCCTGACGGCCAGGGTCACAACCAAGGGCCCGCTCGCGACGCCCCACGACCAACCCACGTACACACTGCGACCCCTCATTTCAAGCAAGGCCTCGCGTGACGGGCGGACGACATGGAGAACGTCCCGCGCTACCCATTCCAGCCTGACTCGATTACGTATAGCCTTCCGGCCTGCGGGCCGCTACTCCCGAGGCATCAACTGCCCCTGCCCTCATCGGAACAGGTCCGTCCGGTCGCCGGTCATGGAGTCCTCGGCACGCCGGCCGGCATGGTCTGCCGCGATGCCCGGCCCTCGTGCCGCGCGATCTCCACTCACGGCTCTCTCTTCACTTTCTCGGACGGCGGGGTCGCCGCGCGGTGCTGCCGTCCGCCGATCGCAGCGAGTGCCGGGCACTCGCCGACACATTGGGACGCAGACATGATCGAGTCGATCGGACGAGCCATCTCCTCACCAGGGTCGCGAGCCTCGCTCGCGCTGGTGTCGGCGGATCCGGCTCACGGTCTGCAAGACGAAGGAGGAACCCGCGACGGCGCGGGACTGCGCGAACCAGATGGTCGAGCAGAAGGTCGACGCGGTGGTCCTGACCAGCAGCGGTCTGGGCGACTCCATGGTGCCGATCGTGACGAAGACCGGTATCCCCTGGGCGACCGCCATCGCGGCCGGCAACTCCGAGGGCACCACCGCCAACGCCTTCTCCTGGACGGGCGGTTTCCCGACGACCATGACGTCGATGGCCGCGTACGCCAAGGAGAAGGGATACAAGAAGGTCGCCGCGTTCGTGATCGACGCACCGGCCGCAGTGAGCGGGATCGAGGCCATCGGCAAGCCGGTCTTCGCCAGGGCCGGTGTCGGCCTGCAGATCGTGACGGTGGCCGCGGGCACCCCGGACGCCTCGCCGCAGGTGAGCGCCGCGCTGCGGAACAAGCCCGACGCCGTCGCCGTCGTAGGCGAGTCGACGGTGTGCACCTCCGTGCTCCAGGCGATGAGCACGCTCGGGGCGGGGATCGCCCGGATGAGCGTCCAGTCGTACATGGCTCCCGAGGTCGTCCAGACGGTGGGCGCGGGCATGAACGGGCTGCAGGTGTTCAGCAGTTGCGACGTGGCGAGCAACGACATCGAGGCCCAGCTCCACCGCGAGGTCATGAAGCGATACAGCCCCGACACCCCGACCCAGGGGTACGCGGCGATCGGCTACCAGGGAGTGCTCGGTCTGGTGCGCGCCCTGCACGGGCTGACGGGCACGGTCTCGGCGAAGGAGGTCACCGGCACGGTGTCGTCCGACGGCAAGTTGGGGCAGCGGGGCGGTGTTCGGGACGCCGTCCTGTGACCGTGCACTGGAATCATCACAATGAGGATACTCATTAGGTCGATCGGGTAGTGAGGGACCGTCGCGGATCCCGCGACCCGGAGACCCCCACGAACGAAGGGTGGACCATGAGCAACTACGACCGCACGCAAAACGGGTCGGTATGAGGGCGCCCGGGCTCCCCGGCAGCGGCCCCTACGACGACCCGACGCTCGGGCTCGGCCTCCCCGAACCGGAGGGCGTCGCGCGGGTCGAGTCGTGGAGTCGGCCGGCGGGACAGGACGGCCGGAGCGCCGACGGGTACGGCGAGATGATCGCGCGCCTGCGCGGCTTCCTCGACTACGTCGCGGCGGCACGGCTGGACGCCGGCACGGTGGCCGCGCTGTCGGACGACCTCGGCGCCTGGTCCGAGCGCCTCGCCGACCTGGCCGTTTCCGAGCGCGAACAGGTCTTCGGGCACCGGGACGACATGCCGGGCCGGGGCCAGACGATGGCACCAGCCCTCCGGGTCCACGAGGCCGACCGGTTCAGCGTCCGGGGCACGGTCCGCTTCGGCCGGTACTTCCTGGGCGGGAACGGCGCGGTCCACGGCGGCGCCGTCCCGTTGCTGTTCGACGAGGTTCTGGGCCGGCTGTCGGGGTCGGGCGGCCGCAGCCGGGCCCGTACCGCCTATCTGCACACCGACTACCGGTCGATCACTCCGATCGGGGCCGAACTCGACGTGCACGGCTGGTTCGTGAGCGAGGAGGGCCGCAAGCGCGTCCTGCGGGCGGAGATCCGGCACAACGGGGTGCTCTGCGCGGAGGCGGAGGGCCTGTTCGTCACTCTCAAGCCCGGTCAGCCCTGACCCTGGGCAGCAAAAGGTAATGAACATTTCTTAGAAAGCATTGACGCTCGGTTCCGTCGGCGAAATAGTTCGACGCGGACCTACTCCGGCGAGGAGCAGACATGGCGATCATGCCCATCGAGTGGGGCAAGGTGCGGGAGTACGCCACCGCGACGGCGGCGCCCCGTCCCGCATACCTCGACGACCCGAACGCCCCGATCCCGCCGACCTTCCTGGCCACGGTGGTCCACTGGAGCACCATCGGCGAGACGGTCCGCGCGCCCGAGGTCGCCGAGGCGTGCGCGAGCGTCGGGATCGAGCCCGACGTACGGAATCTGCTCTCGCTGGAGCAGGAGTACGTCTTCCACGGCCGGGTGCCACGGGCGGGGGAAACGCTGCACAACTCCGAGCGCCTCCAGGACGTCCGGATCAAGCGGGGCCGAAGTGGGCCGATGGTGATCGTCCGCTTCCTGGTGTCCTTCCACGACGCCGAGGGACTGCTGCTCGCCGAGTGCCGTTACACCTCCGCCTACGTGCGCAAGGAGGCGTCGTGACCGGCCTCGAACCAGGTACCCGGCTCCCGGAGCGCGGGTTCGGGCCGGTCACGATGACCGACGTCGTGCGCTACCAGGGCGCGAGCGGCGACCTGAACCCGATGCACCACGACGACGAACTCGCCCGCGCCGCCGGGTATCCCGCCGCGTTCAGCGTGGGGATGCTCGGCGCGGGCTGGCTCGCCGCGTACTGCACCGACCACTTCGGCGAGGAGAGCGTGCGGCGCTTCCGCACCCGCTTCACGCAGGTGGTGTACCGCGGGGACCGGCTGACCGCGTCGGCCGAGGTCGTACGGCTCTTCGAGCAGGACGGCGAACGACGCCTGGAACTCGCGATCCAGCTGCGCAGGGACGACGGCGCGCTCGTGGTCGACGGTTCCGCCGAGTTCGCGCTGACGTGATGAACCCTCGGCGCCGAGAAGGGACAACGTATGGAGTCTGACGGTGAGTTGCGCACCGGGACGAGCGAACGTCCGGATCTTCCCGTCGCGTTGGTGATCGGCGGGGGCGGCATCGGCATGTCGGCGGCCCGCCGGCTCGGCCAGTCCCACCGGCTGGTGCTGGCGAGTCTGTCGGCCGCCAGGAACCCGGCACGCGAGGCGGCGTTGCGCGAGGACGGGATCGACGCGGTGGTGACCCGGTGCGACATCACGGAGCCCGACTCGGTCGCGGAGCTCGGTCAACTCGTCGCGGCCCGGGGCCGGTTGCGCACGGTCGCGCACGTGGCGGCGCTGTCCCCGTCGATGGGTGACTGGCGCACCCTGCTGAAGGTGAATCTCGTCGGGGCGACGCTCGTCGAGCGGATGAGCCTGGAGCGGGCGGTACCGGGCACGGCCGCGGTGTTCGTGTCGTCCTCCGCCGGACACCTCGCCGAACCGCCCACGCCGGAGATCACCGCCGTGCTCGACGAGCCGCTCGCACCGGACTTCGTCGAGCGCCTGGAGAAGCTGGTGCCGGAGCGGACGCCCCTCCAGGCCTACCGGCTCACCAAGTTCGCGCTGCTCCGCATGTGCAGGAGGCGGGCTGCGGTGTGGGGGACGAAGGGGGCCCGCATCGTGTCGATGTCGCCGGGCCCGATCGCCACCCCGATGGGTGCGCTGGAGTTCGAAGGCCCGCACCGCGAGGTCAAGTTGAGCATGCTGCGCCGGTCGCCGCTGGGTCGCGAGGGCACGATGCCGGAGACCGCCGACGCCATCGAGTTCCTCGCCTCCGACCGGGCCTCCTACATCACCGGAACCGATCTGCTGGTCGACGGCGGCATCCTCGCGGCCACCCGGTTCAGCTGACCGCGCCGTGGACCCACATCTGCAAGGGAGTTGAGCATGCCCGACCGGAACGACGGCGCCGACCTCGGCGAAGGCCCGCTGCACGGCATCGTCGTCATCGATCTCTCGACGACGCTGCCCGGCGCCCAGGCCACTCAGTTCCTCGCGGACGCGGGCGCGGACGTCGTCCTCGTCGAGCCGCCCGGCGGCAGCCCGTTGCGCGCGGACCCCGGCTGGCCCGGCCTGCTGCGCGGCAAGCGGAGCATCACCCTCGACCTGCGCGACGACACCGATCGCGTGACGCTGGACGGCCTGCTCGCCGGGGCGGACGTCGCCGTCGCCACGATGCGCCCGGCCGCGGCGGCCCGACTCGGCTTCACCGCCGAGGAGTTGGCGGTCCGGTACCCGCGCCTGGTCGCGGCACTCATCACCGGTTGGGGAACGCGCGGCCCCTGGGCCGACCGCAAGGGCTACGAGGCGCTCATCCTGGCCAAGAGCGGTGTCCTGCACTCCAAGCACCAGCTCACCACCGGCCCGGACCCCGCCCATGTCACCACTCCCTACGCCTCGTTCGCCGCGGCACAGGCAGCGGTCCACGGCATCCTCGCGGCGCTGCTCGAACGGGAGGAGAGCGGTCTGGGGCAGCTGGTGGAGTCCGATCTGGTGACAGGGGTCGGCGCGTACGACCCGTACAACTGGTTCTACGAGTTGGTCCTCGGCCGCTACCCGGACGCGTTCCGACCGGCGGGCGCCGCCTTCGACCAACAGGGCAGGCCCCAGGCCAAGTTGCTGTACGCGCTGCTCATCGCCGCGACGGCGGACGGCACTTGGCTGCAGTTCGCGCAGACGGCGCCCCGGCTGATGCGGGCCTGGCTGGACGAGCTGGACCTGAACGCCGAACTGACCGATCCGAAGTGGGAGGGCTTTCCTCTCCTGCCCACGCCGGAGCTGCGCTTCGAGTGGTGGAACAAGATGATCTCGAAGGTCGGGGAGCGGACGCTGAAGGAGTGGGAGGAGGCGTTCGCCCGCGATCCGGACGTCTTCGGCGAGCAGTTCCGTACGCCGGACGAGGCGCTCGACCACCCCCAACTCGTCCACGAGGGCCGCAGCGTGGTGGTGGACGATCCCGACCTCGGCCCGGTCCGCCAGCCCTCGACCCTGGTCCACGCGGCCGGACGTCCCCTCACCAGAATCCGGCGCGCGCCCCGACCCGGCGAACACACCCGGGAGCTGCGCGCCTTCGCCCGCGCCGCGACTCCCCCCAACTCCGCGGCTCAGCAGGGCCGTTGCGACCCTCCCCTCGCCGGTGTGACCGTGCTCGAACTGGGCGCCATGTACGCCGGGCCGTACGGCGCCACCCTCCTCGCCGATCTCGGTGCGCGGATCATCAAGGTCGAACCGCTCGACGGCGACCTGATCCGCATGATCATGGCGTTCCCCGAGGCGGGCGGCGCGAAGGTGCTCCAGGGCAAGGAGAGCATCGCCGTCGACCTCCGCTCCCCCGAAGGTCTGGAGATCCTGCGGCAGTTGGCCGGACGGGCCGACGTGGTGCTGCAGTGCTACCGGGCGGGTGCCGCGGCCCGGATCGGTGTCGACGAGACCTCGCTGAAGTCGGTCAACCCGGATCTGGTCTATGTGAACGCGCCCGGCTACGGGATCGACGGCCCGTACGGCTCCAAGCCCGCCTACGCGCCGTCCATCGGCGCGGCGTCCGGCGTCTCCGTGACCGACGCGCAGGTGGTCGGCCGTCCCGCGGCGGACCGTGACCAACTGCTGTCGCAGGCCCGCAAGTTGTACGCCGGCGGGACGGTCCCGGCCGTCCAGTCGGACGGGATGGCCGCCCTCGGTGTCGCCTCGGCCCTGCTGCTGGGGATCTACGCGAAGCGGCGCGGGGCCGAACTGACCGGCATCGTGGCCACGATGCTCGGCACCAGCACGCAGGCGCTGATCGCGCACAACACCAGTTACCCGGGCCGTCCGGCGCGCTCCCGGGTCGACTCCGACTTCCGTGGGACCGGTGCCCTGTACCGGATGTATCCCGCGTCCGACGGCTGGCTGTTCCTCGCGGCGCCGAAGGAGAAGGAATGGGCTCCTCTGGTCGCCTCCCTCGGCTTCCCCGGTGATCTCGTGGACGAGCGGTTCGCCACGGGCCGGGCGCGTGCCACCCATGACGACGCGCTCGCGGACGTACTCGCCAAGGTCTTCGCCACCCGGACGAAGGCCGAGTGGGAGGCCGACCTGACGGCATGGGACGTCGGCTGTGTCGCCGTGACCCAGGAACCGGCCGAACGGCACATGCAGGGCGACGAGTTCTACGCGGCGGGCTACGCGGTCGACGCGGTCAGCCCCGTCTTCGACGAGCACCGCAGGCTGGCGCCGCTGAACCGGTTCTCCCGGTCGACGACGAAGGCGGAGGCGGGCTGCACCGTGGGCCAGCACACGGACGCGCTGCTTCGGGAGCTCGGGTACGACGAGGCGCGGATCGCCGGTCTGCGGGACGCGGGGGTCGTACGGTGACGTGACGGCCGTAGGGAACGGCTGGGGGCGAACGGCCGTAGGCGATGGGGTGTCAGCGCCGTTCGCGCCGCGCCCGCGCCTCGTCCTCCATGAGGTCGTACGTCACGGCCGAGACCGGCGCGGTGAGCATGCCGACCCAGCCGTCGATGTAGTTGTTGAGCTGGGCGTCGCTGATCGGGTGCCGGTTGCGCGCGTGGTCGCCCAGGAGGTTGAGCACGCTGTTGTAGAGCTGTACCTCGCGGCCCCGCCGTACGCGGTCGGGGAGTGCGCCGAGCAGTTCGGGCACCAACTCCTGGAGTACGTCGGTGGCTTCCTCGATCTGTCGCGGCCAGTACTCCGCGTCCGAGGTGGCGGGTGCCAGCCGGGCGAGGAAGGGGACGAACATCTCGCCGGCCTCGATGCTCTCGATCAGCGGGCGGACCACCAGCCACACCGCCGCGAGGGGGTCCTCGGCGACGCCGTCGGCGCGGGCCTCCTCCAGCAGGACGGCGCGGCGCGCGTCGATGGTGCGGTAGCGGAAGGCGATCAGGTCCCGGACCAGGCCCGCCTTGGAGCCGAAGTGGTAGGTGATGACCGACGAGTTCGACTGGCCCGCCTCCATCTGGATCTCCCGCAGGGTCACACCTTCGACCCCGTGGACGGCGAAGAGCCGCTCGGCGGTCGTCATCAACAGCTCGCGGGTCGCCTCCCCCGTGGTGTGCCGGCGTCTGCGGCCCGCGGCCTTCTCGTCCACTGCCATGGTCCTCATGGTGGTAGATGCGGCGCGGCACACGCAACGTCAAAACTAATGGAGATGTATTAGAAAGTATGGACAGTGGGTCCGGTCGATGGAACAGTTCGACGCGAGGGCCTGTCGACGCAGGTCTCATCCCTCCCCATGTCCGGAGGACTACTCACGATGCCGAAGATGTGGACCAACTCCGGCGACTCCCACTTCCTCGAACCGAGCGATCTCTGGGAGTCGCGCCTGCCCAAGCGGCTGGCCGACCTCACCCCCAAGTCCGAGAAGGACCCGGACGGGGAGTACGAGACGGTGCATGTCGACGGTCAGTCGTTCCGTCGCAAACTGCCGACCTCGGTGGCCAGGGACTTCCTTGAGGAGAGCCGCAAGGCGCAGGGCATCCGCGACGCCCGGGCGCGGCTGCGCGATCTGGACCAGGAGGGTGTCTGGGGCGAGGTGATCTTCCCGTCGCTGGGCATGTGGTCCTCCACCTTCCGGACGCCCGAGCTGCTCAAGGCCTGCATGCGGGCGAGCAACGAGTGGGCGCTGGAGGAGATCGCCGCGGTCTCGGACCGTTACGTCGTCACCGCGCAGGTGTCGACGCTGGTGGTCGAGGACGCCGTCGCCGAACTGGAGTGGGCCGCCGAACAGGGCTTCAAGGCCGTGTTCCTGCCCACCACTCCGCACCCCAGCGCACCGGACTGGCACCGGTCGGACTGGGAGCCGTTCTGGGACGCCGCCGAACGCGCGCGCATCGTCCTGGCCTTCCACATCGGCACCGACCCGGTGGACATGACGACCGGCGGCGCGGGCCTGGTCTACCGCGGCCCCGGCGGAGCGGTCATGAACTACGCGGAGACGACCTTCTCCGGCCAGCGGGCCGCGATGAAGCTGGTGGCCTCCGGCGCCCTCGACCGGCACCCGGATCTGAAGGTGCTGATCTCCGAGGGCGGCGCCACCTGGATCCCGTTCCTGGGCGACCGTATGCGCGAGGGCTACCGCCAGCACCACATGGCGGTGCGTCCCACACTCGAACGGGACCCGAAGGAAACCCTGATGACCCAGGTGTACGCCTCCTTCCAGCACGACGAGACGGCGGTCGCCGCGTTCGAGGCGATGGGCTACCGGAACGTCATGTTCGGCTCCGACTACCCGCACATGGAAGGCACCTTCGGCCACACGCAGGACACCCTGAAGTCCCTGTTCGACGGTGTCCCGGACGAGACCCGACTGCGCATCACGCAGGGCGCGTTCTTCGAACTCTTCCCCGATGTGCCGCCGGTCCCCACGAGCGGGGTCTGAGCCGATGCCGCGGGATTCCGGACTGCGGGACGTGGCGATCGTCGGCGTCGGCGCCACGCCCTACTACCGGCGGGGCGAGTCCGCCGACAAGAGCATCACGCATCTCGCCGGCGAGGCCATCCTCGCCGCCTGCGCCGACGCCGGTCTCTCCGTCAAGGAGATCGACGGCTTCGCCTACTACTCGGGCGCCGGCGCAGGCTACGGCGACAAGATGGAGTCCGTCGACTTCATGGAGACCCTCGGCATCCCCGAGGTCCGCTTCTCCGCGTCGCTCACGAACGGCGGCGGCGGCTCGGCGGGCGCGATCGGCCTCGCCCGCGCGGCGATCGTCGCCGGTGACGCCTCGGTCGTCGTCACGGTCATGGCCCTGCAACAGCAGCGCCAACGTCTCGGCACGGTGATCGCGGCCAAGCCGGTGACCCCGGTCAGCTCCTTCCTGCAACCGTCCGGACTGGCGGGCCCCGGCCATCTGATGTCGGTCCTGGCCCGCCGTCACATGCACGAGTACGGCACCACCCGGGACGCGTTCGCCGAGATCGCGATCTCCACCCGGCAGAACGCCCTCAACCGCCCCAAGGCGATCAGGAGGACCCCGCTCACCCGCGAGGAGTACTTCGCCGGACGGATGATCGCCGAACCGCTCTGCGTCCACGACTTCTGCCTGGAGACGGAGGGAGCGGTCGCCGTGCTCACCACCTCGGCCGACCGCGCCCGCGACCTGCGCCAGAAACCGGTCCCCGTGGTGGCCGTCGCCCACGGCGGCACCCGGGACTGGGGCCGCGGCTTCTCCTGGTACGGCATGCCCGACGAGACCTTCACCTCCTCGGGCCACCGGCCGATCGCCGGACACCTCTTCAAGCAGGCCGGAATCACACCCCAGGACATCGATGTGGCCCTGATCTACGACCACTTCACCCCGATGGTGCTCATGCAACTGGAGGACTACGGCTTCTGCGCCAAGGGCGACGGCGGCCCCTTCGTCGAGAGCGGCGCGATCCGCTACTCCCGTCGCAGAAAGCCGGGGACCATCGCGGTGAACCCGCACGGCGGGCAGCTCTCCGAGGCGTATGTCATCGGGATGACCCAGATCGTCGAGGGCGTCGAGCAGATGCGCGGCACCGCGATCAACCAGGTCGAGGACGCCGAGTTCGCCCTGTGCACCGGCGGTCCGGCGAGTCTGCCGGTCAGCGGTCTGATCCTGGGACGCGACCGGTGAGCGCGGCCCGCCTCGCGACGGCGCTGCCGTCCGACGTCGTACGGATCGCGACGGACCATGTCACCGAGCCGTTCTGGCAGGCCGCGAAGGAACGGCGGCTCGTGGCACCTCGGTGCGGCGACTGCGGAACCTTCCGGCTGCCGCCCACACCGTTCTGCCCCGAGTGCCAGTCCACCGCGGTCGACTGGCCCCAACTGTCCGGCCGCGCAACGGTCTACAGCTTCGCCGTGGTCCACGGCTACCCGGGGCTGCCGGACCTGACGCTGATACCCGCCGTCGTCGACCTGCCGGACGCGCCCGGGGCCAGGCTCGTCACCAACGTGGTCGGAGTCGAACCGGCGGACGTGCACATCGGGTTGGCGCTGACCGTCGACTTCCATCCGATCACCGACGGCTGGCTGCTGCCCGTCTTCCGCGTTGCCGCCGGGGAGGTGTAGGTCATGAGCGACGACTACGAAAGCGCGCTGGAGGAGAAGCCCCTCGAGTTCCTGACGAGCGTGGCGAACAGCGGGGGTTCGTGCGACGGCCAGGCCGTCGTCCCCGACGGGGATCGCTACCGGTGCTGGTGTTCCTGCGGCACCTGGAACGTACAGTCGGCAACTCAGGCCGAGGGACTGCGACTTGCCCGACTCCACACATCCACTACGGAGGCGCGGCGATGAGCGTGATCCTCTTCGTCCGACACGGCAAGGCATCGGTGGGCGCGGCCGACTACGACGTGCTCTCCGACATCGGTGAACGCCAGTCCGAGCTGCTCGGGACGGAATTCTCCAGACGCGGTGTCTCCGCGACCCGGATTCTGACCGGCCGCCTCAACCGCCAACAACAGACCGCCCGTTGCACCCGCCTCGCGTCGAACTGGTCGACTGTCGTGGAGGTCGACGAGGCGTGGAACGAGTTCGACCACGAAGACGTCGTCGCGACCCGTCGCAGGGTCGACGCCCCCGATGCCGAGCCGCTCGACCGGGCCATTCCCCGATGGTCCTCGGGACTGCACGACCACGAATACACGGAGCCGTTCCCCGCGTTCACGAAGCGGGTCGACGACGCGTTCCGCACGCTGGCCGCCGAGTCGGCCTCGGGCGAGACCGCCGTCGTCTTCACCAGCGCGGGAGTGATCGGGTGGGTCGCGGCGACACTGCTCGGCGGTGGCGAGCAGCAGTGGTCCGCGCTCAACCGCGTGGCGGTCAACAGCGGGGTCACGAAAGTTGTCGTGGGCAGCCGGGGCCGCACACTCGTCACCTTCAACGAGCACTCCCACCTGCCTCCTCAACTCGTCAGCTACAGATAGGACTTGCCATGGAGTCAGGCAGGAAGGTCGCCTTCATCACCGGTGTCGCCCGCGGTCAGGGCCGCGCGCACGCGGTGAAACTCGCCTCCCGGGGCATGGACATCGTCGGCCTCGACATCTGCGAGGACATCGAGTCGATGGACTACCCGAACGCGACCGAGGACGACCTCCGGGCGACGGTGAAGGCCGTCGAGGCGGCGGGCGGGTCGATCGTCGCCGAGAAGGGCGACGTGCGCAGCTTCGACGATCTGCGCCGGGTCCTGGACCACGGCGTCGAACGCTTCGGCCGGGTCGATGTCCTCCTCGCGAACGCGGGCATCATCCGGCTCTCCCCCGGCGGCGACCGCGACCGCACCTGGACCGACATCATCGACGTGAACCTGACGGGCGTGTGGCGCACGATCGAGGTGGTGCTGCCGGCGATCCGCGCCGGGCAGCGCGGCGGGTCGATCGTCATCACGAGTTCGGTGGCCGGTCTCAAAGGCGGCGCGAACGACAAGGCGGGTGGCCAGGCCTACACGGCGGCGAAACGGGGCCTGGTCGGGCTGATGCAGGTGCTCGCCAACGAGTACGCGGGCGAGCGGATCCGGGTCAACACCATTCATCCCACAGGGGTGTTGTCGGGCATGACGCAGAACCCGGCCATGGAGGCCCTCCACGCGCAGGCCGCCAGGGGCGAGCAGAACCCGATCAGCCAGATGCGGAACGCCCTCCCGATCGACATCCTCCAGGCCGAGGACATCGCCAACGCCGTCGCCTGGCTGGTGTCCGACGAGGCCGCCTACATCACCGGCGTCCAACTGCCCCTCGACGCGGGCTTCGCCGTCCGCTGAGCAGCGCGGCACCGCACCCGCAGACCAAGAGCTTCCGGGAGACCCCACCCATGACCGTGACCGCTGCTCCACACGTTCAGCTCCGCTACGGCGACAAGGTTCTCGACTCCGGTTCCGGCGGTGTCTTCGAGCATCGCAATCCCTACACGGGCGAGGTGCAGGCGTCGATCCCGCTGGCGGGCGCCACCGAGATCAATGAGGCCGTCGAACTGGCCGCCGCGCAGGCGGAGTCCTGGCGTCGCTGGACGCCGGAGGCACGGCGCGACGTCCTGACGCGGTTCGCCGAGCTGCTGGGCGAACACCGCCAGGAGTTCGTCGACCTCCAGGCCCTCGACGGCGGCACCCCGACCCACTTCGGCGAACGGATCGTCGACAACTCGATCAACTGGACGCGCTACTACGCCGGTTGGTGCGACAAACTCTCCGGCGAGCTGCTCTCGACCCTCGACACCCGCGGCTACTTCTCCTACACGACACCCGAGCCGTACGGCGTCGTGGGCGTCATCGTCACCTGGAACGGCCCCGTCGTCTCCCTGGGCATGAAGGTGATCCCGGCACTGGCGGCCGGGAACTGCGTGGTGGTCAAGCCCTCGGAGTTCACCCCCTTCGCACCGCATCTGTACGCCCGACTCCTGCGCGAGGCAGGCGTACCGGACGGCGTGTGCAGCATCCTCAGCGGCGGCGCGGAGGCCGGAGAGGCCCTGGTGCGCCATCCGAAGGTGGAGAAGGTGAGCTTCACCGGCGGACCCGTCGCGGCCCGCCGGATCATGCACGCCTGCGCCGAGCAACTCAAGCCCGCCGTACTGGAGTTGGGCGGCAAGACGGGCAGCATCGTTTTCCCGGACGCCGGCGACCTCGACGCGGTGGCGAGCCGCGCCGTACGGGACAGCATCGGGGTACTGGCCGGGCAGGGCTGTGTGGTGCCGACGCGGCTGATCGCGCATGAGGACATCTACGACGAGTTGGTCGAGCGGGTCACCGAGGTCGCCGCGACCTACCGGATGGGCGATCCGTTCGATCCCGGGGTCAAGGTGGGTCCGCTCATCAACGCCGCCGCCGTCGAACGGGTCTGCGGAATGCTCGACCGCGCCAGGCGGGACAAGGCCGGGCGGATCACCCTCGGCGGCCACCGGGCCGGCGGTGACCTCGCCGACAAGAACTTCGTCGAGCCCACGATCATCGTCGACGTGGACCCCGACCACGAGATCGCCCAGACGGAGGTCTTCGGCCCCGTCCTGCTGGTGTTCAAGTTCGCGACCGAGGACGAGGCGGTCGCCCTCGCCAACAGCACGCCGTACGGCCTCGGTGCCAACATCCAGTCCACGAACCTCACCCGCGTCCACCGCGTCGCCGAGCGCCTGAAGGCCGGGGGCGTCTACGTCAACGGCGCCCGGCAGAACCTCCCGTACACCCCCTTCGGCGGCCTCGGCCTCAGCGGCTACGGCAAGGAGGGCGGCCGGGCCGGCATCGACGAGTTCCTGCGCTACAAGACCGTGTCGATCATCCAGCCGGAGTAGGGGTGCAGCAGGCTCCACCCCCGGTTGGGGAGAGCACTCCCTCGTGGCGGCGAGCGGGCGACGGAATCGTAGTCACCAGAGATCGAAAGCGTCTCCCGCGTCCCCCACTCCGAAGGAAAGTCCCGTGAAGCCGCTGCTCACCACCGTCAAGTCGCTCGTCGCCGATCTGCTGCTCTGGTCGTTCTTCGTCGGCGGCCTCGTCGCGAGCACCGCCTCCGGCACCGTCCTCGACGGCACCCAGAAGAACGTGGCCACCTACGCCGGCATCGCCGTCTCGCTGCTCGCTGGATCACGCATCGCGAAGAAGCCGAAGATCAAGGCATTCCTGTCGAAGTCCTCCACGTTGTGGTTCCTGTTCCTCTTCAACGGCGGCGTTGCCGCGGCCTGTTACCTGACCATGGACGGCGTGAAGGGCATCGCGACCGCGGCCGGCATGGGCCTGGTCTCACTGGGCGCCGCGGGCGGCCTCCTGGCAAACCACCGCAAGCCGGCCACGGCCCGGCACCGGGCATAGCGGGGCCAGGACACAGATCGCTTCGAAGGTAGTCGGACGGCACACGCACACAGCTCCGGAGCCGGCTGGCAACTGGCTCCTCAGCCGCGTCGGCCGTCCGGCCCTGGGGCAGGCTTGAAAGTCCCCGGCTTGTTCCCGGATCGGCGATGGCTTCCAAGGGGTGTGACCAGCGCTTCCTCAAGTCGCTTCCTGCCCGTTCGCGCTCCCTGTCGCTGCCCGATACCGACGTCGAACCCGTCGAGGAACCATCCACCTCGGTCGTGCTGGCCAGTGACGTTCTTCCTGATCAGAGCATGCGCCTCCGCTCCACCAAGACGGTCCGAGGGGAACACCCTCCATCTGGAATACCCCTGTGGCCGTATCGCTTGCTCCCTTGTATCGATCGCGGGAGGGGGACGCTGATGGCCGACCTGTTGCTGTTCCGGCAGGACGCCGATGGCCGGGATGTCGAGCATCGGGGTTACGCGGTGCGCTCCTTCACAGTGGCTGCGACTTGGCGGACCGTCCCCGGCCCTTGAAGGGGCGGGGACGTATCGGCATCGGGTCCCCTGCGGGCAGGCGGAGGACGAAGCACGCCCCCGAGCCCTCCGGTTGCACCGCCAGCACGAGCAGGCCGCCGTGCCGTGCCGCCAGGTCGCGGGCTATGGCGAGACCGAGGCCGGTGCCGCCGTCCGTGCGGGTGCGGGACTCGTCCAGGCGGGTGAACCGCTCGAATATCCGTTCGCTGTCGGCTTCCGCGACGCCGGCCCCGTCGTCGCGGACGGTGCACAGCACCGATCCGGGTGCGGCCGAGTCCCGGGCCACGGTCAGCAGCACGCGGCCGACGGCGTGGCGCAGGGCGTTGTCGAGCAGGTTCCGGAGGATCCGTTCGAGGTCACCGGGTGCCGCGAAGACTGTCGTCGCGGTATCCGGCGCGGCGACGAGGAGATCCACCTTCGGGGAACCTCCGGCGCGCTCCGCGTACTCCTCCGCGAGCCGGCCCGCCAGTGCCGCCACGTCGACCCGTTCGGCGGAGGCCGGCGGGGCGCCCGCGTCCAGCCGGGCCAGCAGGAGCAGTTCCTCCGTGAGACCGCTCAGCCGCCGCGCCTGCCGGCCGGCCGCGGACACCACGGCGGTCCAGTCGGCCCGGTCGGGGTAGGCGGTGGCCACCTCCAGCCCCGCGAGGAGGGTGGCGAGCGGGCTGCGCAGTTCGTGCGCGGCGTCCGCGACGAACCGACGCTGCGCCGTGGCCGCCTCCTCCAACCGCTGCAGGGTGGCGTTGATGGTCAGCGCCAGTTCCGCCACCTCGTCGGCGGTGTCGGGTACCTCCACCCGCTCGCGGGGGTCCGTCGCGGTCACCGAGGCGGTCCGTGCCCTGATCGCCTCGACCGGCCGCAGCGCCCGCCGCGTGGCCAGCCAGGCCACCCCGGCCACCAGCGCGGTCGCGAGGGGAACGGCCACGACGAGTTCCCCGTCGAGTTGGCCGACAGCCCGCTCGGCGTCGTCCGGGACGATCAGGACGTACACCCCGACCCGGGCGCCGGCGGCGACCCCGCGTCCCTGCGTCTCACCGGGCAGGTAGGAGGCGGGCACCGTGCCGTCGACGGTGGTCACGGTCCGTCCGGACAGCGAGCGGGCCGCCGGCTCGGCCACGGCGGGGAACGTGAACCGACGTCTGGTGTACAGGGGCAGACTCCCGCCCCGGCCAGGGCCCGGGAGGAACGCGCGGCCCTCCTTCTCGTACGGCTCCAGCTCGGGACTGGACGCCAGGAGCACGCCGTCGTCGGCGACGATTTCGTACGGCGCTGCTCCCCAGGGGCCGCCGATGGACGCGTAGGCGGTGACGCTGAGCAGAGTGTCGACCTGCTGGTGAGCCACCGACGAGGCCGCCCGCAGCCGCTCGTCGTACAGCTGATGCCGCATCAGCAGGGCCCCGGAGGTGAAGAGCACGGCCGCGGCGAAGGCGGCGGCCAGCGCCGAACGCGCCCGCACCGAGCGGGGGTAGAAGCGGGCGCGCCGCAGCCGGCGGAACACGCCGGACGGGAACGCGGGCAGCAGGGCGCGGCGCCCGTTCGAATCCCGGCCATCCGGATCCCGGCCGTTCGGGACGTCAGTCACCGGAGTTCCGTCCGGCACCGTCCCACCGCCCGGCCGAGGGTTCCGGAACGGCGTCCTCCTCCGTCTCCCCGCGGTCGTCGACCAACCGGTAGCCCACCCCGCGCACCGTCACGAGGGACTGCCGTCCGAAGGCCGTGTCGATCTTCCGGCGCAGGGCGCTGACCCGGACCTCGACCAGGTTGAGGTCCTCGGCCTCGTCCGGCCACGCGTGGTGCAGGATCTCCGACTTGGTGACCGCTTCGCCCGGCCGCCGCGCGAGCACCTCGGCGACCCCGAACTCCCGGGGCGTGAGCGGTACGACGACGCCCGACCGGAGGCAGGTTCTGGCCGCCACGTCCAGGACCAGGTCGCCCACCGCCAGCAGCGGGGAGGCGGGTCCCCGCGCCCGGCGCATGAGCGCGCGCAGCCGTGCGACCAGGACCAGGTAGGTGAACGGCTTGGTGACGTAGTCGTCGGCGCCGGTGTCGAGGGCCTCGGCCTGGTCCCAGTCGCCGTCCTTCGCGGTGAGCACCAGCACGGGGGTGGTGATGCCCTCACGGCGCAGCTCCGCGCAGACCCGGTAGCCGTTGAGCAGCGGCAGCATCAGGTCGAGCACGACGGCCGCGTAGTCACCCGTGCGGGCCTTCCACAGGCCCTCGCGGCCGTCATGGGCCACGTCCACGCGATAGCCCTCGGCCGTCAGCCCGAGGCGCAGCGTCTCCGCCAGCTCGCGCTCGTCCTCCACCACCAGAATCCTCACCCGGCCAGCCTGACACAGGCTTCCGGCGGCTTCCTGACCGCTTCGTCAGGTTCGGTCAGGGCCCGGTCAGTGGCTCTCCGGCACGGTGTCCGAGCCCGCCCCTGGACGAGAGGCCACGCCATGCCACCCCACCTGACCACGCTCCTTTCCCCGTCCCGCGACGACGCGGACGGGCCCGTCGCCGGAACGGCCCGGCCAGCGCGGGGCGGCCCCGGCTGGACGACCGCGCTGTCGCTCGCCCTGGTGTGCTTCGTGACGTACACGGCGCTGTCCGTGCGGCTGCATCAGCGCATGCTGACCACCGGCTACGACCTGGGGATCTTCGAGCAGGCGGTACGGTCCTACGCGCACGGGCACCTGCCGGTGGCCGAGCTCAAGGGACCGGGGTTCCCGCTGCTGGGCGACCACTTCTCGCCCGCGCTGGCCCTGCTGGCACCGCTGTACCGGGTCTGGCCGACGCCGGTGACCCTGCTGGTGGCGCAGTCCGCGCTGTTCGCGGTGGCGGTGATACCCCTGGCCAGGTGGGCCGAGGAGGTACGCGGCCGGCGGGCGGCGCTGGTGGTCGGCCTCGGCTACGGCACCTCCTGGGGTGTCGCACAGGCGGTCGGGTTCGACTTCCACGAGGTGTGCTTCGCGGTGCCGTTGCTGGCGTTCTCCCTGACGGCGGTGGGCCGTGGCAGGGCGCGTGCCGCGGCGCTGTGGGCGCTTCCGCTGCTGCTGGTGAAGGAGGATCTCGGGCTGACCGTCGCGGTGATAGGTCTGCTGATCGCACGCACCGGCGAGCGCGACGACCGCAGGACGGGGGGTGCCCTGTTCCTGGCCGGAGTGCTCGGGTCCTTCCTGGAGATGGTGGTCGTGATACCGGCGTTCAACCCCGGCGGCACGTTCGCCTACAGCTCCAGCGTGCTCGGCGCGGGGTCCACCACACCGGGCGTCGGCGACCTGTTCCTCCACTACACGGTGGGGCTGGTCACCCCGGACACCAAGGCGCAGACGGTGCTGGCCCTGCTGTCCGTGACCGGGTTCCTGGCCGTGCGCTCCCCGCTCCTGTGGGCGGCCCTGCCGACGCTCCTGTGGCGCTTCGCGTCGGACAACCAGGCCTACTGGGGCACCAGTTACCACTACAGCGCGGTCCTGATGCCGGTGCTGTTCGCCGCCTTCGTCGACGCGTTGACCCGGCCCGGACCGGTGCGGTACGCGCTGGCGGCGAGCGCGGCCGTCACCGTGCTCCTGCTGCCCCAGTACCCGCTCTGGCAGCTGACGCAGCCCGCCACCTGGCACACCGACCCCCGGCTCGCGACCGCCCGGCAGCTGATGGACCGCATCCCGGACAACGCCACCGTCGCCGCCTCCAACCGGCTGGTCCCGCAGCTCACCAACCGCACCCGGGTCAGCGTGTTCGGCCTGGGGGGCAGCCGTCCCGACCCGGAGTGGATCATCGACGACAACGCGCAGCCGATGGGCTGGCCGATCTCACCCGACGACGACCGCAGGCTGCTGTCCGAGGTCCGCAACAACGGCCGCTACCGGACCGTCGCGGACCAGGACGGCTACGTTCTCCTGCAGCGGCGGCCGTGACAGAGCCGCAGGCCTGCGCTGCCGAGGTCGAGGGCCTGTCCGATGGCGACCGCCGAGAAGGCGCCGAGTGCGCCGGCGGCAAGGACTGCCGCGGAGTAGTTCGGTAGCTTGCTGAGCTCTCGGGCTGAAGCCACTGGCACGCGGAATCCCGGCCGTCCGCTCCCGGCGCGGCCCACGTCGTCGGCACCCGGCCAGGGCATGGAGTCGTCCACCCGGCTGGGCCGGCATCGCTGGGTCGTCGAGAGGACGGTTTCCTGGCTCGCCGGATGCCGTCGCCTGCACCGCCGCTACGAACGTAAGGCCGAGTACTCCCTTGCCTTCGTCGGTATAACCGCAGCCCTCATCAACTACCGCCGACAGCGACTAGGATCTACGGCGACATCGCGTGTCGGTCACCGGCTGGGTGAGACATGGAGGTGTCGGGACATGCCTTCGGAGGCATTCCTTGTCAGTCGAGTTGAACCACACGATCGTCCACGCCCGGGACAACCGGGAGTCCGCAGAATTCTTCGCGAACCTGCTGGGCCTTGAGATCACCGCCGAGTGGGGCCCGTTCATCGCGGTCGGCCTGAGCAACGGCGTCACGCTGGACTTCGCCACGATCCCCGCGGACAGCATCACCCCCCAGCACTACGCCTTCTTGATCTCCGAGGAGGAGTTCGACGCGGCGTACGCGCAGATCAGCCGGCGCGGCATCGAGCACTACGCCGACCCCTACCGGAAGCATCCCGGCACGATCAACCACAACGACGGTGGCCGCGGCGTGTACTTCATGGACCCGGCGGGCCACGCCATGGAACTCATCACCGTGCCTTACGGCGGCTGGACCTCGTAACCACATGCACCGGGGGCCGCACCCCAGCACGGAGTGCGGCCCTCAACCGCTGCTGTGCCCCATGTGATCCCGGCGGGCACTATCAGCACCGCACGAATGCATGCGAGGTCGGCAGGAGGGGAGAAAAATGGCCGACAACGATCCGGCATTGCCGCTGCCGCACGCCGGCCCGAGGCGCCCTGGGACGCCGGGCATTCCAGCCACCATGGACGCCTTGACATCCGTGGCCGCGCCGCTGTTGGCGGGCGCAGCAATCGCCACCATCGGGGTACTGTGCACGGACTCGGCGGCGTTTCGCTGGCCCGCGCTGTCAATGCTGCTTTTCACATGGGCCGCTATTTCCCTTGTTGCCTGCGTCCAAATATCTATCAGGGCCAGGCGATTCCGCTACTCCCGTGAAGAATTCCTGACCTGGACCTCGTCCGGTACCGAAATCGACCGCGAGATCACAGAAGCCGAATCGGCGATATGGAATGAGCATTTTGAGCGGTGGCTCGGGCTGAGCATGGTGGCCACGTGGGCCTATCAGGCGGGAGTGTTCCTCCTGGCGCTCGGCACAGCCGCATTGCTGATTCCTAAAGCGGGTACGTCCACGGGGGACGCGGTACTGAGATGGATTGCCATCGGTTCCATCCTGTCCATGCTTGCACTTCATGTCGCATTGATGATCAGGCGCTTCTTCAAAGAAGTGGATGGCCTCGCAGGACTCATGGGATCGATATATGTTGCACCCAACACTCCATAGCTGGAAGGGCACCAAAACTTCATGAGGTTCACCCCCGCGTCGGCGGGGAAGCACTTTCGCGACCTGCAGGTTATGGCGGGCTTTGCCCTTCATTTGCCAGGCTCGGGCCAGGCGGAGTCGCGGTCATGCGCATCAGGGTGAGGCCGTCGAAGTCCATGGGGACGCGGCGGCGCGTGCCGGCTGCGCGGATCGCGTAGCCCTGCTCTGTCGGTGCCGGGTGTACGCCGGCCACGGGCCGAGGTCACGTCCAAGACCAGCTTCTTCGGCCTGCGCATCCCAGCCCGTGACCTTCACTGCCGCAAGGTCGATACTTGCCACAGGGGCACGCGCACCGTCCCTTGTCCGACCGATCCCGTACACCTGACGACCCGTCATCAAAGTCAGCATTGAGTCAGCATCCGCCCCGCCAGAACCCGTTTCCGACCGCCAAGAACCGCCAAGAACCGCCAGGATCAAGAACCGACGCAACGCAATCTGACCAGCAAATCCCCAGGTCAGAGCCCCATCTGCTAGTGCCATCAGGAGGAACCGATGAAGATGCTGATCAACGTCGCGGAAACCGTGGTCACGGACGCCCTGCGGGGCATGGCTGCCGCCCATCCCGAGTTGACCGTGGACGTCGAGAACCGGGTGATCGTACGGCGGGACGCTCCCGTGGCCGGGCAGGTCGCGCTGGTTTCCGGTGGCGGGTCGGGGCACGAGCCGTTGCACGGTGGGTTCGTGGGGCCGGGGATGTTGTCCGCGGCCTGTCCCGGCGAGGTGTTCACCTCCCCCGTGCCCGACCAGATGGTGCGGGCCGCGGCGGCCGTGGACAGCGGGGCCGGGGTGCTGTTCATCGTGAAGAACTACACGGGGGACGTCCTCAACTTCGACATGGCGGCCGAGCTGGCCGAGGACGAGGGCATCCGGACCGCGAAAGTGCTGGTCAATGATGATGTGGCCGTCACCGACAGTCTCTACACCGCGGGACGGCGCGGAACCGGCGCCACCCTGTTCGTGGAGAAGATCGCGGGTGCCGCCGCGGCCGAGGGGCAGCCGCTGGACCAGGTGGCGGCGATCGCCCGGCAGGTCAACGAGAACTCGCGCAGCTTCGGCGTCGCGCTCAGCGCCTGCACCACCCCCGCCAAGGGCAGCCCCACCTTCGATCTGCCGCCGGGCGAGCTGGAGTTGGGCGTCGGCATCCACGGTGAGCCGGGCCGGGAGCGGCGGGCGATGATGACCTCCGGCGAGATCGCGGACTTCGCCGTGCAGGCGATCCTGGAGGACATGCCGCCGAGCAATCCGGTGCTGGTCCTGGTCAACGGCATGGGCGCGACCCCGCTCCTGGAGCTGTACGGCTTCAACGCCGAGGTGCAGCGGGTGCTCGCCGAGCGCGGGGTCGCCGTCGCCCGCACACTGGTCGGCAACTACGTCACGTCCCTCGACATGGCGGGCGCCTCGGTCACCGTGAGCCAGATCGACGAGGAGCTGCTGCGGCTGTGGGACGCGCCGGTGAAGACGCCGGGACTGCGCTGGGGCGTATGACACGTCGGCGCGTTCGGCCAACTCACCCACCACGCAAGGAGATCCCGTGCTCGACGCCGACTTCTTCCGCCGTTGGATGACGGCGACCGCCGCCTCCGTCGCCCGCGAGGCGGCACGGCTCACCGACCTCGACTCCCCCATCGGCGACGCCGACCACGGCGCGAACCTGCAGCGCGGGTTCACCGCTGTGGCGGCCACCCTGGAGAAGGAGGCGCCGGACACTCCCGGCGCCGTCCTCACGCTGGCCGGGCGACAGCTCATATCGACCGTCGGCGGCGCCTCGGGGCCGCTCTACGGCACGCTGCTGCGCCGTACGGGCAAGGCGCTCGGGGACGCCCCCGAGGTGACCGAGGAGGAGTTCGCCGGCGCGCTGCGCACCGGAGTCGACGCGGTCATGACCCTCGGCGGTGCCGCGCCCGGCGACAAGACCATGATCGACGCGCTGGTCCCGGCGGTCGACGCGCTGCCGGACGGCTTCGCCGCGGCGCGGGCCGCGGCCGAGGCGGGCGCGGTGGCGACCACTCCCCTTCAGGCCCACAAGGGCCGGGCGAGCTATCTCGGGGAGCGGAGCATCGGGCACCAGGACCCGGGCGCCACCTCGTCCGCGCTGCTGATCGCCGCGCTCCAGGAAGCCGCGGAGGCCGCCGGTGAGTGACGAGAAGCTCGTCGGGATCGTGCTGGTGTCGCACAGCGCCCAAGTCGCCGCCTCCGTGGCCGAGTTGGCGCGGGGCCTCGCGGGCGGCGGCGCGGCCGTGCCGCTCGCTCCGGCCGGCGGCACCGAGGGCGGTGGGCTCGGCACCAGTTCCGAACTGATCGCCGCCGCTGCCGCGTCCGTCGACCGCGGCGCCGGGGTCGCCGTCCTCACCGACCTGGGCAGCGCCGTACTCACCGTGAAGGCGTTGCTCGCCGAGGGCGACGAACTCCCGCCCGGCACGCGCCTGTTGGACGCCCCGTTCGTCGAGGGCGCGGTGGCCGCGGTCGTCACGGCGTCGACGGGAGCGGACCTCGACGCGGTGGAGGCGGCGGCAGCGGAGGCGTACACCTATCGGAAGGTGTGAGACACCCATCTGTCGCGGGGCCCGCCCCGAAACCCCCTCCTACGTCACGAGGGTCACGAAACGCCTTCCGCCGCGATGGCCAGCACCGCGCGCAGCGTCTCCGCCACCTCGGCATCTCCCGTCGCCGCGTGTGTCGCGGTTCCGGGCGGGCTCCACGCGAACCGTTCGACCGCCGCGCGCAGTGCCGCGTTGAGCATCGCCGCCTGGATCATGGGGCGCAGGTCACCGGCGGGCAGGCCGGCGCGGTCCGCCAGGGCGCGGGCGAACGCCGGTTCCGCCTCGTCGTAGGTCTGGAGCCAGATCGCGCGCAGGCCCGGTTCGGTGCGGGTGAGGCGTACCAGGGCGCTGCCGGTGGCGCCGTCGGGGCCGGTCGCGGCGAGCAGGTCGGTCGCGAGTTCCGGGGCGAACAGGTCCTGGAGGGGGAGGCCGGGCGGCCACTCCCGCAGCCGGGCGGCGATGACGTCGATACCGGCCGAGAACAGCGGTCGTACGCAGCTCTCCTTGCTCGGGAAGTAGCGCCACACGGTCCGCGCCGAGATGCCGACCGCCTGGCCGATCTGCTCGCCGGTGGTCGCCGCCACACCCTGGGCGACGAACAGTTCCACTGCCGCCCGGGCGATCTCCAGCCGGAACTCGGCCTTGCGCGCCTCGGTGAGCGGCGGTCGTCCCGTGCGTCCGCTGGATGCGCTCATCAGTTCCCCTCCAGCTGCGGTCGTGACCTTCCGGGATTCTGCACCATGACCCGCCCGCGGACTTTATGTCACTCGCAGACATTAAGTCGTATGGTGAGTGCACAACGGGCCCAGAGGCCTCGCACGACGAACAGGAGCACGTCATGACCAGTGGACTCGACGGACGCAGCGTCATCGTCACCGGAGCGGGTTCGGGCATCGGGCGCGCCGCCGCGCTCGCCTTCGCCGCGGAGGGCGCCAAGGTCGTGGTGGCCGATCTGAACGCCGACGGCGCCGAGGCCGTCGTCAAGGAGATCGAACAGGCGGGCGGTACGGCTGTCGCCGTCACGGGCGACCTCAGCGAGCAGGCCGTCGTCGACGAGGTGACCGCGACCACCGTGGAGCGGTTCGGCGGGGTCGACGTGCTGGTGAACAACGCCGGGATCATGGACCGTATGTCGGCGCTGGCGGACGTGGCCGACGCGGAGTGGGAGCGGGTCATCCGGGTCAATCTGACCGCGCCCTTCCTGCTCACCCGGGCCGTACTGCCGCACATGCTGGCCGCGGGCCGGGGCGCGATCGTGAACACCGCCTCGGAGGCCGGCTTCCGCGGCAGCGCGGCGGGCGCCGCCTACACGGCCTCCAAGCACGGGGTCGTCGGCCTCACCAAGTCCCTCGCGGTGATGTACCGCAAGCAGGGCATCCGCGCCAACGCCATCGCCCCGGGCGGTACGGCGACCAACATCTCCGTGGACGCCGACCGGACCGCCCTCGGCCCGGCGGCGCTCGGCCCGCACTTCGTCAACGTCGGCCGCGTGGCCCAGCCCGAGGAGCAGGCCGCCGCGATCGTGTTCCTCGCCTCGGACGCGGCGAGCAACATCAACGGAGTGATCCTGCCGGTCGACGACGGCTGGTCGGCGGTCTGACGCCCCCTCCGGAGGACTCGACGGGCGGCGCGCTACGACTCCGGGCGCTCGACCGTGCCTCCCCCTGTCGCCTCGGTTCGCCCTACGAACAGCCGGGCCAGCCGCTGCCCCTTCTCCACGGCGGCGGCGTGGTCCTCGATGGGCTTCACCCGGGAGTCCTTGAACACGATGTAGGTGACCCCGGTGTCCGTCCCGCCGCCGCGCGGATCGGCGCGGATGCCGAGGGCCTTGGCCGTGGCGTACGACGCCTCGCCGATGATGTCGTGCGGGCCGACGTCTCCTACGACGGCGTACTGCACCCGGTCCCGGTAGACGACGGCCGCGACCGAACCGCCGCCGATCCCGTGGTCCCGGTGATTCCAGAGGGTGCTGGGGGTGGGGACCACGATGTACGGGAGCCGCTCGGCGTCCAGATAGCGGCCGTCGGACTGCTGGTAGGCCGTCATGGCCGAGAAGAGCGGGTCGGTGCGAGAGTTGCAGCGGGTACCGGCCTGGCCGTCGCAGTCGATGTCCATGTCGGCCTTCCAGTAGACGGCCTCCTTGGTGCCGCAGACCGGGATCGACGCGGGTTCCCCGTCGTCGGTGCGGTACCGGCCGCGCGAGACGGGTGCGCAGTCACGCACCTTGGCCAGCAGGTCGGCCGCCGCGACGTCGCCCTCGCGCAGCGCCGTCGGCCCCGCTTGGGGTCGGGCGAATGCGGCGGGTGAGGCGGGCAGCATGGTCGGGGCGAGCAGGGCGGCGCCGGCCGCGACCAGCGTCAGCGTCTGGACACGCACGATGAGGACCCTCTCCTGGGGGATCTGGCGGACACTCAGCCCACCCTGGTACCGGTCCGATCATGCGGCCACTGATAGGGGGCCGGACGGTGCACGCCCGAGAATCCCGGCGACTCCGGGTCGCTCCCGACGGGGGCCGGGGGCCCGAGCCCATGTCGGCCCCGGCCGCCCGACCACCCGCGCCGGCGCGGGATCAGCGACGACAGCGGTCCGCGCCACCGGCATGAACTCCCCACTCACAGGGGCGAGTTCAGCCGTGAGTACCTCAGCATACGTAACGTTCGCGACGGATCTTCAACGGCGCCCCTCTTGATGCGATCGCCCCACCCACGCCATATTGGTCCGGACCTTTCAGCTCGTGTGATGCCCGTGCAATGCCGGGGAGGCAGAATCGTGCGACGCGTCCGGGCCACCCTCACACTCCCCCGTGCCGCCCTCACCTGTGCCGCGCTCCTGCTGCTCGCCTCCTGCGGCACGGGTGGTGACGGAGACGGCCACGCGCCCGGTGCCCCGGTCGGCGTCACGGCCGCGGCGGGGAGTGCGACCAGCGTGCACGTCATGTGGGACGCGGTGACGGCGAGCCCGGCCGTCGGCACCTACGAGATATATCGGGGCACCACGAAGGTGAAGGAAGTACCGGGTTCCGAGCACATGGTGGACGTCACCAGGCTCAAGCCCGCGACCGTGTACGCCTTCACCGTGCGGGCCCGGGACACCGACGGCCGCCTGGGACCGCGCAGCCGCGAGGTGAAGGCGCGGACACCGGTCGCCGTCGCGGCGGACCACTCGGCGCCCACCCGCCCGAGCGCACCGCAGGGCCGGGTCATCGGCAGCCGGGCGGTCCAGCTGTCCTGGGGCGGCTCCAAGGACGACCGGAGTGTGGTGTCGTACGACATCTACCAGGGCGGGACGAAGATCCACAGTGTGGGCGGCGCACAGACGGCGACCGTGGTCACGGGGTTGCGGCCCAGCACGCGCTACTCCTTCACCGTGCGGGCCCGGGACGCCGCCGACAACCTCTCGCCCGCGAGTACGGCCGTCCCGCTGACCACGGCACCGGGCAGCGACGACGGGCGGGGCACCGCCCCCACGGACTTCGGCGCGACGACACACCGGGGCGACGACGGGGCGTACTACATCGACCTGTCCTGGGTGCCGCCCAGCACCGACGGGGTGGTCACGGAGTACCAGATCTACCTCGACGGACAGCCGGCCACCTCGCTGGTCTGGGGCGGGACCGCGCCACGCGACCGGGCGACGTACAGCTTCTACGTGGGCCGGGAGGCCGGGGACAGCCACCGGGTGCGGCTCAGGGCACGGCTGCCCGACGGTACGTGGGGAGGGTTCTCGGCGGAGCGGACGGTGACGACGGGCGAGACCGCGCCGTAGGAGCCACACCCTGAGCCGGACGAAGGAATCCGTCACCTGCCCGGTCGCCGTCCGGGTGCGGGACGGGCCGGGGGCGCGTTGGCTCCTTGGAGGCAGCACGGCCGTTTCCCGATCCCGGCGGCGCAAGGGATGTTCCGCCAACCGTGCCGTTGGAGGGCAGTCCCATGCGCACTTCTCAGCTACTACTCCGCTCCGGCCTGACCGTGACAGCCGCCGCCGCTCTTCCCCTCGCCCTGACCGCCGGCCCGGCCGGTGCGGCTTCGGGGATCTCCGTGAGCACGACCGGGACCACCGTCTCGGTCACGACCAGCTCGTGTTCCCAGAACCGCACCACGGGCGTCTGGGGCACCGGTTCACTGCTCACCAGCAGTCAGGCGAGCTTCGCCGAGGGGCGGAAGGCGACCCTGGCGGGCACCACCGTCAGCCAGTCCACCGCCTGGACGAACGTCACACCGGGCACCTACACCGTCATCGTCATGTGCCAGAACGCCACTACGCCCGCAGGCACCCAGACCGTGATCGTCTCCGCCGCCGCGACCCCCAGGGTCACCGCCACGGCCTCGCCCTCGCGCGGTGTCATGGGCGGACTCGGCGGGGCCACGAAGGACTACGGCCCGCTCACCCTGGGAGTCGGCGCGGGCCTGGTGGGCACCGGCGTCATCGCGACGGCCTGGTTCCTGCGCAGACGCGCGAAGCCCTACCGACTCTGACCGTCCCCACGTCCACGGTCGAGGGGTCGCCCGGCCATCGGGCGGCCCCTCCCCCATGTCCATGTCCTACGGCAACTCGGCGAACTCCTCGATCGCGTGCGTGAGCCACTGTGTCCAGAAGGTCTCCAGGTCGATGCCCGCGCGCAGCACGAGATGCCGCAGCCGGTCCTGGGGGCTGTCCCGGTCCGGCGGGAAGTCGTGCTTCTCGATCTCCTCGTACTCCGCCAACTGCCGCCGGTGCAGGTCGAGATGGCGGCGCAGGTCGGCCTCGATGCCGTCCGTGCCGACCACCGCCGCCGCGCGCAGTCGCAGCAGCATCGTGTCGCGCAGCGGCTTGGGGTCCTGGGCGGACGCGGTCCAGCGGGCCAGTTCGGCACGGCCCGCGGGCAGCACCTCGTAGCTCTTCTTCTGGCCGCGGGCCGGCTGCTCGGGCGTGAGCGCCCTGATCTGGCCCTCGGCCTCCAGTTTTCCCAGCTCGCGATAGATCTGCTGATGCGTGGCGGACCAGAAGTAGCCGATCGACTTGTCGAAGCGCCGGGTCAGCTCAAGCCCTGAGGACGGCTTCTCCAGAAGGGCGGTGAGGATCGCGTGCGGGAGTGACATGGGGTCATCCTAGGGACGGCTCTCAGAGTGCGGCGGCGACCTCGGTGCCCTGTTTGATGGCCCGTTTGGCGTCCAGTTCGGCGGCCACGTCGGCGCCGCCGATCAGGTGCACGCTGCGTCCGGCGGCGGCCAGTTGGTCGTAGAGGTCGCGGCGCGGGTCCTGTCCGGTGCACAGCACGATCGTGTCGACGGCGAGGACCGTGCTCTCCTCGCCCACGGTGACATGCAGTCCGGCGTCGTCGATCAGGTCGTAGCGGACGCCCGGGACCATGGTGACGCCCCGGTGCTTGAGTTCGGCGCGGTGGATCCAGCCGGTGGTCTTGCCGAGTCCGGCGCCGACCTTGGTCTCCTTGCGCTGGAGGAGGTGGACGGTGCGCGGCGGGGCGGGCCGCTCGGGTGCGGCGAGGCCGCCGGGTGCCGCGTAGTCCATGTCGACGCCCCAGGCGCGGAAGTACGTCTCCGGGTCCTCGCTCGCCTTGTCGCCGCCGTCCGTGAGGAACTCGGCGACGTCGAAGCCGATGCCGCCCGCGCCGAGGATCGCGACGCGCTCGCCGACGGGGACGCGGTCGCGCAGGACGTCGAGGTAGCCGACGACGCTGGGGTGGTCGACGCCGGGGATGTCGGGGGTGCGCGGGGTGACGCCGGTGGCGACGACCACCTCGTCGTGGTCCGCCAAGTCACCTGCCTCCACAGGGGTGTTGAGGCGTACGTCCACGCCGTGCTCGTCGAGCCGGGTGCGGAAGTAGCGGAGCGTCTCGTCGAACTCCTGCTTGCCCGGGACCTGTCGGGCGACGTTGAGCTGGCCGCCGATCTCGCTCGCGGCGTCGTACAGCGTGACCTGGTGGCCGCGTTCGGCGGCGGAGACCGCGCACGCGAGTCCGGCCGGGCCCGCGCCGACGACCGCGACACGTTTGCGCAACCGCGTTGGGGCCAGGACGAGTTCGGTCTCGTGGCAGGCGCGCGGGTTGACCAGGCAGGAGGTGATCTTCCCGCTGAAGGTGTGGTCGAGGCAGGCCTGGTTGCAGCCGATGCAGGTGTTGATGGCGTCGGAGCGGCCGGCGGCGGCCTTGGCGACGAAGTCCGGGTCGGCGAGCATCGGGCGGGCCATGGAGACCATGTCGGCGTACCCGTCGGCGAGCAACTGCTCTGCCAGTTCAGGGGTGTTGATGCGGTTGGTGGTCACGAGGGGGACGGACACCGCACCCATCAGCTTCTTGGTGACCCAGGTGTACGCGCCGCGCGGCACCGAGGTCGCGATGGTGGGGATGCGGGCCTCGTGCCAGCCGATGCCGGTGTTGATGATGGTGGCCCCGGCTGCCTCAACTGCCTTGGCCAGGATGATGACTTCGTCGAGTGTGGAGCCGCCGGGTACGAGGTCCAGCATGGACAGTCGGTAGACGATGATGAAGTCCTCGCCGACCGCCTCGCGCACCCGGCGCACGATCTCGACGGGGAAGCGCACGCGGTTCTCGTAGGAGCCGCCCCAGCGGTCGTCGCGGTGGTTGGTCTGAGCGGCGATGAACTCGTTGATGAGGTAGCCCTCGGAGCCCATGATCTCGACGCCGTCGTAACCGGCCTGCCGGGCGAGGCGGGCCGTGCGGACGTAGTCCTCGATGGTCTGCTCGACCTCGGCGTCGGTGAGCGCGCGGGGCGCGAAGGGGCTTATCGGCGCCTGCACAGCACTCGGCGCAACGAGGTCCTGGTGGTAGGCGTACCGCCCGAAGTGCAGGATCTGCATGGCGATCCGGCCGCCCTCGCGGTGCACGGCGGCGGTGATCCCGGCGTGCTGCGCGGCCTCGGCGTCGGTGGTCAGCTTGGCGCCGCCCTCGTAGGGCCGACCGGCCTCGTTGGGCGCGATGCCGCCGGTGACGATCAGGCCGACACCGCCCCGCGCGCGGGCCGCGTAGAACTCCGCCATGCGCTCGAAACCACGCTCGGCCTCTTCCAGGCCTATGTGCATGGAGCCCATGAGGACCCGGTTGGGCAGTGTGGTGAAGCCCAGGTCGAGGGGGTTCAGCAGGTGGGGGTAACGGCTCATCGGGCCCTCCGTGCGCGGTGTCGTGCCTCTTTTGTAGAGGACGGGGCGAGGTTTGTGCAACTAGTTGCACAAAGGCTCGGGCGGGCCGGTCACCGGATTCACAGGGAGATTCACAGGGAGCCGTTACCCGTTCCTTATCGGGGGGAGTCGAGAATCACAGGGAGGCGTGCCGCGGGATGCCGGACGCCCGGGCCGAGGGAGCGAGCCGTGACGCACGACCCTGAACACGACGACCACAGCGCCGGGGCGATACCGCCGATGCCGGACCACGCACCCGAGTGGGAGGTGCTCAGCGGACCCGGCGGGGCCGAGCGGGAGCACGGTCTGGACCGGCTGTGGCGGCAGCGTTCGAAGCGGGCCCGGGCTGTCATCGCCGCGGTCACCGTGGGCGTGCTCGCACTGGGCGGCAGCGTCGCCTACGCGGCGACCTCCGGAGGTTCGGGCAGCGACGCGATTCCCGCCGCGACCGGGTCCCCCGCGCCGTCCGGCTCGCCGTCGCCCGGCGGGCCCGGCTTCCGGCACGGGGGCGGCATGTGGTTCGGGTTCGGCGTCGGCGGCAAGGCCGTGCACGGCGAGGCGACGGTCAAGGACGACTCCACCGGCAAGTGGGTCGTACGGATCTGGCAGCGCGGAACGGTCACGAAGGTCGACGGCGACCAGGTCACCGTCAAGAGCGACGACGGAACGTCGTGGACCTGGACCGTGAGTTCCGACGCCACGGCCCAGAACTCCGCCGCCCTCAAGAAGGGCGACACCGCCTCCCTGATCGGCACCCGCTCCGACAGCGGCACCAGGACCGCCGACCGGGCCTTCACGGGCGCCTTCGACCGCAAGGGCCAGGGCGGACCGGACGGGTTCAAGGGCGGCCACGGCCCGTGGGGACGCGGCGGCCCGAGCGGTGCGCCTTCACCCAGCCCGTCCGGCAGCGGCGCTACGACCTGACCGCGCCCGCCGGCCCGACACCGATCACGACGTTGGCGTACAACTCCTCGGAGTAGGCCGACCGCGTCTCAAGGCCCGCGTCCCTGAACGCCTCGACCGCTGACGGGAGTTGACGCTCGCTGGTCTCGACGAGCAGACAGCCGCCGGGGGCGAGCCAGTCCGGTGCGCCCGCGGCGACCTCGCGGAGTATGTCGAGGCCGTCCGCGCCGCCGTCGAGGGCGACCAGCGGCTCATGTTCACGGGCCTCCGCGGGCAGAAAGCCGACCTCGTCGCTGGGGACGTAGGGCACGTTGGCCGCGAGGATGTCGACGCGTCCGCGCAGTTCGCCGGGCAGCGCGGCGAACAGGTCGCCCGTGTGGACGTGCCCGCCGAAGGCGGCGACATTGCGGCGGGCGCAGCGCGTGGCGGCGGGGTCGATGTCGGCGGCGTGCAGTTCGACCCGGCCGAGGGCGGCGGCGAGGGCCGCGCCGACCGCGCCGGAACCGCAGCACAGGTCCACGACGACGGACGCGTCCGGCGCCTGGGCGAGGGCCTGCTCGACGAGGAACTCGGTACGGCGGCGGGGCACGAACACACCGGGTTCCACGGTGATGTGCAGACCCCTGAACTCGGCGTGGCCGACGACGAGTTCGAGAGGGAGGCCCGCGACGCGGCGGTCCACCATGGCGGCGACCTCGTCCGGGGTCCGGGCGGCGGAGAGGATCAGCCGCGCCTCGTCCTCGGCGAAGACACAGCCCGCGGCACGGAGCGCGGCGACGACGGAGGCGGGAGAAACGGGGGAAGGAGAAGGCATGGAAGCCGAGAGCCTTTCGGAAGGTGGCCGAAGGGCGCTCTCGCGGTCACCTGCTACCGGTGAGCCGAGCTGTCCTGAGGTGAGAGCACCCGGCATGACACAGCGGAAATGGGTCTCACCTCCCAGGAGTTCAGGGTCACGGCCGTCCGCGACGGAGGGCAACAGTACCCGAAGCACACGGCCTGCGAGGAGCCGGGCTCCGCACCGAGTTGTACTGTGCAACCAGGAGAGCGAAGGAGACGCAGTGCGAGCGGACCGGGCCGTGGAGACCATCCAGCGCGAGATGACGGCCTTCGCGCGGCGCGCCCGGGCCTCGGCGGGACGGCTGCATCCCGAGCTGTCCCTGGTGTCGTACACCCTGCTCAGTCATCTGGAGGAGCGCGACGGCCGCCGGGCCACCGACCTGGCCGCGCACTACGCCCTGGACAAGTCCACGGTCAGCCGCCAGGTCGCCGCCCTGGAGCGCGCCGGCCTCATCGAACGGCGTCCCGATCCCGAGGACCATCGCGTCCAGGTCCTGCATCTGACCGACGCCGGCCGCCGGATCCTCGCCCAGGTCACCGAGAACCGCCAGGCCGCCTTCCGTGAGCGGCTGGCGGACTGGCCGGAGGAGGATCTGCAGCGGTTCGCCGGCTATCTGGAGCGCTACAACGCGTGGTCGGGCGAGGCTCCCGCCGAGGAGAACTGAGGAGCCGGTCCTACGACACCCCGACGGCCCGGGTCTCGGTCAGGTGCTCCGGCGCCCGTGCCGCGAGGAACGCGGTGTGAAGGCGCAGCCGGAAGCCGAGGGACTCGTACAGCCGTATCGCGGTGGCGTTGCCCGCGCCGGTGTGCAGGAACGGGGTCTCGCCGCGTTCGCGGATGCCATGGGCGACGGCCCGGATCAGACGGCTCGCGAGTCCCTCGCCACGGACGGCGGGGTCGGTGCAGACGGCGCTGATCTCGGTCCAGCCGGGCGGGTGAAGACGCTCACCCGCCATGGCGACGAGGGCACCCTCGCGGCGGATGCCCAGGTAGGTGCCGAGTTCCACGGTTCGGGGCAGGAAGGGGCCGGGCTTTGTCCGCTCCACCAGATCGAGCATCTCGGGGACGTCGGCCGGACCGAGGACGATCGCCTCGGGGTCCGGTGCGGCGGTCATCCCGTCGTCCACCATCTGCACGCCGTCGATGTCGAAGGTGATCTCCCAGTCGTCCGGGACCCGGCCCCGGAAGCCCAGCAGCGGGATCTCCGCGCCGGGCCCGGCGAGCGCGGCGACATCCGCCCAGTCGTCGGCGTCGGGCTCGTCGGGCAGGGCCAGCCACGGGGTCACGTCGACCGGGTAGCGCAGGACCCGGCCGCGCCGCTCGGCGAAGTGTGCGTGCGGGCCGGTGAGGGCGGCGCGGGCGGGGTTGTCGAGGACGCGTTCGTCGGACGTGCTCATGCGGTGACCTCGATCACGATCTTGCCGCGCGCGTGACCGTCCTCGACGGTACGCAGGGCCTCGCCCGCCCGATCCAGTGGGAAGGTCCGCGTCACGTGCGGATCCAGCTCGCCGCCCACCACGAGCCGCGCGACCGCGTCGAGGACGGCCGTGCCGCGGGCCCGCTGGACCCGGGCGCCGCCGAGCTTCTCGACCTCGGGGGCGGGGGCCCCGGCGGTGACCAGCTTCGTGCGGTCGGTGAGGAGGGTCGCGGCCTCGGCGAGCACCTCGCCGCCGACGAGGTCGTAGACGCCGTCGACGCCGTCCGGGGCGACCGCCCGCACCCGTACGGCCAGGTCGGGTCCGGACGCGACGTGGACCGCGCCCAGCGACTCCACGAAGTCCTTCTTGCCCTCGCTCGCCACGCCCACGGCACGCAGTCCGAGGGCCCGCGCGATCTGCAGGGCCGCGGAGCCGACGCCGCCGCCCGCGCCGGTGACCAGTACGGTCGCGCCGGCGGGCAGGTCGAGCTGGCGGACGCCGTCGTAGGCGGTGGCGGCCGCGACGGGGAGAGTGGCGGCGTCCGCGAAGGACAGTTCGGCGGGCTTGTGCGCGGTGATGGTCGCGGGGAGCAGGGCGTACTGGGCGTAGCCGCCGGCCACCGTGTTGCCGAAGACCTCGTCGCCGACGGCGATGCCGTCCACGCCCGCGCCGATCTCCTCGACGACGCCGGAGACCTCGTTGCCGAAGACCGCGGGGAACGTGCGGGTGTCGCTCTCGCCGGGCCGCCGGTAGCCGGTGCGCAGCTTCCAGTCGACCGGGTTCACCCCGGCCACGCGCACCGCGACAAGGACTTCACCGGGACCGGGACTCGGCCGGTCGACCTCTGCGAGCGCCTCCGTTTCAGGTCCCCCGTAACGCGTGAAGACGTATGCCTTCGGCATCTGCTCCCTCACTCTCCTTCGCAGTCACCACATCGCCGACACTCAGGACCAAGGTCGCCCGCCGGGCGGCTATTCCCCGGAGCCCGGAGAGTTCATACGGCCGCAATGATCGGCGGTACCCCTCGGACCTGGGCATACCCGGTGGACGCGTACGGTTGAAACGAGAAACCACTGATCACGCTCGCCCGGCGGACCCGCGCCGCAGCGACCTGGAGGCTCCACCCGTATGCACGTCACCCGAGGCTTCACCGGACGCCCCCGCGTCCCCGACGCCGGCCTGCCGCCCGGCCAGTACGACGCCGGCGACGACTGGCCCGTCCTGTCCGCCGAGGTCACCCCCGACCTGGCGCCCGCCGACTGGACGTTCCGCGTCGACGGACTGGTCGAGGCGCCGCGCACCTGGAACTGGACGCAGGCCCATGAACTGCCCGCGTCGGCCTACGAGGGTGACATCCACTGTGTGACGAGCTGGTCGAAGTTCGGGGTGCGGTTCGGGGGCGTCTCCCTGGACGCGTTCCTCAATGTGGTGCGGCCCCATATGTCCGCCACACATGTGGTCGCCTATTCGCACACCGGGTACACCACGAACCTCCCGCTCTCCGATGTCACCGGCGGACGGGCCTGGATCGCCTGGGAGTACGACGGGAAGCCGCTGCCCGCCGAGCACGGCGGCCCCGCCCGGCTGCTGGTGCCGCACCTGTACTTCTGGAAGAGCGCCAAGTGGATCGCCGGCCTGCGTCTCCTGGACCACGACGAGCCGGGCTTCTGGGAACAGAACGGCTATCACGCCCGGGGCAACCCCTGGGAGGAACAGCGGTACTCCGGTGACTGACACCTTCGCCCCCACGACCAAGTTCGCGGTGCCGGGACGGATCGCCGTGAGCAACCGGGCCGCCGCCGTGTGGCAGACCGCCACGCTCACCGAGATCCGTCGGGAGACCCCGCACGCCTCCACGTTCCGGTTCGCGGTGCCCGGCTGGAGCGGCCATCTGGCGGGCCAGCACCTGATGCTGCGACTGCGCGCCGAGGACGGCTATGTGGCGCAGCGCCACTACTCGATCGCCTCGCACCCGGACGACACCGGGCATGTGGAACTGACCCTCGACCATGTCGAGGGCGGCGAGGTGTCCGGCTGGTTCCACACGGTGGCCGCGCCCGGGGACCAGGTCGAGGTGCGCGGCCCGCTGAGCGGCTTCTTCGCCTGGCCGGGCGACCGGCCCGCGCTGCTGCTGGGCGCGGGTTCCGGGGTCGTACCGCTGATGTCGATGCTCCGGCAGCACCGGGCGCGGCGGCTGTCCGTGCCACTGCGGCTGGTGGTGTCGGCGCGCAGTCCCGAGGAGTTGATCTACGCGCGGGAGTACGACGCCGAGACCACGGCCGTGTTCACGCGCAGCGCGCCACCGGGTGTGCCGGTGGGACGTATGGCCGCGGCACATGTGGCGCCGCTCCTGGCCGAACAGCCTCCTGGTGGGTGGGAGGCCTATGTGTGCGGCTCCAACGGATTCGCCGAGCATGCGTCCCGGCTGCTGGTCGAGGCGGGCCAGCCGGTGGACCGCATCCGGATCGAACGCTTCGGCTGAGGCCGTCCCGCCCGCCGCGCCTGCCGATCTCCTCGGCTCCGGTTGAGGGAAGTGCCCCGGAGGGGGTACGACTGCTGTGTGGACGCTCGCATGCGTGCGCGGTGTCGGGACAGCGGGATCCTCGCGCTCCTCGACACCGGTGACGGCGAGGAGGTCGACGTGCGGAACCGGGTACGGAGTCGGCGCAGGCGGCACAATCCGCTGCGGCGCCGGTCGGACGTCGTGGAGACGTGGACGGCGGTTGCCGTCACCGTCCTGCTGTTCGTCTGCGCGCCCCTGGCCGGGGCCGCCGCGGGTCTGTGGGCGCACGACCAGGCCCGGACCGTCGCCGCGACCGCGCGAGCCGACCGTCACCGCGTCCGCGCGGAGGTGATCGGCGCCCCGCCCGCCGGACTCCCCGCCGTGGAGGGCAGCCGCCCGAACAGCTTCCTGGTGGCGGTGCGCTGGACGGAACCGGGCAAGGGGACGCGTACGGCCGCGGCCACGGTTCCCGCGGGGACGAGGCGCGGTGACGTGGTGAGCGTGTGGTTCGACGCCAAGGGCCGCAGTGTGGCACCGCCGCCGGGTGAAGTGGCCGTCTGGCAGCACACGTTGACGGTCGGCATGTGGGCCACGGGCGGTGTGGTCGGACTGGTGCTGCTCGCGTCGACGGTGACCCGACGGGTCGCGCTGCGCCACCGGCTGGCCGAGTGGGAACGGGACTGGGCACTCACCGAACCGCAGTGGACCCGACGGCGGGCGTGACGCGAGAGCCACGAAACGGGGGTGCCGTGTGGCCGCCGCACATGGACCGCCGCCACACCCCCTGCCCTGTGGGACCCGCACATGTACGGCCGCTACACCCCCCGCTGCATCCGCCGTGCGACCCGCCCGTGGTCCCGCAGCACATCTCCCAGCGCGGGCAGCGCCGGTTCACCGCGGTCGACCAGGACCCGCCCACCCACGACCGTGGTCCACGCCCGCGCCGGTCCGCAGCGCAGCCACGCCTCGACGGGGTCGCTCAGCGCGCCGGCCAGGGCGACTTCGTGCAGGTCCCAGACGACCAGGTCGGCACACGCGCCCGGCCGCAGGTGCCCCAGTTCGTCGGCACGGCCCAGGCAGCGCGCCGAGCCGCGGGTCGCGATGTCGAGGGCGTCGCGCGCGGTCATCGCACCGGGTCCGCCCCGATAGCGGCCCAGCAACAGCGCACCCCGGGTCTCCATCCAGAGTGAGGCGTGGTCGGTCGAAGCCGAGCCGTCGCAGCCGATGCCGACGGGCAGGCCGAGTTCGCGCATCTCCTTCACCCGGGCCGTGCCGCCGCCGATGAGCATGTTGGAGCTGGGGCAGTGCGCCACACCGACACCGGCGGCGGCGAGGCGGCGCAGTTCGTCGTCGTTCGGGTAGATGCAGTGCGCGACCCAGGTGCGGTCGCTCATCCACCCGGTGTCCTCGAAGTACTCGACGGGCCGGCAGCCGTAGGTCTCCAGGCAGTACGTGTCCTCGTCCCGGTCCTCGGCGAGGTGGGTGTGCAGCCGTACGTCGTACCGTTCGGCGAGTTCCGCGGTCGCCGTCATCACGTCCTTGGTGACCGAGAACGGCGAGCAGGGCGCGAGCGCGACCCGGATCAGCGCGCCCGGTGCCGGGTCGTGGTGAGCCTTGATGAGCCGCTCGCTGTCGGCGAGCACCTCGTCCGTGCTCTGGGTGACGCTTCTCGGCGGCAGTCCCCCGTCCTCCACCGACCGCGTCATCGAACCGCGGGTCGCGTGGAACCGGAAGCCGATGTCGCGGGCGGCGCGGATCTCGGCGTCGACCAGGTAGGGGCGCGGATGCACATAGAGGTGGTCGGAGGATGTGGTGCAGCCGCCCATGAGGAGTTCCGCCATACCGACGTACGCCGACACGTACGCGGCCTCCTCGTCGAGGCTCGCCCACAGCGGGTAGAGCGTGGTCAGCCAGTCGAAGAGGGTGCCGTTGACGGCGGGCGCGTAGGAGCGGGTGAGGTTCTGGTAGATGTGGTGATGGGTGTTGATCAGGCCCGGGGTGACGAGCCGCCCGGCGGCCGAGACGGTCGTAGCGGCTTCGGGCTCGGCCCCTCCCGCACCGACGGCGGTGACCCGACCACCCGTGACGGCGACCCAGCCGCCCGGGATCTCCCGATCCCCGTCCACGACGAGCAGTTGGGCGTCCTTGACCAGCAGATCCACGGCTGACGACATGCCGCCATGGTAGGCGCGTGGCGCGGCACGAGTCTGGCGAGTCCTCCGATGTCACACGTACGGTGTGATCTTCCGCGCTCACCCTTCGCAAAGGTGGTCATCGATGGCCCTGTTCGACCTTCCGCTCGGCGAACTCCGTGAGTACCGCAGCGAGTCCGCCGAGCCTGAGGACTTCGACGCCTTCTGGTCCAAGACCCTCCAGGAGGCCCGCGAGCACGATCTCGACGCCCGCTTCGAGGAGGTCGACACGGGGCTGTCCACGGTTCGGGTGTACGACGTGACGTTCGCCGGGTTCGGCGGTCACCCCGTGAAGGGCTGGCTGCGGCTACCGGCCGACGCGGACCGACCCCTGCCGCTGGTCGTGGAGTTCGTCGGATACGGCGGCGGGCGGGGGCTCCCGCACGAGAACCTGCTGTGGGCGTCGACCGGCCGCGCGCACTTCATCATGGACACGCGCGGTCAGGGCAGCGCGTGGGGCGGCGGCGGTGGCACCCCGGACCCGGTGGGCGGGGCGCCCGCGTACCCCGGCTTCATGACCCGGGGCATCGACGCCCCCGAGAACTACTACTACCGCCGGGTGTTCACGGACGGGGTGCGTGCCGTGGAGGCGGCCCGCTCGCACCCGTCGGTCGACCCCGCGCGCACGGTGGCCCTCGGCGCCAGCCAGGGCGGCGGCATCACCGTCGCCGTGGGCGGGCTGGTCGGCGACCTGGCCGGGATCGCGCCGGACGTGCCGTTCCTGTGCGACTACCCGCGCGCGGTGACCCTCACGAACCGCGACCCGTACCGGGAGATCGGCAACTACCTGAAGACCCATCGTGGCCGCACCGAGGAGGTGCTGCGCACGCTCTCGTACTTCGACGGCGTCCATTTCGCGGCCCGTGGCCGCGCCCCGGCCCTCTTCTCGACCGGCCTGGAGGACGAGACCTGCCCGCCCTCGACCGTGTTCGCCGCGTTCAACGCCTGGGCGCACGAGGACAAGAAGATCGAGGTCTACGACTTCAACGACCATGAGGGCGGCGGCCCTTACCAGGAGGCGGCCAAGCTGGACTGGCTGCGGTCGTACGTCTGAGAGGCGCCCCTATGGACATGGCCACCGACGAGGCCGCCGGGCGGTTCGTGCGCGTCTGGACCCGCGCCTGGGCGGAGCACGACGTGGACGCGCTGCTGGAGCTGTATGCCGAGGACTGCGTCCACCGCTCGATGCCGTTCCGCGAACCGCACCGGGGGCGGGCCGAGTTGGCCGCGTATCTGCGCTGGTCGTTCGCGGCGGAGCGGGTGGGCGACGTGCGGTTCTCGGCGCCGGTCGTCGGGCAACACGGCGTCGCAGTAGCCGAGTTCAGGGTCCTGGCCGAGGAGGACGGTGAGCCGTCCACGCTCGCCGGCTGCGTCTTCGTGCGCTTCGACGCGGCCGGGCTGGCCGTGGAGACCCGCGACTACTGGCACACGGAACCGGGTCACCGGGAGCCTTCGGGCACGCTGTTCCTCGACTGAACGTACGACACCTTCCACCCAGTCCGACCAGTCGGTATGTTCAGGGGGTCCGGGTCGCAGCGTCGCGGCCCGGAGCCACGGCGGACCACGGAGGCACCATGTCCGAGCACCAGCCAGCCATCGACGGCCACTGCGACCCCCGCTTCACGGCGGTCCGCACGGCGTTCGAGGAGAACTTCCGGGACCGCGACGAGCTGGGCGCCGCCGTGACCGTCACCCTCGACGGCGAGACTGTGGTCGACCTGTGGGGCGGCTGGGCCGACGCGGCACGGACCCGCCCCTGGGAGCGGGACACGCTGGTCAACGTCTGGTCCACGACCAAGGGCCCGGTGGCCCTGTGCGCCCACATCCTCGCCGACCGGGGCCTGCTCGACCTCGACGCCCGAGTGGCCACGTACTGGCCGGAGTTCGCAGCCGCCGGCAAGGAGGACATTCTCGTACGACACCTGCTCTCGCACCGCGCGGGACTGGCCGGCCTGCGCGAGCCGCACTCCCTCGCGCAGCTCTACGACTGGGAGTTGACGACCCAGCGGCTCGCCGCCATGGAGCCCTGGTGGGAGCCGGGGACGCGGTCCGGGTACCACGCGCTCACCTACGGCTTCCTCGTCGGCGAAGTCGTGCGCCGCGTCTCGGGGTTGCTCCCGGGGGCGTTCCTGGAGCGGGAGGTCACCGGCCCGCTCGGGATCGACTTCACCATCGGACTGCCGGAGAAGGAGGCGGGCCGGGCGGCCGAGCTGGTGCATCCGCCCGTCGCGTCGAGCAGTGAACAGGCCGCGATCTTCAGCCAGTTGGCACCCGCCGCCATCGCCGCGCTGACCAACCCGATCGCGGGCGCGGCCGAGGCCAACACCCCGGAGTGGCGCGCGGCGGAGATCCCGGCGGCGAACGGCCACGGCACCGCGCGTGCGGTCGCCGCGCTCTACGGCGTCTTCGCCGGACGCGGCTCCTACGGCGGCCACCGCGTCCTCTCCCCCGAGGCGGCCGAGCGGGTGCGCGAGGGCCAGGGCAGCTGCCGTGACCTGGTGCTGGGCGCGGGCTTCGCGCACGAGACGGAGATCGGGCTCGGCCTGTGGCTCAGCGGCCCGAACGGCTCGTACGGTCCCGACCCGAGGGCTTTCGGACACGACGGGTTCGGCGGCTCCTGCGGTCTCGCCGACCCGGACGCCGGGGTGTCGCTGGGCTACGTGATGAACCGCATGGGGCCTCATATCGCCGACGACCCAAGGAAGTCGGCGCTGATCGACGCCCTGTACGGGGCGCTGTGAGGAGTGATCGGCGCGGGTCGGTTTCGGCCTAACTGCCCTGCCGCTCTTCCCTGGTGGTTTAGACCAATGCTAGATCTGGTCGCGCAACGAGCCCGCACGGCTACGTTTCGTCACCAGTTCTGCCCTCAGTCTTGTCACCCTCAGGAGGCGCGGCATGGCCCGCACCACCCCCCACCACCCGACCGCCGACGACCAGCCCCTCTACGGCAAGGTCGCCACCGAACTGCTCGCCGAACTCCACGACGGCACCATCCCCCCAGGTGAACGCCTGCCCGGCGAGCGGCAGTTGGCCGAACACTTCCAGGTCAGCCGGGAGACCGTACGCCAGGCGCTGGAGGTGCTGCGCCGGGACGGCCTGGTCGCCACCGACCGGCGTGGCAGCCACGCCACACTGCCCGGTCTGCCCGTCGAGACCCCGTCCTCCCTCACCTTCCCGGTCGGCGCCCGCAGCACCGACCCGACCGGCTTCGACCGGACCTCGGTGACCTGGGAGACGCCCCCGCCCGAGCACGCCGAGGCCCTGCGGATCGCCCCGCACCGCCCGACCCTGGTGCACCGCTACGCGTCCGCGGCGGCCGACGGCAGCGGACTGCGCACGGCCGTCACGTCCTTCTCGGCGGTGGCGCTGGCCGAGGTGGAGGAACTCGCCCGCTACCGCGACCGCGCCGACGGCTCCGCCTCCGCCCAACTCCGGCGCGCCTACGACTGGATGCGCCGGGCCGGTCTGACCCTGCACCACCGGGACGCCATCACCCAGGTCCCGAACGCGCCCTCGGTGCGGGTGACCCGCCGCGTGCACGACCAGTACGCGCGCCCGCTGGAGATAACCGATCTGGTGGTGGAGGCCCAACAGGACGCTCTGATCTACGAGTTCACGGTTCCGTCGGCGGACTGAACCCCGGGGCGGAACATGGCGCGCGGCGGACCCGGTCCCGAACTCGCCGCGCGCCGACCAGCGTTACGCGCTCGTCAGCACGACGAGCTGCTGAGTCGCCCGGGTCATCGCCACATAGTGGTCGACGGCCCCTTCGATGCCCTCGCCGAACTTCTCCGGGTCGACGAGCACGACCAGGTCGAACTCAAGTCCCTTGGACAGCTCGGGAGTCAGCGACCGGACACGCGAAGTCGCCCGGAAGGCGGGGTCCCCGATCACACAGGCGATCCCCTCGGTGTGTGCGGCGAGCCAGGTGTCGAGGACCGACTCCAGGTCCGAGACGGGTCCGTGGCCGACGGGGATGCCGCTGCCGCGGATCGAGGTCGGTACGTTGGCGTCCGGGAGGACCGCACGGATGACCGGCTCGGCCTCCGTCATGATCTCTTCCGGGGTGCGGTAATTGATGGTCAGGGACGCCAAGTTGATCCGGTCGAGCCCGATCCGCTTCAGCCGCTCCTGCCACGACTCGGTGAAGCCGTGCCGGGCCTGGGCGCGGTCACCGACGACGGTGAAACTGCGGGACGGGCAGCGCAGCAGCAGCATCTGCCATTCCGCGTCGGTGAGTTCCTGGGCCTCGTCCACGACGATGTGCGCGAACGGCCCGGCGAGCAGGTCCGGTTCGATGCCGGGCTGGGCCGCCTCGTCGATCAGGGCGTCGCGCAGATCCTGTCCGTGCAGCATCCCCATCGCGCCCTCGCTCTCGTCGATCTCGACGTTCTGCAGCAGGCTGTCGATGACGTCGGTACGACGAGCGTGTTCAGCGGCTACGGCCGCTTCCTGCCGGCGCTTGCGGCGCGCCGACTCCGGGTCGCCGAGCCGCTGTCGCGCCGCGTCGAGCAGCGGCAGGTCGGACACCGTCCAGGCCTGGGCGTCCGCGCGCTGCAACCGCTGGACGTCCTCGCGGCTCAACGAGGGGGCGCACTTGCGCAGATAGGCCGACACCGTCCACAAGTCCCCTACCAGGTCGGCCGCTTCGAGCAGCGGCCATGCGCGGTTGAAGGCGGTGAGCAGTTCGCGGTTCTGGCGCAGCGACTTGCGGAGCAGGGCGGGGGTGACCGCGCCGTCCTGGGCGGGGGTGGTGTCCTCGTGCTTCTCGACCAGGATGGTGAGCAGTTCCTGCCAGACCTGCTCGCGTCCCTCGTTGTGCGGGGTGCCGGGTTCGGCCGCCTCGAACGCCACGGCCCAGTCCTCCGCGCTGAGCCAGATGTCGGACCAGTGGGTGGTGACGTTCATGCCCTTGGTGGGCGGCTCCTCGTAGAACCGGACGGCGGGTTCGATCGCCCGCACCAGTTCCACGGACGACTTCAGCCGGGCCACCTCCGGATCGGCCTCGATGCCCGCAGCCGCCCCCTCCGCCACGAGGTCCCGCAGGATGCAGGTCTGCACGCCCTCCTCGCCGAGGCTGGGGAGGACGTCGGCGACGTAGTCCAGGTAGGGCCGGTGCGGACCGACGAACAGGACACCGCCCCTGCGATGACCCAGGCGCGGGTCGGAGTACAGGAGGTAGGCGGAGCGGTGCAGGGCGACGACGGTCTTGCCGGTGCCGGGACCACCGTCGACGACGAGCGCACCGCGTGATCCCGCGCGGATGATGGCGTCCTGGTCGGCCTGGATGGTGCCGAGCACATCGCGCATCCGGCCCGAGCGGTTGCCGCCGAGGCTCGCGATGAACGCGGACTGGTCGTCGAGCGCGGCGTGCCCGACGAAGCCGTCCGCCGTGAACACCTCGTCCCAGTAGTCGCTGATCCGACCGCGCGTCCAGCGGTAACTGCGGCGGCTCGCCAGCCCCATCGGGTTGGCGTGGGTGGCGCCGAAGAACGGCTCGGCCGCCGGGGACCGCCAGTCCAGCAGCAGCCGTCGGCCCGTGCTGTCCGTGAGACCGAGCCGCCCGATGTAGACGGGCTCGGATGTGTTGGCATCGACCATGTGGCCGAGACACAGGTCCAGGCCGAAGCGTCGTAGGGTCCGCAGCCGTGTGGTGAGCCGGTGGATCTCCGTGTCCCGGTCCATCGCCGCCCGGCCGATGCCACCGGGCGCCCTGCGCTCGGCGTCGAGCTGCTCGGTCAGTTCCGCGATCGACTGGTCGAGGCACTCCGCGATCGCCACGAAGTGCTGCTCGTCACCGGCGATCAGCGCCGGGGCGGCCTTGGCGGAGAGCCGGTCGGGGAGGTCGAAGGCGCTGGTGGTCAGGGGGTTCACGGCATCAATTCCGTTCTGAGGTCGCTCACGGCCGTGCGGGCGGCAGGCCGTGGGGACCGGTGCGTACGGGTTCTCGTGTTCGGGGTTCGGCTTCTCGTGTGCGGGGTTCGGCCGGTTCACGCGCGCGTGGGCGGCCTTTCCCCGCCGGCCGGGTCGAGGAGCATCTTCGCGGCCACTGTCGTCCCGTCGGTGCGGAGCAGGCCGGCCACAGTCCGTGCCCGGTCCCGGATCTCGGGGGCCAGGACGGTGGTGAGCGCGGCCGACAGGGAGTCGTAGGTCGGTGTCGGACCGTCGTGTGCGACGCCGATGCCCAGCTCGGCCACCCGTGCCGCCCAGTATGGCTGGTCCACGATCTGCGGCACGACCACCTGGGGCGCGCCGGACATGGTGGCCGCCGTCGTGGTGCCCGCCCCACCGTGGTGTACGACGGCTGCCACCCGCCCGAACAGCGCCTGGTGATTGACCTCACCCACCACGAAGCAGTCGTCCCGGTCGTCGACGGCGGCCAGTTGCGCCCAGCCACGGCCGAGGACGACCCGGCGGCCCTTCGCCCGCACCGCCGCGATGGCGTCCCTGCCGACATCCGGCGAGGTACGTAGGGCCATGCTGCCGAAGCCCACGTACACCGGCGGCTCGCCCGCCTTCAGGAACGCCTCCAGATCCGCGGGGAGCGGGCGTTCGTCGGGCAGGATCCACGGTCCGGTCACCACCAGGTCGAGATCCGTCTGGTCCTGCCACGGGAACAGGTCCGGGTCCGCTGCCAGCCACGGCCGCTCGGTGAACGCGTGGTCGCGGACGTTGTCGACCGGCGGCAGGCCGATCGCCGCCCGGTGCCGGTTCTCCGCCTCGCGGTACAGGGCGTTCACCCGCTGGGCGTCCTCCTCCCACAGCACCTTGATGTCGGTCTCCTCCGCCGAGGACTGGTGGCCGGGCCGCGACATCGGCCGGTACTTCGACGACGGCAGCCCGGCCGTGTGGAAGCAGGCGAACACATAGCGGATGCCCAGTTTCTCGGCCACCGAGCGGGCACCGGTCGGCATCAGACCGCTCGCCAGCAGCACATCGCACCCCTCGGCCGCCGGCAGCAGCGTCTCGTACCGGGCGGCCACCAGCTCGGGCGCGAGCCGGAACGCGGTCGCCGCCGTCGGCGGCTTCGCCCCGGTCACCACCGAGCGCACCGACGGCCCGAGCGGCAGCAGCGGCACCCCGGCCCGGTCCAGCAGCTCCACGAACTCCTCGTCCGGCGGCGCGGCCACGCTCACCTCCGCGCCGAGTTCCAGCAGTCGGGCCGCGAGTCCCGCGACGGGTTCGACATCCCCGCGCGATCCCCACGTCGTCAACAGCACACGCATTCCGCGACTCCCATTTCCGCAGGTCATGCCCTCAGGCCGGACATTCTGCGGTACGACGGGGGCCTTGCCGCAAGCCCCCCGGTGCGCTATACGTTAAGAAGGGAAGAGGAGTGGACACGCCTCCCTTTCCGCCATCCCCCACAGCCCTCGCGAAACTCGCGGCGAAAAAACCTGCCCGCCGATGTCGAGAACCCGCGCCCGGCTCCGTCCCCGAGGTGAACGCGACCACAATGGCTCGCACCGGCACCGAGGAGAACGACCATGGCCAAGTACCTGCTGCTGAAGCACTACCGCGGCGCCCCCGCCGCCGTGAACGACGTCCCCATGGACCAGTGGACGCCCGAGGAGATCACGGCCCACGTGCAGTACATGAACGACTTCGCGGCCCGTCTCGAGAAGACCGGCGAGTACGTCGACAGCCAGGCCCTCTCGCCCGAGGGGACGTTCGTCCGCTACGACGGCGAGGGGCGCCCGCCGGTCACCGACGGCCCGTTCGCCGAGACCAAGGACGTCATCGCCGGCTGGATGATCATCGACGTCGACAGCTACGAGCGGGCTGTGGAGCTGGCCGGTGAGCTGTCGGCCGCCCCCGGTGCCGGTGGCAAGCCGATCCACGAGTGGCTGGAGCTGCGCCCGTTCCTGGGCGTGCACTCCACCACCACGGACTGCACCTTCAAGTGAACGAGGTCCTGCTGAGGAGCCTCACGCCGAGCGTGCTCGGCATCCTCGTCCGCCGCGGAGCAGACTTCGCGGCGGCCGAGGACGCCGTACAGGACGCGCTCGTCGAGGCGGTCCGGGTCTGGCCCGAGGATCCGCCGCGCGATCCGAAGGGGTGGCTCGTCACGGTGGCGTGGCGGCGGTTCCTCGACGCGACGCGGGCGGACACGGCCCGCCGTAGACGCGAGGACCGGGTGGACGAAGAGCCGGCTCCCGGCCCCGCGCCCGCGACGGACGACACGCTCCAGCTCTACTTCCTGTGCGCCCACCCGTCGTTGACGCCGTCGTCGGCGGTCGCGCTCACGCTGCGCGCGGTCGGCGGGCTCACCACCCGGCAGATCGCCCAGGCCTATCTGGTGCCCGAGGCGACGATGGCACAGCGCATCAGCCGGGCCAAGCGCACCGTGTCCGGTGTGCGCTTCGACCAGCCCGGCGATGTGGCCACCGTGCTGCGCGTCCTCTACCTGGTCTTCAACGAGGGCTACTCCGGCGATGTCGACCTCGCAGCCGAGGCCATCCGGCTCACCCGGCAGGTCGCGGGCGTGATCGACCACCCCGAGGTGTCGGGCCTGCTCGCCCTCATGCTGCTCCACCACGCCCGCCGCGCCGCCCGGACCGCGCCGGACGGCAGCCTGGTGCCGCTCGCCGAGCAGGACCGCGAGCGGTGGGACACCAAGTTGATCGCCGAGGGCGTCACGATCCTCCAACTCGCCCTCGCCCAGGACCGGTTGGGCGAGTTCCAGGCGCAGGCCGCGATCGCGGCGCTGCACGCGGACGCGCCCAGGGCCGAGGAGACGGACTGGGTGCAGATCGTCGAGTGGTACGACGAACTCGTCGGCCTGACCGACAGTCCGGTGGTCCGCCTCAACCGCGCGGTGGCGGTCGGCGAGGCCGACGGCCCGCGCGCGGGTCTGACCGCACTCGCGGCCCTGGACGACTCGCTCCCCCGCCATACGGCGGTGGCGGCGTACCTCCACGAGCGCGACGGCGACCTGAAGACGGCGGCACGGCTGTACGCGGAGGCTGCACACAAGGCCCCCAATCTCGCCGAGCGCGACCATCTGACCCGCCAGGCCGCCCGGCTCAATACCCTCCGGTCCGCTTGAACTGTTTGCTTTTTCCCGGAAAGTGTGGGCAATTGCCGAGCGTCTCGAATTCCCGTTGCCCACACCAATGATGATTTCGTCAAGGGCGATATTGGCAACACCGGAAAGGGAGTTGTCGGGTCACGACCGACGGTGAATCGCTGCTACGGTGAGCACTCGTCCCGAGGTCGAGCGATGTGCCGTGTCCGGTGCCCCGACCTCGGATTGCACAGCGAGTGTTCCGCTTCTCACCGGATTCCGTTCACTCTCACCTTTCCCTGTTCGCGGCACTCCCTGGAGTTCTTGAACCATGTCTGCTGAGAGCGTGGCCACCGTCACTTCCACGGCACCGGAGCATTCCGGCACCGCCCCCGGAGACCGACATCTCGGTCTCGCCCTGTTCGTCATCGCGGCGGCCCAGCTGATGGTCATCCTCGATGCCACCATCACGAATATCGCCCTGCCCGCCATCCAGACCGACCTCGGTGTCTCCGACGCGAATCTGGCGTGGATCGTCAACTCGTACGCGCTGGCCTTCGGCGGTCTCCTGCTGCTCGGCGGAAAGGCCGGGGACCTGTTCGGCCGCCGCCGGATCTTCCAGGTGGGCGTCGCCGTCTTCACCCTCGCGTCCCTGCTCGGTGGACTCGCCCCGAACGAGGGCCTGTTGATCGGCGCGCGCATCCTCCAGGGCGTCGGCGCGGCCCTCGCCGCACCGAATGCGCTGGCGCTGATCACGACCACGTTCCCCGCGGGCAGGCCCCGCAACCGGGCGATGGGCGTGTACGCCGCGATGGGCGGCCTCGGTGCCACGGTCGGTCTGCTGCTCGGCGGCCTGCTCACCGATGTGCTGGACTGGCGCTGGGTGTTCTTCGTCAACATCCCGATCGGCCTCGCCGTCCTCGCCGGCACCCGCAGCCTCGTCGAGGCACAGCGCCACCCCGGCCGCCTCGACGTCCCCGGCGCCGTCACCGGAACCGGCGGCCTGATCTCCCTGGTCTACGGCATCACGCGCGGCGGCGAGCACGGCTGGACCAACGGCCTCACGCTGGGCTGCTTCGCGGTCGCGGCCGTCCTGTTGGCGGCGTTCCTGTTCCTCCAGTCCCGTACGCCGGACCCGATGATGCCGCTGCGCCTGTTCAACGACCGTAATCGGTGGGGCAGTTACGCCACCATGCTGTTCATCGGCTCCGGCATGTTCGCGTTCTTCTACTTCCTGACGCTCTACATGCAGCTGATCCTGGGCTACAGCCCCATCAAGACCGGCTTCGCGTATCTGCCGTTCAGCTTCGGCATGGCAGCGGCAGCGGGCATCAGTTCCAAGCTCGTCGCCCACATCGCGCCCCGGTCGATCGCGGCACCGGGCCTACTGGTCGCGGCAGTCGGCATGTTCTGGTTCGCCACCCTGGAGCCGGACTCGTCCTACGCCGGGCATCTCATGCCCGCCATGTTCGTCACCGCCCTCGGCCTGGGCATGAGCTTCGTCCCGATGACGCTCGGCGCGGTGAGCGGTGTCGCCCACCAGGACACCGGCATCGCCTCGGCCCTGCTCAACACGGCCCAGCAGATCGGTGGCGCCCTGGGCCTCGCCGTCCTGTCGACGATCTCGAACTCGGCGGCCGACGACAAGCTGCCCCGTGCGGCCGGCGCCCTCTATCGGGGCCTGGCCACAAAGGACTTGGGGCTCGTATCGAAGGCGGGGGACGCACTGACGCACGGCTACACGATGGCGTTCGTCGCCGCCGGGGTGGTGTTCGTCGCCGGTGCCGCCGTGACCGTGTTCGCCGTGAACGCCGGCCGACAGCAACACACCGAAGGCGCCGCCCCGATCCACATGGGCTGAACCCACACAGTCAGGCACCACGACATCGAACCGGCGCGAAGACCGCGGACGCGGTCTTCGCGCCGCCGGAGCCCAGCATGACGAACCAGCCCACCTCAGCGGCGCCTCAGCGCCCCCAACTCCCGCCGCCCATCGACGCGTTGACCGGCGCCTTCGCCCTGCTCGGCAAACGCTGGAGCGGCCTGGTCCTCGCCGCGCTGGCCAAGGGCCCCGCAGGGTTCGGTGAAGTACGCGAGCGGGTGCCCGGCATCAGCGACCGCATGCTCGCCGACCGCCTCCACGAACTGGCCGTCGCCGGCCTCCTCACCCGCACCGTGCACCACGGTCCGCCGCTGCGCTCCTCCTACGCCCTCACCCCGCACGGCGACGCCTTCCTGATCCCGCTCGCCGCGCTGGCCGTCTGGGCCGAGGAGCACCTCGTGGTCACTCCCACTGGTACTGGAGGTACTTCCCGTCGAGGGTGATGACGACCCGGTCCCCCGCCGGATCGGGCACCCGGCTGACGTCGAGGCGGAAGTTGATGGCGCTCATGATGCCGTCACCGCACTGCTCGTGGATCAGTTCCTTGATGGTGGGGCCGTAGACCTGGATGACCTCGTAGAGCCGGTAGATCGTCGGGTCCACGGGCACCGCCGCGTCCAACGCGCCACGGGTCGGCTGGAGTTGGAAGGCGAGGGCGGCGTCCTCGCCGAGTTCGAGGAGGGCGGCGGCCGTCGCCGCCTCGTCCTTGGTCATGGGGTGCTGGCCGAGCAGCGCCGCCGTGGTCCAGGCGAGCGGTCTGCCGACGGCCTCGGCCAACTGGGCCCATGTGACACCGGTCTTGACCTTGGCCAGGCGGACCGCCTCGCCGGCTTCACCCTTGCTGAGCATGCGCAACTCCGTTCCCGGACAGCACTCTTGGCCACACGCCGTTCAGCGTAGGAGATCACCCAGGCCGCGACAATGGCGTCCCCCTCCGCCCAGTGCTGTCATATGCGGGACTCCGGCACACCCGTCGACGCATACTTCCGAACATGACCCACATCGACGTACAACAGATCGAAAAGGCGAACGCCGTCGAACGTACGCCGGTCGTCTTCGTCCACGGTCTGTGGCTGCTGCCGAGCAGTTGGGACCGCTGGGCAGCCCACTTCGAGCAGGCCGGGTACGCGCCGGTCTCCCTGTCCTGGCCCGACGACCCGGAGACGGTCGCCGAGGCCAACGAGCACCCCGAGGTCATGGCGGGCAAGACGGTCGGCCAAGTCGCCGACCATCTGGCGCAGTTGATCGGCACGCTGACGCGCAAACCGGCGATCGTCGGCCACTCCTTCGGCGGACTGCTCACCCAGATCCTCGCCGGACGCGGGCTGTCCGCCGTGTCCGTGGCCATCGACCCGGCGCCCTTCCGGGGCGTGCTGCCGTTGCCGGTGTCCGCGCTGCGCTCCTCCGCCCCGGTCCTCAGCAACCCCGCCAACCGCAATCGCGCGGTCCCCCTGACCTACGACCAGTTCCGCTACGGATTCGCCAACGCCGTCAGCGAGGAGGAGGCACGGGAGCTGTACGAGACGTACGCGGTGCCCGCGCCCGGTGCCCCGTTGTTCCAGGCGGCCACGGCGAACCTCAACCCGTGGACCGAGGCCAAGGTCGACACGGAGAACCCCGAGCGGGGGCCGCTCCTGATCATCTCGGGCGAGAAGGACCACACCGTGCCCTGGTCGATCGCCAACGCCTCCTACAAGAAGCAGCAGCACAACAAGGGCGTCACCGAGATCACCGAGATCAAGGGCCGGGGCCACGCGCTGACCATCGACAGCGGCTGGCAGGAAGTCGCCGACACCGCCCTGTCGTTCGTGCGCCGCTACGCCTGAACTTCCGGACGGACACCTACGAGCAAGCGTTCTACGCCGATCTCCTCGACCTCCTCTGGAGCTGACCGATGACGATGTCCCGTAGACCCTTACTGCTGGGGGCAGTTGCCGCAGCAGGCACCCTCGCGGCCACCGCTCTCCCCGCCTCGGCGGCACCCGCCACCGGAGGCAAGCACCCCGCACCGAAGCCGACCGTGATCCTGGTGCACGGCGCGTTCGCCGACGCGTCCAGCTGGTCGGCCGTGACCTCCCGACTGCAGAAGGCGGGCTACACGGTCGTGGCCCCCGCCAATCCGCTGCGCGGACTCACCTCGGACGCCGCCTATCTCTCCGCGCTCCTCAAGACGATCGACGGCCCGAAGGTCGTCGTAGGGCACTCCTACGGCGGCGCGGTGATCACCCAGGCGACCGCGGGCGACCCGAGCGTGAAGGCGCTCGTGTACGTCGCGGCCTTCGTGCCCGACAAGGGCGAGCAACTGGGCGAACTCGCCGCGCGGTTCCCCGGGTCACAGCTGAACGACGCGCTGCAGCCGCTGCCCGACGGCTCGGGCGGTACCGATCTGGCCATCCAGACCGCGAAGTTCCACGCGGTCTTCACCGCCGACCTCCCGAAGTCCACCTCCGCGCTGCTGGGCGCCTCTCAACGCCCCATCAGCTCGGCGGCGTTCACGGACGTCACCACGGCGGCGGCCTGGCACGACATCCCGTCGTGGGCGGTCGTGGCGGCGCAGGACCGGGCGATCGCACCCGACCTGGAACGCTTCGAGGCCAAGCGGGCGGGCTCGCACACCGTCGTGGTGGACGCCTCGCACGTGGTGATGATCTCCCACCCCGACCTGGTCACGAAGGTCATCAAGTCGGCGGCGTCCGCGACGAGTTGACGCCCGCGCCAGCCGCTACGGCAGCCGTCGCGCCGCGACCATGCGGACGCGGGGGCTGCCGTCGCCGCGGTCCCCGAACTCGGGCAGGGCGTAGAGGTCGACGGCGAAGCCGATCCGCTGCAACTCCCGGCGCACGAAGCCGAGTTGGAAGTCCCGGTAGTACATGACGAAGGGCGGTCGCCACACGGCGTTGCGGACCTTCATCACCGCGTCGAAGCCGGACAGCATCCAGTACGCGGGCGAGGTGGGGCGCGGCGGCGCCAGGAGGGGAAACGCGAAGCGTCCGCCGGGCCGCAGCACGGAGTGCACCTGACCGAACAGCCCCGGCAGTTCACGGGGCAGGAAGTGCCCGAACGCGCCGAAGCTGACCACCAGGTCGAAGTCCGCCCCGAACGACAGGGCCCGCGCGTCACCGCGCACCCACGAAACGCTCGGTTCGTCGCTCTTCACGCGCTCTCGCGCGACCGCGAGCATGCCCGCGCTGAAGTCGACGCCGGTGACGCTCCGTTGGCACACGGTCGTCAGCGCTTCGGCGCCCGCCCCGGTGCCGCAGCACAGGTCGAGTCCGTCGTCGAAGGGCCCTATGCCGCGCAGTGCCGAGGCGACCGCGTCGAGCACCGAGGCCGGTGTCCGGAAAGGGGTGTGGTCGAACTTGGGCGCCAGCAGGTCGTAGCCGTGCTCGACGGACGACAGTGCCTGGACGGCGAGTTCACGCAGACTGGGACCTTCGGGGCTGAACATCCGGGTCAGCCTAGGGCAACCCGGTGCTTCAGGATCGCCAGAACGCGTTCGCACCAGCGCAGGTTCTCCTCCTCGAAGGTGATCCCGGCCATCAGCGTGAGATACGGCCCGATGCGGTCGGCGTCCCGGAGGTACTCCTCCTCGGTCCGCCCGTCGAGGAGCCGGTCCCGTACCCGCTCGTAGCGGTCGAGCTTGCCGCGCGCCCACGACCTGCGCTCCTCGACCAGCTCGCGGATGACGGCGGGGTCGGTGCCGTCCATGGCCTGGATCTTGATGAGGAACTCGTCGCGGATGGCGGTGGGGCGCCTGGGCGGCTCGGCGGCGAAGGTGTCGAGGTCGCGCCGGCCGACCTCGGTGAGCGTGAACATCCTTTTGTTGGGCCTGCGTTCCTGCTGTACGACCCGTGCCTCGATCAGCCCGTCCTGGGCGAGGCGTTCCAGTTCGCGGTAGAGCTGCTGCGGTGTCGCGGGCCAGAAGTTCGCCAGCGACACGTCGAAGGTCTTGGCCAGTTCGTAGCCCGAGGCCTCGCCTTCCAGGAGGGCCGCGAGGACCGCGTACTTGAGGGACATGTGGACACGCTAACAGCGGTTGATTAGTCTCATCCACACCTACTCAACAAATTGACTATGAGGTGAGCCGATGCGTGCGTTCCGTGAGGCGGTCGAGGCGCAGGACATGGACGCCGTCGAGGCGCTGCTGGCGGAGGACGTGGTCTTCACCAGCCCGGTCGTGTTCAAGCCGTATCCCGGGAAGGCGATCACGGCGGCGATCCTGCACGCCGTCGCGCGGGTCTTCGAGGACTTCCGGTACGAGCGGGAGATCGGCGACCCGGACGGCGCCGACCACGCGCTGGTGTTCCGTACCCGGGTCGGCGACCGTGAGCTGACCGGCTGCGACTTCATCCACGTCAACGAGGCGGGCCTGATCGACGAGTTGACGGTCATGGTCCGTCCGCTGTCGGGCGCCCAGGCTCTCCAGGAGGCCATGGCGGCGCAGTTCGAGCAGATCGCCAAGGAGGCGGAGGCGCGGCTCGGGTGAGGACCGCGCCTCCGGCGTGACCTACCCGACGGTCAGTGTGAGCGCGCCGGTGTAGGTCTGGCCGGCCGTGATCGCCGTGGCCGTCCCGTCGACCGTCAGCGTGACCTTCTTGCCCCGGGGCGCCCTGACGGTCGCGTCGGCGGCGAGGGCGAGCCGGGTCAGGTACGAGGTGCCGGTGACCGTCCACGTCGAGCCGCTGTTCAGCTGCACGATCGCGCCGTTGTTGACGGCGGCTCCCACGGTGTTGCTGACGATGCCCAGCTCGTAGAAGGTCGACGCGTCGATGCTGGAGACGCGGTGCTTGGCCGTCGTCGCGGAGATGACGCCCTCGACGCTCGTGTCCTCGAAGGTGAGGACCATGTTCTTGCCCTTGCGCATGCCGTTGTAGAAGTCGCCCTTCAAGGCTATGGAGTTGAAGGTGGCGGCTCCGTCCGTGGTGTGCACGGCGGTCGGGTCGAAGCTCGCGTCCTTCGCCGGGTCGCCCGTCGGCTCGGTGTAGACGCCGATGTTCATCATCTTGCCGTTGACCGGGACCGGGCCCGGGTCGTCCAGCTCGATCATCTGGAGGATGATCCCGTCGCGCGGGTTGAGCCGGGCGCCCTGGGAGCCGTCGACGCTGATCGTGGTCTGCTGCCCCTTGTTGAGGAAGGTGGCCCGCTCGGAGTTGATCTGCGTGCCGCCGTCGAGGGTGAGTTGGCCGGTCCCGAAGAACATGTAGCCGAAGTGCCCGGAGTTCACGACCGTCCTGCGCACCGGGATCGACGCCAACTCACCCTTGGACAGCCCGAGTTCCAGCTCGGTGTTGAGCGCGGAGACAGCGGCCTTGGTGCTGTCGCCGTAGTGCACGACAGCTGCCGGGCCCGCGATGATGGTCGCGTAGCTGCCGACGTCGAGCCGGGAGCCGAGCACCCGCACGGTCGCGTCGCCGATGGCGTAGGTGCCGTAGCCGTACTCCCCCGTGTTGCCGAAGTGGCTGTTGATCGCGGTCAGTTTGAGTCCGCTGCCGCCCTCGACCGACAGGGCGCCCCAAGTCTCCGAGAAGATCGTGGAGTTGAGGTAGGTGGCCTTGCTGTTGGCGCCGATCAGGTTGGTGGCGCGGACGTTGCCGTCGAGGCCGAGCATCCAGGGCACGGACTCCATGTAGGGCGTTTCCACGGTGGCTTGGTAGTCGGCGGGCAGTAGGCCGTTGCGGGTGCGGAGGACGGAGTCCTTGACGAGGACGTTGGCACCGTCGTCGGCGATGACGGCGGTGCGGACGACTCCCTTGGTATCGATGCGGGCACCGTCGAGGACCAGCGTGGTCGAGGAACCGTCGCCGACGACGGCGGCGCCGTAGCCCGCGAAGTCCGAACGGCCGTTGCCGGTGAGGGAGATGGACGGCCGGTCAAGTGTGTAGGTGGCGTCCTGGACGTACACGCCGTCGAAGCACTCGCCGGTCGAGGTGATCGACACGTTCCTGGCGTACGCGTCGGTGAGCTTGCCGCCGAGGACGGCAGCGAGGACGGACTTGTCCTTGACCACGCCGTCGCCGTCCACGTACACCGCCTGCCGGAACGGGAAGGTGAGCGTCTGGTACGTCACCTCGTTGGCCGCGGCGACGGTCAGGACGACGTCGCCCCGGTAGGTGCCGGCCTGGATCAGGGTGGCCGTGGCGCCGGTGGCGGTGAGCAGCTGGCCGGTCTCCACGCCGTCGACGGTCAGCGAGAGGCTGGAGCCGTCCGGGGCGACGATCTTCCCGCCGGGCGCGATGGTCAGCTCGCTCACGCGGGTCGTCGCGGCGACCGTGTACGTCTCACCGGATCCGACCGAGATCCGCGTGCCCGAAGCCTTCTTGGCCGTCGGCGCGGCGGTGGCGGAGACCGCCGGCACCAGTACGGCTCCGGCCGTGGCGGTACCGGCGATCAGGACCGAGCGTCGGGTGATCAGCGTCATTGCTTGCCTTCCCAGGGATCGATGCGCCGTTGCGCAGTGTGACCGGCCGGCCGTCGAACGCGGTATGCGGACGGGCCCGGCGGCGGCACCGAAGGTGCGCACGAGGGACGACTTAAGCAGCCCCGAGAACCAGGGAACAGGCGGGCGGCACACACATATGGGAGTCCGATGCCTCGGATCACGCCGACCATTTCATGGCGGTCACACAGAGTTGTCATAGCGGGTGGGCGGGCTCGGACATGCCGGTGAGGCGGGCGGCCCGTCGGCCGTCCACCTCACCGTTTTCCGCACGCGGTTCCGCTACGCCGGGGCGATCATCCCCGCCGACAGGTCGATGTCGGCCCCGCACAGGCCGGGCATCGCGAGCATCGCCACCAGCGCCTGGGCGACCTCGTGCTCCTCGACGAGCCGGCCGAGGGCGGCCCGGGAGGCGAAGTCGCGTTCGGCCTCGGCGACCGTGCAGCCGGTCAGTTCGGCGGTGAGCCGGAAGTTGCGGTCCATGCGCGGTCCCCGAACCGGGCCCGGGGAAAGGGAGTTGACCGCGATCCCCCGCGGTCCGACCTCCCCGGCCAGCGTCCGCGTCAGTCCCAGCAGCGCCATCTTGGAGGCGGTGTACGGGGTGCGGTTGAGCAGCGGACGCTTGCCGCTGACCGAGGCCACGTTGACGATGTCACCGCGTCCGGCCGCGAGCATCGGCGGCAGGAAGGCCCTGCACATCAGATAGACGCCCCGGACATTGGCGGCGAACACGTCGTCCCACTCGTCCGGCTCGATGTCGACCAGGGGCCGGACGGGGCCCGCGACTCCGGCGTTGTTGACGAGCAACGACACGTCCTCGTCGGCGAGTTGGGCGGCCAGGGCGCCGACAGCGGAGGGGGCGGAGATGTCGCACACGGCCGTACGGGCCTGTCCGCCGTCCTTCCCCACATGTGCCGCCGCCTCCGCGAGCGCCGTCTCGTTGCGCCCGACGAGGATCACGCGGGCACCGGCGTCCGCGAGGGCGAGCGCGAAGGCACGGCCCAGCGGTCCGCCGCCGCCGGTGATCAGTGCCGTACGACCGTCCAGCGTCATGCGGTGTTCCAGGGCAGTTCGTCGCCCGCGGCCTTGGCGGCGCGTACGTCACCGGAGCGGGCGTGTCCCTCGAACAGTTCGACGCGGGCCGCCCGTCCGCACAGTCGGCCGAGCAGTGTCTGCGAGTCGGTGTCGGTGACCTCCTGGTAGGTCACCGTCTTGAGGTACTTCCCCACCCACAGGCCGCCGGTATAGCGCGAGGCACCACGTGTGGGCAGCACATGGTTCGTGCCGATGACCTTGTCGCCGAACGACACACAGGTGCCCTCGCCGAGGAACAGGGCGCCGTACTGGGTCATGCGCTCCAGCGCGAGGCGGGGTTCGGCGGTCAGCACCTCCACGTGCTCGAAGGCGAACTCGTCGGCGAGGGCGTACAGCTCGTCGAGCGTGTCGACGACGTGCACCTGGCCGTGGTCGCGCCAGGCGGGCCCGGCGAAGTCGCGGGTGGGCATGCCGGGCAGCAGGCGTTCCACCTCGGCGATGGTCTGCTCGGCGACCTCGCGGGAGGTGGTGATGAGGACGGCCGGGGAGTCCGGGCCGTGCTCGGCCTGGGAGAGCAGGTCGACGGCGCACACGAACGGGTCGGCCTGCTCGTCGGCGAGGACGAGGATCTCGGTCGGTCCGGCGAACAGGTCGATGCCGATCTCCCCGAAGAGCTGTCGCTTGGCCTCGGCGACATAGGCGTTGCCGGGTCCGGCGATGAGGTTCACCGGTCGCATCGTGTCCGTCCCGACGGCCATGGCGGCCACCGCCTGCACTCCGCCGAGCAGCCAGATCTCGTCGGCGCCGGCGAGGTGCATGGCGGCGACGGTGGCGGCCGGGATCTCGCCGTGGATGGGCGGCGTACAGGCGACGACCCGGGGCACGCCGGCGACCTTGGCGGTGACGATGGTCATGTGGGCGGAGGCGGTGAGCGGGTAGCGGCCTCCGGGGATGTAGGCGCCGGCCGCCTGCACGGGGATGTGCTTCTGCCCGAGGCGCACACCCGGCAGGGTCTCCACCTCGAACTCCCGCAAGGAGTCGAGCTGGTGGCGGGCGAAGGTGCGCACCTGGTCCTGGACGAAGCGGATGTCGTCGATGACCTGCTGCGGCACCGACGCGACGATCTTCTCGACCTCCGCGTCGGACAGTCGGAAGGAGTCGGGACTCCACTTGTCGAACTTCTCGGAGTAGGCGCGCACGGCCTCGTCGCCGCGCTCACGGATGTCCGCGATGACGCCGGTCACGGTCTCCCGCACCTGGTCGAGGGAGGCGGCCACCTCCGACTTGGGCACGGCGTGCTTCAGGATCGTTGCCACAACTGCGGCCTTTCTGCGGGTGGTTCGCGACAAAGGGGGTGTCAGACAGGGGGCGCCACGAAGAGCACGTCGGGGTCGTTGAACTGCTCCTTGGCGACCGACTCGCTCATCGGGTCGGCGGTGCCCCACTGGTCCTGGGTGATCGGGTCGTCGACGTCATGGCGGCCCGGGTGCCACAAGTCCTCTTCGAGGACGGCGAGTTCGGTCGTGTACTCGACGGTGTTGCCGTGCGGGTCGTGGAAGTAGGAGAAGGTGTTGTCGCCCGCGAGATGCCGGCCGGGCCCCCAGGTCAGCCGGGTCCCGGCGCGCAGCGCCCGTCCCGTGCCCCGCATGTACTCCTCGACCCCGCGCATCTCGAACGAGGCGTGGTGCAGGGAGACATGGGGTCCCCGGGCGATCGCGAAGGAGTGATGGAGCGGGCTGCACCGCAGGAAGTACATGAGGTCGCCCATGTGCGTCGAGTACAGGGTGTCGGTCAGCCGGAACCCGAGGTGCTGTACGTAGAAGTCGCGAAGCCCTTCCGGATTCTGGGAGTTGACCACACAGTGCGAGAGCCGCACGGGGATCGCCTCGCGCTCTTCGATCTTCCGGTGGGCGCGGGTGGCGACGTCGGCGGAGACCTCGACGACCCGCCCGTCCGGGTCGAAGAACCGGAAGCCGTAGCCACCACCCGGGGTGTCCAACGCACCGGGCTCGCCGAGGAGTTGGACCCCGGCCCGCCCCAGCCGTCCGTGCAACTCGTCGACAGCCTCCGGTGAGACGGCCCCGAAGGCGACCAGGTCCATCCGCTTCCGCTCGTCCTCGCGGATGCGGACGATGTACTGCTCGGGGCTGCCCTCGGCGGCGAAGAAGGCGACACCGCTGTCGTTGGCGACCTCGGTCAGGCCCCAGGTGGTGCCGTAGAAGGCGCGCTGGCGGGCGAAGTCCGGTACGGCCAGGTCGACATGGCGCAGATGGGTGATGGGCTGGAAGGTCACTGTCCGCTCCTGACGGTGTTGCGCTGGTGGCCCAGGCCGGTGATCTCCGACTCGACGACGTCGCCGGGCTTCAGGAAGACGCCCCAGTGCGCGCCGTTGCCGGCCGGGGAGCCGGTGAGCAGCAGGTCGCCGGGGCGCAGGGTGGTGGTCGTGGAGACATAGGCGATGAGCCGCGGGATGTCGAAGATCATGTCCTTCGTCGACTCGTCCTGGCGCACAACTCCGTTGTGGCGCAGAGTGATCCGCAGGTCCCCGGGGTCGCCGACGAAGGCGGCCGGTACGAGGAAGGGCCCGGTCGGCAGGAAGGTGTCGGCGTTCTTGGCGGTGAACCAGTCGGTGCCGATGGCCTTGAGGTCGGGCCGGTAGAGGCGATCGCGGGTGGTGAGGTCGTTCGAGATCGTGTATCCGGCGACGTGGTCCATCGCCTCCTCGGCCGGGATGTTCTTGCCCGACTTCCCGATGACGAGGGCGAGTTCGAGTTCCCAGTCGTGCTGTTCGCCGAGCGCGGGAAGCACGATGTCGTCGTAGGGGCCGCTGATCGCGCGCGGGGAGCCGAGGAAGACGTACGGAACGCCGTTGCGAGCACGCTCGTCCATCATCAGCTCGGCGTCGGCGCGGGCCTCTTCGGGGGTGGCGCCGTGCACGCTCTCCTTCTCGGCGGCGACCAGATCGACCACGTGCTTGCGGTAGTTGGCGCCGCTCTGGAGGATCTGGCCGGGCTCGAGAGGGGTCAGGACGCGCAGCGCAGCCAGGTCGTGCCAGGTGCCGTCGGAGGACCCGGCGAGGTCGGCCAGCCGGGGCAGCCAGTCGCCCCACTCCTCGACGAGCTCCCGGACCGACGGCACGAGGTCGGAGAGGTCGCGCACTCGGGAACCGGTGACCAGGCCGGGGAAGACCGCCGCGCCGGCAGCGAACGTACCGAGTGCGAAGGGTCCGGCATGGGTGGGCTGTGGATCGGGCACGGCGCTCTCCTCGTACGGGTGGGGGCTCGCCCTCGACGCTAGGCAGCCCGGGGACCCGGCGGAAATGGCGATCCGCGATGCCTGCCATCACCGGCCGTCCCTGCCCGCCATGCCGTTGCGCGGCGGGCCCGCCGGCCGCTCGACCACGACTCCATCGCCGTACGGGATGCATGACGTCCCCCTTGCCGATGCCTCGATCCGTTGACCGTGGATCGACCGCCCACGCAGGCTCGGAGCACCCACTTTCCCGAGGAGAAGAACGTGATAGTCGAGCATGCCGAGCTGACCGTCGAGGCGGGTCGGGAGCGGGAGTTCGCGGAGGTGTTCGGCAAGGCCCGCGAGGTGCTGGCCGAGGCCGACGGGTTCCGCTGGGCCGAACTGCTGCAAGGCGTCGAACGGCCGCGAGTCTTCCTGCTGTTGGTCGGCTGGGACTCGGTCGAGGCACACATGGTCGGCTTCCGGGAGTCCGAGCCCTTCGCGCGCTGGCGGGCCCTGGTCGGACCGTTCTTCGCCGAGCCGCCGGCCGTCGAGCACTTCCACGAACTCGGCGCCCGCTTCTCCCGATAACCCCCACTCCGCTGTCTACGTTCGCAAGGATCGCCCATGCCCGTACAGAAGGTGCTCGTCGTCGGCGGCGGCATCACCGGTAGCGTGCTGTGTCTCGCGCTCGCCCAGCGGGGCGCCGAGGTGGAGCTCGTCGAGATCTCTCCGCAGTGGTTCGGTGTGGGCCATGGCATCACCGTCCAGGGCAACGCGCTCAAGGCGCTGCGTTCCGTGGGTGTCCTGGACCGGGTGCTGGCCCGGGCGGTGCCGTTCGACATCATGCGGCTGCGCTCGGCCGACGGCGGGCTGATCACCGAGTTGAACACCCCGCACACCGGCGGGCCCGAACTGCCGTCCACGGCGGGCGCGTTGCGCTCGGATCTGCAGGACGCGCTGTGCGACGCGGTGCGCGGGCACGGGGTACGGGTGCGCCTCGGACTGAGCGTGGAGCGGCTCGACCAGTCGCCCGCCCATGTGGACGTCGCTTTCACGGACGGATCGACCGGCCGCTACGACCTCGTCGTGGGCGCCGACGGCATCAACTCGGCGATGCGCGCCCTGATCGGCATCGATGCCAAGCCCCGTCCCGTCGGCATGTCGATCTTCCGGGTCGTAGCGGACCGTCCGGCCGAGATGGACTGCGCCGAGGTGTACTACGGCGGTCCGCGCTTCAAGGCCGGCTACAGCCCGATCTCGCCGGACCAGTGCTACGCCTACCTCCTCGACGAGAACCTCGACACCTCGCTGATCGGCCCGCGCGCCCCGCTCTCCCTGCTGCGCGAGCGCGGCGCCGGGTACGGCGGGACCTGGGGGAAGATCCTCGCCTCGCTGCCCGACGACACGGCGGTCGACTACCGGTGGATCGAGGCGATCCTGGTCGACGAGCCCTGGCACCGGGGCCGTGCGATGGTCATCGGTGACGCCGTGCACGCCTGTCCGCCGCTGATCGCGCAGGGCGCGGCGATGTGCATGGAGGACGCGGTGCTGCTGGCGGAGCTGGTGACCGGGGCCGAGTCGACGGAGAAGGCCCTGGAGACCTTCATGGCCCGGCGACTGCCCCGGGTGCGGATGGTCCTGGAGAACTCCCTCCAGCTCGCCGACTGGGAGATCCATCCCGGCACACCAGGCGCCGACCCGGCCCGCATCATGTCGGAGACGCTCGACAACCTGACGGCGGCGGCGTGACCGCCTCGCCCGTGGTCGACTTCCACGGCCACCTCGCCGTCCCCGCCGCCGACGCCCTGGTGGCGGGAACCCCGGGGTTTGCCGCCGAACTCGCGGCCGAGCAACGCGCCCACTCCCCCGCGTCCCTGGCCGTCAACCGCGCCCAACTCCAGCGGTTGGCGCCCAAGTTGACGGACGTCACCACCCGCCTCGCGGACCTCGACGCGATGAGCGTCGACATCCAGGTGGTCGGACCGATGCCGATGCACCACTACTGGGCGGACCAGGATCTCGCGATCCGGCTCGCCCGTACCGTCAACGAGGCCGTCGCCGCCCACTGCGCCACCGCGCCGGACCGGCTGTTCGGCCTGGGCACCGTCCCGCTCCAACACCCGGACCTGGCGGTCGCGTTGCTGGACCAGGCGGTCAACGACCATGGCCTGTACGGCATCAGCGTCTCCACGACGGTCGACGGCCGCGAACTGGCCGACCCCGCGCACGACGTGGTGTGGCAGCGCGCGGAGGAGCTGGGCGTGGTCGTGTTCATCCACCCCTGGGGCTGCTCCCTCGGCGAACGCCTGGCGACCGACTACCTGGGAAACACGGTCGGTCAGCCGGTGGAGACGACGGTCGCGCTCTCACATCTGATCTTCACCGGAGTCCTGGACCGCTTCCCGCGCCTGAAGCTGGTGGCGGCGCACGGCGGCGGCTATCTGCCGACGTACATCGGCCGTTCGGACCACGCCTGGCGGGTACGCGAGGACGCGCGCGGCTGCGCCGAGTTGCCCAGTTCCTATCTGCGGCGGATGTGGTTCGACGCCCTGGTGTACACCTCGCGCGCACTGCGCCAACTCGTCGAGGAGGTGGGCGCGGACCGGGTCGTCCTCGGTACCGACCACCCCTTCGACATGGGTGTCGACGACCCGGTGGCCCGCCTGGACGCGGCCGGGCTCGCTCCCACCGACCGGGCCGCGATCGCCGGAGGCAACGCTCTCGACCTGCTGTTGAAAGGACACACCCGATGACGACCCGCCCCGCCCTCGGTCCGATCGAGGAAGAGCTCGCCAAGGCCCGTTCCGCCTACCGCAATTGGGGCCGCTGGGGTGAGGACGACGTGCTCGGCACGCTGAACTTCATCGACGACGCGATCCGCGCCCACGCGGTGGGCCTGGTGCGGCGCGGGCGGTCCTTCTCGCTCGCCCAGGAGTTCAACGAGTCGGGCCCGCAGCGCGGTTTCCGCGGCCGGATCAACCCGGTGCACTACATGAAGGACACCGGTTCCGACGCGGCGGCCGGCACCCAGGGTTTCCCGCACGGCTTCGGCGGCGCCGACGACCACATCGTGATGCCGTTGCAGGCCTCCACTCAGTGGGACGGCCTCGGCCACATCTACGACAACAAGCAGGCGTGGAACGGCCGTCCGTGCACCATCGTCAACGGCGACGGCGACTCGGTCACCGGCATCGAGCACATGAAGGACGCCTTCACCAGTCGCGGGGTCCTGCTCGACGTGGGCCGCGCGGTCGGCGACGAGAACGGTGAACTCCCTGACGGCTTCCCCATCTTGGAGGAACATCTGCGCGCCACCATCGAGGCGCAGGGCGCGACGAGTTCGGTCCGACGCGGCGACCTCGTCCTGATCCGCACCGGCCAACTGGGCCGCGTACGGCGGCTCGGCGCATGGGGCGGATACGCGGCCGGGGACGCACCTGGCCTCTCCTTCACCACCCTCGGCTGGCTGCACCGCACCGAGATCGCGGCGATCGCCTCCGACACCTGGGGACTTGAGGTACGACCTTACGAGTTTCCGCAGCCCGCGATGTCCCCACTGCACCAGATAGCGATCCCCAACATGGGCCTCCCACTGGGCGAGATGTGGGACCTGGAGGCACTGGCCGAGGACTGCGCGGCCGACGGTGTCTTCGAGTTCCTGCTGGTCGCCGCACCGCTGCCGGTCACCGGTGCGGTGGGCGCCCCCGTCAACCCGATCGCGATCAAGTGAGTACGCCCGTGACTGCATTCAATCGGGGGATGACCCCCGAACCCCCACAAGGGAACCGCTTCTCCGGCACCCTCCACCTCCCCGACGACGAGGACTTCGGGACGGCCTGCTTCGGCCGGGTCTTCAACGCCCGCCGCCCGTACGACCGTTCACCGGCCGCCGTCCTGATGGCCGAGTCGGAGCAGGACGTCGTGGAGGGGGTACGACTCGCTCTGGAGCGGGGCTGGCAGGTCGCCGTCCGTTCCGGCGGCCACAGTTGGGCCGCGTGGTCGGTGCGCGAGGACGCGCTGCTGATCGACCTCGGGGGCTTCCGCGAGATGGCGTACGACCCGGGGACCGAGATCGTGACGGCGACTCCCAGCGTCAAGGGCGGCGACGAACTCAACCCGTATCTCGGGGAGTTCGGCCGCTTCTTCAACGGCGGGCACTGCCCGTCCGTCGGCATCGGCGGCTTTCTGCTCCAGGGCGGGCAGGGCTGGAACGCGCGGGGCTGGGGCTGGGCGGCGGAGAACATCGTGGCGATCGATGTCGTCACCGCCGAGGGCGAGTTGGTGCGCGCCGACGAGACCCACCACAGCGACCTGTTCTGGGCGGCGCGCGGCGCGGGCCCGGGCTTCTTCGGCATCGTCACCCGATTCCACCTCCGCACCCGCCCGCTGCCGAGGTACCTCGGCCACACCGTGCACGCGTACCCGCTCGACCTGTTCGACGACGTCATGACCTGGCTGCACGGCATGCACCACACGGTCTCGGACCTGGTGGAGATCGTCGCGCTCACGCAGACACCGCCCGACCTGGACGAGCCGGTGCTGCTGGTCACGGGCGTGTCGATGACCGACACCGCCGAGCAGGCCGCGGAGGCGCTGGCGCCGCTGCATGCCAACCCGTACGCGGACCGGGCCCTGTTCCGCGTCGAGGCCCAACAGACCACGCTGGCGGAGCAGTTGGCGGGCCAGCGCACCGCCAACCCCGAGGGCCACCGTTACCTGGTCGACAACGCCTGGCTGACCGGCCCCGCCGACGAGGTCGTGCCGGCGATCCGCAGGGCCTTCACCGAGCAGCCCACCCGGCAGACCTTCACCATCTGGTTCTCGATGGCCCCGCTGCGCCAACTCCCCGACATGGCCTTCTCGTTGCAGTCGGAGATCTACTGCGCCACCTACGTCATTCACGACGACCCCGCGCGGGACACGGAGTTGCGCGCCTGGCTGGACAGCGCGATGGCGGACATGCAGCCGGTCACGGCCGGCCAGTACCTCGGCGACTCGGACTTCACCGTGCGGCAGTTGAGGTTCATGGGCGACGAACAGTGGCGTCGGCTGCGGGAGATCCGGGCCGCCCGCGACCCCAAGGGGCTCTTCGCCGGCTATCTGAGCGCGGGGACCGTCACCAACACCAACCACTGGGAGCAGTGAGCGATGCGTTTCGCGACATACGAGTACGAGGGCGTGGAACGCGCCGGGGTCGTCCGGGACGGGACCGTCCATCCACTGCCAGAGGGCGTCACCGTACTGACCCTGCTGGAGCAGGAGGTGCTGCACGCGGCCGGCACCGAAGCGCTGCGGCAGCCAAGTGACTTGACGATGGATCAGGTGCGGCTGCTGCCGCCGCTGAAGCCGCCGTCCATCCGGGACTTCGTCGGGTTCGAGGCGCACATCGAGGGGGTCTCGAAGTCCCTGGACGGACTGGAGCACGTGCCCGAGGAGTGGTACCGGGCGCCGAACTTCTACTTCACCAACCCCCACGCGGCGTACGGCGCGCACGACGAGGTGCCGATCCCGGCGGGCTGCTCGGTGCTCGACTTCGAGTTGGAGGTCGGGGTGGTCATCGGCCGCGCCGGACGTGACCTCACGCCGGAGCGGGCGCGTGAGCACATCGTCGGCTATCTGGTCTTCAACGACTGGTCGGCGCGGGACCTGCAGAAGCCGGAGAAGAACCTCGGACTCGGCTTCTCCAAGGGCAAGGACTTCGCGAACACGCTCGGCCCCTGTCTGGTCACCGCCGACGAGGTCGAGGACCGGCGCGATCCGGACGGCTTCCTCGACCTGGAGATGACCGTCACCCTCAACGGAGAGCTGATCGGCCGGGACACCCTCGCCAACGTCTCCTGGACCTTCGAGGAGATGATCGCCTACGCCTCCCGGGACGCCTGGGTGCGCCCCGGGGACATCCTCGGCTCGGGCACCTGCGGCTGGGGCGCCCTGGCCGAGTTCTGGGGCCGGGTCGGCGAGCGCACCCCGCCGCCGCTCAAGCCCGGCGACGAGGTGACCCTCGCGGTGGAGCGCCTCGGCACCCTCTCCAACCGCGTGGTGCCCGGCCGTACGGACGTGTACCTGCCGCGGGCCCGCAAGCGCGGCCGGACCCCAAGGCCGTAGACCGGACGGCCAACCCTTCCGACCTGCACACATCCGGGGATCCGATGGCAGCTATCGGATCCCTGTGACTTCCCTCCCGGACTCTTCCTCGGTGGGAAGGCGGTCGTTACGCTCCGGTTTCACCGAGCTTCAACGACGCGGCCGGAAGGACAGGCGCATGGGTCTGGGAGCAATCGACCTGAATCTTCTGGTGGCTCTGGAAGCCCTCCTGGAGGAGAAGAACGTCACCCACGCGGGGGTGCGGCTGTCCACCAGCCAGTCCGCGATGAGCGGCTCCCTGGCCCGGCTGCGGCGGCACTTCAACGACGAGCTGCTGGTGCGGGTGGGCCGCGAGTACGAGCTGACCCCGCTCGCGGAGCGGCTGCTGCCGGTCGTCCAGTCCTCCCTGCACAAGGCGGAGGAGGCGCTGTCGCTGACCAGGCACTTCGATCCCTCGCGCAGCCGGCAGCGGTTCTCGGTCGTGATGTCCGACTACGTGATGACGGTGTTCGTGGAACCGCTGCTGCGGGCGCTCGCGCAGGAGGCCCCGGGCATCCGGATCGACTTCCACCCGATCGTCATCGGGCAACTGGAGACGGAGACGCATCTGCGCTGCCACGACCTGATGATCGTGCCGCTCGGCTATCAGCTGCCGGGCGTGAGCGAGGCCGTGATGCACGACCGGTTCGTGTGTCTCGTCGACCCGGACAACCCGCGTCTGGTGGACGGCCGACTCTCGCTGCGCGACCTCGCGGAGATGCCGCACGCGGCCTGCGCCGTCGGCAAACTCACGCCCGCCGACCGGCAGTTGGAGACCCTCGGCATCACACCCCGGGTGCAGGTGAGCACGCCCGGCTTCAACGTACTGCCGTTCCTGGTGAGCGGCACCGACCTGGTCGCCGTGGTCCCCGAGCGGCTCGCCCGGCGCTACGAGGGCTTCGCGCGCTGTGCCGTCGTACCGACGCCCTTCCCGGACGTACCGCTCGTCGAGGCCATGTACTGGCACCACAACCGGCACGCGGACCCGGCGCACCGCTGGCTGCGGGAGACGGTCCGCAAGGTGGGCGCGTCGCTGGACGACCCAGTGGTGCGCGAAATCGCTGAAGAAGTCGCCGACGAGATCGTCGGCGCGGATGCCACCCATGCCGATCGTGCGTTTCCGGAGCTGACCGCGGCTTCCTAGCGTGGACGGGAGACAGCCCGCACCCCCTGGAGGAACCGTGAGCCGCACGCGTCTGGCCGGTCGTACCGTCGTCGTCACCGGGGCCGCGCAGGGCCAGGGCGCCGCCGAGGTGGCGGCCGCGGCCCGGGAGGGGGCGACGGTGGTCGCGACCGACGTCCTGGACGAGACGGGCGAGAAGCTCGCCGCGTCCCTGCGCGCCGACGGCCTGGACGTCACCTATCGGCACCTGGACGTGTCGTCCGAGGACGACTGGGCGGACCTCGCGGCTTCCCTCACCGAAGTGCACGGACTCGTCAACAACGCGGGCATCCCCATGCGGGCGCGGCTCGGTGACGTCCAACTCGCCGACTGGAACCGGGCGTTCGCGGTGAACACCACCGGCGCGCTGCTCGGCATCCAGGCGCTCAGCCCGCTGATGCCGGCCGGTTCGTCCATCGTGAACGTCGGCTCGGTCGCGGGTCTCACCGCGCATCACGCGGTCGCGTACACCGCGAGCAAGTGGGCGCTGCGCGGGCTGTCGAAGGTGGCCGCGCTGGAGCTGGCACCGCGCGGCATCCGTACGAACGTGATCCACCCCGGCTACATCGAGACCCCGCTGATGGCGTCCGCGAACCCGGTGTTCGTACAGGCCCACCTGTCGCTGACCCCGCAGGGCCGGGCGGGCACGGTGGACGAGGTGGCGCCGCTGGTCGTCTATCTGCTGTCGGACGAGGCGTCGTACGTCAACGGCGCGGAGATCACCGTGGACGGCGGGTACGCGGCGCACGGCGGGGTGAAGGCGATCACGAACGCGCTCGACGCTTCGTGACGGCGGCCCCTCTACAAGACATGGCCGTCTCAGGACACCAGGACGGTCCGTACGCCGGGAGCCTCGGGCGCGTTCCAGGCGCTCTCGACGTCGGCGAGAGGTACCGGCGCGGCGGTGACCGCGATGCCACCGTTCTCGATCTCCTCGACGAGAGACGGGAGTTGCTCCAGATACGCCCTGGTGGACACCGCGCCCTGGCCGTTGCCCTGGAGCCGGAAGTTCGCCGAACGCAGTGCGGCTGACGGGAGTTCGAGGGTCGGGCCGGCCATGGAGCCGATCTGGATCCAGTTCAGGGCGCGGCTGCGGTCGGCGCGGGCCCGGAGCAGCGCCATGATCGCGTCACCGGCCGGCTTGCCCCACAAGTAGTCGATGACCAGGTCGACTTCGGCGGCTTCCTTGGCCAGTTCCGTCGCGGTGGCGTCGGCGTCGTCGGTGAGCGCGACGGTCGCGTCCGCGCCGATTCCCGGCAGGGTCGCGAGGCGGGCCAGGTCCCGTCCCGCCCCGACGACCCGCCCGGCGCCGAGCCGTTTGGCGACCTGGACGGCCATCTGGCCGGCGTTGCCGGTCGCGCCGAGGATCAGTACGGACTGCCCGGCCTCGATCGGGACGCGGCGGCGCAGTGCCACCCAGGACGACATCGCGGGGTTCATCGCGGCGGCGATCTTCACCACGTCCACGCCGTCGGGGAGCGGGACGCTGCGGCGGCTGTCGATGACGGTCCGGGTGGCCATCGAGCCGGCCAGTTCGTCATCGGCGACGAAGTACACCAGCCGGCCGTCCGCGCGTCGGCCGACCCCGTCGACTCCGGGCACCATCGGCAGCTTTCCGGTGCTGGTGTAGTGGCTGCCCGAGGCGCCGGTACGCACGCGGGGGTGCAGGCCCACGGCCAGGACGTCGACGAGTTCCTGGTCCTCGTCGGTGGGGGCGGGCAGGTCGTACGGCTCGTAGCGGGGCGGGGCGTCGAACGAGCGGACCACGGCGGCATGGACGTCCATGAGAGTTCTCCTCGGCTGTGGTGCGGGACACGGAAAGTACGCGACACGGAAAGTACGTGGAACAGAAAGTACGTTGCACCAATTAAATTAGTAGGTGCCACGTACCTTTGCAAGTAGGATCCCGGTCATGACCTCACCGCACGACGTGCAGTCCCCGGCGCCCGACGACCTCGGCCTGGTCGACGCCCTCGCCCAGTTGTCGTTCCTGGTGCAGAACGCTCTGGCCGGGATCGCCGGCGAGTACGACCTGTCGCTCACCCAGACCCGGCTGCTCGGGATCCTGCGGGATCGGGAACCGACGATGAACCAGCTCGGCCGCCACCTCGGCCTCGACAAGTCCTCGATCACCGGCCTCGTCGACCGGGCGCAGCGCCGGGGGCTGGTCACGCGCACGGTCAGTACCGTCGACCGCCGCTCGTTCCAGGTGTCGATCACCGATACGGGCCGCGAGATGGCGACCCAGGTCGCCGCGCGGTTCGCCGAGCAGATCGAGAGGTACACCGCGCCGCTGCCCGAGGCCGACCGCGCACGGCTGTCACATCTGGCGACCAGGATCGTGACCGCCGACGCCGAGGCCCACGGGGTCGACCTGGGCACGAAGCGGGACTAGGACAGAGACCTCAACCGCCGTTCCAGGAAGCGTCGTTCCGCGTCGTTCGCCACCAACTCCAGCGCCCGCCCGTACGCTTCGGCCGCCTCGGTCGTACGACCGCTGCGGCGCAGCAGATCGGCGCGGGTCGCGGGCAGGAGGTGGTAGTCGGCCAGTTCGCCCGACCGTTCCAACTCGGCCACCAACTCCAGCCCCGCGTCCGGGTGTTGGGCCATGCCGACGGCCACCGCGCGGTTGAGGCGCACCACGGCCGAGGGCACGAAGCGCTCCAACTCGCCGTACAGGGCGGCGATATCGGCCCAGTCGGTGTCGGCGGCGGTGGGTGCGGTGGTGTGGCAGGCGGCGATGGCGGCCTGGATCTGGTACGGCCCGGGGCGGCCCCGGCGCAGGGCCGTCTCCAGGAGCGCGGCGCCCTCGTCGATCTCCGACCGGTCCCAGGCCGTACGGTCCTGGTCCTCCAGGGTGACGAGTTCACCGGCGGTGTCCACCCGGGTGCCACGGCGGGCGTCGTGCAGCAGCAACAGCGCGAGCAGGCCCAGCACTTCGGGCTCGTCCGGCATCAGCCGGGCCAGCACACGGGCCAGTCGGACGGCTTCCGCGCACAGGTTCGTACGGACCAGGTCGACGCCTGACGTGGCCGCGTACCCCTCGTTGAAGAGGAGGTAGACCACGCCGAGCACACCCGTCGTGCGCTCGGGCAGCAGATGCGCGGGCGGTACCCGGTACGGGATGCCCGCGTTGCGGATCTTCTTCTTGGCGCGCACCAGCCGCTGCGCCATGGTCGCCTCGGGGACGAGGAAGGCGCGGGCGATCTCGGGGGTGGTCAGGCCCGCGAGTGTGCGCAGGGTGAGGGCGACCCGGGCCTCGATCGGCAGCGCGGGATGGCAGCAGGTGAAGAGCAGCCGCAGCCGGTCGTCCTCGACGCCGCTGTCGTCACCGTCGTACTCCGGGTCGTACGGTCCCTCGTCCCGCCCCAGCACCGCGACCTCCCGGAGTTTCGCCGCCCCGACCGCCTCCCGGCGCAGGACGTCCAGGGCGCGGTTGCGGGCCGTGGTGGTCAGCCAGGCGCCGGGGCGGCGCGGGATTCCGTCGCGCCGCCACCGGTCGAGCGCCTGGGCGAAGGCGTCCTGCGCGCACTCCTCGGCGAGGTCCCAGTCGCCGGTCACCCGGATCAGGGTGGCGACGACCTGGCCCCACTCTTCGCGGAAGGCGGCGGCGACGGCCTCCTCGACGTCCGGCACATTCACTCCCAGACCGGCCGCACCTCGACCGAGCCGCCGGCCAGCGCGGCGGGGTGCCGGGAGGCGAGCGAGATCGCCTCGTCCAGGTCGGCGACCTCGATGATGTCGATGCCGGCGACGTACTCCTTGGACTCGACGAACGGCCCGTCGCTGAGCAGGACTTCGTCGCCCTGGACGCGGACGGTGGTGGCGTCGGAGGACGGCCGCAGGCGGGCCCCGCCGCGCATCAGGTCACGGCCGCGGACCTCCTCGATGTAGGAGGTGAAGCGGGGGTCGTCGGCGATCTCGGCGGGGCTGAGTTCCTCGCCGTCGACGGGGGTGCAGATCAGCAGGACGTACTTCATGGCTACTCCCCGGTCTTCTCGGTGGCGGGCGAGATGTGCTCGTGGATGATCTCCCAGCGCAGTCCGGTGTTGCGGTAGCCGGTGGTCACGCGCAGTACGTCGTCCAGGGGTCGGCCGTCGGTGCGGGTGCCACGCAGCCGGACGAGGGCGTGGCCGAAGGCGACGGACTCGTCGACGTGGACGTGGAACTCCAGCACCTCGCGGGTCAGCGGCCAGGTCACGCCCCCGAGGACGTCCTCCACGGCCTTGCGGAAGGCGGCGGTCCCGGGCCGTTCGGCGTCGAGGGCTCGGATCTGCGTCTCGCCGTCCTCCTCGCCGTCCATCGGCCAGAAGGGGCGCACCTCCATCGCGCCGATGGTGGCCACGGGGTGCTTGGCGGCGGCCTCGACGGCCTCCTCCAGGGTGTCGCACTCCAGGATGTCGAATCCGGCGACGTACTCCTTGGTCTCCGCGAACGGCCCGTCCGTACGGAGCACCTCGCCGCCGCGCACCCTTACGGTGACGGCGTCGGCGGGCAGGGCGAGCCGATGACCGTGCAGCCGTACGCCGCGGTCGCCCAGTTCCTCCACCCAAGGTTCGACGGGTGCCATACCGGAGGCGTCGGCGGTGTCGTCGCCGCACACGAGCAGCATGTACTTCATGGATCCTCCCGGTCCTCATGAGCTTCCTACACCCCACCGACGAACACGGCCGGGCCGGATCGACACCCCCTTCGGAAAACTTCCTCGGAAACACGAAGAGGCCGGGGCGACAGGGCCCCGGCCTCCTCCTACGACGTACGGCCTACGCGGTCGCCGCCTGCACCGACGGCTCCCCCGCGTTCACGGTCGAGCGTTCGGTGTTCTTGCGCACCAGCAGCAGGGTGACGACCGCGCCCAGCAGGGAGGCGCAGCCGCAGATCACCACGCCGATGGCCATGCCGTGGCCGAGGGCGGTCTGCGCGGCGGCCTTGGCCGAGGCGCTGCCCGCGTTGACGACGGCGAGCGGTCCGGCCGCCTTCTCCATCCCGGCGTCGGCGCCGCTGAGCTTGCCGACGAGGGCGGAGGACGCGGCGCTCATCGCGATGGTGCTGATGACGGCCGGGCCGAGTCCCTGGCCGAACTCGCGGACCAGGCTGGTCGCGCCGCTTGCCATGCCGGTCATGTTGATCGGTACGGCGTTCACGGCGGCGGAGGTCAGCGAGGACACCACGCAGATGAAGCCGACGCCGAGCAGCAGCACCGGGCCGATGAAGGCGGCGAGGGAGGTGGTGGTGATGGGCAGTGCGGCGATCCAGAACTGGCCGGCGGCCATGGGCAGCAGGCCGCCCATCAGCAGCCAGCGGGCGTCGATCCTCGTGAGCATCCGGCTGAGCACCGGCGCCAGCAGCAGCGGGATCAACTGGAGGATCACGAAGGGCATTCCGGCCCGCAGCGGGCTCAGGTGCATCACCGCGCCGAGGCGGATCGAGACGCAGTAGGCGGTGCCGATGAAGCCGAACATGCCGGCCAGGGCGACGACGGCCGCCGCCGCGAACGAGGGGATCTTCAGCAGGCCGAGGTTGAACATCGGGGAGGCCGCGCGGGTCTCCGCGACGACGAACCCGACGAGCGCGACGGCCGCCAGGGTCAGCGAGCCCACGATCGCCGCGCTGCCCCAGCCGCGGTCGCCGCCCTCGATGACGCCCCAGAGCAGGGCGGTCAGGCCGATGGCGATGGTGATCTGGCCGGGCCAGTCCAGCGCGCGGCCCTCGGGCGCCTTGGAGTCGGTGACGAGCTTCCAGGAGGCGACGGCGACGATCAGACCGAGGGCGACCGGCGGCACGAACGCCCAGCGGAAGTCGGCGACCGTGGCGAGGACCCCGGAGGACAGCGGGCCGAGCGCGGAGGCCAGGGAGATCGACAGCGCCCAGGTGGAGACGGCTTTCGCCCGGTCCTTGCCGTCCGGTGTGGCCGCCGCGATGACCGCGAGGGAGCTGGGGAAGAGCGCGGCGGCGCCGATGCCGGCCAGGGCCTGCCCGGTCCACATCATGGTGATGTTCTGCGAGGTGGCGTTGAGCAGTTCACCGAGCGCCAGGACGAGCCCGCCGAGCACCAACAGCCGCTTGCGGCCGAAGAGATCGCCCACCACACCGAAATTCAGTTCCAGAATCGCGGTGGGGAGAATGAAGGCGGAGGTGACCCAGGCGACCTGGGAACCCGAGGCGCCGAATGCGGCCTGGATTTCCCCGTTGATGGGCGAGGGAACGGTAATGCACAACTGTGCCGCCGCGACCGCGAGACAGCACGCTATGAGCGTTCCGGGGTCCAGTCTTTTCAAGGAGATCGAATCCGTCATCGTGCGTGCCCTCACTCTGCGTTTTTCTCTATGAGTTCGATGAGATTTCCCTCGGGGTCACTGACCCAGGCCATGCGCACTCCGGGCTCGGGGGACGGCCCGGGTGCCATGACCTCGCCCGCGCCACGGGCCAACAACTCCTCGTGGACGGGATCGAGTTCGGGGGTGGTGACCGCGAAGTGCCCGTATCCCTCGGTGAGTACGGCGGTCATCGGGTCCGGCGCGCGAAGGCCGGGGACTGAGCCGGGTCTGGCGAGCAGCTCGATGCGCCAGCCCCGCGGATGCTCCAGGACGACACCCCTCAGACCGGGCCCTTCGAGATGGAACTCGAAGACGGTCTTCAGGCCGAACGCCCCCTGGTACCAGGCGGTTTGGGCGGTCAGGTCGCGTACGTTGACGCCCACGTGGTCGAGTCGGACGGTCACGGCGGCTCAGCCCGCCATCGCGCTGTCGCCGCCGTCGACCATGAGGTTGGCGCCGTTGACGAAGGCCGCCTCGTCGGAGCAGAGGAAGGCGGCGGCCCGTGCGATGTCCTCGGGCTGTCCCACCCGTCCGACCGGGATCCGCGCCTCCAACTGGGCCTTGGGGCCGTCCGGATCGTCGAGGAAGGGCGCGGTGGCGGAGGTGCGGGTCATGCCGGGGGCGATGGTGTTGACGCGGATGCGGTGCGGGGCGCCGGCCGCGCACAGGTGCATGCTCATCGCCAACACCCCGCCTTTGGCGGCTCCGTGGGGCACCATCGGCATGAACGGCGCCCCGCGTACGGCGGCCACGGAGGCGACGTTGAGGACGGCCCCGCCACCACGGGCGATCAGGTGCGGCCAGGCGGCCTGGGTGCAGAAGTAGGGGATGTCCAGTTCGTTCTTGATGGTGAAGTACCAGTCCTCGGCGGGCATGGTCTCGAACGGGCCGTTCCGCAGCGCGGAGGCGTTGTTGTAGAGGATGTCGATCCCGCCGAAGGCCGCTATCCCGGCCTCGATCCACTCGCGGGCGCCGTCCTGGGTGGACAGGTCCACGGGTGCCAGGGACCGCATGATTCCACCGGCCTTTTCGACGAGTTCCACGGTCTCGGCCGCACTGTCCTCGTCGATGTCACAGCCGAAAACCTCGGCGCCCTCGGCCGCGAATATCTGCGCCGCGGCCCGCCCTATTCCTGCCCCCGTTCCACTGATGAAAGCGATTTTCCCGGCCAGTCGACCCATGATTGCCAAGTCCCTTGTCCCGTGCCGCCGTGGTGCGGTGGTGGCAGCGTAGGTACGGCCATTGAGCAGAACAAGAAATGGGTCGACGAAGGGCCATCGGGGGTTCGTATGGCTGGTATGAGGCGGGAAGCCGGGAAGTGTGCACAGCTTCACGGCAGGATGTCCCCATGAGCACCGACGACCAGGCCCGCCTGATGCGCGCCAACCAGGCGAACTGGGACGCCCGCACCCCCGTCCACCTCGCCAGCCGCTTCTACGGCCTCGACGGCGACCCGGACCCGGACCGCTGGTTCGCCGCCTTCGAGTGGGACGACCTCGGCGACCTGGCCGGCCGTGACGTGCTCCACCTCCAATGCCACCTGGGCACGGAGACCCTCGCGTTCGCGCAGCGCGGTGCGCGCGCCACCGGCCTCGACTTCTCCGAGGCGTCGGTGAAGGCCGCGACGGACATCGCGGCGAAGGCGGGCCTCGACGTCGACTACGTGCGGGCGAATGTGTACGACGCCGTCGAGGCCCTGGGACAACGGCAGTTCGACGTCGTGTACACCGGCAAGGGCGCCCTGTGCTATCTGCCCGACCTCCCGCGCTGGGCGGACGTGATCGCCCAACTGCTGCGCCCCGGCGGCCTGTTGTACATCGTCGAGTTCCACCCCCTGCTCAACTCCCTGGGCCCGAAGCCGCATCCGGGCGAGGGACCGGAACTCCTGCTGCGCCACGACTACCTGGGCGGCGGCGGTCCGGTGCACCGGGACGCGACGTTCACGTACACCGACGGTCCGGCCGTGGCGGACGCGACCGACAGCTATGAGTGGATGCACGGAATAGACGAGGTCATCAACGCGTTGACGACAGCGGGACTGAACATCCGAAGGCTCCGCGAGAGCGACGAACTCCCGTGGCCGCGCTGGCCGAGGATGGAGCGAACCCCGACCGGCTGGTGGCGACTGCCGGAGCCGCGGATCCCCCTCCTCTACGGCCTCCTCGCGAGCCGCTGAGGCGCACCTCACATCCAGAACCGCACCGGGTGTGCTACGGTGCGGTCAGCACTTGTGTACGCCCCGTTCCGGGCGCCGGTGCCAGCACCACTTCTTCTCCGCCGACCGGCCCGTCGATTCCCGACCGGCACACGGCTTCTTCACACCACTTCGTGACCGGCGTTTTTCCGCCGCACCCGAGGTGATGTTCCCGCCGCCCCGAGGCGCGCTCATGCGCCCTCCCTCTGCGGCTTCTCCCCCTTCCTTCCGCATGACACATGCAACCGTCCTTGAAAGGACCACCCATCATGACCACCACACTCGAACCCCCCGTACAGGAACAGCCCCGCACCCAGACCGCGACCGGTGTCCTTGACATCGACGGCAACGGGAAGGGGCACCTGAGGGCGCTGAACTGCCAGCCCTCGCCCACCGACCTCCAGGTCTCCCCCGCGCTGATCCGCCGTCACGGCCTGCGCAAGGGCGACCTCGTGGAAGGCGTCCGCGGCGGGCAGCGCGCCCTGACCGAGGTCGCGTTCGTCAACGGCGGTACGCCCGACGAACTGCGCGGCCGACGCCACTTCCACGACCTCACCCCGCTGCACCCGCGCGAGCGGCTGCACCTCGAACACCCGGCGGCCGGCCTCACCGGACGCGTCGCCGACCTCATCGCCCCCGTCGGCAAGGGCCAGCGCGGACTCATCGTGGCCCCGCCCAAGACCGGCAAGACCGTGCTGCTCCAGCAGATCGCGGCGGCCGTCGCCGGCAACCACCCCGAGGCCCGCCTCATGGTCGTGCTGCTCGACGAACGGCCCGAGGAGGTCACCGACATGCGGCGCTCCGTGCGCGGCGAGGTGTACGCCTCCACCTTCGACAAGGCCCCCAAGCAGCACATCGCGCTGGCCGAGCTCGTGATCGAACGGGCCAAGCGGCTCGTCGAGGCCGGCGAGGACGTGGTGATCCTCCTCGACTCCCTGACCCGCCTCTGCCGGGCGCACAACAACGCGGCGGCCTCCGGCGGCCGTACCCTCAGCGGCGGTGTCGACGCGACCGCGCTGATCGGCCCGAAGAAGTTCTTCGGCGCCGCCCGTCTCGCCGAGGAGGGCGGCTCGCTCACCATTCTGGCGACGGCCCTGGTCGAGACCGGCTCCCGTGCCGACGACTTCTACTTCGAGGAGCTGAAGAGCACCGGCAACATGGAGCTCCGCCTCAGCCGCGAGCTGGCCTCCCGCCGGGTTTTCCCGGCCGTCGAGATCAACCCGTCCGGCACCCGCCGCGAGGAACTCCTGCTCACTCCGGCCGAGTTGACGGCGGTACGGGGCCTGCGCCGCGTCCTGCAGAACAGGGACGGCCAGGGCAGCACGGAAACCCTGCTGGAGCGCATGCGAGAGACCCCGGACAACGCGACGTTCCTGCGCCGCATCCAGCCGACGCTGCCGTCAAACTGACCCGAGCCGCCGCCCTTAGGGGCGCGGGGCTGTATCGATATGCGGCTCCGCCGCGTGGGCGCGACCAGCCCCGACCGGGCCCGCAGACAAATCACTAGCGCATCCGGGTGCACACTCACCCCGCCCGGCCCCGCCATCGCCGTCTACGACGACTCCGTTCCTACGTTTGCCGGTATGACAATCGGATTCTCACCCCGGATCGCCATGTCGGCCTGCGCCCTGTGCCTCACAGGCATCCTCGCGTTCACCCCCACCGCGGCGACAGCCAACACCGGGCCGGATCCCAGCACCCAGGTCCACCTCCACCCCGGCGCCCCCCAACTCCCGGACGTCTCCGCCCTGTCCTGGCTCGTCGCAGACGCCCGTACCGGCGAGGTACTGGCCGCCCACGACGCCCACCGCAGACTCCCACCCGCCAGCACTCTGAAGACCCTCTTCGCCCTGACCGTCCTCCCCAACCTGCCCGGAGGGCTCCGGCACCGCGTCAGCGAACAGGACCTGGCCGGCATCGGCGAGGGCAGCAGCCTGGTCGGGGTCGAGGCGGGCCACACCTACCGCGTCGCCGACCTGTGGCGCGGGGTCTTCCTCAACTCCGGGAACGACGCCGTGCACGTCCTGGCCGCCCTCAACGGCGGCTGGGACGTCACGGCCGCCCGGATGCAGGCCAAGGCGCGCTCTTTGGGCGCGCTCGACACGCATGTCATCTCGCCGGACGGCTACGACACCGACGGCCAGGTGTCCTCCGCCTTCGACCTCGCGGTGTTCGGCCGGGCCGGACTGCGCAACGCGGACTTCGCGCGGTACTGCTCCACCGCCGAGGCCGAGTTCCCGGGTGACGGATCGTCGTACGCGATCCAGAACACCAACCGGCTGCTGACCGGCAACGACGGCGTCGAGCCGTATCCGGGGCTCATCGGTGTCAAGAACGGCTACACCACCCACGCGGGCAACACGCTGGTCGCGGCGGCGCGTCGGGACGGGCGGTCGCTCGTCGTCACGGTGATGAACCCTCAGGCGGGCGGCGGCTTCACGGTGTACGAGGAGGCGCGCGAGCTGCTCGACTGGGGTTTCGCGGCGGCCGGGCGGGTCGATCCGGTGGGTTCGCTGGACGCGTTGCGGACGAGCCCGAGGCCGGGTCCCGCAGCCGTACCGGTGGCGGCGGTGACCGCGGCGGCGGACGACGACGGTCCGGGCTGGGCGGAGACGGCCGCGGTCGCCGGGGCCGCCGTGCTCGGCGCGGCAGCGGTCGTGCTGGCGTTGCGGTTCAAGAGCCGCCGGCTCCCAGGGGCCTGACCGGTCGGCAGCCATAGCAGCAGGCCGAGCGTGACCCAGGTGTACGTGTTGCTGCCGAGAAAGCCGTCGATGCCCGAGGAGTCGTCGAACCACAGCCACACGACGCTGGTGCACATCACCGCGTACAGGGCGAACGCGGTCCGCCGGTGCCCCGCGCGGACCAGCACGGCGAACGAGGGCAGCAGCCACACGAGATGGTGCACCCAGGTGATCGGGCTGATCAGACACGCGGTCAGCCCGGTCAGCGCGAAGGCGGCCGTCCAGTCCCCCGCGACGACCGCACGGCGTACCCGCACCGCCCAGACGCACAGCACGAGCAGGACGGCCGTCGCCCACAGCGGGCGGCCGGTCTCGCCGAGGCGGGCCAGGACGCCTTGCAGGGACTGGTTGGAGACGTAGTCGAGGCGGCCCACGCGGGTGGTGTCCCACATCGCCTGGGTCCAGTAGAACTTCGAGGCACTCGGGACCACCAGGGCCGCGAGCCCGGTCGCCGCGAGCGCCACGGCCGTCGCCACCGCGGCGGCCTTCCAGCGTCTGGCCACCAGCAGCAGGCCGATGAAGAGCGCCGGCGTGAGCTTGATGGCCGCCGCGAGGCCGATGCCGACGCCCGCCCAGCGGCCCCGGCCGGTGGAGAGCAGCCAGCCGTCGCCGAGGACGAGGGCCAGCAGCAGGAGGTTGACCTGCCCGAAGCTGAAGGTGTCGCGCAACGGCTCGAACAGCGCGAGTCCGCAGGCCACCAGCGCCCACCCGAACCAGCCGTAGCGCCGCCATCCGGGACCGGCCAGGATGCGCAGCACGACGGCGAGGGCCGCCAGGTTGAGGACCAGCGCGGCGGTGATCGCGCCGCCGAGTCCGAGGTAGCCCATCGGGGCCATGCTGACGGCGGCGAACGGCGGGTAGGTGAAGCCGTAGGTCGTGCCGGGCACGTGGTAGTCGTAGATCCGGCCGCCGTGGTGGAGCCAGGTGTGGACGGTGCCGTAGTAGACGCGCAGGTCGAACCAGTCGCGCAGCAGTGGGACCGTCGCGGTGAACACGGTCACGGTGGTGGCGAGGGCCAGCACCAGGAGGATCCGGCCGCGGTCGGTGGCGGGTGTTCTCATGCCGTACGTCCCAGGGCCGGGGCTTCCGCCGCCTGGCGGGCCTGCCACAGGACGACGATCGCGAGGACACCCCCGGAGACGGCCAGCACGAGTTGTCCGATGTCGGCGGGGCCGCCGCTCGGGAGAACCGCGAGGGCCAGGACGCCGGTCACGGCGGCCACCCGGTGCCGTACGGACGTGCTGGGCGCGGCGGCGGCGATGAGGAAGAGACCCCACAGGGCGTACCAGGGGCGGATCGCCGGGCCGAAGGCGGCCACCACCGCGAGGCTCAGGCCGAGCGCGTAGACCGGGCTGGGGCGCAGGCGGAACCATATGGCGAGGATGGCCGCGCCGGTGACCGCGAGTCCGAGCGCGTGCCAGGCCGGGATCGCGAAGGGGGCGAGACCGCTGCCGAGGTGTTCCAGGAGGGCGCCGGTGGCGCGGCCGAGGAGGCTGGTGAGGGCCCAGTTGTGGGCCGAGACGGGTGTGTCGAGGGCGCCTATCCAGCCGTAGCCCGTGCCCGCGACGGCCGTGGCGGCGACCGTGGTGACCGCGGACGCGACGACGGTCGTCGTGACGGCCTTGGCGGGGCTGCGGCCCGCGCGGATCTGGAGCAGTACGACCGCGGCGAGCCCGAGCGCGGCGGGTGCCTTGACGAGAGCGGCGAGCGTGACGAGTACGGCGCCCAGGATCGGCCACCGGCCGCGCGCCGCGACCAGGCCTGTGCCGAGCAGCCCGAGCATGATCGCGTCGTTGTGCGCGCCCGCGACCAGGTGCAGCAGCACCAGCGGGTTGAGGGCGCCCAGCCAGAGCGCGGCGGCCGGGTCCGCGCCGCACTGCCGGGCGAGCCGGGGCAGGGCGGCGGCCATGAGACCCACCCCGAGCAGGGCGACGAGCCGCATCCCGAAGAGTCCGGCGGGGAGTTGGCCCCGGGTCAGTCCGGACAGCCCCGAGGCCAGGGCGAGGAACACCGGGCCGTACGGTGCCCCGGTGTGCTGCCACAGGGGGGCGACCTCGTCGGCGAGGGGGCCGCCGAGCGCGGCGGGGCCGTGCGCGTAGACGTCCATGTGGGCGTCGACCATGGCGCCCTGCGCGAGATAGCTGTACACGTCCCGGCTGAACAGCGGCGGCGCGAGCAGCAGCGGGGCCGCCCACACGGCGAGGACCAGCAGCAGGGAGCGCGGGGTCGGCGGTTCGGCGCTGCGGATCAGCTTGCCCAGCAGCAGCCAGGCCGCTATCAGCAGGACGACACCGAAGTAGACCCCGACCAGCCCCAGCGCGGCCTGTGCGGAGGCCGGGGAGAAGAGGTCGGCGGACGGAAGTGCTCCGGCCGTCTCGCCGCCCAGCGCGAGGACGGCGGTACCGGCCAGACCGAGTACCTGGCAGCGGCGGAGATCGACGGGAAAAGCCATGGCCAACACTCGTTCAGCGTGTCAACGCCGGATGGCGGGAAAGCGACGCCCCGCTCACCGTGCGGCGGACTGCGCGTGACCTCCGTGTGATCGGGCCTGGACACCCGTCAGTTATCCCTGTCCGTCAGAACACCGACACCCCGGTGAGCGTCGTGAAGCGGTCCAGCGCGGCCACACCGGCCACCGAGTTCCCCCGCTCGTCGAGCCCCGGGCTCCACACGGCGAGGGTGCACCGGCCCGGCACGATGGCGATGATCCCGCCGCCCACTCCGCTCTTGCCGGGCAGGCCCACCCGGTAGGCGAACTCGCCCGCCGCGTCGTACGTCCCGCACGTCAGCATCACCGCGTTGACCTGCTTGGCCTGGGTGAGGGTGAGCAGCCGGGTTCCGTCGGCGCGGCTGCCGTGCCGGGCCAGGAAACCGGCCGCGAGGGCGAGGTCGGCGCAGGACGCCATGATGGAGCACTGCCGGAAGTACTGGTCGAGGAGGACGGGCACCTCGTTGTCGATGTTCCCGTAGGACTTCATGAAGTGGGCGAGGGCCGCGTTGCGGTCGCCGTGGGCGGACTCGGAGGCGGCGACCTCCTTGTCGAAGTCGAGGCTCGCGTTGCCGCTCTCCGCGCGCAGGAAGGCCAGCAGTTCGCCCGCCGCGTCGCCGGTACGGGTCTGCAGCCGGTCGGTGACGACGAGCGCGCCCGCGTTGATGAACGGGTTGCGCGGGATGCCGCTCTCGTACTCCAGCTGGACAAGGGAGTTGAAGGGGTTGCCGGAGGGCTCGCGGCCCACGTGTTCCCAGAGTTCGTCGCCCTCGCGGGCCAGGTCGAGGGCGAGGGTGAAGACCTTGGTGATGGACTGCGTGGAGAACGGCTGCCGCCAGTCCCCCACGCCGTACACCGTGCCGTCCAGTTCCGCGACGGCCATGCCGAAGCTGCGCGGGTCGCAGGCGGCGAGCGCCGGGATGTAGTCGGCGGGCCGGCCGCGGCCGGGGGTCCGCTCGATCTCGCCGGCGATGCGCTCCAGGACCGGCTGGAAGGTCATCGAGGGGGACATGATCACCATTGTGCCTCCGGGCCGGTCCTGGTGCGCGTCCGCGGTCAGACGGCCACGGGACCGGTGCCGGCCAGGACCTCGGGCCGCAGCAGGGCCGCGAGGGTCTCGGCGGGCAACAGGCCCTTCTCCAGGACGAGTTCGGCCACGCCCCGGCCGGAGGCGAGGGCCTCCTTGGCGATGTCGGTGGCGGCCGTGTACCCGATGTGCGGGTTCAGTGCGGTCACCAGACCGATGGAGTTCTCCACGCTCGAGCGCAGCGCCTCGGTGTTGGCGGTGATGCCGTCCACGCACCGCTCGGCCAGCGTGAGGCAGGCGGCCCGCAGATGCGTGATGCTCTCCGACAGCGAGTGCAGGATGATCGGCTCGAACGCGTTGAGCTGGAGCTGTCCGGCCTCGGCGGCCATCGTGATGGTGACGTCGTTGCCGATCACCTCGAAGGCGACCTGGTTGACGACCTCGGGGATCACCGGGTTGACCTTGCCGGGCATGATGCTCGAACCGGCCTGCACCGGCGGCAGGTTGATCTCCCCGAGCCCCGCGCGCGGCCCCGAGGACAGCAGCCGCAGATCGTTGCAGCTCTTGGAGAGCTTGACCGCGACCCGCTTCAGCACACCCGACATCTGCACGAACGCCCCGCAGTCCTGCGTGGCCTCGACCAGGTTGGCCGCCGTCACGAGCGGCAGCCCGGTGATCTCGGCGAGGTGCCGGCGCGCCGACTCCGCATACCCGGCCGGCGCATTGAGTCCGGTCCCGATGGCCGTGGCCCCCAGGTTGATCTCATGGATCAACTGGACGGCCTCGTCAAGACGTTGACGGTCCTCGTCAATCATGACCGCGTACGCCGAGAACTCTTGACCGAGCGTCATCGGTACCGCGTCCTGCAACTGTGTACGGCCCATCTTGAGCACATCACGGAACTCGACGGCCTTACGGGCGAACGCGTCCTGAAGAACAACCATTGACGCGATCAACCCGTGGACGGCGAAGACTGTCGCGATCTTGACCGCGGTCGGATACACGTCATTGGTCGACTGACCGAGGTTGACGTCCTCATTGGGGTGCAGGTACTGGTACTCCCCCTTGCCGTGCCCCAACAACTCCAACGCCCGGTTGGCGACCACCTCGTTGGCGTTCATGTTGGTGGAGGTCCCGGCCCCACCCTGCACCACGTCCACGACGAACTGGTCGTGCAGCCTCCCGCCCCGAATCTCCCGACAGGCGCCGACAATGGCGGCCGTCTTCTCCGCCGACAGCAGCCCCAACTCCTCATTGGCGAGAGCGGCGGCTTCCTTGACGGCGGCAAGAGCATTGATCAAGTGCGGATAGACGGAGATCGGCGTCCCGGTGATGGGGAAGTTCTCCGTGGCCCGCAGGGTGTGAACACCCCAATAGGCGGAGGCGGGCACATCCCGGTCCCCGAGCAGATCATGTTCGCGGCGAACGGCAACGGTCATAGGGTTCACTCTCCAAATGGGTTCAGGTGAGCGCCCCTTCAGGGGCGCGGGGAACTGCGCGACCAGCCACAACCGGCCCGCAGCGACCCAACAACCGATCTAGGCACACGCAGACAACGGCGACACCGGGTCCAATGCACGCACAGGCCGCACACAACCGACCGGCTCCCCACCCCCCAGCAACGACTCCCCCGCGAACTCGGCAAGCTGAACCGGATCAACGCCAGCCCGAGCAAGCCCGGCGGCAGCCACCGGCACACGCGCCCGATTGGCCCCATCCGCGATCTTCACCGCGACCGCCCGCCCATCAGGCAACGCGGCAACCTCAACACCCTCGAACCCGTCCTTGGCCAACAGCCCGGGAACGGCCCGCATCAACGCGGCCACATCCCGCCCGGACCCGGACGCCATCTCGGCGAACTCCCGCATCGCGTCAGCGACCCGAGCCTCGGGCGTACCGGGCGCAGCGGTGGTAATCCGCGAGACGGCCCGAGCAAGCCCGTGCAACGAGATGGAGAACAGCGGAGCCCCGCACCCATCCACACTCACCCGAGCGATCCGCTGCCCGGTGAGATCCTCGACGATCTCCGCGATCGCCTGCTGAAGCGGGTGCGCGGGGTCGAGATAGTCGTCGAGGGACCAGCCATTGAGCTTCGACACGTACAACATCGCCGCGTGCTTCCCGGAACAGTTCTGCGCGAGCCGCGACGGGGCCCGCCCTTCACGGACCCACGCATCACGAACAACGGGGTCGAAGGGCAGATCCGGAACGTTGCGCAGATCGTCCTCGGTCAGCCCGGCGAGTTCGAGGATGCGCCGGGTCCCGGCGAGGTGGCGTTCCTCGCCGGAGTGGCTGGCGGCGGCGAGCGAGAGCAGTTCGCCGTCGAGCGGCAGTCCCGCCCGCACCATGGCGACGGCCTGGACGGGCTTGATCGCCGAGCGCGGGTAGAACGCGGCCTCGATGTCGCCGAGTTGGAGCTGGACCTGGCCGTCGGCGTCGAGGACGACGACGGAGCCGTAGTGGATGCCCTCGATCATTCCGCCGCGTATGAGGTGGGCGACGGGTGCGTGGAGGGGTTCACGGATGAGGGGTGGGTCCGCGAGGGGACTGCTGTACATCACTGCCTGTCAGGTCAGGACGGCGTGGGTCTCACGCGTCGGGTGCGGTGGTGGACGTGCTCGCCACGCGGCGGCGGACGGCGAACCATCCGGCGACCAGCGCGGCGGCGATCAGCGGGAGACACAGGACGGTGGTGCGTCCGGCGCCGCCGTCGGCGTACATGAGGACCAGGACGGAGGCGAGGAAGGCCAGCGTCACGAGTTCGGTCCAGGGGGAACCCGGCAACCGGTAGCTGGGCCGGGTGAGTTCGCCCTTCTCGGTCTTCCGCCAGAAGAGGAAGTGGCAGAGCATGATCATGCCCCAGGTGGCGAGGATGCCGATCGCCGCGAAGTTGAGGACGATCTCGAACGCGTCCGCAGGGACGACGTAGTTGAGGCCGACGCCGAGGACGCAGATGCCGCTGGTGAGCAGGATGCCGCCGTAGGGGACCTGGCTGCGGCTCATGACCGAGGTGAACTTGGGGGCGGAGCCGGACATCGCCATGGAGCGGAGGATGCGGCCGGTGGAGTAGAGGCCGGAGTTGAGCGAGGACATGGCCGCGGTGAGGACGACGAGGTTCATGACGCCGCCCGCCGCCGGGATGCCGATGTGCGACAGCACGGTGACGAAGGGGCTCTGGCCGGCGCTGTACTTGTTCCAGGGCAGCAGCATCGAAAGCAGGAGCACCGAGCCGACGTAGAAGAGGCCGACGCGCCACATGATCGAGTTGATCGCCTTCGGCATGATCTTCTCGGGGTTCTCGGTCTCGCCCGCGGCGACGCCGACGAGTTCGACGGAGGCGTAGGCGAAGACGACGCCCTGGATGATCAGGAGCATGGGCAGCATGCCGTTGGGGAAGATGCCGCCGTTGTCGGTGATCAGGGACGGTCCTGGGGTCGTGCCGTCGACCTGGTGCTGGGTGGCCAGCAGGAAGATGCCGATCAGCATGAAGACGACGAGCGCGCTGACCTTGATGATCGCGAACCAGAACTCCAGCTCGCCGAAGAGCCGTACAGAGATCAAGTTGACCGTCAATACGACCGCGAGGGCGATCAATGCGATCAACCATTGAGGGATGTCGGAGAACATGCCCCAGTAGTGGGTGTACACGGCCACCGCGGTGATGTCGGCGATGCCGGTGGTGGCCCAGTTCAGGAAGTACATCCAGCCCGCTATGTACGCGCCTTTCTCGCCGAGGAACTCACGGGCGTACGACACGAAGGCGCCGGACGAGGGCCGGTAGAGGACGAGTTCGCCGAGGGCGCGGACGACGAGGAAGGCGAAGAGGCCGCAGACCGCGTACGCGATGAAGAGGGAGGGGCCGGCATCGGCCAGGCGACCGCCCGCGCCGAGGAAGAGGCCGGTGCCGATCGCGCCGCCGATGGCGATCATGTTGACGTGCCGGGACTTGAGGGACTTGCTGTAGCCGGCGTCTCCGGCGTCGACATGGCCGGATCGTTTCTGCACGCCGTTGTGCAGGGGCTGCTCACTGTCGTGAAGGGACTGCTCGCTCACGCCTCGGGTCCGCCTTCCGTGGGGGTGTCCGTGCGCGCGGGGCGCACGATGTCGGTGAGGGTCGTCTCGACCCGGTCGAGGTGGTGGGACATGGCCTCGACGGCGTCCGGCTCGCTGCCGTCGATCAGCGCCTCGACGATCGCCCGGTGCTCGCGGTTGGACTGCTCGCGCCGGCCGCCGAGTTCGTTGAGGAACGCGGACTGGCGGGCCAGCGCGTCGCGGATCTCCTCGATCACCCGGCGGAACACCGGGTTCTGCGCGGCCTCCGCCACGGCGAGGTGGAAGAGGGTGTCCATCGCGACCCACGCGGTGGTGTCCGTCTCCTGTTCCATGCGGTCCAGGAGGTGGGCCAGGTGGTCCAGGTTCTCCGGGGTGCGGCGAAGTGCCGCGTACCCGGCGACCGGGATCTCGACGTGGCGGCGCACTTCCAGCAGGTCGCTGGCCGCGTAGTCGCCGAAGGTGGGGTCCTCCACGGCGTTGGCGACCACGAAGGTGCCCTTGCCGGTCTTGGAGACGGTCAGGCCCATGGTCTGCAGGGCCCGCAGGGCCTCGCGGAGCACGGGTCGGCTGATCTCCAGGGTGCGGCACAGCTCGGCCTCGGAGGGCAGCTTGTCGCCGATGGCGTAGTCGCCGCGCTCGATGGCGCCGCGGAGGTGGACGAGCACCGCTTCCATGGCGCTGACGCGCCGCGGTCCGACTCCACCTGTCTGGCTGTCTGACAGGTTCACGGACGTGATCCTGCGGGTGACGGGACAGTGCTGTCAAGCGGTCGGAAAAGAAAAATACAGAGGGCGTGAAGCCTGAAAATCCGGCTTCACGCCCTCCGTCATGATCGACCCGGCGGTGTCAGCTGTTGAGCACACCCGCGCCGAGCAGCCCGAACAGCAGGACGCCGATGATGATCCGGTAGATCACAAAGGCGTTGAAGGAGTGCTTCGCGACGAACTTCAGCAGCCAGGCGATGGAGGCGTAGGCCACCACGAAGGACACGATCGTGCCGACGGCGAGCGGGGCGGCGCCGACGCCCGACCCCAGGGCGTCCTTCAGCTCGTAGATGCCGGCGCCGGTCAGGGCCGGGATGCCGAGGAAGAACGAGAGCCGGGTGGCGGCGAGGCGGTCCAGGTCGAGGATGAGACCGGTGGACATGGTGGCGCCGGAGCGCGAGAAACCGGGGAAGAGCAGCGCGAGGATCTGTGAACTGCCCACCAGCATCGCGTCCTTGAAGGTGGTGTCGTCCTCACCGCGCTTGTGCCGGCCCATCTGGTCCGCGGCCCACATGACACCGCTGCCGACGATCAGCGAGGCGGCGACCACCCACAGCGAGCCGAGCGGGCCGTCGATGAGCGGCTTCGCGGCGAGGCCCACGATCACGATCGGGATGGTCGAGTAGATGACCCACCACGCGAACTTGTAGTCGTGGTGGTAGCGCTCCTCCTTGTTGAACAGGCCGCGCCCCCAGGCGGTGACGATCCGCACGATGTCCTTGAAGAAGTACAGGAGCACGGCGGCGATGGCGCCGACCTGGATGACGGCCGAGAACCCGACGACGGAATCGTCGTCCACGGGGATGTTCATCAGCCCCTCGACGATCTTCAGATGGCCGGTGGAGGAGACGGGCAGGAACTCGGTCACCCCCTCGACGACTCCGAGGACGGCGGCCTGACCGACGCTGATGACGCTCATGAGATCCAGTTCTTCGGGATTGGTCGACAGTGCTGTAGACAATAGCGCTGGAGGCGGTCCTGTACGGGCGCGGGATCCGCCCGATTTCTTACGCCCACAGGGCCTGCGCGATCGACACCCCGACAAATGCCGCACCGAGGCCCGCCATCACGCTGCCGACGACGTTGGCGGCAGCGTAGAGCCCCGCCCCTGTCTCGGTCAGTCGCAGTGTCTCGTACGAGAAGGTGGAGTACGTCGTCAGGGCCCCGCAAAGGCCTGTCCCGACGAGGAGTTGGAGATGCGAGCCCGCCGCACCGGCGGACACGGCGCCGGTGAGGGTGCCCAGGATCAGACAGCCGGTGACGTTCACCGCGAAGGTGCCCCAGGGGAAGACGGAGTCGTGTCTGGTCTGCACGGCACGGTCGGTGAGATAGCGGAGCGGGGCGCCGACGACGGCTCCCGCGACGACCAACAGCCAGTTCACAACGACTTCTTACCCTTCGCGTCCGATGTGCGGGACGCATCCGTACGGCCCGCGTACCGGATGACCTCGCAGTCGTCGAGGATCACGAGTCCCCCGGTGACGAGTTCGTCGAGCTGCGGCAGGAAGTCCCGTACGCGCTCCTCGGTGTCCACGATCACGATGGCCACCGGCAGGTCCTCGCTGAGCGACAGCAGCCGGGTGGTGTGGATCAGGGAGGAGGCGCCGAAGCCCTCGATGCCCCGGAAGACGCTGGCGCCGGCCAGCCCGGCGGTGTGCGCGCGGTGGACGATCTCCGTGTAGAGGGGCTTGTGGTGCCAGGTGTCGTTCTCGCCGATGAAGACGGTCACGCGCAGGGCGCTGCCGGTCAGCCTGGTCATCGCTGCCTCCACTTCAGGACGCGCCGGGCCGCCGTCACCGCGAGCCACACCGCCGCGAGGGCCGCGAGCAGGGTCGCGGCGAGATAGGCCAGCGCGGTGCGGGGATGGCCCGCGTCGACCAGTTTCTGGATGTCGACGGCGTACGTCGAGAAGGTGGTGAAGCCGCCGAGCACACCGGTGCCGAAGAACGGCCGCACCAGCCGGTGGGCGGCCCACACATCGGTGATGACCACCATGAACACGCCGATCACGGCACACCCGACGACATTGATCCAGAACGTCGTCCAGGGGAATCCGCCGCTCTGCGCGGGCCACCACAGGGAGGCCGCGTAGCGCCCCGTGGCCCCGATGGCGCCGCCGAGCGCGACCACCGCGACCACGGGTCCCTGACCGCGCCAGACGGACGGGCGTGGGGCCTGTGGCCGGGCGCGGACGCTCTCGGCCTCGGGAGCTGTCATGGCCGTACGTCTCCTACTCGTCGGGGGCCCTGGGGGCACACGCCTCTACAAGTAGGGACCGTTGGCGGCACCTCTGCCGCGGTTCGGGTACGGCGGGCCCCACCGCCGCGCCGCGAGGAGTGCTCGCGGCCGGGCATCAGGGTAACGCCGGTGACGTGCCGGGGTCACTTCGGGGCGGGCGGCTCGCACAGCGCGATCCCGCGCTCCCGCACGCTGCCGAGCACCAGGTGCCCGGCCGCCTCGCAGACGCTGGTGGCCATCCGGTAGGGCGAGCCGTGCGCGACGAGGTGGTGGACGACGGCTCCGTCGTCGTCGAACGCCATGGCTCCGATCATGCCGGTGGGGCGGAAGGGCACGCGTACGGCGACCCGGGCTACGGCCTGCCGCGCGGCGGGCGGTGCCTGGTGGAGGAGTTCGAGTGGCGGGACGCGCGGGCCGGCCAGCGCCACCCAGATCGGCCCGTCCGGGCCGCCGCGCCAGAGGTTGTCGGGCATTCCGGGGAGGTCGTCGGCGAAGGACTCGCTCAGGCCCGTCTTCGGCCCGGTGAGCCAGTAGCGGGTCAGCCGGCGGGCGCCGGTCTCCGCGACGACCAGGAAGGACTCGTCGGCGCTCGCGGCGAGTCCGTTGGCGAACTGGAGTCCGTCCAGGAGGACTTCGGGGCTGTCGGCGCCGGGTGCGAGGCGCAACAGCCGTCCCGTGCCGGTGTGTTCGACGATGTCGCCGATCCACTGATCGATCGGGTAGCGGAGGCTGAAGACGGTGAAGTACGCGCTGCCGTCCGACAGTGCGACCACGTTGCTGCAGCCCCGCAGCGGCTCCCCCGCCACCGAGTCGGCGAGGACGCGTACGCTTCCGTCCCCCAAGTCCACGCGCAGCAGCCCGCGTTCCGAATCGGCCACCAACAGGGCGTCGTCCGGGAGGAGTTCGAGGCCGAGCGGCCGTCCGCCGGTGTCGGCGAGGGTCTCCACCCGCACCGCCTCGGGGTCGATCAGCCCGTCGAGACGGAGGATGCGGCCGTCCTCGACGCCGGTCAGCACCCGGCCGCGGGCGTCGGCCACCACGTCCTCGGGACCCACGCCGCCGATCGCGACGTAGCGGCGGGCGAGCAGCGCCTCGGGTCGGTCCACGAACACCTCCACGGTTGGGACCGGCGCGCGTACGCTTGCTGTTCTTCCCGGTCATCGCCGCACCCGGTCACGTTTGCCGAGCGTATTCCCGGTGACCCGGATCGCGCTGCCGACAGGCGAGAAGTGAGAAGGGGGCCTCGCATGACGTGGTCGGCCGCCCGCCACGCGGGAACGCCCCGGTGAACCGTGTCCGCACCGCGTGGCAGCGCCTGGGCCTGGCCGAACTCAACCGGCGCGGGCGGGAGTTGGAGCTGCTGCACCGGGCCATGGGATTCGCGACGCTCGCCCTCGTGACACTGGCGCCGCTGCTGATCGTGGTGGCCGCGGCCGACCCGATCGGGCACGGCGGGTTCGCGCTGTGGCTGGTTGACGGCATGGACCTGTCCGGCCGCTCGGCCCGTGCGCTCACCGATGTCTTCACCCCGCCCCGCAAGGTCATCGGCACCACCAGCGCCTGGAGCGTGGCGCTGCTCGCGCTGTTCGGGCTGTCCTTCGCGTCGAGTGTGCAGAGCGGATACGAGCACGTGTGGCGCCCGACCGGTGCGCCCTGGCACCGCATCTGGCGCCAACTGATCTGGCTGGTCATGCTGATGGGCTATCTGTACGCGCAGGTGCAGACCCGCAACGTCCTCGCGGGCACGCCCCGCATCCTGCTCAGCATGGCGGCCGGTCTGCTGTTCTTCTGGTGGGGCCCGCACTTCCTGCTCAGCCGCCAGGTCCACTGGCGCTATCTGCTGCCGGGCGCGCTCGCCACGATGGCGGGCCTGGTCGGCCTGCGCTGGTTCTCGTACCTGGTGTTCACCCCGCTCCTGGTCACCAACGCGGTCAGCTACGGCCCGGTCGGCACGGTGCTGGTGGTGGAGTCCTGGCTGGTCGGCGTGGGGTTCGTGCTCTACGGCGGCGCGCTGGTGGGCAGGCTGCTGTGCGAGCGGTTCGGGGACCCGGACGCGTCGTTCCGCACGCAACCGGAACCACCGGAGGGAGCGGACGTCGGCCGGGACACGGCGTGACGCTCGGCCTACCAGCCCTTCTCGAACATCCGGGCCACCTCGGCGATCCGGACCTCGTCGCGCTGGTAGTAGGTACGCAGCCGGATCCGCCGGGTGCGCAACAGGCCCAGGGACGCGAGGAGTTCGAGGTGGGTGTCGGCCACCTGGCGGGACACCCCCAGCTTGGCCGCCACCGCCTCCGCGCTGACCCCGGCCTCGGCGAGATACCGGTGCGCCGGGAAGTGGGCGGCCGGATCTCTCAGCCACTCCAGGATGTCCAATCGCCGCTGACTTGCCGGAGTCCTCAGCATCTCGTGCCCCTCCGTCCTGCGCGCCGCTTGCCGCGTCCCCCCACTCTCCCGCAGCACGGTCCACCGCGTCCCGGACTCGGTGCCCCTTGTCCGGGACCGACCGTTCCTGTTCGACGCGGCGGTCGCCGCTGGGGCATGGGGCTACGTGCGGGACGCGCGGAGACCGCCGGGACCGAACTCCGGCTTCCGCAACCGAAGTTGGCCGAACCACACCGTCGCAGCCGCACAAGAACGCACGCGCGCCGAACGCCATCGAGCCGCGCGCCCGCGGCACGTTCACCGGCCAGCGGCTCGGTGCCGTCGACGCCGAGGCGCAGCGCAACGGACGGGACGCGGTAACCCGCCAGGGAACGAACTCCCGCCTCCAGAACAGGAGTTGACTGACCCACACTGCCACAGCCGCACAAGAACGCACGCGCGCCGGGCGTCGGACGTCCCCCTCCGCCCGCGGCTCACGGCTCTCGCGGGCGGAGGGGAGTCGGCTCAGCCGTCGAGTCGTACGACCCGCACGGCACCGGCGGAAACCGCGAGACCGCCCGCCGCCCGCTCGCCGGTCAGCAGTTCGGTGCCGTCGGTGCCCAGCGGCACTTTGACGTCCGAGGCACTGTGGTTGATCGCGAAGAGGAAACTCCCCGACTCCCCTTCCCTGCGCACGACTTCCACGTCGTACGGCAGCTCGGCGCGCGGGGCGATCCGGGCGTCCTCGGCGGCCCAGCCGAGCAGGGCGTCGAGACCGTGCGCGTCGAGCCGCGTGGACACGTACCACGCGGTGCCCTCGCCGAGGCGGTGCCGGGTGACGGCCGGGTGGTCGGCGGTGAGGCCCTCGGCGTACGTCCACACGGTCTCGGCGCCGCGCGGGACGACGAACTCGGTCCATACGTCGCCGGTGAGTTCGGAGCCGTCGGGGCCGGTGACGCGCACCCGGTCGCCTTCCAGCAGCGGCGAGAACTCCTCGACCGTCAGGCCGAGTACGTCCCGCAGCGCGCCGGGATACGCGCCCTCGTGGACGGCGTCGTGCTCGTCGACGATGCCGGAGAAGTAGGAGACGACGAGGGTGCCGCCCTGCTCGACGTACCGCTGAAGGTTGCGGCCGGCCGCCTCCGTCGTCAGGTACAGGGCGGGTACGACGACAAGGGGATAGGCCGACAAGTCGGCTTCCGGGTGGGAGAAGTCGACGGTGAGGTGGCGGTCGTAGAGGGCTTCGTAGAAGGCGTCCGCGCGCTCGCGGGCGTCGTGGTCCTGGCTGGGGCGCCACTCCAGTTTCTGCGCCCACCACGACTGCCAGTCCCATACGACGGCCACGTCGGCCTGTGTGCGCGTCCCGCGCACAGCGCTCAACTCCTCGACGGACGCGCCGAGTTCGACGACCTCACGCCAGACGCGCGTCTCCGTGCCACCGTGCGGGAGCATCGCGGAGTGGAACTTCTCGGCGCCGCGCCGGGACTGCCGCCACTGGAAGAACATCGCGCCGTCCGAGCCGCGCGCCACGTGGGAGAGGGCGTTGCGGGCCATCTGGCCGGGGGCCTTGGCGGGGTTGCGGGGCTGCCAGTTGACGCCCGAGGTGGAGTGTTCGAGGAGCAGCCAGGGGGCGCCGCCCGCCACCGAGCGGGTGAGGTCGGCGGCCATCGCGAGATTGACGTGGGTGCGGCGTCCGTCGGTGATCAGGTAGTGGTCGTTGGTGACGAGGTCGACCTCGCGGCCCCAGGCCCAGTAGTCGACGGACTCGCACTGGCTGAGGGCGGCCATGAAGTTGGTGGTCACCGGGATGCCGGGCGCGAGGCGGTGCAGGATGTCCCGTTCCGCGACGAAGTTCTCGCGCATGGTGGCGTCCGCGAACCGCGTGTAGTCCAGCGCCTGGGCCGGGTTGACGGCGGTCGGGGTGAGGCGGGGCGGGTTGATCTGGTCGAGGGTCGCGTAGCGCTGGCCCCAAAAGGCCGTACCCCAGGCCTCGTTGACGCCGTCGACGCTTCCGTACGTCGTCGTCAGCCAGCGGCGGAAGTGGGCGGCGCAGGAGTCGCAGTAGCAGGCGGAGACGGGGACGCCGTACTCGTTGAAGACGTGCCACAGCGCGAGGGCGGGGTGGGTGCCGTAGCGCTCGGCGAGGCGGGTGGTGATGTTCGCGGCGGCGGCGCGGTAGTCGGCGTTGCTGTGGCAGATCGCGCCGCGTGAGCCGAACTCGTAGCGGGTGCCGTCGGCGGTGACGGGGAGGGCCTCGGGGTGGGCGCGGTAGAACCAGGCGGGCGGCGCGACCGTGGGGGTGCCGAGGTCGGCGCGGATGCCGTGCTCGTGCAGGAGGTCGAGGAGGCGGTCGAGCCAGCCGAAGTCGTACACACCGGACTCGGGTTCCAGCAGGGCCCAGGAGAAGATCCCGACGCTCACCATGGTGACGCCGGCCTCCCGCATCAGCCGGACGTCCTCCTGCCAGACGCTCTCCGGCCACTGCTCGGGGTTGTAGTCCCCACCGAAGGCGAGCCTGGTGAGCCCCTTGGGTGTGGTCTCCGGCATGGATCTCTCCCGTAGTCGATCATTTGGGAACGTGCACACAGCACGCCTTGAGGCGCTGCCCCAACATAACCGCACGTCCGTGACCGCTGACAAGTGTCCCCGATGTTTCTCTGCCGTGAATGCTGTGAACGCTCCCATAGTGCTCCTCCAGCGGTGCTTCGGGCTCCGGGCCCGGGAGCCGTAGAGTCGTGACCATGAGCAATACGGGGGGTCGGCGCAGACCACCGACGATCCATGACGTGGCACGCGAGGCGGGTGTCTCACGGGGCACGGTGTCGCGGGTCCTCAACGGCGGGCACTATGTGAGCCCGGCCGCGCAGGAGGCCGTCAACGCGGCCATCCGCAGGACGGGCTACGTCGTGAACCGGCACGCCCGCTCGCTGATCACCGGGCGCTCGGACTCGGTCGGTTTCCTGCTGACGGAGCCGCAGGAGAAGTTCTTCGAGGACCCCAACTTCAACATCCTGCTGCGCGGCTGCACCCAGGCGCTGGCCGCGCACGACATCCCGCTGCTGCTGATGCTGGCCGGCACCGAGGACGAGCGGCGGCGCATCACCCGGTACATCACCTCCGGGCATGTCGACGGGGTGCTGCTGGTGTCCAGCCACTCCGGGAACCCGGTGGCGGAGGAGCTGAGCGAGGCGGGCGTGCCGCTGGTCGCGTGCGGCAAGCCGATCGGGCTCGGCTCCAAGATCAGCTATGTGGCCGCCGACGACCGGGATGGTGCCCGGGACATGACCCGGCATCTGCTCTCCCTGGGCCGTCGCCGCATCGGCACGGTCACCGGGCCGCTGGACACCCCGGGCGGTGTCGAGCGCCTCGCCGGCTACAAGGAGGTGCTCGCCGAGGCGGGCGTCGAGGTGGACGACCGGCTCGTCGTCTCCGGCGACTACAGCCGGCTCAGCGGCGAGCGCGGCGCCGAGCGGCTGCTGGCCCAGGTCCCGGACCTGGACGCGGTGTTCGTCGCCTCGGACCTGATGGCGCGGGGTGTGCTGACCACGCTGGAGCGGGCCGGGCGGCGGGTGCCGGAGGACGTGGCGGTCGGCGGTTTCGACGACTCCCCCGCCGCGCTCGCGTCCAGCCCCGAACTCACCACGATGCGGCAGCCGTTCGACCGGATCAGCGCGGAGATGGTGCGGGTGCTGCTGGCGCAGATCGGCGGCGAGGACACGTCGGCGGTGATCCTGCCGACGGAGTTGGTGAAGCGGGAGTCGACGTAGGAGGGGGGCGAGCCGTCGGCGCGCCCCCCTCCTCACTTCCGCACCGCCGTCAGGCGGTCGGGTTGACGGTCACCTCGGCCGTGTTGTTCGCGCTGTTCGGGTCGAAGGCGGCGGGCCTGTCGGCGTGGGCGTGGACGATGACGTGGCCGGTCGCGTCGGGGACGACCCGGTCGATGCGCAGCCGGAACGGGAAGCTGACGTCCGCGCCGGGTCCGGCCCAGATGGGCAGGTCGCAGGCGTAGTGCGGGACGGTCGAGTCGTCGCCCGCCGACCGGGCGCCGTGGCAGGTGCTGGGCATGGACGTGGCGGTGGTGCCTTCCGGGAGGTAGAAGTCGACCGTGGCGACCGGGTCGCCCGAGCCGGCGTTGGCGACCCAGGCCGGGCCGTCGTTGGTGAACCGGATGGCGGCGGTGACGGTGTCGCCGGCCGCGCCGCTCACCTCGGTGCCGTGCGCGGCGAAGTCGGCGGTGTTGTCGGCGTCGATGTTCCAGGCGCGGCCGTTGTCCGAGCTGTCCAGGTCGGTGACGCCGTCGACGGGCTCGATGCCGTAGTCGAACCGCTCGAAGAGCGCGTGGTCGTTGACGGTGAGTTGCAGCGGCGCGGGCAGTTCGACGGTGGCGCCGGGTGCGATGTCGGTGTCGAAGGCGCAGGTCGCGTGCGTCATGGGCATGTAGGTGCCAGTGGCGTCCGGCTCGGTGTAGGTGCACTGCGGGTAGCGGGTGACGACGTCGAGGCCGTACGTCGCGTACAGCTGGACCGTGAAGCCGTGGGCGGTCTCGTTGCCGGTGTTGGTGACGGCGAAGGGCACGGTGATGTCGGTGCCGACCGGGACGCCGGCCCTGTCCTGCTGGGCCTCGATGCCGAGGTCCGGGCCGGTGCGGACGGTGACGGGGGTCTCGTTGCCCTCCGAAGCGGTGAGGGTGCCGTCGGGTCCGCCGGTGGCCTCGGCGGAGTACTCGATCGTGCCCTGCGCTCCCACGGCGGCGCCCGCGACGGCCCGCACCTGGAGCTGCACCTCCGCGCTGTAGCGCGTGGGCACGTCCCCGGTGTCGCAGACCGCGACGGTGCCCGCGCCGTTCGGCGTGCAGTTGTCGGGCCAGGCCACCTCCGCGACCCCGGCGAGCCCGGACACGTCGACGGTCAAGTGACCGTCCGTCACGGTGAAGTTGTCGTTGTCGTGGTACAGCCCGAGCTTCAGCGTCCGGTACATCGCCGTGCCGTCGGCCGGGGCCACGGTGACCGACTGGTCGTACGGCGCCTGGATCCACAGGTTGTCGGTCTGCGGCTCGTCGTCGGCGAAGGCGGACCCGCTCCCGAGACCGGTGAGGACCAGCACCCCCACGGCGCCGGCACAGGCTCCGCGACGCAAGCGACGCCGGACGGAGACAGATCTCATGACATCCCCCATTGTTGGTACAGCAGTGACCCCGGCAAGTGCTCGGTGCCGGGCGGGAGTTAGACGATCTGCCGATACGGAAGGTTGTAGTGGGAGGCGTGTCTATACCCTTTGGTAGAGACGCCGATCCTCCGCCGCGCCGACGATTCACCGGCCGTCGGCCGGAATGCTCGTGGCCATGGACATCACTTCGCTCACCGTCGTACTCAGTGTGATCGTGGTCCTCGCCGCCTCGGTCCTCGTCGTCTCCAACGAACCCCCGCTGTGGGTCTATCTGTTGAGCGGTGCGGGCTCGCTGCCCCTGAGCGGTGTCCTGCTCGGCCTGCCCGCCGTCTCGTCCGTGCTCGTGGACGGTTCAGCGGCCGCTTGGGGTCTGCGGCTCGCGGCCGCCTCGACCGTCGCGGTCGTGCTGAGCTTCTTCTTCGGCGGGGACGGTCCGGCACTGGGGCCGGGCGAGGGCGGTGACGGCGAGCGCGAGGACGCAGGCCAGGCAGAGCCAGGCGAAGGTGTCGCCGATCCGGTCGTAGATCGTGGTGACGCCGCGGACGGGCACGTAGGCCACCATGGTCTGCTGTTCGGTCGTGAAGTAGTCGGTGGTGGCGAGGACATGGCCCTCGTGGTCGTAGGCGGCCGAGACGCCCTCCGCGTCCTGGCGGATCAGTGAGTAGCCGCCCTCGACGGCCCGCAGGCTCGCCTTCTCGGTGTGTGCGGCTCCGTACTCCCGCCAGTCGTGGGAGGGGACGAGCATGATGTCGGCCCGGGTCCGCATCATGGCGGGGAAGTCGGCGTCGTAGCAGATGACATTGGCGATCCGGCCGTACGGGGTGTCGGCGACGGGCACGCGGCCGTCGCCCGGCGTGAACTTCTCGGAGCCGGGGATGGGGTGGGCCTTCTGGTAGGTCCACAGCACCTTTCCGCGCGGGTCGATGAGGAGCGCCTCGTCCTTGTCGTGGGCGGGTCCGCTCCGGCTGTAGACGCGGACGCCGATCTCCAGGTAGATGCCCGACCGGCGGGCCCGGTCCTGGGCGGCGGCGACGGCGGCCGGCTCGTGGGCCTCCTGGACCTTGACGGCCTCCTCGGGCCAGATGACGATCTTCGCTCCGGCGGCGGCCTCGCGCCGGGTGGCGACCAGCAGGTCGTTCTCGACGGCGGTCATGGCGGGTTCGACCGTCGCGGCGGGCGCGGTGGCGATGTCCAGGACCTTGGAGAACACCGCCTGCTGGGCGTCGGTCACGGCCCGGGCGGGGCTGATTCCGGCGACACGGACGGTGGAGGCCGTGGAGGGGGCGAGGGCGAGGCGCGCGCCACCGGCGAGTACGACGGTCAGCAGTACGGCCACGTAGACCAGGCCGCCCCGCCAACCGGGCCGTTCCCAGAGGCGGTTGACGGTGCTGGCGAAGTAGGCGATCAGGAAACCGATCCCCCACGGGCCGGTGACGGAGACGACCTGGAGGAGCGGAAGGTCGCCGTACTGGGTGACCGCGAGCGAGCCGTAGGCCGTGCCGAACGGGGACACCACCGTGATCAGGAACTCCGTGGCGGCGACGGCGGCCGGGAAGGCGAGGGCCGCGACGCCCGGGCGCAGTCGGCCGGTCAGCAGTCGGTCGGCCAGGAACGGCAGCGTCTGCAGGGCGGCCAGCGCGACGGCGCCCGCGACCACCACCGGGCCGAAACCGATCGCCGACTCCTGGACCCAGAAGACGGCGGCCACCGCGTGCGCCGCCCAGATCCACAGGGCCCCGGACCAGGCACGGCCGATCCGCGTGAAGCGCAGCAGGAGCACCAGGGAGATCCAGGCGGCGGCCGGGACGTCCCACCGGCCGCCCACCGCGAACAGCGAGGTCCCGGTGCCGAGCAGGAGCAGGGTCCACCTCGCGGCTGGGCGTGAACTCCCTTTCCTGTCACGGGACTTGGTCACCTCAGCCGTGGCGGGAGAAGGGCGGGTCTGTTCTCCGGGGAGGTTCGTCATGGGGAACGACGCTAGGAGTGCGGGACCCCATGGCGCCTCCGTCCCCGCGGCGATCTCCTGCGGGACCGCGCAACCATCGATGCGCGACCGGCGGAGGATCCGGCCGAACTGCCGCTGCCCTAGCCTGATGAACTGAGATGGTCATGGAGACGAGGGCCCTGCCACGGGCCGCACAGCGCTGGTTCGCCGCCCGGCCGCGACTGACGGATGTCGCGCTCGGCGGCGGCCTGACGCTGTTCGACATGGCCACCGTGCTCGGCCGCAGCCCCACGCCGAGCGCATGGGCCGTGGCCCTGTGGGGAGCGCAGACCGTCCCGCTGCTGTGGCGGCGGACCCGTCCCCGTACCGTCCTGGCCGCGATGACCGTCCTCTACGTCGCCTTCCAGGTGCTCGGGCCGATCCCGGGGAAGATCCCCGGCCCGTTCCTGCTGATGATCGGGGTGTACGCCCTCGCCCGGTACGAACCGGTCGCGGCCAGCGTGCCGGGGACTCTGCTGTGCCTCGCCTCCGCCATGACCGCCGACGCTCTCAGCGGGCACTGGCAGACACCGCACCTCGGGTCGCTCGAGCCGATCAGCGCCACCACGTTCGTCTTCTTCTTCGCCCTCGCCTGGACCCTGGGACACGGCAGACGCAGGATCGGCGCCGACGCCGACCGGCTGCGCGACCTCAACCGCCGGCTCAGGGCCGAGCAGGAGCTCAACGCCCGGCAGGCGGCGATCGCCGAGCGGGCGCGTATCGCCCGCGATCTGCACGACGTCGTCGCCCACCACGTCAGCGCCATCGCCGTACAGGCCCGGGCCGCGCAGGACGTCATGGACGACGATCCGCCCCTCGCGGCTCAGGGGGTCGAGTTGATCGCCACCACCGCCGACACCGCGCTCGTCGAGATGCGGCGCCTGCTCGGGCTGCTGTCGTTCCGGGAGCGGGAACTCGCGCCCGAACCGTCCCTCGACCACCTCGACACCCTCATCGACGCCGCCCGGTCGGCGGGGTGCCGGGTGACGTACGCGCCGGAGATCCGGGCGGGGGCGGCGCCGTCCGCGGGGATGCGGGTCTCGGCGTACCGGATCGTGCAGGAGGCGCTGACCAACGTGGTCAAGCACGCGGGGCCCGTGGATGTGCTGGTCAGCGTGTGCGGCGACGACAGCGGCCTCGTCATCGAGGTGCGCAACGACCCGGCCGCTCCGGGGCACCGGTCCGTCACCGGATCCGGCCGGGGGCTCGTCGGCATGCGGGAACGCGTGGCGGCCTTCGACGGTGAGCTGGCGGCAGGGCCGCGCGCGGACGGCGGCTGGGGGCTGCGCGCCGTCCTGTGCGGGACGGCGCCACGAACCGCGGAGGCGGCCGGATGACCGTACGTGTGCTCGTCGTCGACGACCAGGAGATCGTCCGGACCGCGCTGCGGCTGGTCATCGACCGCCGGGAGGGCCTGTCTGTCGTCGGCGAGGCGGCGGACGGTGAACAGGCCGTGGCGCGGGCGGTCGAACTCCGGCCCGACGTCGTGCTGATGGACGTACGCATGCCCGGCACGACCGGCGTCGAGGCCACCCGGCGCATCGTCCGCGACTGGCCCGGGCCGGGGCCCGCGCCGCGGGTCGTCGTCCTCACCACGTTCGACCTGGACGAGTACGTGCACGCGGCGCTTCGCGCGGGCGCGGCCGGCTTCCTGCTGAAGAACAGCCGTCCCGACGACCTCGCCCGCGCCCTCCACGCGGCGGTCGACGGGGAGCCCGTGCTCGCGCCGAGCGTCACGCGTCGGCTCATCGACACCCTGACCGCGGTGCCCACCGCGCTCCTCCCCGGCACCCCGGACACGCCACCGGCACCCGGCGAGCCCGCGCTGACGGAACTGCTCACCGAGCGCGAACTGCAGGTCCTCGTCCTGGTCGCGCGCGGCCTCTCCAACTCCCGGATCGCCTCCGACCTCGGGCTCAGCGAGGCGAACGTGAAGAGCCGCGTCAACCGCATCCTCACCCGCCTCGGCCTCGACAACCGGGTGCAGGCCGCCCTGATCGCGCAGCGCGCGGGCCTCACGGGAACCCCGTGAGCAGGTCTTACGGACCGATGACACGGCGGCCGTGACACTGCCGCCCGCCGGGTCCGCGGTCCTAGCGTCTGACCCATGCGAGTACTGGTCACCGGCGGTGCCGGGTTCATCGGGTCCCATGTCGTCGAGGCGCTGACCGCACGCGGGCACGAAGCGGTCGTCTTCGACCTGCGCGACGGCCACGAGGTGCGCAATCCCCAGGCGGTCGCGTCCGCGCTGCCGGGCGTCGACGCCGTATGCCATCAGGCGGCGAAGGTCGGACTGGGCACGGGATTCGGCGACGCGCCCGACTATGTCTCCCACAACGACCTCGGCACGGCCGTGCTGCTCAGCGCGATGGCCGAGGCGGGGGTGCGCCGACTGGTGCTCGCCGGGTCGATGGTCGTCTACGGCGAGGGCGCCTACACCTGCGAGCGGCACGGCCCCGTACGGCCGGGGCCCCGAGCCGCGGCCGACCTGGACGCCGGGTGCTTCGAGCCCCGATGTCCGCGCTGCGGCGAGGAGTTGACGCCGGGACTGGTGGGCGAGGACGCTCCGGTCGATCCCCGCAACGTGTACGCGACGACCAAGCTGACCCAGGAGCATCTGGCGGCGAACTGGGCGCGCGCCACGGGTGGTTCGGCCGTCTCGCTGCGCTACCACAACGTGTACGGCCCGAGGATGCCGCGCGACACCCCGTACGCCGGGGTCGCCTCCTTCTTCCGGTCCGCACTCGCCCGTGGCGAGGCCCCGAAGGTGTTCGAGGACGGCGGCCAGCGGCGGGACTTCGTACATGTACGGGACGTCGCGGGGGCCAACGTGACGGCGCTGGAGTCCGAGTCCCGGGCGGGGGCGCTGACCGCGTACAACACCGGCAGCGGGGACCCGCACACGGTCGGCGAGATGGCGCACGCGCTGGCCGCCGCGTACGGCGGGCCCGAGCCCGTGGTCACCGGGGAGTACCGGCTCGGCGACGTCCGCCACATCACGGCGGACTCGTCCCGGCTGCGGGCCGAGCTGGGCTGGAAGGCGGAGGTCGGATTCCCGGAGGGGATGCGGGAGTTCGCGGTGTCGAAGCTGCGCGGGGAGCGGTAGCGGCTGGGCGGCCGGGGCGCTCCTGCGTTCGCCGCCCGGCGGCCGCCCCTCGGCCTGTCTTTCGGCTCGGCCCGGCGACTGTCGCTCGCGGCCCTGCCGGGCGGCTGCCCCCTCGGCCTGGCCAGCGGCTGTCCCCGGCCCGACCTGGCGCCGTCCCTCGGTCCGATCCCACGCCTGTCTCCGGTCCGATCCGACGCCTGCCCCCGCCCTGACCTGGCGCCGGCCCTCGGTCCGGCCCGGCGGCTGTCCCTCGGTCCGATCCGACGCCTGCTCCCGGTCCGGCCTGGCGCTGTCCCTCGGTCCGGCCGGGCGGCCGAGGGAGCCTGCGGTGTTCAGCCCTCGGCCATCGGCAGTGTCACCTCGAAGCGGCAGCCGCCGGACACGTTCCGTACGGCGGCCCGGCCCTGGTGGGCCTCGACGATGCCGCGCACGATCGCCAGGCCCAGGCCCGCCCCCGCCGGAGGCGTCCGCGCGTGGGTGCCGCGCCAGCCCGTGTCGAAGACTCGGGGCAGATCCTCCTCCGGGATACCGCCGCAGCCGTCCGTCACGGACAGCACCACGCCCTCGGCGGACCGCTCGGCGGCGACCGCGACCGTGCCGTCGGCCGGTGTCCGCCGGATCGCGTTGACCAGCAGGTTTCCCAGCACCCGGCTCATCTCGCGGCCGTCCACCTCGACCGGCACCGCCACGATCCGGTCGCCGACCAGCCGTACCCCGTGCTCGCGGGCGAGGGGGTCCGCGCCGGCGAGGGCGTCGCCGATCAGGTCGTAGAGCGACATCCGCGACGGGGAGAGCGTGAGGGTCCCGGCGTGTATGCGGGAGAGTTCGAAGAGGTCGCCGACCATGTCGTTGAGGCGTTCGACCTCGGTGCGGATCTGGCGCAGATAGCGGTCGGGGTCGGCGGCGACGCCGTCCTCCAGGGCCTCGGACATCGCGCGCAGTCCGGCGAGCGGGGTGCGCAGATCGTGGGAGATCCAGGCGACGAGTTCGCGGCGCGAGGACTCCAACGCGCGTTCGCGGTCCCGGGATTCGGCGAGCTTGGCGCTGGTCGCGGCCAACTCCCGGCTCAGGTCGGCCAGTTCGGCCGTCGCCGCGCCCTCGGGTGCCGAGAAGTCGCCGCCGTCGCCGAAGTCCCGTGCGGCGCGCGTGAGTTCACGGCTGCCGGCGACGACCCAGCGGCCGAGCAGCAGCGCCGTGAGCAGGGAGACCACGGCCGCCATGGCGACGACGGTGGTGACGACGGACAGGTCGTGCGAGGACAGGAACATCGCCTGGGCCACCGCCAGCGTGCCCGCGAACATCGCCGTCACCGCGACCGCGGCGACCACGGACACGGACGCGGTGAGCGACCGCCGGCGCAGCAGCCAGAGCGCGCCCGCGCCGAGCACCCCGGCCCCGGCGGCGCCCAGAAAGGCGAACAGGGCGATGAGGACCATGTCGCGCATGATCAGCCTTCCTCTACGGAGCCGGTGCGGGCGGGCTCGAAGCGGTAGCCGACGCCCCACACCGTCTGGATCAGGCGGGGTCTGGCGGGGTCGTCCTCGACCTTGCCGCGCAGCCGTCGCACATGCACGGTGACGGTCGACAGGTCGCCGAAGTCCCATCCCCAGACCTCCCGCATCAGGTCCTCCCGGCTGAAGGCGCGCCCGGGGTGCCGTAGGAAGAAGGCGAGGAGGTCGAACTCCCGGAGGGTGAGGGCGAGTTCGGTGCCGTTCTTGGTGGCGCGGCGGGCGGCGGGGTCGGCGGTGAGTCCCGCCGAGCGCAGGGGACGGGTCACGGCCGGGGGGCCGCTGCGGCGCAGGACGGACTCCACGCGGAGGACGAGTTCGCGTGGGCTGAACGGCTTGGTCACGTAGTCGTCGGCGCCGACCTCCAGGCCCAGGATCCGGTCGTCCTCGTCGCCGCGCGCGGTGAGCATGATGACCGGCACAGGTCCGTGGCCGCGCAGCCGACGGCACACCTCCAGGCCGTCCATGCCCGGCAGCATCAGGTCGAGGACCACCAGGTCCGGCCAGTGCGCGGCGGCGCGGGCGAGCGCGCCCGGCCCGTCCTCGGCGCGGTCCACGACGTATCCGGCGCGGTCGAGGTATCCGGAGACGACCTCGGCGACGGTCGGGTCGTCGTCGACCACGAGGACGCGCGTCGGGTGGGCCTGCCCGCTCTCGACGGGCACGGCACCTGGGGATTCGTACGGCTGCTGCATGTCATCAAGGGTCCCACCGGCCGCGCCCGCCTTCCGAATCCGCTGCCCCGACGTCCGTGTTTCGTAAGGAACCGAAGCCCGTTATGCCGGATTCACGCTCGTAGGGTGAAAGCCGTGACGACACCTCCCCCACCAGATCCGGACCCGGCGCCCGTCGACGTGGTCCTCCCCTGCCTCGACGAGGCCGAGGCCCTGCCCTGGGTACTGGCCCGCATTCCGCGGGGCTGGCGCGCGCTGGTCGTGGACAACGGGTCCACGGACGGTTCGGCGGCCCTCGCCCACAGCCTCGGCGCCACCGTCGTGCGCGAGGAGCGCCGCGGGTTCGGCGCCGCCTGCCACGCCGGGCTGCTGGCCGCCACCGCGGACATCGTGTGTTTCTGCGACTGCGACGCCTCGCTCGACCCGTCCCTGCTGGTGGACTTCGTGCGCGAGGTACGCGACGGCGAGGCCGATCTCGTGCTCGGGCGGCGCCGCCCGCAGGGGCGCGGGGCCTGGCCCGCGCACGCCCGGGCGGGCAACCTCGCACTGGCCCGGATGCTGCGCCGCCGCACCGGACTGCGGCTGCACGACCTGGGCCCGCTGCGGGCCGCCCGCCGCACGGAGCTGCTCGCCCTCGGCCTCACCGACCGCCGCAGCGGCTATCCGCTCCAGATGGTGGTGCGCGCCGCCGACGCCGGTCTGCGCGTCGCCGAGCACGACGTGCCGTATCTGCCGCGCACCGGCGCCTCCAAGGTCACCGGGACCTGGCGCGGCACCTGGCACGCGGTACGGGACATGCGCCGGGTACTGGCCGAACCCGCGACAGCGCCGACAGCCGTCCCCTCACCTCAAGGAGCCCATTCCCGGTGACCACCCTTCTCGTCATCGCCAAGGAACCGCGCCCAGGACGGGTGAAGACCCGGCTGACTCCGCCGTTCTCGCCCGAGGAGGCCGCCGCGCTCGCCGAGGCCTCGCTCGCCGACACCCTGCACGTACTGCTGGCGACGCCCGCACGGCGCCGGGTGCTGGTGCTCGACGGAACGCCGGGCCCCTGGCTGCCGCCGGGCTTCGACGTCGTACCGCAGTGCGGAGGCGGGCTCGACGAACGGCTCGCCGCCGCCTTCGCGGGCTGTGACGGGCCCGCGCTGCTGATCGGCATGGACACCCCGCAGGTGACGCCCGCGCTCCTCACCGTCGACTTCGCCGACTGCGACGCGTACTTCGGCCCGGCCGAGGACGGCGGCTTCTGGGCGCTCGGCCTCGCCGACCCCGATCCGGCGCTCCTGCGGGGCGTACCGATGTCGACACCGACCACCGGCGCCGTACAACGCGCCCGGCTGACCGCCGCGGGCCTGCGCGTCCGCGACCTTCCGCCTCTGCGGGACGTCGACACGGCGTACGACGCCGAGCTGGTCGCCGCCGAGGCGCCGGAGGGGCGGTTCGCGAGGGAACTGGCGCGGCTGAGGACGGGAGTCGGCAGGTGAGGGCGGCGCGTCCGGTGCCGACCGGTGAGGGCGCGCGCCCCGTAACCACCCTCGTCGACTGTGCGCCCTCGGACTCCCCCGCACGCCCCTGGTCCGCCGACCCGTACACCGACGCCCTGCGCACCGGTCGCGGCCCGCTCTTCCTCCGCCGTACCGACGGCTGGCTGCTGCCCCTGGAGGTGGAGCGCTGGTGCGCGGAGGCGGACGCGGCGGACCGGGAGGTGCTGCGCCGGTGCGAGGGGGCCGTGCTCGACGTGGGCTGCGGGCCTGGGCGGCTCGTCGCGGCGCTCGCCGCGCAGGGGCGGCCGGTGCTGGGCATCGACGTCAGCGATGCCGCCGTCGCGCACACCGTCCGGCTGGGCGGGCAGGCACTGCGCCGGTCCGTCTTCGAAGCCGTCCCCGGCGAGGGCCGCTGGGACACCGCCCTCCTCATCGACGGCAACGTCGGCATCGGCGGCGACCCGCACGCCCTGCTGCGGCGGATGTCCCAACTCCTCGCCGATAAAGGGCTGTTGATTGTCGAGACCGCTCCGGTCGACGTCGACGAACGGGTACGGGTGCGGGTCGCCGACGGCCGTGGAGCCTCCGGTACGTCCTTCCCGTGGGCCCGTCTCGGCACCCCGGCCCTGTTGCGCCACGCCGGCTGGGCCGGGTGGCGCCCGGAGGGTCAGTGGACGGCCGACGACCGCTCCTTCCTCGCCCTGCGCAACCGCAGCAGCCGCAGCGACCGCAGGACGAGCAGCACGGCCGAACCGCCGAACAGCGCCGCCGTGACCAACAGCCAGCGGGACAGGAACCCGTCGCCGGAGAGCGTGGTGGCGGACCTGTAGCGGTCCGCGACCTCCCCGCTGATCAGCGGGAACCACACCAGCAGCAGAAGACCGGAGAGCAGCGCCGGGACCCGGACGTACCTCGTCCACTCCCGGTGTCCTGCGGCGCCCAGCACCCGTGCGAGAGCCTTGTCCGCGCCCGCGTACAACGGCACCAGCACCAGGTCGTGCAGCACCGCCGCGCCCACCAACCACAGGGCCACCCCGAACCAGTCGTCCGCGAGCAGCCGCACCCCCGCATAAGCCGCGAGCGCGAACGAGCAGGCCAGCAGAAGGAGTTGCAGCGGGCTGCCGAGGGACGGCCTCCTGAACGGAACGCGCATCACAGGTCTCCGAAGGTCATACGGGCCACCCATTTGGTGTTGAGCACGCCGGGTGCCGCGGGGACGATCACGCGGGCGGGGTAGCCGTGGTCGGGGGTGAGGTCCGCGCCGTTGACGAACAGGGCGAGCAGCGAGCGCGGGTCGCGGACCTGGTTGTCGCGCAGGGCGGACCGGCGGAACGCCCCGTGCCGTTGCAGGGACTCCACCAGGACGTCGGGGGCGGTGTCGGTGTCGTAGCCGACGAGTGCCGCGAGATCCCGCAGCCGTACGCCTCGCCACCACTGGTCGGAGGTCGACCAGCCCTCCACGCAGGCGATGGGCAACGCGGCGCTGTGCAGCGGGAGTTGGAGCAGTGCGGCGCGGTCCAGCCTGACCGTGCGGCCGTTGCCCTCGACGACCAGTCGCCACGCGTCCTCGGACGTCTCCCTGGCGTCGATGCCGACCGCCGTCGCCGTCTTGTTGATCTGGAAGGCGCCGGGTCCTGAGCCCGGTTCGGGTCCGCCGTGCGGTGCGAAGAGGGCGGTCTCCCGCAGTGGTCCGTCGAAGCCTCGGCCCACTGTCGTGCCGAACAGCAGCAGCGATCCGCCGCCGACCACGCCGAGGGCACCACGTCGCGAGACGGTGCGTTCGGCGGGGTTCGGGGACACCAACTCACCTTCCTCTGCCGGGTGTTCGCCCCTGATGTGGCGCAGGTTGCGCAGGGCCGCCGGTGTCTTCAGGACGGCGTGGGCGAGGAAGGCGGCGAAGAAGACCCAGGCGCCGTAGAAGTGCAGGGGGTAGAAGGAGCCGGGGAAGACGTAGTCGAGCTGGACGTTGAGGACGCCCGTGGTGAACTCGAACAGGCCGCCGCCCACGAGGAGCAGCAGCGAGAGGCGTTCCAGCGCGTGGGTGAGGGAGCGGGCCGGCGGCAGGGCGAAGAGCTTGGGGACGACCGACCACAGCTTCGCCAGCAGGACGGGGATCAGTGCGATGCCGAGGGTGACGTGCGTGCCCTGGGTGAGGCGGTACAGCCAGGACGGGTCGGTCGGCCAGGCGAAGAGATAGAAGCCCAGGAGGCCCTTGTCGGGGGTCTGGTCGTTCACCGGCGAGAGGTCCGGGTTGTAGGCCGCGTACGACAGCAGACCCGTCACGAACAGCACGGTGATCCCGACGAGCAGCACGATGCCCAGCACTGAGGTGAACCAGGGGCCGCGCAGCGGGCTGCGCCAGAAGGCGGGCGAGGAGGGGGAGCGTGGCATGCCCCGACCGTAGGCCGGGGACACCCCCCGAACGGGTTCGCAAACCATGACGAAACCCTGACGTCTGCCTCGGCGGCGGCTCCGCAGGACGCACCCCGACCTAGCGTGTCGATGTGAACCGCGATCTTCTCGTCGACCGCGAGCGCCACCACGGCGCCCGCCCCGCCGACCGTCCCCATGACGCTCCGGGCGACCGCCCGCGCGACCGCGTCCGCGATCTGTCGGCCGCCCTCGCCGCCGCCCTGCTCGTCCTGGTGGCGGTGCTCGTCGGCACCGCGATCCAGGACCGCCACCACTCGCTCTTCGTCGCCTGGCCGCCCGTGTTCGCCCAATGGGAACCGCACGTCGGTCCCGGCACCCCGGCGGCGCTCGCCGTCGCGGTCGCCGTGGTGGCCTACGGTCCCGTGCTCGCCGCCCAACTGCCATGGCGGGCCCTGCTGTTCAGCGCCTGGGGCACCGCCATGGCGTGGACGTTCTCGCTGGCCCTGGTCGACGGCTGGCAGCGAGGCATCGCGGGACGGCTGACGACCACGAACGAGTACCTGACGGTCATCGGCCGCTTCCACGACATCCCCGCCACCCTGCGCGACTTCACCCACCACATCCTCAGCCACTCCCCCGCACCCTGGCCCGCGCACATCGCCGGGCATCCCCCGGCGGCCACCGTCACCTTCGTCCTCCTGGACCGGATCGGGCTGGGCGGCGGGGCCTGGGCGGGCGTCTGGTGCATCACCGTCGGGGCGACTGCGGGCGCGGCGGTCCTCGTCGCCGTGCGCGTGCTCGCCGGTGAGCAACTCGCCCGCCGCGCCGCCCCGTTCCTCGTCCTCGCCCCGGCCGCCGTGTGGGTGGGCACCTCGGCGGACGGCTACTTCGCGGCGGTCGCCGCCTGGGCCGTCGCGTTCCTCGCCCTCGCGGTGACCGGACACCGGCCGCGCTCGACCGGTTTCGCCGCCGGGCTGTTCCTCGGCCTCACCGCGTATCTGTCGTACGGGCTGACGCTGTTCGCGGTGATCGCGGGCGCCGCACTGCTGCTCGGGCAGCGGCGGCTCCGCCCGCTCCCGTACGTCGTCGCCGGACTCGTCGTCGTACCAGTGGTGTTCACGCTGCTGGGCTTCAACTGGTGGGAGGCGTACCGCCTGTTGATTACCCGCTACTACGAAGGGGTCGGCGGGACCCGGCCGTACGGCTACTGGGTGTGGGCCAACCTGGCCTGCACCGTGCTGATCGTGGGCCCGGCGACGGTGGCGGGGCTGCGGCGGGCGGGCACCGCTTCCGTGCGGCCCCAACTCCCGGAGCTGCGAGGCGCTTTGCGCACGGCGGCGCCCCGACCCCGGCTCGCCCTGCTGGTGTTCGCCGCGCTGCTCGCGCTGCTCGTCGCGGATCTCTCCGGCATGAGCAAGGCGGAGACGGAGCGCATCTGGCTGCCGTTCGCGATGTGGCTGCTGCCCGCCTGCGCGTTCCTCCCCCGGCCCCGCGCCTGGCTGACCGCGCAGGCCGCTCTGGCGCTGCTCCTCAACCACCTGTTGCTGACGGGCTGGTGAGGCGCCCACACAGGCCTACGCCACCTCGTGGGGCTCCGGCGCGGTGCTCTTCGCGTCGGCCACGGGGGCGGCCTTGTCCCGTCGGCGCCCGGTCAGGCGGGTGGCCAGCGGCTCGGTGTAGCGGGCGCTGAGCGGGCCGACGATCACCAGGATCAGCACGTACGCCGTCGCCAGCGGGCCCAGCGAGGGTTCGATGCCGGCGGTGACGGCGAGCCCCGCGATGACGATGGAGAACTCGCCGCGGGCGACCAGGGTGCCGCCCGCCCGCCAGCGGCCCTTGGCGGAGATGCCCGCGCGCCGGGCCGCCCAGTACCCCGTGGCGATCTTCGTGCCCGCGGTGACGACCGCCAGGGCGAGCGCGGGCAGCAGGACGGGCGGGATGCTCGCCGGGTCGGTGTGCAGGCCGAAGAAGACGAAGAACACGGCGGCGAACAGGTCCCGCAGCGGGGAGAGCAGGCTGTGCGCGCCCTCCGCGGCCTCTCCGGACAGGGCGATGCCGACGAGGAACGCGCCGACGGCGGCGGAGACTTGGAGCTGCTGGGCGAGTCCGGCGACCAGGAGGGTCAGGCCCAGGACGACCAGGAGCAGTTTCTCGGGGTCGTCGCTGGAGACGAAGCGGGATATGTGGCGGCCGTAGCGGACCGCGACGAGCAGGACCAGGGCGGCGGCGCCGAGGGCGACGACGAGTGTGAGGCTGCCCGAGGCGAGGCCCGTGCCGGCGAGGAGTGCGGTGATGATCGGGAGGTAGACGGCCATCGAGAGGTCTTCGAGGACGAGGATGCTCAGGATGACGGGGGTCTCGCGGTTGCCGAGGCGACCCAGGTCGCCGAGGACCTTGGCGATGACGCCGGAGGAGGAGATCCAGGTGACCCCGGCCAGCACCACCGCGGCGACCGGTCCCCAGCCGAGCAGCAGGGCCATGGCGGCGCCGGGGAGCGCGTTCAGGGCGGCGTCGACGAGACCCGCGCTGTACTGGGTCTTGAGGTTGGAGACGAGATCGCTGGCCGTGTACTCCAGACCGAGCATCAACAGCAGCAGGATGACACCGATCTCGGCGCCGATGGCGACGAACTCCTCGCTGGTGCCCAGCGGCAGCAGCCCGCCCTCGCCGAACGCGAGCCCGGCCAGGAGGTAGAGCGGTATCGGGGAGAACTGGAAGCGTGCGGCGAACCGGCCCAGCAGGCCCAGGGCCAGGATGATCGCGCCGAACTCGATCAGGAACCTCGCGGAGGAGTGCATCGCGCTCACTCCCGCCCGAGTATCGCGGCGGCCGACTCGACGCCCTCGCGGGTGCCGATCACGATCAGGGTGTCCCCGCCGGCCAGCCGGAACTCCGGTGTCGGGGAGGGGACGGCCTCGGCCCGGCGCAGCACGGCCACGATCGAGACGCCGGTCTCGGTGCGCATCCTGGTCTCGCCGAGGACCCGCCCGTTCCAGTAGGAGAGCGCCGACAGCTGGATGCGCTCGGCGACCAGGCCCAGTTCGGTGGTGGACAGCAGGTTCGGGCTGTGGTGCTCGGGCAGCAGGGCGTCGACGAGCGCGGCCGTCTCCGCCGTGGTCAGCCGTACGGACAGGGCGCAGGCGTCCGGGTCGTCGGACCGGTACGCGTTCAGGGTCCGCTCGCCGTCCCGGTGCGCGACCACCGACACAACGCGCTGCTCACGTGTCGTCAGGTCGTAGCGGACGCCGATCCCCGGCAACGGTGTACTGCTCACGCGTGGAGTGCCCATGACGTGTCCCCCTGTTCCTCGAAGATCTTCGTGAACCTTACATGTTCTTGACGCTTCTTTAACAGTCCTTGACTTTTCCGCCGCCGCAGAACAGTCGTGGAACAGGCGATTTCGTCCTCGCCGCAACCAATCCGGGGTCCCGGCAGGAACGGATTACGCCCGGACATGTCCCGACCGCGGAGGCCCTCGGTGAAAGAAGCAGTACGTATCGGAAGAAGCGAGCCGACGGGTCCCGACCTGGCGGAGTTGGTGGGCCGGGTCGCGCTCGGCGACGAGGACGCGTTCGCCGGTGTCTACGACGTCGTGGCGGGGCCGGTGCTGGGCGTCGTACGGGCCGTGCTGCGCGATCAGGCGCAGTCGGAGGAGGTGACGCAGGAGGTGCTGGTGGAGGTGTGGCGGACCGCTCCCCGTTACCGGTCCGATCGCGGTACGGCGATCAACTGGATCCTCACGCTGGCCCACCGGCGTGCCATCGACCGGGTGCGTTCGGCGGACGCCGCCGCGGCCCGCGATCACAAGGCCGCGCTGCTGGACCGGCTGCCCGAGTACGACGAGGTGGCCGAGCACGTCGAGGCCCGGCTCGAACGGGAGCAGGTGCGGCGCTGTGTGCGCACGCTGACCGAGCTGCAGCGCCAGGCCGTGACCCTGGCGTACTACCGCGGGCTGACCTACCGCGAGGTGGCGGAGGCGCTGGCGCTTCCGCTGGGGACCGTGAAGACCCGACTGCGCGACGGACTCATCCGGCTGCGCGACTGCCTGGGGGTGACCGCGTGACGACCATCGATCCGCACCGGCTGACCGGCGCCTACGCCCTGCACGCCCTGTCCGACGAGGAGAACGCGGCCTTCGAACGTCATCTGCCGGGCTGCGAGGCCTGCGCCCAGGAGGCCGCCGAACTCTCCGCCACCGCCGCCCGGTTGGCGCTCGCCGTCACCACGACGCCCGCTCCGGAACTGCGCGAACGGGTACTGCGCCGGATCACCACCGTCCGCCAGGACACACCCGGCAGGACGTCGGTCCGGGCGCTGCCCGCAAGGGCCCGCCTGCGTGCCCGCACACGGTCCCGCTGGGCGCTCGCCGTCTGCCTCGCGGCGGCCACCGCGCTCGGCGGGACGGCCCTCTGGCAGCACCAGGAGGCCGACAACGCCCGTGCCCAGGCGCGGAGTTCGCGCCAGACGACGGACGGGATCGCCGCAGTGCTGGCCGCGCCGGACGCCAGAACCCGGGCCGCCGCCCTGGCCGGCGGCGCCACCGGGACCGTCGTCGTCTCGCGGGAACGGGACCGGGCCGTGTTCGTCGTCTCGGGGATGGCCCGGCCGCCCGGCGGCAAGGTCTACCAGCTGTGGTTCGACGACGCCGGGACCATGCGGTCGGCCGGCCTGATGGACCCCGGCCGCGCCGACCAGGCCGTCCTGCTGCGCGGCGCGGTCGACGGCGCCTCGGGCATGGGCGTCACCGTCGAACCGGACGGCGGCTCGACGGAGCCCACCTCCGCCCCGGTCGCCCTGCTGAGTTTCCCGGCCCTGGACTAGTACGGCCGGTCACGGGCAGAAGGGGATCCGGGTGAGAGGTGGATGGGCATGAGCACATCGTTCGTTGGGATGATCGCGGGCATGGCCCTGGCGTTCGCCGGCTGGTTCGGCGGGTTCGGCGCCTTCCTGCTGGTCGCCGCGCTGGGCGCGCTGGGCTGGGCGGCGGGCCGTTGGGTCGAGGGCGGCGGCAGCGTCCGGGACGTACGGAACGCGTTCGAGCGAAACCGCCGATGAGCGCCGCCCCACAGCGCGGGCGGCTGCGCTTCGGCTCTGCCCGGCGCCTCGCCCTGCCCGCCCCCGCCGACTGCGCGGTGCGCCCCCAGCCGCCGGCCGCGGCGTTGGCGGCGGGGCCGTACGTGGGCCGGGCCCGCCGGGTCGTCGGGTTCCGGCCGCCCGCCGGCTGGTGGCCCGCGCTGCGGCGGACGCCGGTCGCGCTGTGGAACGACGACATCACGGACTACGCGGCGGCGCTGACGTACTACGCGATCCTGGCCGTGCTGCCCGCGATGCTGGCGACGGTCCTGGGGTTCGGGATGATCAGCCCGGACACGGCGGAGGAGTTCATCAGCCATGTCGCCGCCTACGCCCCGGCCGACTCGGGCGCCGACCTGCACACCGTCCTGTCCCACGCGCTGAAGGCGGACGGCACGGCCTGGCCGCTGCTCGTGACCGGTGCGGGCAGCGCGCTGTGGTCGGCGTCCAGCTATCTCGCCGTGTTCCGCCGCGCCCTGCACCGGATGCACGGCACGGAGGACCGGCGTTCGACCTGGCGCAAGGCGCCCCGGATCGTGCTCACCGCGCTGGTGCTGCTCGGTCTGCTCCTGGTCGGCTCACTCACCCTGCTGCTGACCGGACCGCTCGCGGAGGTCGTCGGCCGGATGTTCGGCATGGGCAGCACCGCGGCCGTGGCGTGGAACCTGCTGCGCTGGCCGGTGCTGCTGTGCCTGGTGGTCCTGCTGGTCGTGGTCGTCTTCCACACCGGCCCGGCCTCGGCGCGCCGACGCGGGCACACCCTGCCCGGCGGCGCCCTGGCCGCCGCGCTGTGGCTGGCCGTCTCGGCGGGCTTCTCGTCGTACGCCTCGACACTCGGCGCCTACAGCAGGCTCTACGGCTCGCTCTCCGGCATCGTCGTCTTCCTCGTCTGGCTGTGGCTGTCGAACCTGGCGCTGCTCACGGGGGCGCAGTTCGCCGCCGAACTGGCCGGGCCGGTCGCTCGGCCGTCCGGTCACAGCACGGGGAAGCCGGCCGTCCCGTAGGACTCCTCGGGCAGTGGATCCGGTGTGCCGGTGGGGTCGAGGAGGTGGGCGACGAGGGCCGCTGCGGTGTCGTGCCAGAGGCGGTGGCGGCGGAGCATGGCGTGGTCGCCGCCACCGATGAGGGCCATTCCGGCACGGGTCGCCGTGGCCCGCGCCCTGCGCACGCAGTCCGCCGACTCGGTGGGTGAGGTGACGCGGTCCTGGTCGCCGTGCAGGCAGAGGATGTGTCGGCCGGCCGTCTGTTCCACCGGTTCGCCGGGCGGCCACCACGGTGCGAGCGCGACCACACCGCTCACCTGTGGGTGACCGGCGGCGTGCAGGGCGGCCCGGCCGCCCATCGAGTGGCCGAGCAGCACGGTCGGTACGGGGCCCGCCAGTTCGGCGAGTTCGTCCAGCGCGCGGTGGGTGTCCCGCACGGGGTCGGCACGCTCGCCGTTCCAGCCGCGCACGCGGTAGCGGGCCCGGGCGACGAGGATGTCCTCGCCGGACACCGCCCGTGCGAACGGTGCCATCCGCAGCGCGGCGAGCTGCCAGGGCCTGGCGGGACGCCGGCTCGTCTCCTGGCCGCCGTGCAGGACGAGGACAGCCGCCCGTGGCCGGACCGGACGGTGCCGGATCAGCAGCGCGGGCGGCGGAAGTTCGGTCTCGTCCCGCTGCACCACGGTGTGCCCCCTGTCCCACGTTCCTGCCTCTGCGTCCCGCGTCGCGCGGGTCACGGACATGATCCTCTCCCGGCCGGCCTCCGGGGCGGGCGGGGGAAGAAGCCGCTCGTACGGGCCGTGTACTCGGCGTACCCGGGCCGGTCGGCCATGTGCCGCTCCAGGAGCCGCTTCCCGCTGCCCCGGATCAGCAGCGCGCTCATCACCAGCGGCGAGACGAGGGACACGGTCGCCGCTGCCGGGGAGTCGCAGACGAGCAGGAACAGGCCCCACCACACGCAGAAGTCCCCGAAGTAGTTGGGGTGCCGGGTCCATGCCCACAGTCCACGGTCCATGATCCGTCCCCGGTTGGCGGGATCGGCCCGGAACCGGGCCAACTGGGCGTCCCCCACCGCCTCGAAGCCGACCCCGACCGCCCACAGCGCCGTACCGGCCGCCAGGACGGGGGCCGACGGCGGGCCGGGCACGTACTGCGCGGCCTGCACGGGCAGCGACACCAGCCAGACGAGCGCGCCCTGCAGCAGGTAGACGACGCGGAACGCGTACGCGTTCCGGCCGCCCGGCGCTCTGTCGAGCAGCGCCTCGTAGCGCGGGTCCTCGCCGTGGCCCCGGCCCCGGCGGGCGATGTGCGCGGCGAGCCGCAGCCCCCAGACCGCCGTCAGTACGGTCACCAGCAGTCGTCGTACGACATCGCCGTGCCCGGCGGAGGCCGCGAGGGTCACGACGGCCACCGCCGTGAAGGCGATCCCCCAGGCCACGTCCACGATCCGGTGGACGCCCGTGCGGACCGCGACCACGAAGGTGACGAGCATGACCGCGAGGGCAGCGGCGGCGGTCCACGCGAGGTTGAGCGCGAAGGCGCTCCAGGGGAACCCGCTCATGGCCGGGCCCTTCCGGCGAGGTTCTCCTTGGTGAACAGGTACTGGTGCACGTCGAGGTAGCCGGACCTGAACCCGGCCTCGGAGTAGGCCAGATAGAAGGTCCAGAGGCGGCGGAAGACGGCGTCGAATCCGAGCGCCTCGACCTCGTCGGCGCGCTCGGTGAACCGCTCGCGCCACAGCCGCAGTGTCTCGGCGTAGTGGGCACCGAAGGCGTCACGGCGGGCGAGTCGCAGCGAGGTGTGGTCGCGGGCGGTCTCCTCGATCGCGCGGGTGGACGGGATCAGGCCGCCGGGGAAGACGTACTTGTGGATCCAGGTGAAGGTGTCCCGGCTGGCGAGCATCCGGTCGTGCGGCATGGTGATGGCCTGGAGCGCCAACCGGCCGCCCGGAGCCAGCAGTTGGTCCAGCCCGCGGAAGTACACCGGCCAGAACTCGGCGCCGACCGCCTCGATCATCTCCACGCTGACGACCGCGTCGTACGTCCCCCGGGCCTCGCGGTAGTCGCACAGTTCGACGGAGACGCGGTCTTCGAGTCCCGCCGCGCGCACCCGCTCCAGCGCCAACTCCCGTTGCTCCGCGGAGAGGGTGAGCGAGGTGACCCGGGCGCCTCGGGCACCGGCGCGCAGGGCGAGTTCGCCCCAGCCGGTGCCGATCTCCAGCAGCCGGGTGCCCTCGCCGACGTCGGCCAGGTCGAGCAGTCGGTCGATCTTGCGGTGCTGGGCGGCGGCGAGCAGGTCCCGGTGCGCCGGGAAGCCCCGGAAGACCGCGGAGGAGTAGCTGAGTGTGTCGTCGAGGAAGAGGGCGAACAGGTCGTTGGAGAGGTCGTAGTGGCGGCTGATGTTGGCGCGCGAGCCGTCGGGGGTGTTGCGCTCGGCGTGCGGATGGCGTGGCGCCCACAGGGCGCGCAGCCGTTGCAGCGGGGCCGGGATCAGCTCGGCCGCGTGCCCGGCGAGCACGGTGAGCGCGGCCACCAGGTCGGGGGCGTCCCACTCTCCGGCCATGTACGACTCGCCGAACCCGACCAGGCCACCGGTCCCGATGCGGGCGTGGAAGGCGGCGGGGTCCCGCACCTCGATCAGCGGTCCGCCCAGCCCGATGTCCCCGGAACCGGCGAACCGGGCCCGCAACGGCAGCCGCCCGAGGGCCCGTTGGACGAGGGCGGCGGTGACGGCGGTACGGGGGCGGGAGGCGGACGGTACGGCGACGATGTCCGGCCAGGGGGTGGGGTCGCTGTGGGTGGCCTGCCGGTCGGTGCCGTCGCGGGGTTCTGCTGTCCTCATGTGGCTTTCTCCGGGGTGCGGTGGTCGGGGCGGGGCTGGACGGGCAGTCCCCGCAGGTAGAGGCGGATGCCGTGGGCGCGGATCGCGGCCGACACGGCGAGGGTGGACCAGGGGTGGCGCAGCGCCAGCCGCAGCAGGGCCGTGGTGCTCACGGGGCGCCGGGTGCCGCGGACGGTCGCGGTGAAGGCACGGCCGCCCTCGCGGTCCAGGTGCACGGCCAGGTCGAGACGGGCCCCGGGCTGCGGCACCCGCATGCGGTAGCCGCCGTCGACGGGGAAGAACGGGGAGACGTAGAACGTCTTGTCTGCGCGGGCGGTGCCGGAGGCGTCCGGGTGCAGCAGGTAGCAGTGCCGTCCGCCGTAGGTGTTGTGAACTTCCGCCACCACACAGCGTGGTTGGCCGTCCGAGCCGTGACACCAGTACAGGGTCAGCGGGTTGAAGACGTACCCGAGCACCCGCGCGTGGGTGAGCATCAGCACCCGGCCGCCGTCCAGGTGCACACCGTGCGCCGCGAGGAAGTCGTCGAGGCCGGCCCGGATCGAGGGCCGGTCGCCGGTGAAGTGGTCGCGCGGGTCGAAGCGGGCCAACGGGCGCAGCAGGTAAGGCAGTCGGGGCGGGTGGTCGGGGTCGACGAGCCACATGTACGTGCGGTGGCGCAGCGTGTACCGCCGGGGTGTGGTCCGCACATGGCCGATCGTGCAGGCGTAGAGGGCGGGTTCGGTGTTCACCAGCGCACCCCCAGTGCCGCGGCGGCCTCGACGCCCGACCGGCAGCCGTCCTCGTGGAATCCCCAGCCGTGGTAGGCGCCCGCGAACACGCAGACGTCACGGGCCAGTTCGGGCAGGCGCTGCTGCGCGGCCACCGACTCGGGCGTGTAGACGGGGTGTTCGTAGACCATGCGGGCAAGGACCCGGCCGGGATCGACGCGGTCCTCGCCGCCCAGGGTGACCACGAAGGTCTCGGCGGCGTCGAGGCGTTGCAGCCGGTTCATGTCGTAACTCACCTGCACCTGGCCGGAGTCGGCCGTGCAGGACGGCATCAGGTAGTTCCAGGAGGCGCGGGCGCCGGACGCGCGGGGCAGCAGCCGGGTGTCGGTGTGCAGGAGCGTGGTGTTGCGGGAGTAGCGGAACGCGCCGAGCACTTCGCGCTCGCGCGCGGTCGGGTCGGCGAGCAGTCGGAGCGCCTGGTCCGGGTGCACGGCGACGACCACGGCGTCGTACGACTCGGTGGTGCCGTCCTCGGCGGTGATGTCGGCGCCGTCCGCGTGGCGGCGCACGGCGCGGACGGGGGTGCCGGTGCGGATCTCGCCGGTCCCGCCGAGGTGCTTGGCGATCCGGTCGACGTAGGCGCGGGAGCCGCCGGTGACCGTCCGCCACACCGGCGAGTCGCGCACCGACAGCATCCCGTGGTGCTCCAGGAACCTGAACAGGTAGGCCGCCGGGTAGCGTTGGGCGGTGACGGCGTCGCAGGACCACACGGCCGACACCACCGGTGTCATGAAGTGGCTCCGGAAATAGGCGGAGTAGCCCTCGCGGTCCATGAACTCGCCCAGGGTGAGCCCCTGTTCACCGCCCTCGGCGAGCAGTCGCCGGGCGGCGCGGTGGAAGGCGGGCACCTCGGCAAGCAGCCGCAGATAGGGGCCGCGCACGAGGTTGCGGGGCCGCGCGAACAGTCCGGTCGGGCCGCGCGCACCGGCGTACTCCAGACCGCAGCCCTCGCACCGCACCGACATGCTCATCTCCGACTCCTGTGTGGCGACGCCGAGTTCGTCGAAGAGCCGCAGCAGCCGCGGGTAGGTGCGCCGGTTGTGCACGATGAACCCGGAGTCGACGCGGTGCACCCGCCCGTCGTACGGGGAGGTCAGCTCGTGGGTGTGCGCGTGCCCGCCGAGCCGGTCGTCGGCCTCGTAGAGGGTGACGTGACCGGCGCCGCCCAGGATGTACGCGGCGGTCAGTCCCGCCACCCCGGAGCCCACCACGGCCGTCCGCCGCCCCGAAGTCCCAGCCGTCCGCTCCATCGCCTGCCTCCCGTCGCGCCCCCTCGGGATCGGGGGTCCGCGCGTAATCCGGAACAGGTCGGGCGGCGGATTGGCCGGAATCACCGACGGGCGTGCCGGGCGGGGCATCAGGTGCCGGACCCGCCCCGCGCGGCAGCCGGTCAGGATTGGAGAAGCCTCCGCCCGCTCCCCCGGCCTAGCCTGAATTCACCGGCGAAATCCGCCGGAGCACGCTTCACGGAGGAGCTCGCCATGACCGACGGTCTGAACACGATCATCTACCCCGTCAAGGACCTGGACCGCGCGAAGGCCCTGTTCGGCGCCCTGCTGGGGGTCGAGCCGTACGCGGACGAGCCGTACTACGTCGGCTACAAGGCCGCGGGCCAGGACGTCGGTCTCGACCCGAACGGGCACTCCCGGGGCATGACCGGACCGGTGCCGTACTGGACCGTGGACGACATCCGGACGCGGGTGGCGGCGCTGGTCGAGGCGGGGGCCGAGCTGGTCCAGGACGTCCAGGACGTCGGCGGCGGCAAGCTGATCGCCTTCGTGAAGGACGCGGACGGGAACTTCGTCGGGCTGACCCAGAATCCGGCCGCCTGACCCCGTCGCCGTACCGGCCCGGCGACCCGTACGCGCTACTTGCACGCGCACTAGTTGCAGACTCAACGATTGGCCGGATCGGTGTTACCGTGCAGGTATGGCAGTGAAGTCGGCCGGTGCCCGGCAGCTAGAGGACCAGTGGCGGGACATCCTGTCCGTGCACGCGCGCACGATGTGCGAGATCGACCGCGTGCTGCACCCGCACGGGCTGGGCGCGAGCGACTTCGAGGTGCTGGACATGCTCGCGTCCGAGGCGCCCCGGGACGGCGACCAGTGCCGGGTGCAGAACCTGGTCGGTCGGGTCCATCTCAGCCAGAGCGCGCTCTCCCGCCTCATCGGCCGGCTGGAGAAGGACGGTCTCGTGGAACGCTCCGTGTGCGTCGAGGACCGGCGCGGGGTGTGGGTCGCGCTGACCCGCAAGGGCCGCGATCTGCACACGCGGGTGCTGCCGCTCCAACGGGACGTCCTGGCACGGATGTTGGACGACACGCAGGATTAGGCGCCACCCGCCTCACACCACGAACTCGGCTCCGTCCATGAGGACTTCGACCCCCGCTCCGTTCACCTGCGCCCGCGCCGTCGAGCCGGGGTCGAGCAGCGGGTTCGTGTTGCCGAGGTGGGTGTAGATCCGGCGGACCCCGGGGTGACGGGCGAGGGCGGTGAGGCTGCCGTCGGGGCCGGTGACGGGCAGTTGTGCGGTGCCCGCCTCGTCGGCCTCGAAGAAGGTGCCGTCCAGCACCGCGCAGTCCGCCGTCTCCAGCAGGTCGTCGAGGGCGGCCGTCCAGGCGGCGAGGCGCGGTGCGTAGACGAACGCCCCGCCGGTCGCCAGATCCTCGACGCGGTACGCGACCGCCCAGCGATCGTCCGGACGGCGGGCCGGCGGCACGTACTCGGGTGGCCTCTCGCCCACCGCATGGGCCGTGACGACCAGCCCTCCGGCGAGCACGAACCCGTCCTCGGCAAGGCTGTCGGCCCACTCCCAGGGGGCGTAGCGGTCCAGGACGGTCCGGGCCGGGGTGAGCGCGGCGAGGACGGGCCGCGGGGCGTACACCTTGAGGCCCGTCGCCCCGCGCAGCGCGGTCAGACCCGCCACGTGATGGGGCTCGGCGTCGGTGAGGAGCACGCCGCGCACGGGGGTGTCGCGCGGGCCAGGGCCGGGCCAGAGCGCGGAGGTGGCGGCGAGCTGGGTGCGGACGTCGGGTGAGGCGTTGAGCAACCACCAGTCGCGCGCGTTGCCGGTGACGGCCACGCAGTCCTGGGTGCGCGGGGGCAGTTTCCCGTCGCGGGCGGCGGCGCACAGCGCGCAGGCGCAGTTCCACTGCGGGAAACCGCCACCGGCGGCGGTACCGAGCAGGACGACCCTCACGACGATCGCGCCCCCTTGCAGCATCGGAATCGGCATCGACGCCGACTCACGGAATCTCCCCGGGGGATCTTTCCTCCGAAACGGGCCGGACTATCCCACCGCGGGGGACAGTTCCGGCCGATCTCCGTCCGCGGCTCCCGGCCGGCTCAGCGCAGCAGATCCCGTACGGCGGCGAAGGCCGCGTCGACCGTCGCCGGGTCGGTGCCCGGGCGGGCCAGCGCGCTCATGGGGATCGGGGTGACCGAGGGCAGTCCGTCGTACGGGGTCAGGCCGTCCGGGGCGGTGCCGACGGCGGCGAGCAGGGCGACGCCCTGTCCGGTGCGGGCGATGTCGAGAACACCCGCGAGATAGCCGGCGTCGCCGACGACCGCGGCGGGTACGCCGTGCGCGGCGAGGGTCGAGATGGCGCGGCGGCGGATCGCGCACGGGTCCTCGATGGCGACCAGCGGGACCGGTGCGGGCGCGGCCGGTGGCCGCCAGCCGGGTGTGGCGTGCCAGGTCAGCGGGAGGCCGCCGACCGGTGTGCCCTCGGTGGCGGCGGCCTCGGTGACGTACACGGCGACGTCGACGCTGCCGCGTTCCACGGCCTCGACGAGGCGGGCCGAGCGGTCGATGCGGAAGCGGACCCGGCAGCCGGGCCGCACCTCCTGGACGGCCGCGGTCAGCCGTGGCAGAAACTGGTCGGCCGCGTGTTCGGTGGAGCCGATGGTGATGGTGTCGCCGTCCACGTCGAGCAGGGTGCGTACGGCCTCGTCGTGCACGGCGAGGATCCGCCGGGCCTGTTCGAGGAGCAGTCGCCCCTCGGGCGTGAACCGGGTGCCGCGTCCCTCCCGCTCGACGATCGGCAGCCCGAGCGTCTTCTCCAGCCTGCGCACATGCTGGCTGACCGCGGACTGGCTCAGGGCGAGGGCCCGGGCCGCGCGATGGAAGCCGCCGCAGTCGGCTATCGCGGTCAGGCTGCGCAGGGCCACGATGTCGAGGACAGGTTGGGGCATGCCGGTGACGGTATCCGTTCCGGTCATCGATCGCGATAACTGATCGATTTCGATGCGGAATCATCGTTGGACGCGATCGGTCGGGGCCGGTCATGATGAGCGCATGCTGCACACGACCGCTTTCGCTGCCTTTCTGACGCAGCGCCGAGTCATCGACTTCGGCGTGGCGTGCAGCGCGCGCTGTCGTTGACCAACCGCCTCTCCGCGGCACCCTTCCCGAGTTCTCGCTGATCACGTCCGCCCTGCGCACTGACACGTGACGGCAGCTCCGGCCTGCTCGCTTCCGCCCCCCTCGCCGGATTCCCCTCCCCTTTCCCCTCGTTGGGAGTTGTCACCCCATGCCCTCTCACTCCGTCTCGTCCTGGGACGAACCCGAAGGCCTCGCCGCGCGCGGCACGTTGATCGTGCTGGCCGGGCGGGGCGAACACGGCGGTGTCTACGAACGGTTCGGCCGCCGGCTCGGCTACGACGCCTACCGCGTCCGTGCCCTCGGCGACCCGGCCGCCGATCCCGCCGTACTGGAGCAAGCCGCCAAACTGCTCGCCGACGAGTCGCTGCCGGGCCCGAAGGTGCTGGTCGGCTCCGACACCGGCGCGCGCTACGCCCTCCAGCTCGCCGCCGAGCAGACCGCGGGCATCGACGCGCTGATCCTGGCCGGGCTGCCCACCGGCGCCTGGACTTCGGGGAGTTGGGAGGAGGAGGCATCGGCGCGCACCGCCTGCCCCACCCATCAGGGGCGCCTCACCAACGACTCCGAGTTCCGCCGGGGCGCCATCGACGACACCCCTGAACTGCCTGAGCCGCGCCTGGATCTGGTGCGGGTCCCGGTGCTGGCCCTGCACGGCAAGACCGACACGATCAGCCCGCTCGACCGGGCACTGAACATCTACGACGGTCATTCGAACGTGCACACCGTGACCTTCGTGGACGGCCGGCACGACGTCCTCAACGACGCCCTGCACCGGACCGTCGCCGCCACGGTCGTCCTCTTCCTCGAACGGCTCCGCCTCTCCCCCGAACTCCCCGCGATCGCCGAGGAGTTGACATGAGCCGCCGCGTGACCACCACAGTCCCCGAACTGGCCGAACTCCTCCGCTCCGAGCAGCCGCCGGTGCTCCTCGACGTCCGCTGGGCCCTCGGCGATCCCTACGGCCGCGACCACTACGCCGACGGACACATCCCCGGCGCGGTCTATGTCGACCTGGACACCGAACTGGCCGCACCGGCAAGCCCGGAGGGCGGCCGGCATCCGCTGCCCGACCTCGCGGAACTCCAGGAATCGGCGCGCCGCTGGGGCATCGGGAGCGGGCGACCCGTCGTGGTCTACGACGACCTGGGCAACACGGCGGCGGCCCGCGCCTGGTGGCTGCTGCGCTACGCCGATGTCGGCGAAGTGACGCTGCTGGACGGGGCGTTGGGCGCCTGGCGCACGGCGGGGCTGCCGCTGGAGTCCGGGATCCCAGCCGATCCGGAACCGGGTGACGTCGTACTCCGGGCGGGTGCGCTGCCGATCACCGATGCCGATGGTGCCGCCGAACTCGCCGTGTCCGGGTTGCTGTTGGACGCCCGCGCCGGAGAGCGGTACCGGGGCGAGGTCGAGCCGGTGGACCCGCGCGCGGGGCACATCCCGGGGGCGGTGTCCGCGCCGACCGGCGAGAACCTGACGGCGGACGGGACGTTCCGCTCGCCCGAGGAACTGCGCAAGCGGTTCGAGGAGCGGGGTGCCGGGGCCGCGTCACGCATCGGCGTGTACTGCGGGTCCGGGGTCACCGCCGCCCATCAGATCGCGGCACTGGAGATCGCCGGGTTCGAGGCGACGCTCTTCCCCGGTTCCTGGTCCGCCTGGTCCGCCGACCCCGCCCGCCCGGCGGCGACGGGAGGCAAGCCATGACGACGAAACCCCTGGACGCGGCGCTGCTCCCGCAGCAGACGGAACGCGCTCCCGAGCAGTCCGCCCGCGTCACCATCCGGGGCACGGCGAAGACCGCCCGCCGCTTCACCGTCCCGCGCTCCGTGCGGCGGGCCGCCGGACCGGTCGGGCTCGTGCTGCTCTGGTTCATCACCTCCGCCACCGGAGTGCTGCCCGAATCCGTGCTGGCCTCCCCCGTCGACGTCATCCGACAGGCCGTGGACCTGACGAAGGACGGCGAACTCCCGCGCGCCATCGCCGCGTCGGGCCGCCGAGCCGCCATCGGATTCCTCATCGGCGCGAGCGTCGCGCTCGTCCTGTCACTGGTGGCCGGGCTGTTCCGGCTCGGCGAGGACGTCATCGACTCCTCGATGGGCATGTTCCGGGCGATCCCCTGGGTGGGTCTGATCCCGCTGTTCATCGTCTGGTTCGGCATCGAGGAGACCCCGAAGATCGCCCTGGTCGCGCTCGGTGTGACCTACCCGCTGTACTTCAACATCTACGGCGGCATCCGCTCCACCGACGCCCAACTCGTCGAGGCCGCCCGGATGATGGGCCTCGGCCGGCTCGGTCTGATCAAGTACGTCATCCTGCCGAGCGCGCTGCCCGGGGCACTCGTGGGCCTGCGGTACGCGCTGTCCACCGCCTGGCTGGCGCTGGTCTTCGCCGAGCAGATCAACGCGGACGCGGGGCTCGGCTATCTGATGAGCAACGCCCAGCAGTACTTCCGCACGGACGTCATCGTGCTGTGCCTCGTCGTGTACGCGCTGCTCGGGCTGGCCTGCGACTTCGCCGTACGGATCCTGTCGCGCCGCCTGCTGACCTGGCGGGCCAACTTCGAGGGCGAGGCGTAGCCATGGCCAACTCCGTTGAGATACGGGGCCTTTCGCGGGCCTTCGACGGCAACACCGTGCTGCACGAGCTGGATCTGGACATCCGTGAGGGCGAGTTCGTGGCCCTGCTCGGGCACAGCGGCTGCGGCAAGTCGACGCTGCTGCGGATCCTCGCGGGGCTCGACGAAGAGATCGGCGGCGAGGTGACCGTGCCCGCGCGGCGCAGCGCGGCCTTCCAATCGCCGCGCCTACTCCCCTGGTTGAAGGTGTGGCGCAATGTCGTGCTCGGGCTGCCGGGCCGCCCGGACCGGGCGCTCGCGCTCAAGGCGCTCGACGAGGTCGGCATCGCGGAGCGCGCGACCGTCTGGCCGAAGACGCTGTCCGGCGGTCAGGCACAGCGGGTCTCGCTGGCCCGCGCCCTGGTCCGTGAGCCCGAACTGCTGCTTCTGGACGAGCCGTTCGGCGCCCTGGACGCGCTGACCCGGGGCAAGGTGCAGGCGCTCGTCGCCGAGCTGTGGCGGCTGCACGGGTGCGCGATCCTCCTGGTCACCCATGACGTGGAGGAGGCGCTGCTGCTCGCCGACCGCGTGCTGGTGATGGACGAGGGGCGTATCGCCCACGAGTTGACCGTCGACCTGCCCCGCCCCCGTGATCTGACCGCCCCCGAGTTCGTGACCCTGCGCGCCCGCCTCCTGAACTGGCTCGGCGTGACCCGCACCCTGGAAGGAACCCCCTCGTGATCCGCAGAATCGCCGCCGCCTCCCTGAGCCTGACCGCCCTGCTGGCGCTGAGCGCCTGCGGCGGCAACTCCTCGGCGGACACCGCCTCCGGTGGACAGGTCACCCTCACCATCGGCGACCAGGCCAAGACCCTCCAGACGATCATCGCCGCCTCCGACGCGCTCAAGGGCGCCAAGTACAAGGTGAAGTGGGCCGAGTTCCAGGGCGCGGCCCCGCTCTACCAGGCCGTGCAGGCGGACGCCGCCGACACCGGGTTCTCCGCCGACCTGCCCGCGCTCCAGGCGCTCAGCGGCGGAGTGAAGATCAAGAACATCGCCGCTCTCAAGAACGACGGCACGCACGTCGGGATCGTCGTCCGCAAGGACTCCGGCATCGACAGCGTGAAGGACCTCAAGGGCCAGAAGGTCGTGGTGTCCTCGGCGAAGGGCAGCGTCTCGGAGTATCTGCTGGCCAACGTCCTCAAGCAGAACGGGCTCAGCTACAAGGACGTCAAGGTGCAGTACCTGCTGCCTACCGACGCGCAGGCCGCGTTCGCCTCCGGGAAGATCAAGATCTGGGCGACCTTCGGCGTCTACCAGGCCGTCGGCCTGGAACAGGGCGGCAGGCTGCTCGTCGACGGCGGGGACGGCCGCGTCAGCGGCATCGGCTTCGTCAACGCCTCCGAGAAGGCCCTCGCCAACTCGGCGAAGAAGTCCGCCCTGAGCGACTTCCTCAACCGCCTGAGCACGGCGCTGAAGTGGACCAGCACCCACCAGGACGCGTACGCCAAGGCCATCGAGCAGCGCAACGGCGCCGACGCCTCGGTGGCGAAGGCCCTCGCCTCGGCCGCCTACAGCCAGGTGCTGCCGATCACCTCGGACGTCAACGCCACCGTCCAGCAGGTCGCCGACCTCATGAACAGCATCGGCGTCCTCGACCCGAACGTGGACGTGGCCAAGTCCACCGACGCCTCCCTGATCAAGTGACCTTCACGTCTTAGGAGTTCGCTCATGCCTGTCGAGTTCATCAGCGCCGTCCACACCGACTCCGGGGCCTCGGGTCCCGCCGCGTCGAGCCGTACCGGTCTCGACGTCGACCACCTCCGCAAGTACGCCCGCGCGCTGGACGACGGCGGTTTCGACCACACCCTGGTCGCCTACCACTCGGCCTCGCCGGACGCGTTCCAGATCGCCCAGTTCGTCGCCACCCACACCGAGCGGATCGGCCCGATCCTCGCCCACCGGCCCGGCGTGATCTTCCCGACGCACGCGGCCCGCGCCCTGGCCACGCTGGACCAGATCAGCAACGGCCGGCTCACCCTGCACATCATCTCCGGGGGCAGCGACGAGGAGCAGCGCCGGGAGGGCGACTACCTCAACAAGGAGGAACGGTACGAGCGTTCGGACGAGTACATCCAGATCCTGCGGAAGGTGTGGCAGGCGGAGGGACCCGTCTCGCACGAGGGCAAGTACTTCAGGTTCGAGGGTTACTACTCCGACGCGAAGCCGGTGACCGGCCTGGTCCCGATCTCCGTCGGCGGCTCCTCGCAGGACGCGTACCGGGTGGGCGGCCGGCAGGGCGACATCTTCGGGCTGTGGGGCGAGCCGCTGAAGGAGACGGCCGAGCAGATCGCCGCCGTCAACGCGGTCGCGGACGCCGCCGGGCGCCCGCATCCCCGTATCTGGGTGTCGTTCCGGCCGATCATCGCGCCCACCGAGGAACTGGCCTGGGAGAAGGCCCACCGCACCCTCGGTGTCCTCAAGGACCAGGCGAAGAACACCGAGTTGCTCCGCCACTACCGCACCACCGGCCGCCCGGCGAACGTCGGATCGCAGCGCCTCCTCGACATCGCCGAGCGCGGCGAGGTCCAGGACCGCTGCCTGTGGACCGCGCCCGCCGTCGCCACCAACGCGGCCGGCGCCTCAACCGCCCTTGTGGGCACGCCCGAAACGGTCGCCCAGGCGCTCCTCGACTACGTCGACATCGGCTGCGACCTGCTCTCGATCCGCGGCTACGACCCGCTCAACGACGCGATCGACTACGCCCGTCACGTCCTGCCCCTGGTCCGCCAGGAACTCGCCCACCGGGCGACCACCTCGCACGCCGCCTGACCCGTCCCTCACCTGCTGATTGCGAACACCCCTATGGAGACTCCGTGTTGTTCCCCCGCGCCCTGCGCACGTCCACCGCCGCCCTCGCCCTCCTCCTGCCCTTCGCCGCGGCCTGCGGAGGCAGCGCGACGGCAGACTCCGCCTCCTCCGACGTCTCCTCCGTGACCCTGCGGGTCGGTGACACCGGCTGGAAGGTCGACGAGGCCGTCCTCAAGTACGCCCACCTCGACGACACCCCGTACAAGGTGAAGTGGAACCTCTTCCCGGGCGGCGACAAGCAGCTCCAGGCCGTCCGCGCCGGAGCACTGGACCTCGCCTCCTCCAGCGAGATCCCGCCCATCTTCTCGGCCGCCGACGGCAAGCCCAACTTCAAGGTCGTCGCCGTCCAGCGCGGCACCACCCTCAACCAGGAAGTCGTCGTCCCCAAGGGCTCGAAGGTGACGGACATCGCCGGTCTGAAGGGCAAGAAGGTCGGCTACGTCCAGAACACCACCGCCCACTACTTCCTCTACGAACTGCTGAAGCAGGCCGGCCTCACGTGGTCGGACATCGACGCCAAGCCGCTGCTGCCCAACGACGGCCTCGCGGCCCTGAACGGCGGCTCCATCGACGCTTTCGCCTCCTACGGCACGTCGATCATCACGGCCCACCAGCAGGGCGCCCGCACGGTCGGCTCCGGCGCGGACATCCTGTCCGGCAACTTCCTCTGGTCGGCGCGCGACAGCGTCCTGAAGAGCCCGGCCCAGAAGGCCGCCGCGGCCGATCTGATCGCCCGGATCACCAAGGCGTACGCCTACGTCCGCGACGGCCATGTGGACGGCTTCGCGAAGGTCACCGCCGACGCCACCCACCAGCCGGTGGCGCAGGCGAAGTCGGACCTGGTCGCCGCGCAGAAGCAGCGCCCGACCCAGGCCAGGACGGTCGGCGACGACACGATCGCCTCGCAGCAGAAGGTGGCCGACGCCTTCACCGAACTCGGCGCGCTGAAGGAGCACTTGGACGTGAAGTCCTTCTGGACCACCGCACTGAACTCCGACCTGAAGAAGGCCCTGTGACCGCCCGCATCGCCGAACTGGCCGCAGGCTACGACCAGTCGGGCGCCTTCCCCGCCGAGTCCCTCCGCACCGCCCACGAGGCCGGACTCCTCACCGCGACCATCGGGAAGCAGTACGGCGGCCAGGGCGCCCGGGTCGAGGAGAGCGCGCGCATCCTGCACCGGATCGGGCAGGGCGACCCGTCCGTCGCCCTGATCGCGGCGATGACCCTGAACACACACGCCCGGCAGGCCGTACAGCCGCACTGGCCCGAGGAGTTGTACGCGCGGCTCGTCAAGGAGTCCTTCGAACGGCCGGTGCTCGTCAACCACGCTCGCGTGGAACCCGAGTTGGGCTCCCCCGCACGCGGCGGACTCCCCTCCACCCTCGCCCGGCGCACGCCGGACGGCTGGTCGCTGAGCGGCACCAAGCGCTTCGTGACCGGGGCGGAGGGCCTGGACTGGTTCCTGGTGTGGGCCACCACCGACGAACCGGAGCCGCGCGTCGGCACCTTCCTGGTCCCGGGCGGCTCCCCCGGTATCGAAGTCACGGGTCGCTGGGACCAGTTGGGGCTGCGGGCCAGCGGCAGCCACGACGTGACGTTCCGGGACGTGGAGATCCCCTACGAGCACGTCATCGGCATCGGCCCGTACGGCGCGGCGGCCGAACAGGACAACCGGGCGGGCGCGGCCCTCCATCTCCCCCTCGCGGCGCTGTACTTGGGGGTCGCTCGGGCCGCGCAGTCCTTCTTCCACACGTTCGCCCACGAGCGCGTCCCCGCCAACCTCGGTCATCCGGTGGCCCGTACGGAGCGGTTCCGCAGGGCCGCCGGGGAGATCGAGGTGCTGCTGACCGCCGCCGAGGAGCTGGTGTTCGGCGGGGCGGCGCGCGTCGACGCAGGCGATACCTCATACGCCCCTGAACAGGCCCTGGGGGCAAGGGTGTTGGCAGACCGGCACGGTGTGCGTGCGGTGGAGCTGGCGGTACGACTGCTCGGGAATCCCGGTCTCGCGCGCGGCAATCCGCTGGAGCGGCACTTCCGGGACATCCAGTGCGCGCCCGTGCACGCGCCCCAGGAGGACATCTCCCTGCTCGCGATCGGAACGAAGGCGCTGAATCCGTGAAGGCACGCACAGTGAGGGTACGGAACCCGTGACCACAGCTCCCCCGACCACTCCCACCGCCGCCGCCCGGCTCCTCGGTCTGCTCGCCCGGGATCTGCCGCCCGACCAACTGGCCACGGATCCACGGACGTTGGCCGCGCACGCCACGGACCGTTCGGGCACCCGTCCGGACGGTGTCCCGCTGGCCGTGGTGCACGCCCGGCGTACCGAGGATGTGACCGTCACGCTCCGGCACGCGAACGCGCTGCGGGTGCCGGTGGTGCCGCGCGGCGCGGGCACCGGCCTGTCGGGCGGAGCGTCGGCCGGTGAGGGCGTGCTCGTACTCGACCTGTCCGGGATGAACCGCATCCTGGAACTCTCGGTCGACGACCAGCTGGCCGTGGTCGAACCGGGCGTGATCACCGCCGAGTTGGACCGGGCGGCGGCCGAGCACGGGCTGCGGTACGCGCCCGATCCGGCGAGTGCGGCGATCTCGACGATCGGCGGGAACATCGCGACCAACGCGGGCGGGCTGCGGTGCGCGAAGTACGGGGTGACGCGGGACAGCGTGCTCGGTCTGGAGGCCGTCCTCGCCGACGGGACGGTGGTCACGACCGGCCGCCGTACCGTCAAAGGGGTCACCGGTTATGACCTCACCGCGCTGCTGACCGGTTCGGAGGGCACGCTCGCCGTCATCACCTCGGCGACTCTGCGGCTGCGGCCGGTGCCGGTGGCGACGGCCACGATCGCCGCCTACTTCGACTCGTTCGAGGCGGCGGCCGAGGCGTCGTACGCGATCGGGCGGGCCGGGGTCGTACCGGCGCTCGCGGAGCTGCTCGACGGGCCGGTGCTGCACGCCGTGGACCCGGCGCTGGGCGCGCGGGGTGCGGCGCTGCTGCTGGTGCAGTGTGACGGGGCGGGGGCGGGCGCCGAGGCGGAGCAGGTCGCGCGGGTGCTCGCGGCGACGGCCACGACCGTGGAGACGACGGCGGATCCGGTGGAGGCGGAGGCGCTGCTCGCCGCCCGCCGGCTCGCCCTGCCTGCGCTGGAGCGGCTGGGCCGGCCGCTGATCGAGGACATCGCGGTGCCGCGCTCCCGGCTCGCGGAGGCGGTCCGCGAGATCCGCGCGATCTCGGCCCGCCATGCCGTGCCGGTCTACACGCTCGCGCACGCGGCGGACGGCAATCTGCATCCGATCATCGTGGTCGATCCCGCTCTGGACCGGCTGCCGGACGCGGCCTGGGAGGCGGCCGGCGAGATCTTCGCCCTGGCGCTGCGGCTCGGCGGGACACTGACCGGCGAGCACGGCGTGGGCGTACTCAAGCGGCAGTGGGTGGCGGACGAACTCGGGCCCACCGCCCACGCGTTGCAGCGGCGGCTCAAGGACGCCTTCGATCCGCACGGGATCCTCAATCCCGGCAAGACGCTGTGAACAGCGGTGGAGCGGATACCCCGAAAGGGTGACGCCGGGTCAACCGGGGGTCGTGCGGAGGCACGTGCGATCGGCATGTGCCTCGACCGCCGTCCGGGATCATCACTCGTCGTGACCGAAGACGGGTAGCTGTACGCACGGAACGTGACGGGACGCAGGCATTCCGTCATCCGTGCGACAGGAGAGAAGGCACCATGTCGGTCGAGACCGGTACCGCGCCCGAGGCGGGCGCCGAGGAGCGGGAACAGCAGAGCCTCGGAACCGCCGCGGCACGCACCCTGGCGACCACGACCAAGTCCGAACCCCAGATGCAGGGCATCAGCTCCCGGTGGCTGACCCGCATGCTGCCCTGGGTGAACGTGCCCGGCGGCACCTATCGCGTCAACCGCCGGCTGTCGTACACGCGCGGCGACGGACGGGTGACGTTCGTGCAGACCGGAGCGCAAGTACGGGTCGTCCCCGCCGAGTTGACGGAACTCCCTCTGCTGCGCGGCTTCGAAGACGACGACGCGCTCGGCGCGCTGGCCGAGCGGTTCGAGCAACGGGACTACGCCCCGGGGCAGTTGATCGTCCAAGCAGGTCAGCCCGCCGACTCGGTGTTCCTGGTCGCGCACGGCAAAGTGGAGCAGCTCGGGGAGGGTCCCTACGGTGACGAGGCGGTCGTCGGGCTGCTGGCCAACGGCGACACCTTCGGCGGCCAGGTGCTCGCCGAACCGGACGGTTCCTGGGAGTTCACGGCCCGCGCGGCGACGGCCACGACGGTGCTGACGCTGCCGCACGCGGCCTACCAGGCCGTCGCGGACCGGCACGCGGAGCTGCGCGCGCATGTCGAGGCGCGCGCCGGGGACGAGCCCGGTCCGCTCAACACCTTCGGCGAGGCGGCGATCGCGCTCAGCGCCGGGCATGTGGGCGAGCCGGACCTGCCGGGCACGTTCGTGGACTACGACCTCGCGCCGCGAGAGTACGAACTGAGCGTCGCCCAGACCGTGTTGAAGGTGCACTCCCGGGTCACCGACCTCTACAACCAGCCGATGAACCAGACCCAGCAGCAACTCCGGCTGACAGTGGAGGCGTTGCGCGAGCGGCAGGAGAACGAGCTGGTCAACAACCGGGACTTCGGGCTGCTGCACAACGCCGACTACGACCAGCGGATCTCCACCCACTCCGGGCCGCCTACCCCCGACGACCTGGACGAGCTGCTCAGCATGCGGCGCGACACCCGGTTCCTGTTCGCGCATCCACGGGCGATCGCCGCGTTCGGCCGCGAGTGCAACAAGCGGGGCGTCTACTTCAGCGGCATCGACGTCGGCGGCCACCATCTGCCGGCCTGGCGCGGGGTACCGCTGCTGCCGTGCGGCAAGATCCCGGTCAGCGCGTCCCGTACGTCGTCCATCATCGCGATGCGCACCGGCGAGGACGACCAGGGCGTGATCGGGCTGTACCAGACCGGCATCCCGGACGAGCTCGAACCGGGCCTCAACGTACGGTTCATGGGCATCAACGAGCAGGCGATCATCTCCTACCTGGTGAGCACCTACTTCTCGGCGGCGGTCCTGGTGCCGGACGCGATCGGCATCCTGGAGAACGTCGAGGTCTCCCGCCGGGACGGCAACTGACCTTTGTGGACGGCTAGTTCAGGAACGCGTCCAGTCGTGCCGCGTCCGGCGCGGTCGCCGGGCCCGGCGCGGTGACCGCCAGAGCGGCACCCGCGTTGGCCCGGCGGGCGGCGGCCACCGGGTCGAGCCCCCGGGCCAGGGCGGCCATGAAGACACCGGTGTGCGCATCGCCCGCGCCGTTGAGATCGACGGCTTCCACGGCGAATCCGGGGACTTCGACGAGCCGTCCGTCCTGGTGCACAAGACAGCCGCCGGGACCGGTGCGGACCAGCACCGAGCCGCGTCCCAGCCGGGATTGGAGGGCGCGGGCGGCCTCGGCCGGGTCGTCGACGCCGGTGAGCAGCGCGGCCTCACGGGCGTTGCAGCTCCACCAGTCGGCGCGGGCGAGCAGCGACTCCAGGGCGTCGCCCGGGATTTCGGCCACCAACGGGCCCGGGTCGGCGACCAGCGTGACGGCCGGGTCCAGCCGGGGCAGGAGGTCGAGCAGGGCGGCCCGGTTGCTGTCGTACAGCAGGCTGTATCCGGTGACGTACACCAAGTCGCCTGCGCCGGGCCGGAGTTCGACAAGGTCGGCGGCGGCGAGGGTGGCCTCGGCGCCGGGGCTTGTGACGAAGGTGCGCTCGCCGTCGGCGTCGACCAGGCAGACCACGAAGCCGGTGTCCGGTTCCGGGCGCGGGGCGAGGAGGACGTCGATGCACTCGGCGCGCAGCGCGGCACGGGCCCGGTCACCGAAGGCTCCGGTGCCGTGGGCTCCGGCGTAGGTCACGGGCAGGCCTTGGCGGGCGGCGGCGGCCATGACGTTGAAGCCGCCGCCGGGGGTGCGTTCGGTGCGGGTGGCGAGGACGTCGCCGCCGCGCTCGGGGAGGGCGGGGACCTCCAGGACGAGGTCGACGACGACGTTGCCGAGGTGCCAGAGCCGTACGGTCATGTCCGCTCCCGCAAGCCGAGCGGGGCCATGGCCGTGGCATCCAGGCCGACCTCGACAGTGCCGAGGTGCCGGAGCCCCCCGCTCACGACCACTGCCGCAGGCCCGAGCAGAGCCGCGATCATGGCATCCGGGCCGACGACCACGCTGCCGAAGCACCACACCCGCCCGCTCACGCCCCCTCCCGCAGGCCGAGCAGTGCTGCCGCCGTGGCGTCCAGGTCGAGCGCCGGGTTGACGCGTACGAGCGTTTCCCGCGCGTCGGCCGGGAAGGCGTCCACTCCGTGGCAGGCGCCGCCGACGGCTCCCGCGATCGCGGCGATCGTGTCGCAGTCGCCGCCGACGGATGCCGCGAGCAGCGCGGCCTGCCAGGGGTCGTCGGGGCAGGCCGCCAGGACGGCGAAGGCGGCCGGGACCGACTCCTGTGTGGCCAGGCTCGTCCCGACCAACCCGTAGACCCGCTCAGGGACTTGGGCCAGGGTGAGGCCCCGCACCAGGCCGGTCGCCCACACGATCCGCTCGGCGACATCGGCGGCGGCCACCCAGTGGCCCCGCCCCGCCGCCAACCGGGCCGCCGACACGGCCACTTCGACCGCCTCGGGAACCGACGCCCCGTCAACTCCCGCGCTCACGGCGGCGGCCACGGCCGCGGCACCGGCGAGCGCGACCCCGGTGTTGTGGGTGAGGCTGCTCGCCTCCACCACCCGGTCCACCAGCGCGGCCGGGTCCGCGACCGAGACCGCGATGCCCACGGGGGCGATGCGCATCGCCGCGCCGTTGGTGGTGCCGTAGCGTCCCACCTCGTCGACGGGGGTGCCCGCGAGGACCTGCTCCACGGCGCGCTTGGTGGACGGGCCGAGGAGGTCGAGGGAGCCGCGGGCCCGCATGTCGTCCTCCCAGGCGACCAGGCGGCGGGCGAGTTCCGCCGGGTCCACGCGCCCCTTGCTGTCGAGCAGCAACTTGGCGAGCAGCAGGGCCTGTTCGGTGTCGTCGGTGACGGCTCCGGCCGGCATGCCCGCGGCCAGCGGATGGTCGGCGTCGGCCGGGTGGAAGCCGGTGAGGACGGGGCCGTAGCGGGCGGTGATCTGTGGGCGGGACAGCATTTGGGTGGGCATGCCGAGGGCGTCGCCGAGGGCGAGCCCGTGGAGGGCTCCGGTGGCGCGGCTCTGGAGGGTCATGGGTACTTTCCGGTGCGGGTTCGGCGGTTCGGCGGTTCAGCCGAAGGCGAGGGTGAGTTGGAAGTGGTCGGGGTCGAGGAGGCTCACGACGTGTTCGACGAAGGAGCCGTCGGCGGCCCGGCTGGTGCGGCGCGTGTCGAGGAACCAGTCACCCGGTTCGCGGCGCAGCAGCTCAGCCTCCCGGCCGTCGATCCGCCGCCCGCCGACCCGCTGTTCGCCGTGGTCGGGCCGTAGTCCGGCCCGCAGCATCACATCGGTCAGGGAGTCCTGGCCGAGCCCGCGCGACGGCAGGTCCCGCACTCCGGGCACGGGCGGCAGGAAGCTGCGTTCGTACGACACGACGACCGCGTCCGCGACCAGTTCACGTATCCGCTCGACGCAGACGAACTCGGTGGTGTTCAGGGTGAGTTGACGGGCCAGTTCCTCGTCCCGCCGAGCGTCGACCGCGAGTGTCCTGACCCGGGTGTCGATGCCCTGGGTGGCGAGCGCGTGGGCCCAGCCGAGGCTGTCGTCCAGTGGGCGGCCGTCGAAGAGGACGTAGGAGCCCTTGCCGGTGCGGGTGGCGATCAGGCCGGCCTCGCTGAGTTCGGCGAGGGCCGCGCGGACGGTCGTACGGCTGACGCCGAAGCGTTGGGCCAGGGCGTGTTCGCCGGGCAGTTGCTCGCCGGCGGGGCGGTGGCCGCTGCGGATCTCCTTGGCGAGGACTTCGGTGATGCGCTGGTGTTTGAGCCGGACTCCGGTCATGACGCCTCCCCGACCACCTCGGCGGCGGTGACCACCCGGATCAGGGGGCGGTAGAGGTCCATGACGTGCAACGCCTTGGCGTGGGAGTCGTCGTCCACACCCGCGCAGGCGTCGGCGACGACCAAGACCTCTGCTCCGGCGTCGGCGGCGGCGAGGGCCGTGGACAGGACGCAGCAGTCGGTGCTGACGCCCGCGAGGACGAGGCGGCCGGTGGGGGCGACGCGTTCGGCGAGTTCCGGGGTCCACTTGCCGAAGGTGGGTGCGTCCACGAAGTGCCTTGCCTGGAGGGCGAATTCGTCGGTCAGGTGCCAGAGCGGGGCGTCCGGCGGCTGGAGGGCGAAGGGCCACTGGTCGTAGTAGGCGCGCCAGCTGCCCTCGGGTTTGTCGGGGGCGATGAAGCGGGTGAAGGTGACGTCGTCCCCGAAGGCCGGCAGCAGTCGTCGTACGCCTGCCGCCGCGTCCTCGAACCGGGGGGTGGCCCAGGGGCTGTCGGGTTCGGCGAAGACGCGCTGCATGTCGATGACGGCGAGGTGGCCGGGTGCGGTGGTCATACGGCGGCCACCGCCTCGGGGCTGGCGGCCTGCTGCTCCTGGTGCCGGATGCGGGCGCGGCCCAGCGCGAGGGTGCCGAGGAAGCCGATCGCGAGGGCGGCCAGGACGCCGAGGTTGGCGTAGGCCCAGGCGCCGGACTTGCCGCCGAGACCGAGCGGGTCGAGGAGGTAGCCCTGCCAAGTCAGCCAGCTGGCGGCCGTGTTGGTGACCAGGCCCCAGCCGATCGCGGTGGCGCCGAGGGTGAGGAGGAGCGGCGTGAGCTGGATGTCGCCGTAGCGGCCGGTCGGGCGGAAGAGGTCGCCCTCGTCGTAGTCGCGGCGGCGCAGGGCGAGGTCGGCGAGCATGATGCCGCACCAGGCGGCGATGGGGACGCCGAGGGTGGTGAGGAAGCCCATGAACTGGCCGAGGAAGTTGTCGGCGAAGAACACGATGTAGATGGAGCCCGCGATCATCAGGACGCCGTCGACGAGTGCGGCGAGGTAGCGCGGCACCGGCAGGCCCGCGGAGAGGAGGGCGAGGCCGGAGGAGTAGATGTCGAGGACCGCGCCGCCGACCAGGCCGAGCACCGCGACCACTACGAAGGGGACCAGGAACCAGGTGGGCAGGATCGTCGTCAGCGCGCCGATCGGGTCGGCGGCGACCGCCTTGTTGAGCGTGCTGGAGGATCCGGCGAGCAGCAGCCCGAAGACCAGCAGGAGCAGCGGGGCGACGGAGGCGCCGAACGTGGTCCAGCCGATCACGCCTCTGCTGGACGAACTCCGGGGCAGATAGCGGGAGTAGTCGGCGGCGGCGTTGACCCAGCCGAGGCCGAAGCCGGTCATCATGAACACCAGCGCGCCGATGAACTCCTGGGCGGAGCCCGCCGGTACGGCGCTGACCGTGCTCCAGTGGATGTGGTCGGCGACGAGGGCGATGTAGACGACGGTGAGTACGGCGGTCACCACGGTGATGACCGTCTGGAGCCGCATGATCAGGTCGAAGCCCATGACTCCGCCGACGACGATGAGCGCACCGACGATGATCAGCGCGACCACCTTGGTCTCGGTGCCGCCGCCCCAGCTGAGTCTGCTGAAGACGGTCGCGGTGGCCATGGTCGCGAGGGCGGTGAGGACGGTCTCCCAGCCGACGGTGAGGATCCAGGAGATCGCCGACGGCAGCCGGTTGCCGCGCACGCCGTAGGCGGCGCGGCTGAGCACCATCGTGGGCGCCGAGCCGCGCTTGCCCGCGACCGCGATGAAACCGCAGAGCAGGAAGGAGAACACAATGCCGATCACACCGGCGATCAGCGCCTGCCAGAACGAGATCCCGAAGCCGAGCGCGAAGGCGCCGTAGCTCAGGCCCAGGATCGAGACGTTGGCCCCGAACCAGGGCCAGAACAGCGTGCGAGGGGTGCCTTTGCGTTCGTCGTCGCCGATCACATCGAGGCCGTGGGTCTCGACCTGAAGTTGCCGGGACTGGGAAGTCTGGGAGTCCGCCATCGTCGACCTACCTGTCTAGACGTGTTCATTCGAGGCTAGGTGCGGTGGTGACGGGCGTCAAGAGGAAAGGGTGGGGCCGTGGCCGTTCCGCTGAGCGGATCCGTGGGCGACTTCCGGGTGCGGGTGCAGCACGCTGGCCATCGGTCGCCGACGGCTCCGGGCCGCTCGGTGTGTGGAGTGCAACCACCTAGGGGGAGTTGTGAGAGAAGCATCGAAACCGGCGCGTCGTCGCGTGCTCGCCGGGGCAAGTGCGGGGTTGCGGAGGTGGGCGGTCCGGGTGGCGCGCTCGCCGAAGGCGGTGGTGCTCGTCGTGGCGGCGCTGGTGGCGACCGCGTTCGCCGTGACACCCGCCTACGCGGACGATCCCGGGCTGAACTGCGCGATCACCGCGACCGCCGGCATCACGGTGACGCCCACTCCCGTGGTCTACGGTCACAACGCGCTGGTGCAGTGGAGCGCGGACTGCGTGTCCAATACCGCCGAGGACGCGCTGCAGATCGTCGGGCCGGGCTTCGACCCGACGACCACCATCTTCCCGGTCGGCGGCGGATCGCAGTCGGTGTTCATCAACCAGACCGGGACCGTGGGCTGGAGTGTGACGGTCGTCGACATGTCGTCGGACACCGGATACAGCCGGGGCCTGGCGTCCGTGTCGGCCTCGGTGGTCGGTGTGACGACCGTGCCCGACGTGGTGGGTGAATCGCAGACGCAGGCCGGGCAGGATCTCTCGGCTGCCGGATACGTCCTGGGCGCCGTCGGCAGCGTCGTCGACTGCGACCACGTCAAGACGGTCAGTCGGCAGTCTCCGACCGCGGGCACCGTACTGCCCACCGGGTCCTCGGTCTCGATCAAGATAGGCAAGAAGCCCACCCCG
>NZ_JAEQAZ010000300.1 GCF_016654115.1 Streptomyces sp. MBT53
AACCCCGCACCCGAACCCGCCAGGTAGTCGACCCCGCAGAGTGCTGGCAGGTGTCAGCCCATTCGATGGTTGCGTCCGTCGACGATGATCAGGTCCTTCAGGCGTCCGGTGACCAGGAGCTGTCCGTCGAGGACAGTGCCGAGGTCACCGGTGCGCAGCCAGTGTCCGGGGGCGTGCGCGAGTCGGGCCTGGAAGGTCTTGCGGGTCTGCGGGCCGTGCTCCAGGTATCCGCGCGCGATGTTGGGTCCCTGCACCCAGATCTCGCCCACCTCCCCCGCGGGCAGCACGGTGGCGGTGACGGGGTCGACGATGCGCACCGCCTGACCGACGGGTTCACCGCAGGCGGCAAGCAGGACCGCGGCCGGGTCACCGGGCGGAACAGCCAGGGCCTTGCCGGCCGCCAGTGCCTCGCGGTCCAGTGCGTAGCGGCGCAACGGCTGTCCGGGCCGGTGGGCGCTGACGAAGACGGTGGCTTCGGCGAGCCCGTACGACGGGCAGTGGACGTCGGCCGGAAGGCCCTGTCCGGCGAAGGCCGCGCCGAAGCGATCGGCGGTCTCGGGCCGTACGGGTTCGCTGCCGTTGATGAGCGCGGCGACCCGGTCCAGCCGCAGCCCGGCCTTGTCCTCCTCGGCGACGACGGCCGCGCAGTAGTCGTACGCGAAGTTCGGTGCCGCGCTGAGGGCGTTCGGGTGCTCGGACAGCAACTGCAGCCAGCGGGCGGGCCGTTGGAGGAAGGCGAGGGGATCCATCAGGACGGACAGCAGTCCGCGTACGACGGGAGCGGCGACGCTGAGCACCAGTCCCATGTCGTGATAGAGCGGCAGCCAGCCGACCATGGTGAGACGGCGGTCCTCGGCGCCGTACGCGGTGAGCGCCTGGTGGGCGTTGGCGACGACGTTGGCGTGCGAGATCTCGACGCCCGTGGGGAACCGGGTCGATCCGGAGCTGTACTGGAGGTAGGCGGTCGACTGTTCGTCCAGAGCGGGCGGTTGCCATGTGTCGGCCTGGTCGTCGGAGACGAAGTCGGTGAGTATCAGGCGGTGGCGCAGGCCGTGCGCGTCCAGGAAGGTGCCCACGCTCTCGGCCGCGGCGCCGGTGGTGAGGACGGCCGAGGGCTGCGCGTCGTCCAGGACTCCGGCCAGACGGTCGCCGTGCCCGGGCAGATCCGGGGTGAACATGGGCACGGCGACGGCACCGGCGGTCAGCGCGGCGAGAAAGCCGATGGCGTATTCGGTGCCCTGGGGACAGAGAACGGCGACGCGTTCGCCCGGAGCCACGGTGTCGGCGAGCCGGGCGGCGACCGCCCGGGTCCGTATGTCGACGCGCTGCCAGGTGAGGGTGCGGTGGCTGCCCCGTAACCCGGAGGAAGTGTGGTCGACGAAGGTGAACGCCGGTTGGATGGGGGTGTGTTGGGCCCAGTGCGCGAGGTGGGCGGGGAGCGTGGTCGGGCGGTCCGGGGCTGCTGAGGATGTGCCGGGGGCGTGCGGAAGGGCGTGCGCGGGCATGGGGGAACTCCTCACGTCACAGGTGGTGTCCCCGTCCGGGGTGATGCGGCTACGGCTTCGCTTCACTCACAGCGGGATGTTGCCGTGCCGGCGCTCGGGGACGGCGGCACGTTTGGTACGCAGCGTGTTCAGGGCCCGGGTGATGTGCGCCCGGGTGGCGCTCGGCGCGATGACCGCGTCGATGTAGCCGCGTGCGGCAGCCGCGTAGGGGGTGGCCCAGGCGGTCTCGTACTCCTCCACGAGCTTCGCCCTCAGGTCCGCCGCGGCCTGCTCGCCGACCGCGGCAGCCGCGGCGAGTTCACGGCGGTGCAGGACGGTGACCGCGCCCTCGGCGCCCATCACGGCGATCCTGGCGGTGGGCCAGGCGAGGTTGACGTCGGCGCCCAGGTGCTTGGAGCCCATGACGGCGTATCCGCCGCCGTACGCCTTGCGGACCACGACGGTGACCTTGGGGACGGTGGCCTCGGCGTAGGCGTAGAGCAGCTTGGCGCCGCGGCGGATGATCCCGGTCTGCTCCTGCTGGGTGCCCGAGAGGTAGCCCGGAACGTCGGCGAAGGTCAGCAGCGGAATGCCGAACGCGTCGCAGAACCGTACGAACCGCGCGGCCTTCTCGGAGGCGTCGATGTCGAGCGCGCCGGCACTGTGCAGGGGCTGGTTGGCGACGACACCGACCGAACGGCCCTCGACCCGGGCCAGGGCGCAGAGGATGTTGGGCGCGAACAGCTCGTGTACTTGCAGCAGTTCGCCGTCGTCGACGACGGTGCGCAGGATCTCGCGCATGTCGTACGCCGTCTCGGGGCGGTCGGGGATGAGACCGTCCAGGCGCAGGTCGTCGGGGGTGGGGTCGAGAGTGCGAGGAGGGAAGGCGTACTCGGGCGGGCTTTCGCGGTTGTTCGCCGGAAGGTAGGCGAGCAGGACGCGGACGAGGTCCAGGGCGTCGTCCTCGTCCTCGGCGAGGAAATGGGCGTTGCCGTTCCCGGAGTTGTTGGTGCGGGCACCGCCCAGTTCCTCGGCTGTCGTACGCTCGCCGGTCACGGCCTCGATGACGTCCGGGCCGGTGACGAACATGTGCGAAGTCCCGTCGACCATGACGGTGAAGTCGGTGATGGCCGGCGAGTAGGCGGCACCACCCGCGCACGGGCCCATGATCACGGAGATCTGCGGGATGACACCCGAGGCCTCGACGTTGCGGCGGGCCAGTTCGGCGTAGAGGGCGAGCGAGGCGACACCTTCCTGGATGCGCGCGCCGCCGGAGTCGTTGAGGCCGATGATCGGGCACCCGGTCTTCAGGGCCAGGTCCATCGTGCTGACGACCTTCTCCCCGAACGCCTCGCCCATGCTGCCGCCGTGGACGGTGGCGTCCTGCGCGAAGACACACACCGGGCGCCCGCCGACGGTGCCCGAGCCAGTGACCACACCGTCGCCGTACGCCGCGTCATCGGCGCCACTCCGAGCGCGTACCAACCCGCCGGTCTCGACGAACGACCCCTGATCCAGCAACCGGGCGACGCGTTCACGGGCCGTCAGTCGGCCACGAGCGGCCTGCCGGGCGACAGCCGACGCGGAGCCACCCGCCAGGGCCCGCCGCTGTCGGGCGGCGAGATCCGCGAGACGTGCCGCCGTTGTACGCGCGGCGGGCACGGACGATCCCAGGGTTTCCGCGGTCGAGGTCACAGCCACCTCCTTCGGGGGTTGCGAGCATGGCAGTTCCGCGCGGTGCGGTCCTCCTTTCCGCCGCCAATGTGAGGTTGTTGAGTGGTCGGGGGTGCCGCGTTCATAGACGGACTACAAACGGACCGTGGTCTCCCGGTCCGCCGCGGTCACAACAGCGTGTCTGCGAACACTCAGAAGACCGTCAGCAAACGCGGCTACAACCACTTCGCCGAACTCGGCCTCGAACCCTCCGAGGACGACAACCGCCGGATCCTGGCGGTACTCGCCCACCCGGAGGGCTGAGCCGGCGGCGTCGGCCCGCGCGAAGGCGGGAAGCAGGAGACGGGCGGGCCTTGACCGCCTCGCCTGTCACCAGGGGCCGTGGTGTTCCAGGCCCAGGACCAGGGCCGCTGTCGCGGTGCCGAGGAACACGATCCCGCCCACGATGTTGCGGGAGCCGACACGCAGGTGGGCGACGATGGCCCCGATGAAGTAGAGCACCAGGCCGGAGGCCGCGAGGGTTCCGAGCAGGGGCACGGCGAGTCCGGCCAGCAGCCCCGCGGTACCCGCCGCGAGCAGCATGCCCAGTACCGGTACCCACTTCCGGGGCAGTCCTTTCATGTCCGCCTGGGTCTTGGGGTACTCGTGGCCGATCAGGTAGGTGACGGCGGCGGCACCGTTGAAGACCGCGCCGAGGATGGTCACCGTGAGGTAGGCGGCGAACAAGTCATCTCCATTTCTGTGGTGAGTGGCGCTGCTGGGCAGTCCGTTGCACCATGCGCTTCGCCTGTAGGACGGGCCGACGCCTCGTTTTCGTGACATCGGCGAGCGGTCGGGCGAACCCAGCGGAGAGAACCAAGGAGACGGCATCGCGGGCGCGTGGAGCACGGCGGCCGGTGTCCGGCACGGGGTCCCGGCAACGCCGCAGGTGACAGTGGTAACGGTGCTCATTGCAGGCTTTGGAGAAACCCTCCGGGGCGCGGTTGACTTGCTCTCCGCCGACGCAGAACCGCGACTCCTGGGAGCTCCCGTGTCCGACCACCACGACCACGAGCACGGCGGCCACGACCACGACAGCGGCGGTGGTCATTCCGGTCACTCCCACGGGGTGTCCGCGGACGCCGACCGGCGCTGGCTGACGATCGCCCTGGTGCTGATCAGTGTGTTCATGCTCGCCGAGGTCGTGGTCGGGGTGGCGGCCAACTCGCTGGCGCTGATCTCCGACGCCGCGCACATGCTCACCGACGTCGCCTCCATCGTGCTGGCACTGGTCGCGATGCGACTGGCGGCCCGCCCGGCGAAGGGCCACTTCACCTACGGCCTCAAGCGCGTGGAGATCCTCTCCGCGCAGGCCAACGGCCTGACCCTGCTGCTCCTTTCGGTGTGGCTGGCCTACGAGGCGGTACGTCGTCTCGTCTCCCCGCCGGAGGTCACCGGCGGCCTGGTCCTGGTCACCGCACTGGTCGGAGTGGCGGTCAACCTGGTGGCCACCTGGTGCATCTCCAGGGCCAACCGCACCTCGCTGAACGTCGAGGGCACCTACCAGCACATCCTCACCGACCTGTTCGGCTTCATCGCCACCGCCGTCGCCGGAGCCGTCGTCCTCACCACCGGTTTCGCCCGCGCGGACGCGATCGCCTCGCTGTTCGTGGTGGTCCTGATGCTCAAGGCCGGCTACGGCCTGGTCCGCGACTCCGGACGGATCTTCCTCGAAGCCGCGCCCGCCGGGATCGACCCCGATGCCGTCGGTGACCGCCTGGCCGCGCAGGACACCGTGGTCGAGGTGCACGACCTGCACGTCTGGACGATCACCTCCGGCCAGAGCGCGCTGTCCGCCCACGTCCTGGTCGAGCCGGGCGGCGACTGCCACGCCGTGCGCCGCGGCCTGCAGAAGATGCTTCTGGAGGACTACCGCATCAGCCATGCCACGCTGCAGGTCGACCACCTGGGCGAGGACGCCCCTGACCTGCTGCAGATCACCAGTGCCGCCGACGACGACCGGGACGGACACTGCGACGACGCCCACGGTCCCGTCCACCGACCCGGCCCGCACGACCACTGACCGGCCGACCACTGACGGCCGACAGTCCATGAGTACAGGATTTCCTGAATTCAGGATCTCCTGTACCGTCGCCGTATGCTGAGTCTCGCCTCCGAAGTCGAGGTGCTGGCCCGTTTCGGCCGCGCCCTCGCCGACCCGATCCGCTGCCGTCTGCTGCTCGCCCTGCGCGAGGCCCCGGCCCACCCAGCCGATCTGGCCGAGGAGTTGGGCATCTCCCGGACCCGGCTCTCCAACCACCTGGCGTGTCTGCGCGACTGCGGTCTCGTCGTCGCCGTGCCGGTCGGCCGCCGTACCCGCTATGAGCTCGCCGATCCCCGCCTCGGTCACGCGCTGCAGGATCTGCGGACGGCGGTGCTGGCGGTGGAGAGCGACCGCACCTGCCCGGACGCCGACGCGAAGGGCTGCTGCTGATGGGCGCCGGGACATCCCTGGCCCCGCCGGGCCCGTCGCCGGTCCGGCGCGACCAACTGACCCGCCGCATACGGCTGTTGGTGGGCGCGACCATCGCGTACAACGTCGTCGAGGCGGTCATCGCCCTGGCCGCCGGGACCGCCGCGTCGTCCAGCGCGCTCGTCGGCTTCGGTCTCGACTCCGTGGTGGAGGTGTCCTCGGCGGCGGCGGTCGCCTGGCAGTTCTCCGCGCCCGATCACGCGGTGCGCGAGGCCCGGGAGGCGCGGGCGCTGCGGATCATCGCCCTCTCGTTCTTCGCCCTGGCGCTCTACGTGGCCGTGGATTCCGTACGCGCCTTCGTCGGGGCCGGCGAGGCGGACCGTTCGTTCGCCGGTATCGCCCTCGCCGCCGTGTCGCTCGCGGTGATGCCGTTCCTGTCCGCCGCCCAGCGCCGGGCGGGGCGCGAACTGGGTTCGGCGTCGGCCGTCGCCGACTCCAAGCAGACCCTGTTGTGCACCTACCTTTCGGCGGTGCTGTTGACCGGCCTGGTCGCCAATGCCGTACTCGGCTGGTCCTGGGCCGACCCGGCGGCCGCCCTGGTGATCGCGGCCGTCGCGGTCAAGGAGGGCCGCGACGCCTGGCAGGGCAAGGGGTGCTGCGCTCCAACCACCGCCGCGGTACTGCCCGTTGAGGCCCAGGCGGATCCGTGCGGCTGTCGGCCGGGCTGCGCGTGCTCTGCCTGACCAGGACCCGGCGGCGGACCGCGGCCGGACGCGGCCGAGGGCTCGTACGGATCAAGATGGCATCCTGGCCCGCATGGCCGAACCGATCGACGCTCCGCTCGCCGATGCCGAACTGACCGCTTTCATCAAGGCAGTTCGACAGGATCCCGGACCTCCCGCCCGGGTCGTGGGCGCGGTGGAGTTGCGTCGCGCGCAGCGACTCCGTGCCGAAGCCCGGCCGCCGGGGCCCGGGATCGCCCACGTCGAGGATCTGACGGTCGGCCCGGCCGGCGTGGGGGCCCGCCTCTACCGGCCCTCGGCGCGGGGCGGGCCGCTCGTGGTGTTCCTGCATGGCGGGATGTGGACGATCGGCGATCTGGAGTCGCACGACCGGGCGTGCCGGCGACTGGCGCTCGGTGCCGGGACAGCCGTGCTGAGCGTCGACTTCCGGCGGGCACCGGAGCACCCGTGGCCGGCCGCCGTCGACGACTGCGTGGACGCCATCCGGTGGGCGGCGGCAGGTGGAGTTCCCGGGGGCGCGGGCCCGATCGTCGTCATGGGTGACAGTTCCGGCGGCAATCTCGCCGCGCTCGCCTGTCTGCGCCTGCGTGACGAGGGCGGACCGCTGCCGGCCGCCCAGGTGCTGCTGTACCCGAACACCGATCTGACGCTCTCCTGTCCCAGCACACGGTCGAAGGGCACGGGCTGGGGCCTGACGACCGACGACGTGGCTTGGGGCGCCGAGCAATGGGTCCCCGATCCGGCCCGGCGCGCCGACCCCGAGGTCAGCCCGCTGCACGCCGTCGACCTCGGCGGGCTGCCGCCCGCCGTTGTCGTCACCGCCGAGCACGATCCGCTCCGGGACGAGGGCGACGCCTACGCCGCTCGGCTGGCCGCCGCGGACGTTCCGGTCAGACACCGGTGCGAGGCAGGGATGGTCCACGGATTCCTCACCCTCGACACCCTCTCGCCGGCCGCCGCGGCAGCGGGAGAGCGCGTCTTCGCGGACGTCACCGACCTGCTCGGCGACGTCCGCTTCCGCTGACGCCCGGTCGGGCAGTGGCTGCCTGTCCGCGATCCGCGTCGGCTGCGGTGGGGTCACCGGCGTCGTCCCGGGTTCCGGGTTTCGTGTGGAGGACTTCGCGGACCTGCTCCGCTGCCCGGAGGATGCTCTCGCTGATGAAGTCGCTGAAGCGGGCGATGTTCTCCAGGCGGGCGGCGGCCGGGCTGTCGCGGCCGAGGACACCGACGCCCCGGCGGGCGATCGCGGCGACCTGCGCGGTGCCGCGGGCGCTGGCGATGGTCGACTGGTACCAGACGTCGTCGTCGACGTAGTAGCGCTCGCGGCGGCGGTCGTCGCGTGACCGGCTGACGAGGCCCTGCTCTTCGAGGAACGCGATCGCCTTGGAGACGGACGCGGCGCTGACCTGGAGGCGCTGGACGAGTTCGGACGCGGTGAGGCTCCCCGCGTCGGCGGTGAAGAGGCAGGTCAGTACGCGAGCCGACATCTTGGGCAGGCCCTGTTGCATCAGGAGGGTGGTGAACGCCTCCTCGTACTCGCGCACGGCCTCGTCGTCGCGCCCGCGGTCCCGCACCGGCGCTCCCTGTCCCGTGGGCGGGGTGTGCCTGCGCCGGTGGGCGCGGCGTTCGGTGGCGCGGTGGGCCAGGTCGGCGCGGTAGGTGGTGGGGCCGCCGTTGCGCATCACCTCGCGCGTGATCGTCGAGGTGGGACGGTCGAGGCGGCGGGCGATCTCGGCGTAGGGGAGGCTGTCGGCCAGTCCCAGCGCGATCTGCTGACGTTCCTGCTGGGTGAGCCTGCCTCCCGGCATCGTGGTCCTACCTTTCTTGATGTG
>NZ_JAEQAZ010000301.1 GCF_016654115.1 Streptomyces sp. MBT53
AGGCCCTCGCCCGCTACCGCGCCGCGGTGGAGGAACTCGCGAGCGGCGCCCTCGACGGCGCGTCCTTCGAGGCCCGCACCAAGGGCCTGCGTATCGGGGTGGTCGTCGACGGCGCCTCCGTGTGGCTCTACGACGCCGACCACGAACGCTGGGTCCACGGCGACGGCACCCGGCTCAGCACCTACGCCACCGACGACGGACCCCGCGCCGAACCGGCCGACCCCGGCCACGCCTCCACCCAGGTCGTGAGCCCCGATGGCCCGTGACGCGAGCCTCTTCTCCGGGCGCCCCTCCGAGCTGATCGGCAAGCAGATCGCCGGTTACCGCATTGAGGACGAGATCGGCCGCGGCGGCATGGCGGTCGTCTACCGCGCCCACGACCTGCGNTCGCTTCCGCGCTGGACGCCGCGCACGAACACGGGCTGGTCCACCGGGACGTGAAGCCCGGCAACATCCTCGTGGCGCGCGGCACCGACGACGACCATCCCGAGCACGTGTACCTGACCGACTTCGGTCTGACGAAGAAGTCCCTTTCGCTGACCGGGTTCACGACGGTGGGGCAGTTCGTCGGCACGCTCGACTACGTGGCCCCCGAGCAGATCTCGGGCCGGCCCGTCGACGGGCGTTGTGACGTGTACGGGCTCGCCTGCGTCGCGTACGAGAGCCTCGCGGGGCGTCCGCCGTTCCGGCGGGACGACGACATGGCACTGCTGTGGGCGCACCAGTACGACATGCCGCCGGCGCTCACCGAGTCCCGGCCCGATCTGCCTGGCCATGTCGACGCGGTCTTCGCGAAGGCGTTGGCGAAGAGTCCGGACGATCGGTACGAGTCGTGTCTGGCGTTCGTGACGGAGTTGCGGGGTGGGGTTGCCGGGCATGCGGCGACGGAGGTGGATGCGGGGGTGGTTGCGCCGCCGGCGTGGGCTGCGCCGGTGTTCAGGGGGCGGTAACTGACGTACTTCGGCTGCGGGTTCGTCGTGGCTGGTCGCGCCCACGCGGCGGAGCCGCATTTGGATACAGCCCCGCGCCCCTATCGGGGCGCTGCAGTGGCCGGCGTCAGCGGTATCCGTCGTGCCGACACCCTGCGGTGCGAGATCCGCCAGCCCGCCCCCGTGCGCACCACCGTGTCCTCGTACGTCACCGAACCGCACGAGCCGTCCGTCCGGATTCCCAGGCCCTTCGAGCGGGCCCGGACCCTGCCCTCCGCCGGCTCCTCGATCACCACGTTCGTGACGTGATGGGCGACGGGGTTCCCGGATCCCAACGCCAAGGACGCGCCGACGAGTTCGGGGAGGCCGATGACCGTGCCCTGGCCGAAGTCCGTGAGGTCGTACTCGACATCCTGGGTGAACACCTCGTCCAGCCGGTCGAGTTCGCCCTCGTCGACCAGGTGGCCGTGCAGTGCGATCAACTCCGTTATGGCCAGGCGGTCTTCGAGAGCCAGTGCCATGTCTGCCCTTTCCTCGGCTGGGCGCACACTCTCATGTCGGGCGCTTCGACTGCTCGGGAATTTCGACCTCGCCGTGGCGGCGGACCGGCTTCGCCAGGAGTGCTCCCAGGAAGCCCGCGACGAGTCCCCACAGTGCCGCCAGCCCGACCGCCGACCACAACTCGGGCTTCAGGAACAGGTCTCCGGACAGGCCTCCGCCCACGTCGCCGATGCCGAGGAGGGAGAGGCCGTAGTGGGCGGAGATGCGGCCGACGAGGCAGATCATCAGGACCGCGAGGGCGAAGGCGACCGCCAGGTGGACGGCGTGCTGCCAGGCGCGGGTGTGGGCCGGGGAGCGGGCGGCCATCAGGAACGCGGCGGAGAGGAGCAGGACCGCGTTCACCACCAGGAGCCACCACACCCTGCCGTCGAAGGCGGCGATGGAGTTGAGGTTGAGGGTGGAGATGTCCGGGGTGCGCAGGACCTCGTCCAGCAGGTGGGGCATGGGCAGGCCGAAGGGGCCGTCGACCCGGCCGTTCCAGGTGGCGCCCAAGCCGATCGTGAGGGTGAGCCAGACGAGGTTCGGCATGCCGAGCAGGATCAGGGCGAAGGTCTGGGTGACGTTCCCGCGTGTCACCGCGGTGAGCAGGGCGACGACGACGCCGAGCGCGACGTAGGCCAGGAGCAGGGCGACCACGGCGTACGCGGCCGGGCGGACGGACGCGTGGAAGCGCAGCAGCGCGGCCGGGAGCGGTGCGCCCGGCGACACCAGGAGGGCCAGCACCAGGACCCCGGCAAGCCACAGCAGGCCGAACAGCACCGTCTGCGGTACGTCCGCCTCGAAGCCGACCTCGGGCGAGGCGCCGATCAGGTCGCCGATGTCGCCGAGCGTCCCGCTGCCGAGCGAGATCGAGAACTTCTGGCGTGCGCCGAGGGCCAGTCCGATCAGGCCGAGCAGCCACAGGACGGCGATCCGGGCGGCCCAGCCGGCCAGCTCCGCGGCCGAGGCGACCGCGCGGTGCCGCAGGGGCCGTAGGAACGCGGCGGCGGTCACCAGGGCGCCGGCCAGGGTCACCGAGAGGGGGATGACCGTCAGGCCCGCCTTTGTGTCGGCCAGTGCGCCCGCGTTGCCGGAGAGCTTCACGGTGCCGCCGACGGCCGTCACCACCGTCGCCGTGACGACCCGGGGGAACGCGCCGTCCGGGAGGTCCGTCGCGCCCGCCGCCCACAGGCCCAGCGCGGCGACCACGCCCATGGTGAGCAGTCCGGCCAGCACCGCGCTCAGGGCCTGGACCCAGCCGTGGCGGGCTACTGCCTGGTCAGAGGGGGTTCGGGGGGTCACGCCTGCCACGCTAAGCAGCGCCGGGGGAGCGCGCCCGCCGGGAGGGCCGTCCGCGTCGGCTTGCGGGCGGACGGGGACCGGAGCACACAATGGGTTCATTGTGGATAAAGCGGGATCAAACGTCATCAATGCCGCTGAGAACCGCGTCGGGAAGAAGAACTCGTGAGCGTCGAACCTCCGTCTTCAGGCCGCCCCACCGGACCGCCCTCCGGTCCGCTGTCGGGACCCTCCCAGCCGCCTTCGGGCCCGCCCTCGCAGCCCTCGGGCAGCGGTGGCGCCGGGGCGCCGGAGCCGCACCGCCCCTGGTGGAAGTCGGTGCCACGCGTCGCGATCCTCACCGCGGTCGTGGTGGCCGCCGTGGTACTGGGCCTCGTCTTCACCCGCTCCGACGGCGGCTCGACCAAGACCGCGAGCAAGGGCGAGGTCTTTCTGCAGGCCGCGGCGAAGACCGGTCCGGACCCGTTCACGGAGTCCACGGCGAGCGAGAGTTCCGCCCCGCCCGTCTCCGCCTCACCCACCGCCTCGGAACCGGCGAACGCCGTGCGCGGTGTCGACGGCGGCGCCCCCGGCCTCTACGGCGGCACCCAGAACGTCGCCAGCTGTGACGTGGAGAAGCAGATCAAGGCGCTCCAGGCGAACCCGGCGAAGAACAAGGCGTTCGCGTCCGTCGTCGGCGTCCAGCCCGCCGGAGTCCCCGCCTATCTGCGTTCCCTCACGCCGGTGCAACTGCGCATGGACACCCGCGTCACCAACCACGGCTACCGCGACGGCGTCGCCACCAGCTACCAGGCCGTCCTCCAGGCCGGCACCGCCGTCCTCGTCGACAGCCACGGCGTGCCCCGCGTCCGCTGCGCCTGCGGCAACCCGCTCTCCCCGCCCGTCGCCCAGCAGACCACCCCGAAGCCGACCGGCGACACCTGGTCGTCGTACCGGCCGCAGAACGTCGTCGTGGTCACCCCCGCACCCCAGGTCATCAACATCTTCGTGATCTACGACCCCCACAACGGGCACTGGTTCGGCCGCCACCACGGCGACACGGGCCGGCACGACCACCGGACCCCGCCGCCGCTGAACCCGGCCAGCCCCTCGGTGACCATGTCCCCGCCGACCTCACCGTCCTCCAACTCCCCGTCGGCGTGCGCCTCCACGGCCCCCGGCACACCGGGAACGCCGAGCATGCCCGGTACGTCCACGAGCCCGTGCCCGCCGACGTCGAGCTCCCCGTCCTCGTCGTCGCCGTCCGGTCCGTCCTCGTCGTCCCCGAGCTCGGAATCGCCGTCCTCGGAGCCGCCCTCGACCGAGTCGTCGGCGGCTTCGTCGGCCTCGTCCTCGGCGCCCGAATCGCTTGCCTCCAGTGCGACGACGACATCCGCGTCGAACTCCGCGTCGGCTTCGCTGTCGAGCTTCAGCGCGCCGGTTTCCCCGGGGACGAGTTCACCGTCACTCTCCTAGGGGGACTGCCCGGCGTGTGGCTGGGTACGAGCACTGGTGCGACAGCAACAGCCGGCGCCCGCCTTCGAGAGAGACACGCATGATCGACCACCGGGACGGGGTAGTGATACCGACTCGTTTCGACGTGCCCGTGGAACCGCTGAGGCGGGCGGCGCACTACACCGGGGAACCGGGCTGCATCTCCGATGCCCGGCACTTCACGCACCAGTTCCTTGAGCAGCTCAGAACCGAGTGGTGCGCCACGATCGACGACCGGTCCGAAGGTGAACTGCTGCTGGTGGTGAGCGAGTTGGTCACCAACGCGGACCGGCACAGCAACGGCCCGTACATCCTGGAGCTGGAGGGCACGGACGCCGCGGTGACGGTGTCCGTCTGCGACAGCAGTGTCGCCCTGCCCCGGCTCTTCGCCCGCGACCCCGAGCGGATCGGCAGACACGGCCTGGAGATCGTGCACGCCCTGGCCGCCCGGGTGACCGTCGAACGGGTACCGGTCGGCAAGCAGGTGCGAGCCGTGGTGGAGCTGAGCGGTTAGGTCCCGGTCCGAGTGGCTGTGATCAGCTCGTGCAGGTACCGCTTGGTGACCCGGCCGCCGTGCCGTGTCTCCAGCAGCTCCCGGAGGCAGGCCAGGAGGCCCCGGCGCGAGGGCTCGTCCAGCGCGAGGTGACCCGAGTAGGTGAGCACGACGTCGAGGTACTCGTCGGTCGTGTACGTGATCTCCTGCGCACCGCGCCACACAGTGACCTCGTCGAAGTGCTCGGAGCGCTCGAACTCCCCGGTGTCCGTGGCCGTTTCGGCCTCGGTGGGACTCCGGAAGCCGGGCGGGGTGGCGGGGTCCCAGCGTTCGTAGCAGCGCTGCATCCCGTCGAAGAACTCCTGGGTGCCGCCCGCCACATGGTGGGTGGTGACGACCGCGAGCCGCCCGCCGGGACGCAGGGCGGACGCCGCCTTCGCCACGAACTCCCGGGCATCGAACCAGTGGAACGCCGTCGCGACGACCACCAAGTCGAAGGGGTCGTCCGGCAGTTCCCACCGCTCGAAGTCCGCCACCTGTACGTCGACCCGAGGGAACGCGATCAGGTTGCGCCGGGCCACCGACGCCAGGGACGGCCCCAGCTCCACGGCGGTCAGCCGGCACCCGAACTCGGCCAGCGGGACGGTGAGTTGACCGGTCCCGGGGGCGACCTCCAACACCCGGCTGTCCGGACCGAGGCCCGCCACCCGGGCGAGTTCCGCCACGAGAGGGCGCGGATACCGGGGACGGGCCCGGTCGTACCGCTCGGCCGCACTGTCGAACGTGTCCCGCAGCACTGTTCCCGGACCCTTCGGATCGGCGATTCCACCCAGGGCAGAATGCTGATCCCTTGCCCTCGCGTCCAACCCTTTTAGTCTGAGGGGGTGAGCAACGAAGCGCCGAACCAAGCCCGCGTGATCCCCCTGCGCCCGCACGAGCCGGCCCCTCACCTACCGGAGCCGGCTGTTCCCGCGCCCAAGGAACCTCTGTGGCGCGACCTGGTCGGTGACGTCCTACGACGCGAACGCCTCGCCCAGGAACGCACGTTGAGGGATGTGGCCGACGCCGCCCGGATCTCCATGCCGTATCTCTCGGAGGTGGAGCGGGGCCGCAAGGAGGCCTCCTCGGAGGTTCTCGCGGCCGCCGCCCACGCCCTCGGTCTCGACCTCGGCGACCTGCTGTCGCTGACGCGGAACGAGTTCACCCAGCACCGCAACAGGCGTCAGGGCAGGGTGAGTTCGCCGTACAACGGGCAGCTGTGCCTGGTCGCCGCCTGACGGTGAGGGTCAGACCGCGACGAGGCGTCGGCTGACCACCTCGTCGGCGAGGCCGTACGCCACGGCCTCCGGCGCGGTGAACACCTTGTCGCGGTCCATGTCGGCGCGCAATGTCGGGATGTCGTGGTGCGTGTGCCGCGACAGCACCTCCTCAACCTGGGAGCGGATCCGCACCATCTCCTTGGCCTGGAGCGCGAGATCGGAGACCATACCGCGCTGCCCGCCGCTCGCCGGCTGGCCGAGCAGCACGCGCGCGTGCTCCAGCACGAAGCGGCGTCCGGGGTCACCGCCGGCCAGCAGCACGGCCGCCGTGGAGGCCGCCTGGCCGACGCAGAACGTGGAGATCGGGGCCTGGACGTACGTCATGGTGTCGTAGATCGCCATGAGTGAAGTGAACGAGCCGCCGGGGGAGTTGATGTAGATCGCGATCTCGCTCTCCGGGGACGCCGACTCCAGATGGAGGAGTTGCGCGATGACGACGTTGGCGACGCCGTCGTCGATCTCGGTGCCGAGGAAGATGATCCGCTCGGACAGCAGCCGGCTGAACACATCGTAGGACCGCTCGCCCTGCGGGGTCCGCTCGACGACGTTCGGAATCGTGTACGAACCCATGTCAGAGCCCCATCCGTCGCTTCGAGGCGGCCGGGCGCACGTCGGCCAGTGAGGCGACGACCTGGTCCACCATGCCGTACTCCTTGGCCTGTTCGGCCGTGAACCAGCGGTCGCGGTCGCCGTCGCGGGAGATGGTCTCCTCGCTCTGCCCGGTGTGCTGGGCGGTGAGGCGTTCGATGGTCTTCTTCGTGTGCTCCAGGTTCTCCGCCTGGATCTCGATGTCGGCGGTGGTGCCGCCGATGCCCGCCGAGGGCTGGTGCATCATGACCCGCGCGTGGGGGAGGGCGTACCGCTTGCCGGGTGTGCCGACGGTCAGCAGGAACTGGCCCATGCTCGCCGCGAAGCCCATCGCCAGCGTCGAGACGTCGTTCGGGATCAGCTGCATCGTGTCGTAGATCGCGAGACCCGCCGTCACCGAGCCGCCAGGGCTGTTGACGTACAGGCTGATGTCGGTGCGCGGGTCCTCCGCGGACAGGAGCAGGAGCTGGGCGCAGACGCGGTTCGCGGAGACCTCGTCGACCTGGGTGCCGAGGAGGACGATCCGCTGGGCGAGGAGCTGCGCGGCCAGGTGGTCGTCGAAGCGGGAGGGCGGGGTGTCGCCCTCCTCGGCGCGCGGCATGAGGGCCGGCGCGAAGCCGGCCGTGAGTGAAGACATCGGCACTCCTTGTCGAGGCTCTGTGGTGTCTCCACTGTTGACCGGCAAGCGCCCGAACTGCGGGTTTCTAGGCTGGTAGCAGATTCGCCGTGGGCAGAGCGGTCACTGCGAGCCCTTCTCGCGCAGCTGCCGGAAGAAGGCCCGTACGTCCTCGGCCAGCAGATCCGGCTCCTCCATGGCTGCGAAGTGGCCACCCCGGTCGAGCTTGGTCCAGCGGACGATGTTCTCGGTGCGCTCGGCCTTGTGGCGCAGCGGGATCTGGATCTCGGCGGGGAAGACGGCGAGCGCGGTGGGGGTGGTGGACGGGAGGGTGG
>NZ_JAEQAZ010000302.1 GCF_016654115.1 Streptomyces sp. MBT53
ACCCGAAAAGGTCAGTAGCAGCTCCCGGGCGCCAAGCCCGCCACCCTGAGGGCGCGGATTCATAACCGGGGCGAGTCGGCTGGCCTTTTCGACGAGAACGGCCGTCCCACCCCACCTACGAGTGAGGAATTCTCGCATGCCCGCGTCCCGAAGCGGAAGGGCGCTCACCGCCCAGCCCGCCAAGGCCGTTGACGCCACTGACGGTATCCGCCAGCACCGCCTCGCTGCCCTCCTGGTGGACATGGTGCCCGGTGCCCGCGTCATCCGCGTCTCGCAGCACCAGCCCAGCCAGACCTGGCCGAGCCCCTACACCCGCGCGTACGACGAGCGGGGACAGCCCATACCCCTCAACCGGACCCAGCGCGTGGCCGCCGCCCGCTGGGTGATCCGCGCCTTCCCTCAAGCGAACTGGGACGAGACGCACGACCTCGACCTGACCAGCGGGACCCTGCGACCCGCCGCCGAGGCCTGTGCTCGCTCGGACGGGGGCCGTTGACCGTGGCCCGGATCCGAACGATCAAGCCCGAGGCCTTCGCGTCCGAGTCGCTCGCCGCGGTCTCCCTCGCCGCGGAGCGGACCTTCTTCGGTCTCCTCACCCAGGCCGACGACCACGGTCGCTTCCGCGACCAGCCTGCCGTGATCACTGGACTGCTGTGGTCGCTGCGCCCGGAGCACGGCCCCGTGGACGTCGAGGACGACCTGGCCCAGCTCGCCGCCGCCCACCTGATCTGCCGCTACGAGGGCGATGACGGCAAGCGGTACCTGCACATCGTCACCTGGCGCCAGCACCAGAAGATCAACCGGCCCAGCGGCGTCCGCTTCCCCGCCTGCCCGCACCACGACATCGAGTAGCCCACCCCGGACGCACCACGAACTCACGGAGACGGCACTGAGTCCTCCGTGAACACTCACGGAGGACTCAGTGAGGGCTCACGCACCCCGCTCGACCTTCCCGACCGTCACAAAACCGCAGCTCAGAGCACACTCCGTGAGACCTCACGGAGCACTCATGGCCCGGATCTAGGACCTAGGAACTTGGATCTAGGAACTACTTCTCCTTCGGGGGGCGCAGGCGCCCCCGCACCGGAGACCGTTTCGACCCAGCAGCTCATGGCCGAGTACGCGGCAGCCTGTGCCCACCGCCCGCCCAGCGGCGTGCTCGGTCACCTCGGACGGGAGACCGCCAAGCTCCTTGCCGAGGGCATCGATCCGGACCACATCCGGGCCGGGCTGGCCCGCCACCGGGCGAAGGGGCTGCACCCGAGCACCCTGCCGAGCCTGGTCCACGAGGCCATGAACGCCACCCCCGCCGGTTTGGTGCGGACGGAATCGCGGCCTAACGTGCCCGGTCACCGGGCCTGGGCCAACCCCGCCGACCCTGCCGCCGCCTACGCCGAGGAGCTGTGATGCGCGACCGTGACGCCCAGCCCGTCGGCGGCATCGCCCGCCGCCTGGCCAACATCCTCACCTCCCGGGGCATCGACCCGGCCGCCCCGATCACCGACCCGGTCGAGCCCATCCCCGCCCTCCAGGCGGCCCAGGCCCGCATCCCGGCCCGCTACCAGGCCGCCGTCGCCGACCACCCGGCGGTCGCCGCCTGGGTCCGCGAAGTCGCCCAGGCGGGGCGCCCCGGGATCGCGGGAGCCCCGGGCATCGCCCAGGGCCGCTCGCTGCTGATCGTCGGCACCACCGGCACCGGCAAGACCCACCAGGCGTACGGCGCGATCCGGTCGCTGCTCATCGCCGGCGTCCGGCTGCGCTGGAAGGCGACCACGGCCGCCGACCTGTACGCGGAGCTGCGACCCCGCCCCGGGCACGACGGTGAGCGGGAGCTGATGGACCTCGCCCGCTGCCCGCTGCTGATCATCGACGACCTCGGCGCGGCCAAGAACAGCGAGTGGACCGAGGAGATCACGATGCGGCTGATCAACCGCCGCTACAACGAGATGCTCCCGACCCTGATCACCACCAACCTCGGCATGGCCGACCTGCGTCAGCACATCGGCGACCGCGTCGCCTCCCGGCTGACTGAGATGACCGACAAGGTCATCCTCGACGGTCCCGACCGCAGACGAGCCCTCGCAGCCGAGCGTCGCCGCACCGCCGCCACCTGATCCCTGCCGCGACCGGCTGCCACCGCTTCCGCCTCCTTCACGTACCAACCCCTGGGCCGCGTATGCCCAAAACGCGCCCGGGGCGACCGGAGACACTCACATGCACAGCACCGAGAACCAGATGCCGCGCACCCTAGGCGACCTCACCTGGCACGAGAGCGCCGCCTGCCGCTCGACGCCCCACCACCAGGTCGACCCGGACATCTTCTTCCCCGAGCCGGACGAGATGGACCGCATCCGCGCCGCCAAGGCCCTGTGCGCGCAGTGCCCCGTCCGCACCACCTGCCTCGACGCCGCCCTCGAAAACGGCGACCGCGACGGCATCCGGGGCGGCATGACCGAAGAGGAACGCAACCTGCTGCACCGAAAGCTCCACAGCCGCTTCGACTACGCCCGCGTGAACGCCGTGCTGGCCGGCCGAGACATCCACCTCACCCAGGCGGAGCGCGACGCCGTCGTACGCGTCGCCTACCAGGGGGACATGCCGGCCGAGCGGCTCGCCTGGCTGCTCAAGGTCACCGAGGAGCACGCCGAGAAGCTCTACCGCCGCACCCGCCGGGAGATCCGCAACCGGGCCGTCGACCAGCAGAAGACGGCGAACAAGGCGAAGGGTAAGAAGATGCCCAAGAGCCCCACCAAGGTGCTCAAGGCATCCGCAGCGGAGACCCGAGCGCGCAACGACCTCGGGACGGCCGCGTGAGCCACAGCGCGCCCATACCGGCGCGGATCACCGGCTGGGACCGAGCCGCGATCGTCGCCCTCGGTGGCGCAGGCTGCGCGCTCTCGTACGACGCCCTGCAGCAGATGGCCACCGCCATCCACGTCCGCGGACCCCTCACGTTCCTCTTCCCCCTGGTGATCGACGGCTTCATCGCCTACGGGGTACGCGCCCTCCTGGTCCTGCGCACCGCCTCCTTCGCCGCCCGCCTGTACGTGTGGATGCTGTTCGGCACGGCGACGGCCGCCAGCATCTGGGCCAACGCCCTGCACGCCGTACGCCTCAACCAGCAGAGTCCCGAAGGCGACGGCCTGCGGCTCGGTGACGTCACCGTCGGCGCCCTGTCCACCATCGCCCCGCTCGCCCTGGCCGGAGCCGTCCACCTGTACATCCTCATCGCCCGCCGGGTCACCGAACCCGGTCACCACGGAAACCCGGACACCTTCGGTGTCCGGACCGACCGGATCACCGCTGACCGGCCGGAGACTCCACACGCGGCGGACGGACACCGGCCGACCCCGGTCACCTTCGGACACTCGGCCGCACTCTCCGCGTCGGAGAGCGGACGCCCGGCGGTCACCTCCGGCCCGGACGTATCGCGAGCGGCTGACCGGGAGGAGCCGTCCGGGCACCCGGAGAGCGTGCCGGAGCCTGAGCCGGCGCACGGCGGAGACGCTGCTGACCTGGGCGGACACTCGGTCAACAGACCTGCCCCGGTTGCCCGCCTGCGCCTGGCCGCCCCGTCGGTCATCGAGCCGGAGCCCGGTCCGGACACCGCCTCGGACACCTCGGACAACGGCGGCCCGGACACCGCCCCGTCGGCGGACAACCTCCTGCCGATCGCCCGCCGAGCGGTCACCGACGCGGGCAAGGTCACCCGCGAGGTCGTCGCGGACGCCATCCGCGGACAGGGGAAAACCCTGGCCAATGACCGGCTGACCGCCCTGATGCGCGAGCTCCGCGCCGAGATTGGCCAGGACTCGGCCACCCGTACCGGTTGACCGACCAGCTCGGACAGGCGGGCGGCCAACGGCATCAAACCGGGCCGCCCGCCCCGCACCCCACCACGTTCCGCACGCACTGGAGATGAACGATGCGCACCACACCGGCCACCCCTGCCGAAGCCGACGCCTGGATCACCGTGCTTCGGCAGTACGGACACCTCCACCGCGCCGAACCTGGCCCGGACGGCACCTGGACCGTGCAGCGAACCCCCGCCAGCACGCCCCGCACCCTGCACCACCCGGTCCTCGCCCTCGACTTCGTCGCCGAGGTCCTCCACGACGTGCGCCGTACGAAGGCGCAGACGCTCTGATGACACTCTCCGACCCGGCTGGCGGCACCTCTGACCTGCAGCAAGGCGACTGCCCGGCAGGAAGCCGAGCAAGCTGTAGCTTCCGAAACTCCTCCGCTGCCATGGGCTGCGGAGGAGTTTCGGAAGCGCATGCCCTCGCCCCCTCGGGGGCGGGGGAGGCCCGGCACCAGGGGGTGCCGGACTCTGGGGCTGCGACCGAGGGCGGATCGCAGCCAGGGGGAGAAGCAGAGCCGAACACCGCGACGCGCACGCGCCCCCGTCTGCGCCAGAGCGTCCACCGCGACCAAGTCCGCAGCGTCCGTCTCACCCGAGACGAACTCGACACCGTCAAGCGCGCCGCCGAAGCCGGCGGTCTGAAGACCGCCGGATTCCTCGCCGATGCAGCGGTCGCCGTTGCCCAGGCCCAAGGCGGTCCGAAGACATGGCTGTTGGACCAGCGCGGCCGAGTGGAGGAACTGATGGCGGCCAGCGCCCAGCTCGCCCGCGCCGGCAACAACCTCAACCAGGTCGCCCGCATCCTGAACTCCGGCGGTCAGGTGGAGCACGTGGACGAGGCGGTCGCCCGAGTTCTGCGTGCCGCCGTCCGAATCGAGGCCGCCGCCATAGAGATGGCCCGGCGCTGACGGTGGTCCCGGACGTCTCCACCGGCAGCCGTACATACGGACTGCTCAACTACCTCTACGGACCCGGTCGTCGGGAAGAGCACACCGACGCGCATCTTGTCGCCTCCTGGATGCCCGGCCTCGCCCCCGATCCCGGACGCGATCCGGACGCCACGCTCAAACAGCTCGCCGACCGGCTCGACCTGCCCGTCCTCGCCCTGCCGAAGGACCGCCGCCCAGCCCGGCACGTGTGGCACTGCCCCGTACGCACCGCGCCCGGCGACCGCTACCTCACCGACGCCGAATGGGCCGAGGTCGCCCGACGCGTCGTGCACGCCACCGGCATCGCCGAAGAGGGCGACGACAAGGCATGCCGATGGATCGCTGTACGCCACGCCGACGACCACATCCACATCGCTGCCACCCTCGTGCGCGAGGACGGGCGGCAGGCACGCCGCCACAACGACGGCATCCGCGCCCAGGCCGAATGCCGGAAGATCGAGAAGGAGTTCGGCCTGCAGATCCTCGACGGCGGAGACCGCACCGCCGCCCAGCGCCCCACCAGCGCCGAACGCTCCAAGGCCGAGCGATCCGGTCGCGCCGAGACACCCCGCGAGACACTCCGGGAGAGCGTCCGCCACGCGTTGGCCGGGGCTGACAGCGAGGAGGAGTTCTTCGACCGCCTCGCCGAAGCCGGCCTCCGGATCGACAAGCGCATCGCCCCGTCCGGCGACGCCATCGGATACAACGTCGCCCTCCCCGGCGACCGCAACCGCGATGGCGAACCCATCTGGTTCTCCGGCTCCAAACTCGCCCCGGACCTTTCCCTGCCCAAGATCCGGCGGCGCCTCGCCGCCGGACGACCCGACGACGATGAGCCTGTCGTCGGCCGTGCCGACGAACAAGTGCCGCGCCCAGCCCGCGCCCGCCGCGAAGCGGCACCGGTCGTCGAGCGGGCGGTATCGATCCTTGACGGGGACGACGAGGAGGACTCCGCCGCCCAACTCGTCGGCGTCGGCGAACTCCTCGACGCTCTCGCCCAGACCGCCCCGGCCTCGACCCGCGGGGAACTCGCCGAGGCCGCCCGCGACTTCGAACGCGCCACCCGCTCCCACATCCGCGCCGAGCGCGCCGACAACCGGGCCATCCGCTCCGCCGCCCGCGGCATCGTCCGCGCCGGCGGCGCGCTCGGCAAGGGCGAGGACGGCGGCGCCACCGCGATGGTCCTGTCCACGATGGTCCTCGTGGCTATCGCCGCCGCGCGCTGGCACTCCGCCCGCGGTCACGCCCAGCAGGCAGCCGCCGCCCAACGAACCGCTCAACACCTCCGCAGCGCCTACCGATCGGCTGCCACCGCGCCCATGAACGCGATGCGTGAGCACGGCTGGCGACTCCCCGAACCCGTACGGGAGCGATACGCCGGCGCTCTCGAAGCCGTCCTGCCCGAACAGGCTGACCACGTCCGCCGCGAACCCGGCTGGGACGCCCTGACCGCCACCCTCGACCAGGCCGAGCGAGCGGGACACGACCCCGACGCCCTCCTCCAACAGGCCATCGAATGGCGTGAACTGGACACCGCGGACAGCGTCACTGACGTGCTCGTCTGGCGGCTGCGACGCATCGGCGAACTGCCCGCCACCATGGACGCGCCCCGTGCGCGTACGAATGCGAGGACAGCCCAATCGCGGCGCTATCCGTCGGCACCACAGGCCCCCGAGCCGCCGGTGAGGCCCCACAGTGCTGACCCGCGCTCCCCGGGGCCGAGGCGCTGACCAGTGCGCAAAGCGCTGGAAGCCGGGCGCAAGGGCCTGTTAATACTGAACAGATACGGAGAAGGAGACGATGAACATGCTCGAAGAAGGCATCCAGGCCCAGAGAGCCGATCTGCCGGAGACCGCCTTCGTCGACGATCCCCTGCTGCGGCTTCAGCAGGAGACTCAACTAGGTGATGGCAACATCCGTCTCCGAGCAACCACTCATCCCGAGGAAATCACCATCACCGGGATCCCCGTGATGTGCCCGCAGTGCGGCGCCCGGCGCGACTGGATGGTGATCTGCGACCGCGACGAGATCAGCATCCGCTGCCGCTGCGCGCACCAGTGGGTCGAGCGCGAGCTGACCCGGGCGGACTACCAGGCGATGATCGACATCGGTGGGCAGGACTACCCGAGCTTGGAGGCCGCGGCCCAGGCCGCGGGCTACGACGGCATGCTCGCCGGCATCTACCTGTCCGAGCGCAGGCCCGAATAGGGCCTGCGGCGAAGCACCGTAGACGCCGCCGGGTGGCGCATGTATTCAGGCTCATAAGGGTTCCCTGAGAACCACCAGGTCTCGCTTCTGGTCGCGCCTCAAGTAAGCCTGGCCGTAGGCAGAATGGGGCGATGGACGCTGGACTACTGACCTTTTCGGGTTGC
>NZ_JAEQAZ010000303.1 GCF_016654115.1 Streptomyces sp. MBT53
CCCGGCCCCGTTTTCCCACCCGCACGGGTGGTGCGGGTGGGAAAACGGGGCCGGGCGACGGCGTAGCCGAGGCGGTCGATCAGCCCACCGCTGTCTTCAAGGCCGTGCGGCTGCCCAAGCCCGCGGTGGACCAGCCGACGACCACCCTCAAGGCCCCGCCGGCTCCAAAGGCCCCCGAGACCCCTGAGGCTCCCGCCGAGCGCACCAGCAAGTTCGTCGCGCTCAAGCCCCTCGACGAACCCCGCACGCCCCGAAGGGACACCGCCCAGGTCGGCCCCGAGCGCACGACCCAGCAGCCGCTTCCCCCGAAGCCCCCGCTGGACCTCCTCGCCGAGCTGACCAACACCCCGCCGCCGCCGGAGACCCCGGTCCGCACGGCGATCCGCAGGGTCAAGATCTGGACCCCGCTGGTCGTCCTGCTGGCGATCGTGTTTGCAGTAGTGCAGGCTCTGCGACCGCTGCCGACGCCGTCCCTCACGCTCACCGCCGACGACTCGTACACCTTCGACGGCAGCAAGGCGAACCTCCCGTGGCCGAGCGAGGGCCAGGGCTGGATGGACGTCAACGGCATCGGCACGATGGGCAACTTCGGCAAGCAGACGCCGGTCGCCATCGGCTCGGTCGCCAAGGCGATGACGGCGTACATCGTCCTCAAGGACCACCCGCTGAAGTCGGGCGCGGAGGGCGAGAAGATCACCGTGGACGCGACCGCCGAGAAGGAGGGCGGTTACGACAAGGACGGCGAGTCCACCCTCAACACCGTCAAGGCGGGCGACGTCCTCACCGAGAAGCAGGCGCTGTCGGCGATCATGATCCCGTCGGCGAACAACATCGCGCGCCTGCTGGCCCGTTGGGACGCGGGTTCCGAGGCGGCGTTCATCAAGAAGATGAACGACACCGCCAAGGCGCTGGGGATGACGAACACGACGTACACGGACGCCTCGGGCCTGAAGGAGACCACGGTCTCCACCGCCGAGGACCAGGTGAAGCTGGGCAACCAACTGGTCAAGATCCAGGCGCTGATGGACATCACCAAGCTCCCGAGCTGGGTCGACCCGTCGGGTCACAAGTGGACCAACTACAACCGCCTGGTGCCGTACAACAACTCGCTCGGCATCAAGACCGGCACGACCACCGCGGCCGGCGGCAACCTGCTGTTCGCCGCCACCAAGGAGGTCGGCGGTGAGACGGCCGTCGTCGTCGGCGCGATCCTCGGCCAGCACACCGCGCCGATCATCGACACCGTCAACGCGGTCAGCAAGACGGCGATGCTCGCGGCGCAGGACGCCATGACCTCGGCGAAGATCCTGAAGAAGGGCGATGTCGTCGGGTACGTCGACGACCAGCTCGGCGGTCACACCCCGGTCGTCGTCACCAAGGACGTCGCCGCGGTCGGCTGGGCCGGTCTCAAGGTGAAGCTGTCCTTCGCCCCCGACGCCGTACCGCACACCGCGAAGGCCGGCACCAAGGTGGGCACGCTCACCGTGGGCGACGGTTCGGGCGGCGCGGTCAAGGTGCCGGTCGCCCTGCAGAAGGATCTCGCGGAACCGGCCCTGACCGCGAAGCTGAAGCGTCTCGGCTGACCCACGAGGCGTTCTACGTCACCGCACCCCGCCGGCCGGCCACCCGCACGGGAGCCGACCGGCGGGGTGCGTGCTAGCGTCGCGAATCGGGGCACGTCGCCGGTCAGGTGGACGCGGCGTCGAACAGGCCGGGAACGGGACAGGACGCGGCCGGGAACAGAAGACGGGACACGGGGAGTGCCTTCAGGTGGCCACAGCGGAGCCGACACGCGCCGACGATGCCGATCCGGGCCCGGGAGCCGGCCCGCGAATACACCTGCCCGCGCAGCACACGGACCACGACGCGACACCTAGCGGACGCACCCGCTGGGCGGGTCTGGTCGACCGCCTCCGCGCCCCCTTCCTCCGTCACCCGGTGATCGGCTTCACGCTGCTCTCCGGGGTTCTGCACATCGCCTGGTTCTTCACGTTCGCGAACAGTGGCGGCGATCTCGCGGCGCAGGACGCCTGGGCGGAGTTCGTCGGCCGGCACCCGGACTCGGCGTACAACCTCGCCTGGTACGGCGGGATGCACCCGGTGTCGTACAGCGTGGTCTCGCCGTATCTGATGTCGGTCCTCGGTGTCCGTACGACGATGATGATCGCCGGGACGATCTCGGCGGGCCTGCTCACCCTGATCCTGATCCGCAGCCGCTCGGTGCGGAACCCGCTGTGGGCCTCGCTCGCGGGTGTCTTCGCGCTGCTGTGCAACGCGGCGTCGGGCCGGGTGACGTACGGCCTGGGCCTGGTGTTCGGGCTCGGCGCGGTGGCCGTCGTCTTCTGCTGGCCCTACCGCTGGCGCTACAAACGCTGGGCGAAGGCCCTGTGCGCGGCCCCGCTGGCCGCCCTCGCGACGATGTCCTCGCCGGTGGCCGGACTGTTCGTGGGCCTGGTCGCCGTGGCCCTGTTCCTGCAGAAGCGCCGCCCCGGCGCCTGGGCGCTCGGCCTCGCGCCCGCGGCCGTGGTGGCCGTGTCCGCCTGGCTGTTCCCGTTCTCCGGCACCCAGCCGATGCTGTTCGGCTCGATGATCCTGCCGCTGGCGTCCGGGATCCTCGTCTACTTCCTGGTGCCGCGCGAGTGGATCACCGTACGGATCACGGCGGCCGTGTACAGCATCGGGGTCATCCTGGTCTGGCTGGTCAGTTCACAGATCGGCTCGAACATCAGCCGGCTGGCGATGCTGTTCGCCGGGGTGGCCCTGATCGCCGCGCTGCCGTTCGTGACGCCCCGCTCGCGCAAGTGGTACACGATCGTGCTGGCCTTCATCGGCTTCACCGGCTGGATCGGCTTCAAGTCGGTCGACGACGTCGTCAACACCGCGCCCGCCGCGTCCTGGTCGCACGAACTCGCCCCGCTGGTCAACGAACTCCAGGAGGTCGGCGCCGAGCGCGGCCGGGTCGAGGTCGTCCCGGCCGCCTCCCACATCGAGGCCTCCGCCCTCGCGCCCTACGTCAACCTGGCCCGCGGCTGGAACCGCCAGGCCGACATGGAGCGCAACCCCCTCTTCTACGACGACACCCTCAACTCGGCGAACTACCACGAGTGGCTCCAGCGCTGGGCCGTCCACTACGTCGTCCTGCCGAAGGACAAGCTGGACGGCGACGGCGGCGAGCGCGAACGGGACCTGGTCCAGCGCGGGATGCCGTATCTGAAGCAGGTCTGGGGCGACACGAACTGGCAGCTGTTCCAGGTCACCGACCCGACACCGCTCGCCGAGCCGAACGCGGTCGTCGACCGGGCCGAGCAGGGCGAGCTGACCATCGAGGTGAAGAAGAAGGGCCGGATCCTGATCCGGATCCCGTACTCGCCGTGGCTGAGCGTCGTCGACGCGAAGGGCAAGAGCCTCAAGCCGCCGCAGGAGACCGACGCGTCGAAGCATCGCGCCGAGGGCACCCCGAAGACGTACGACAACCCCAACGGCTGCCTGATGGAGACCGAGGAGGACTCCAAGGGCGACAAGTGGACGATGCTGCTCGCGCCGAAGGCGGGGACGTACAGGCTCGCGGCGCCGTACCAGTTGCCCCGGGGCACGCCCTGCCCCGACGAACTGAAGTAGTCAGCGCAGCCGGTCGACGTACTTGTCGGTGCCCGGGACGGTGGGGATGAACGGCGCCACCAACTCGACGCTCCCCAGGCCGGATTCGGCCACGGCCGTGTCCAGCCCCGTGAAGTACTGCTCCCAGCAGTCCCGCGGATCCGCCTCCAGGAACCACAACAGCGTCAGCCGCGTATCCACCCCCTCGACCTGCTTGACGTAGGTCATGCGGTCGCCCGGCAGGGGCGTGGGTCGGAAGACCGTCACCATCGCGGCCGGTGAGCCCGCGAGCCGCTTCGGCAGGTGCCGAGACCGCAACCACTCCAGCAACTCGGCGCGCTGCGCTGCCGATTCACTGTCGACGACCTCCAACACCAGCCCGGCGTAAGGGTGGTCGAGGGCGTGGAAGTCCCTCGGTCCGGCCGCGCCGTCGCGGTACACGGTCGCCTCGTGGTCCTGGAACGCGGTGAAGACGTGCGTACGGTCCTGGTAGACCCGCCCGTCGCGATTCAGCCGTTTGTTGATGCCGACGGTCCACTTCATGTGGTCGTCGTAGCGGCCATCGGTGACCCAGTACGTGGAGAGGTAGCAGCCGGCGGTGACGGGCTGGGCGACCGCCGACTTCTCGGGATACCGCAGGAGTTGGAGGTCCCGGGTGGCGACCCAGCGGCGGCCCGCGTACATCCAGGGCATGGCCATCGCGCCGGCGTAGTAGTGGTCGTCCTCGTACCAGCGGTTGTACGCGTACTCGTGGCCGGGATGCGGTTCGACCATGGTGATCAGCGCGTGGCCCGGCCGGACTCCGTACGGTCCTACGGCGGCCAGCTCGGCGTACACGTCGCTCCGGGTGTCCTCGCTCACGTCGCTCCCCTTCCGTCCTCCGCCGGTCGCCCATACTCTGACGCCCCGTCAGATAAATCGCCAGACCCCGGGAGGGATCGGATGTCGCTGCTCGCGGGCAAGACCGTCGTCGTCTCGGGGGTCGGGGCCGGACTCGGCCACCAGGTCGCCGCCGCCGTCGTACGGGACGGAGGCAACGCCGTGCTCGGCGCGCGCACGGAGGCGCATCTCGCCAAGTCGGCCGCCGAGATCGACCCCGACGGGTCGCACACGGCGTACCGGTCGACGGACATCACGGACGAGGCGCAGTGCGAGGCGCTCGCGGAGGTGGCGCGGGAGCGGTTCGGGCGGATCGACGCGGTGGTCCATGTGGCCGCGTGGGACAGCTACTTCGGCGGGATCGAGGACGCGGACTTCGCCACCTGGCAGTCGGTGCTCGACGTGAACCTGCTGGGGACGCTGCGGATGACCCGGGCGTGCCTGCCCTCGCTGAAGGAGGCGGGCGGCGGCTCGGTCGTCATCATCGGGACGCAGTCGGCGGTGGCCGCGCCCTCGCAGGTGCGGCAGGCGGCGTACGCGGCGTCGAAGGGGGCGCTGACGAGCGCGATGTACTCGCTGGCAAGGGAGTTGGGGCCGTATCGGATCCGGGTGAACACCGTGCTGCCGGGGTGGATGTGGGGGCCGCCGGTGGAGGCGTACGTGCAGTTCACCGCGCACACGGAGAAGGTGCCGGAGGCGGAGGTGCTGAAGCGGCTGTCGGACCGGATGGCGCTGCCCGAGCTGGCGACGGACGGGGATGTGGCGGATGCGGCGGTGTTCCTGGCGTCGGAACGGGCGCGGGCGATCACCGGACAGTCGTTGCTGGTCAACGCCGGGGAGCTGATGCGATGAGTTCATGTAGGTGAACGCGGAACATCAATCCGAACGATTTTACTTGCCCTTGACTGTGCGCTTACTTGTCGTGCTCACGCGCGACCGCCCACGATGAGCCCCGGGCTGAACCGGCTCAATCGTGGGAGGGCGCATATGAACGGGCTCGACTGGGCCGTGCTCATCGGCTATTTCGGCGTGATGGTGGCCATCGGTGTGTGGTCGCACAAACGTGTCGACAACGTGAGCGACTTCTTCACCGCCGGCGGCAAGATGCCCTGGTGGCTGTCCGGCATCTCGCACCACATGTCGGGCTACAGCGCGGTCATGTTCACCGGCTACGCGGGCATCGCCTACACCTACGGCGTCACTTCCTTCATCACCTGGTCGTTCCCGATCGCCCTGGGCATCGCCATCGGCTCCAAGCTGTTCGCGCCGCGCATCAACCGGCTGCGCTCCCGGCTCCATGTGGCTTCCCCGCTCGAGTACTTGAAGAACCGCTACAACCTGCGCACCCAACAGGCGCTCGCCTGGTCCGGGATGCTGCTGAAGATCGTGGACGTGGCGGCCAAGTGGGCAGCGATCGCAACCCTGTTGTCCGTCTTCACAGGTGTGTCCCTCAACCAGGGCATCCTCATCACCGGCGCGATCACGGCGGTCTACTGCACGATCGGCGGCCTGTGGGCGGACGCGCTGACCGAACTCGGCCAGTTCGTCATCCAGTTGCTCGCCGGTGTCTCCATGTTCGTGGCCGTCGTACTGAAGTTGAACGACAAGGGCATCGGATTCCTCGGCGCCTGGGACGAACCGGCACTCCAGGGCCACGGCAAACCACTCGTCGGCCCCTACGGCACGGTCTTCCTCCTCGCGTTCCTCTTCATCAAGCTCTTCGAGTACAACGGCGGCATGCTCAACCAGGCCCAGCGCTACATGGCCACCAAGACCCCCCACGAGGCAGAGCGTTCGGCCCGCCTCTCGGCGGCACTGTGGCTCATCTGGCCGACGGTCCTGTTCTTCCCCATGTGGATGTCACCGCTCCTGGTCCACGCACAGAAGCCGGACGGCTCCGACTCCTACGGCCTGATGACCGAACAACTGCTGCCGCACGGCCTGTTGGGCCTGGTCGTCGTCGGCTTCTTCTCCCACACGATGGCCATGTGCTCGTCCGACGCGAACGCCATCGCGGCCGTCTTCACGAGGGACGTGGCACCCGTCATATCGGCCAAGGCCCGTGCGTGGAACGACCGTTCGGGCCTGATCGCCGCCCGCGTCACCACGGTCGTCTTCCTCGGCCTGTCGATGTCGGTGGCGACGCAGATCAACTCGCCCACGTTCAAGGACATCATCACCGTCGTCATCAAATGGGTCGCCGGTCTGATGGGCCCGATCGCGATCCCGATGATGCTCGGCCTGCTCCGCCCCTTCCGCAAGTCCGGCCCCACCGCGGCCCTGACGAGCTGGGCGGCGGGCCTGCTCGCCTTCTGGCTGGTCAACTACCCCATCAACTGGGAGGTCGACGGCGGCGTCCCGCTCCAGTACCAGGTGTCGGTCCCGCTCGCGGTCTCCCTGATCCTCTACATCCTCATCGGCTACGTGAAGCCCGAGGACACCCCCGAACGCGACGCGCTGATCGAACGGATCAACGGCGGCGGTGACGACGACGGAGACGCGGTCGCCGTGGCCGTACCGGCGCAGGCGGGAACGGGCGACGACGTGGTGGGCAGCAGCCAGTCATAACGACTGCACCCCTGCTACATACCTGCTACATACCTGCTGCATCCCTACTGCATCCCTGCTACGCCCCTCTCGGATACCGGGCGATCCAGCCCGGTATCCGAGAGGGGCGTAGCAGGGATGCAGTAGGGATGCAGCAGGTATGTAGCAGGTATGTAGCGCGGGAGGGCCGTCCGGCGGGAGGGCCGTCTCGCCGTACAACGCCCCCAGCAGCCCACCCGTGAGCGCCCCGGCACCCCCGGAGGGCCCACCGTGATTCACGGCAAGACACAACGCGTGCCGTACGTCCTCCCCGACGAGCGCGCAGTACACAGCCCCCGAGAGCACCCCCTCCGCGCTCCCCTCCCCCACGAGCTCCTCGACCCGCCCGGAAGTCGGCATCCCCTGCCGTACGGCACCGAGGGCACGCTGCAGCCCATCGGAGACGGGCTGATGGCCGGGCCGGGCGGCAAGCAGCGCAAGCGCCCGCTGCACCGCGCCGTCGAGACTCTCTCCGCGCGCGAGCCCATGCACGACGACGGCATACGCACCCGCCGCCAGATACCCCACCGGATGCCCATGGGTCTGCGCCGCGCACTCCACCGCGAGCTGCATCACCAACTGCGGCTCCCACCCGACGAGCAACCCGAACGGCGCGGAACGGGCAGCCGCCTCGCCCCCCACCTCACCAGGATTCTTGGGCGCGTCGAGAGTCCCCATCCGCTCGTCGCCGAACCCCATCAAACAAGCCCGAGTCGGATCCCGCCGAGCGTAGAGCCACTCCTCCCGCGCCAGCCACCCGTCGTCCTTACGACGCTCATCCGGCCCCCAGTCGTGCTGGGTGGCCGCCCACCGCAGATACGCCCGATGCAGATCGGTGGGGGGATGCCAGGCCCCGGTGTCACGCCTCACCTGCGCCCTGATCAGCCCGTCCACGGTGAAGAGAGTGAGCTGCGTGAGATGAGTGACGGCGCCCCGCCGCCCGTACCCGAACGGGAGATCCACGACGCCCTCCGCACCGTAGGCCTCCCGGATCTCGTCGATCGCCAACAGGTCGACGGGCGAACCGAGTGCGTCCCCCACGGCGGCCCCCAGCAGCGTCCCCCGCACCCGGCTCCGGAAGTCCTGCTGCTCGCCCCGCCCCCAGACGGCGCCGGCTGCGGCACTCACCAAGACCTCCACAGGCTCCGTCCGTACGTACGAGTCAGCTCAGCACTGTAATCGAACGGGGACGGTGGGTTGAGGGGGCTCGTGCCGACCGGGGTTGCAGATGTTGCCGTTGGGCCACTCGCTTCTTGTCAGTGTCGGGCCGGAACGGACCAAGTAAAGGGCGCTCCGCTGCGCTACGCGTCGG
>NZ_JAEQAZ010000304.1 GCF_016654115.1 Streptomyces sp. MBT53
GTCCGGCTCGACACCGAGCTCGCGGCGGACTTCGCCGAGTACCGGCGCCGACGGCTGCCCTACTGGTCGAGTCCGCCCGCGGCCGATGTCCTGCCGGACGACGACGATCCGGACGACATCGCGCCCTGGCCGCACGACCCGGGGCCGCCCTTCGAGTCCTGGCCCGGGCTCGCGCCGGCCGAGCCGGTGGCCGGTGCCGGGCCGAGCCCTGCGGAGACCGCGGGGTGGGCCGTGGGACAACTGCTCCGCACCGAGCCCTTCGTGCACACCTGCCAGCTGGCCCTGGTGCCCGCTCACCGCGCCGCCGACGTGCCGGCGATCGTCGGATGGTCGGCCGGCGCGCCGCTCTCGCTGCTGTGCGCGCTGTTGCGGAGCTGGGAGGAGCGGTTCGGGGCACGGGTCCTGTCCGGGTTCGGAGGCGCCCTGACCGTGTCGGTCGCCCGGCCGCCCCAGGACCTCACGCAGGCGGAGCGGCTCGCCCTGGAGCATGTGCTGACGACCGCCGACAACATCGTGGACGATCCACCGACCCCGTTCCCGGACTACGCGAACGAACTCCCAGGGCGCCATCTGTGGCGCCTCTGGTGGGACTAGACCGTTGCCTTGCCCACCCCGGAGGACTACGGTCAGAACCGCAATACCTCTGACTGAGTCAACTACCCTGAGCGAGCACCGGGGATCGATCATGACCGTCCAGGACATCCGTGCCTTCAACCGCTTCTACACGAACGTCATCGGCGCCCTCGACTACAGCCGCCACCTCTACGCCCCCTTCACCCTCACCGAGTCCCGCGTCCTGTACGAACTCGCGCACTCCCCGCACACGGACGCGGCCGACCTCCGTTCCGAACTGTCCCTGGACGCGGGGTACTTGAGCCGAATCCTGAACCGGTTCGAGCAGGACGGGCTGATCGAGCGGGCACCCTCGCAGCGGGATCCGCGGCGGCGGCAGATCACGCTCACCGCACGCGGGCGGGAGACCGCCGACCTGCTGGCCGAGCGGGCGGACGAATCCGTCGGCGCGCTGCTCGCGACCGTTCCGGCCACCGACCGTCCCCGGCTCTCCGAGGCGCTGCACACCGTACGCACCATCCTGTCGGACCCCCCGCCCACCCGGCCCGAGGACGTCGTGCTGCGGGAGCCCGGGCCCGGTGACCTCGGGTGGATCGTGCAGCGCAACGCGGCGCTGTACGCCGCCGAGTACGACTTCAACGCCGACTACGAAGGGCTCGTGGCGCGGATCGTCGCCGACTTCGCCGAGGATCACGACCCGCATCTGGAGCGGGTGTGGATCGCGGAGCTGGACGGGCGCCCGGTGGGGTGTGTGATGTGTGTGCGCGACGACGCCCCGGGGACCGCCCGGCTGCGGCTGCTGCTCGTCGAGCCGGACGCCCGGGGGCTTCGCATCGGGGACCAACTGGTCTCCGCGGTCGTCGAGTTCGCGCGCGGTGTCGGCTACCGCGACCTCGTGCTGTGGACCAACGACATCCTCGGCGCCGCCCGCCGCATCTACCAGCGGCACGGTTTCGTCCTGGTCGCCGAGAAGCCCCACCGCTCCTTCGGCCAGGACCTCGTCGGCCAGGACTGGCGCCTCGACCTGCACGGAAGTCGTGAGTGACGAGTAGGGTCGAGACCATGAAGTTCGCGTTCTCCACCCTCGGTGTCCCGGGGCTCCCCCTCGCCGACGTGCTGCACCTCGCCGTCACGCACGGCTACCACGGTGTCGAGTTGCGCGCGCACCCGGAGGAGCCCGTGCACCCCGGTATCGACGCCGCCCAACGGGCCGACGCGGTCGCCGAGTTCAAGGCGGCCGGGGTCGAAGTCCTGGGCCTCGCCGGGTACGCACGCGTGGCCGCGCCGGGCGACGACGACACCGTACTCACGGAGATCCGCGAACTCCTGGAGCTGGCACGGGACTTGGGGGCGCCCTACGTCCGCGTCTTCCCCGGCGGAGGCACCGAGCAGTCCGCCCATGAGGCCGACGCGACGGCCGCGCGGCGGCTGGGCACGGCGGCGGAGTGGGGCGCCGACCTCGGCGTACGGATCCTGCTGGAGACCCACGACTCCCACCGGACCGGCGCGGACGCGCTCCGCGTGCTCGGCCCGGTCGGGCACCGGCAGGTGGGCGCGCTCTGGGACGTCATGCACACCTGGCTGGGCGGCGAGCAGCCGGCGGAGACGCTGGCCGCGCTGGGCCCGTATCTCGGATACGTGCAGGTCAAGGACATCGCGTCGGCCGACGACACCACCCCGCTGCCGCTCGGCGCGGGCGTCCTGCCGCTCGCCGAGTGCGTGGAACTCCTGACCCGGCACGACTGGGACGGCTGGCTGTGCTGGGAGTACGAGAAGCGCTGGTACGAGACCGCCGCCCCGCTCCCCGAGCTGCTGGCCGCCGGTCACCACCATCTGGCACGGCTGCTCAACGACTCGGCGTAGGCCCGACGCGAACTCGAAGTTCATCGAGCCCTGAACCGCACCGCCTCGTCCAGACACCACTCCAGCACCGCGGGCCAGGAGCCGTACCCCGCGTTCAGGTCGAGGTGACCCGCGCCCGGGATGATCTCGGTGGGGATACCGAGCGGATCGCCGAAGACCGCGCGGGCGCCTTCCGGGCAGTACGGGTCGTCGTCGCCGGCGACCAGCCGGGTGACCCCGGGCAGCCTCAACTCGCCCGCGGGCGGCGCGAATTCGGCGATCTCCGGATGCCGTACGACGACGGAGGCGGACGGCGGTGCGACCAGCAGCACGCGGTCCACGTCACCGTCCCGGACCACCCCGCGGGCGACGGCGTGCAGCCACAGCAGGGCGGAGGCGCTGTGCGCGAGCACGACCCGCGGTCCGTCGAGACCGTCGAGGCCGCGGCGCAACTCCCCGAGCCACACGTCCAGTTCGGGGTCGTCGGGATCGGGCAGCTGCGGGTACGTCACCTCGTGGCCGAGCGCGCGCAGCCGGCCGGCGAGCCAGTGCTGCCAGTGGCCCTCCGGACGGCGGTTCTGCCAGCCGTGCAGGATGAGATACGCGCTCATGACCTGGACACCCGTTCCTCCAACGCCTTCCAGCACTCCGCCCACTCCTCCGCCGTGATCGAGTAGACCGCGGAGTCCCGCAGCCGCCCGTCCTCGCCCGGCGCCCAGGAGCGGGACCAGTTGCGCAGGACGCCCTCGAAGCGGGCGCCCACACGCTGGATCGCGGCGCGGGAGCGGTCGTTGCGGGCATCCGTCTTGAGGTCGACCCGGGAGACGTGCCACTCCTCGAAGGCGTGCCGGAACAGCAGGAGTTTGGCCTCGGTGTTGATGCCGGTGCCCTGCGCCGAACCCGCCAGCCAGGTGAACCCGACCTCGACGGCGTCGAGTTGATCGTCCGTCAGCCAGGACCGGGGTTCCCAGTAGGCCGTGGCGCCGACCGCCCGCCCGGTCGCCGTCGAGATCTGGGCGTACGGCGCGAGCATGCCCGTCGCCGCACGCGCCAGCTGGGCGTCGATGTACGCGCCGACCTGGTCCGCCCGAGGCACCCAGGTGAACGCGTACGCCCCCCGGTCCTCCTCCGCCGCCACCGCCAGATCGGCCGCGTGCCGGTGATCGAGCGGCTCCAGCCGCACCAGCTCACCCGTCAGGACCGGAGCCTTCAGCTCGAACCCCACACCGCTCCCCTCATACCGGCAACTGCCCCCGCAGCGCCCCGAACGCCTCGTGGAAACCCGGGAAAGTCTTGCGTACGCACCCCGGGTCGTCGAACGAAATACCGGGCACCCGCAGCCCGGTCACCGCGAAGGACATGACGATGCGATGGTCGCCGTAGGACTTGATCTCCGCGCCGACGGGAGCCTCCGAACCCGGGCGGATCTCGATCCAGTCGTCCCCCGTCACGACCTCCACGCCCAGCCGCCGCAGGTTCTCCGCGCAGGCCTCCAGCCGGTCGCACTCCTTGACGCGGGTGTTGCCGACGTCCTCGATGCGGACCGGTCCTGAGGCGAAGGGGGCGATCGCCGCCAGCGTCGGCATGGTGTCCGAGATGTCCCGCATGTTGACCGTGAGGCCGCGCAGTTCGCCCGTGCCGCGCACCCGGGTGCCGTGCGCGTCGGTCGTCACCTCCGCGCCCATGCGGCGCAGTACGTCGACGAAGCCCAGGTCGCCCTGGAGCGCGCCGGTGCCGAGCCCGGGGACGGTGACCTCGCCGCCGGTCACGGCCGCCGCGGCGAAGAAGTAGCTCGCGGTGGAGGCGTCCGGCTCGATGTCGTACGTGGTCGCGGTGTAGCCGCCCGGCGGGACGACGTAGACCGTGCCCTCCCTGCGCACCTCCACCCCGAACGACCGCATCATCGCGACGGTGATCTCGACGTAGGGCGCGGAGACGAGGTCCGTGACCCTGATCCGCAGGCCCTTCCTGGTCAGCGGGCCGAGCAGGAGCAGGGCGGTCAGGTACTGCGAGGACTGGCCGGCGTCGAGCACCACCTCGCCGCCCTCGACCCCGGACGCCTCGATGCGCAGCGGGTGGTGGCCCTCGGCCTCCTCGTGCCGCAGGTCCACACCCAGGTCGCGCAGAGCCTTGCTCAAGGGCCCCAGTGGCCGCCTGCGCATCTGCGGGGACGCGTCGAAGCGGAAGCTGCCGCGGCCGGCCGCCGCGAGGGTGGGCAGGAAACGGGCCGTGGTCGCGCCGTCCCGGCAGTACACGTCGGCCTCGGCGACCGCCGGTCCCTGCGGGCGCCCGTCGATCTGCCACGCGTCCGGGGTCCGGCCCACCCGGTAGCCGAGCCGGGTCAGTCCCTCCGCGAAGCCCTCGGTGTCGTCCGAGCGGAGCGGACGCCGGAGGGTGGTGACGCCGTCGGCCGCGGCGGCCAGGAAGAGCGCGCGGGCGGTGACGGACTTGGAACCGGGGATGTCGACTACGGGCATGTCCTCATGATCGGGCGGTGGCCGCCCGCCGCGCCGGGACGTCCACGGGATGGACGACCGCCGTTCGCCCGCGCGTACCTGTGCGTGACCGCATCCGTCCCGTTGTGCGCAGGTTCACCAACTTCCGGGAATCGGCCTCCGGACGGGAACCCGGGCCCGTTCCCCTCCGTCCAACCGGCATGCTGCCGGATGAGTCTCCGCGGTACGGCGTCGGCCTCGCTGCTGGCTGCGAACGCTGACCAACCCTCTCCTCCGTACCGCGGCCGGCAGCAAGCCGTCATCGGCGCGCCCCCCTCCAACTGCGCCGATGGCGGCCCCTCCCCTGGTTACTGTGCACTCCCCTGACCGGCGGAAACTCCCCGGAATCCGGAAGGAGCGCACATGCCCTCCAGACGTACCGTCCTCGCCGCGACCATGGGCGTCACCGCGTCCCTCGCGGTCGGCACCCCCGCCCACGCCGACGACACGGCACTCCGCTCGCTGATCTCCCGCATGCCCCTGGCGGAGAAGGTCGGCCAGCTCTTCGTGACGCGCGTCCACGGCCACTCCGCGACCGCCCCCGACCAGGCCGACGTCGACGCCAACCTGAGCGAGCTGGGGGTGCGCACGGCCGCCGAGCTGATCGCGAAGTACCGGGTCGGCGGGGTCATCTACTTCAGCTGGGCGCACAACACCCGCGACCCGCACCAGATCGCCGACCTCTCCAACGGCATCCAGAAGGCGTCACTGGCCCAGCCGCGCGGGCTGCCCGTACTGATCGCCACCGATCAGGAACACGGCATCGTCTGCCGGATCGGCAGGCCCGCCACCCTCTTCCCGGGAGCGATGGCGCTCGGCGCCGGCGGCTCCCGCACCGACGCCCGCACGGTCGGCCGGCTCTCCGGCGCCGAACTGCGCGCGATGGGCGTCAACCAGGACTACTCCCCCGACGCCGACGTGAACGTGAACCCGGCCAACCCGATCATCGGCGTACGGTCCTTCGGCGCCGACCCGGACGCGGTGGCGGGCCTGGTCGCCGCCGAGGTCACGGGGTACCAGGACAGCCGGGTCGCGGCGACCGCCAAGCACTTCCCCGGGCACGGGGACACCGCCGTCGACAGCCACACCGGGTTCCCCGTCATCACCCACAGCCGCGAACTGTGGGGAAAGCTCGACGCCGTCCCCTTCCGTGCCGCCGTCAAGGCCGGGATCGACGCGATCATGACCGCGCACCTCAAGGTCCCGGCCCTCGACGACTCCGGCGACCCGGCCACCCTCTCCCACCCCATCGTCACCGGAGTCCTGCGCGGCGAACTCGGCTACGACGGCGTCGTGGTCACCGACTCGCTGGGCATGGCGGGCGTCCGCCAGAAGTACGGCGACGACCGCGTACCGGTGCTCGCGCTGAAGGCCGGTGTCGACCAGCTCCTCGACCCGCCCTCCCTGGACATCGCCTGGAACGCCGTCATCAAGGCAGTGGGAAATGGGGAGTTGACGGAGTCGCGGATCGACGAGTCGGTGCTGCGGGTGCTGCGGCTCAAGTCACGGCTCGGACTCTTCGAAGAGCCGTACGTCAGCCGGGCGGGCGTGGACCTCGTGGTCGGCAGTGCCGAACATCTCGCCGCCGCCGACCGCATCGCCGAGCGCACCACCACCCTGCTGGTCAACAGGGCGGGCCTGCTCCCCCTGTCCCGCCGTACGCACGGGAACGTCCTGGTCGTCGGCGCCGACCCGGCCTCCCCGTCCGGTACGACGGGACCGCCGACCGGTGTACTGGCCGCGACCCTACGGGAGTCGGGCTTCACGGCGACCGTCCTGTCCACCGGCACCACCCCCTCCGCCGAAACCGTCACCAAGGCCGTGGCGGCGGCGCGGGCGGCGGACGCGGTCGTGGTGGCGACCTACAACGTCACCGCGACCGACCCTCAGAAGACCCTCGTCGAGCAACTGGTGGCCACCGGCACACCGATCGTGGCCGTCGCCGTCCGCAACCCCTACGATGTTGCCCAACTGGCTGCCGTCCCCGCCTACTTGGCGTCCTACTCCTGGACCGACGTCGAACTGCGGGCCGCGGCACGGGTGATCGCGGGCCGGGTTGCCCCGCGCGGGAAGCTCCCGGTGGCCGTGCAGCGTGCGGACGACCCGGCGCAGGTGCTGTATCCGGTCGGTCACGGACTGTCGTACTAGAGGTACGTCGGCCACCCGCCCCACCCC
>NZ_JAEQAZ010000305.1 GCF_016654115.1 Streptomyces sp. MBT53
CCTACGCCCCCTACGGGCCCCAGCCCTACCAGACCTGGTCCCAGGGCTACAGCCCGTACAACAACCCGGCGCCCCTCAACGGCATGTCCATCGCCGCCCTGGTGCTCGGCATCCTCTGCTGCATCCCGGGCGTCGGGCTGGTCCTCGGGCTGATCGGGCTGAACCAGACGAAGAAGCGGGGCGAGCGCGGCCGGGGCATGGCGGTGACCGGCATCGTGCTCTCGTCGTTCGGGCTGGTGCTGTGGGCGCTCGGGGTGGCCGGCGCGGCGACCGGCTTCTTCGACGACGTCGAGGTCAGCGGTGGCAACAGCGCGAGCGCCTCCCCCGGGAAGGGCCAGTGCTTCGACGCGCCCAGCGGTTCGCTGGAGGGCATGGCGTACGACTTCGACGTGGTGTCCTGCGCGGGCGAGCACGACGGTGAGGTGTTCGCCGTGGTGCGGATGAGCGGCGACTCGTACCCGGGGGACAAGAAGGTCACGGCCACCGCGGACGACAGGTGCTACGCGCTCCAGGACTCCTACGCCATGGACGGCTGGGCCGTACCCGACGACGTGGACATCTACTACGTCACCCCGACCTCGGAGAGCTGGAGCCTGGGCGACCGCGAGATCACCTGCGTGTTCGGCAACAAGGACGAGGAGGCGAGTCTGCCCGGCGGTTCGCTGCGCAACGACGCCACGACCCTCGACGCGGACCAGGTCGCGTATCTGAAGGCGGCCCACGTCCTCAACGCGGCACTCGACTCCGCGCCCGACGCGCGGTACGTCGAGGACGACCTGCCGGGGCACAGGGCCTGGGCGGGCCGGGTCTCGACCGCGCTGACGAACCAGGCCGACCTGCTGGAAGGCCGTCAGTGGCCGAGTGCCGCCGCGAAACCGGTCGCGGACCTGGTCAAGGACCTGCGGGCGGCGCAGAAGCAGTGGGCGAAGGCGGCCGGGGCCTCCGACGCCGACGAGTTCTACGGGTACTACGACAAGGGCGCCGAGCTCATCGACCCCCATCTGTCGGTCACCGCCCGCAAGGCTCTGGGGCTCGCCACGACCCCGCCGCCGTACGACGACAGCGACAGCGGCGGGGACAGCGGGGGAGGCGATACCGGTCTGGAGGTGTGACGGCCTCTATAGCGGGGAGAAACTGCCTGGGTAAAGCCCACGCCGGGCACAAGTCATCACATCGAGTGATTCTCTGGCCTTTGCTTGCATGGCACAACCCACGGTTGCCAGGCTGTTGCTGTCTGTACAACCTGATGGGAGCGGCCAGTGACATTCGGTGAGCAGCCGGCGTATCTGCGCGTCGCGGGTGATCTCCGCAAGAAGATCGTCGACGGCAGGCTGCCCCCGCACACCCGGCTGCCCTCGCAGGCCAGAATCCGCGAGGAGTACGGCGTCTCGGACACGGTCGCCCTGGAGGCCCGCAAGGTGCTGATGGCCGAGGGGCTGGTCGAGGGCCGCTCCGGGTCGGGGACCTATGTGCGTGAGCGTCCGGTGCCGCGCAGGATCGCCCGCTCCGGGTTCCGGCCGCCGGCCGGTGCGACACCGTTCCGGCAGGAGCAGGCCGACGGCGAGGCGCGCGGCACCTGGGAGTCCAGCAGCGAGCAGACCGAGGCGGGCGGCGCGATCGCCGAGCGGCTCGGCCTCCAGGCCGGCGAGCGCGTGATGCGCACGAAGTACGTGTTCCGGGACGCCGGCGAGACGATGATGCTCTCCACGTCCTGGGAACCCCTCGCGGTGACCGGCCGTACGCCTGTGATGCTGCCCGAGGAGGGCCCGCTCGGCGGCATGGGGGTCGTCGAGCGGATGCGGGCCATCGACGTCGTCGTGGACAACGTCACGGAGGAGGTCGGCGCCCGGCCCGGCCTCTCCGAGGAACTCCTCGCGCTGGGCGGAGTCCCCGGGCATGTGGTCCTGGTCATCCAGCGCACGTACTACGCCTCGGGGCGCGCGGTGGAGACGGCCGACGTGGTCGTCCCGGCCGACCGCTACCGGATCGCCTACCACCTTCCCGTGAAGTGATCGCCCACCACCTGCTCGTGAAGCAATGCACCGACTTCCAATGCACCGACTTCCCGTGAAGTAGCGCGCCGAGTGGCGTGTTGGGTGCATTCCAGGTGAAGTAGCGCTACTTTCCCGGCACTTGTCGTCGGAACCGGTCAATCCGCCCTGCCTTGGGGGCCGTTGGATTCCGGTCTTTCTCGCAGGTCGCTCGCGGGACCTGTACCGTGCCTCCGACCGGATGCATCGAGGTGCGCCAACGGCGCGTTCGTAGTCGTGCGCCCCCTCCGTCATGGCTGGTTGCGTACCTCTTCGTGAAAAGCCGTATTCGCTGCGTGAAGGTTAGGCGTAGGCTCCGGCATATGCGGATTGCGGTTTCCTTATGGGGTGGGGCACGGCACGAACCGCGAGCGGGAAGCGGAGGGGCGCTATGAACGACGGCACGATCACTCTTCCCTGGCTCGTGATACGGCAGGACGACAACGGCAATCGCTACCGCGTGGGCAGGTACGCGACCCGCGCCGAGGCCCAGAAGATCGCGGACAGCCTCGACGACCGCAAGCACAAGCAGCTCTACTGGGTCGAGCGCATCGGGCAGAACGGGGACGCCACCCGCAACTGACGCACCCCGTAGGCTCCGGCGCATGACGACACGGATCGTGGTGGTCGGAGCCGCCTTGTTCGACGACGACGGCGACGACGGCCACGGCCGCAGGCTGCTCGCCGCGCGCCGCAGCGCACCCCCCGAACTGGCCGGCCGCTGGGAACTCCCCGGCGGCAAGGTGGAGCCCGGCGAACGCCCCGACGCCGCGCTGGTGCGCGAACTCCACGAGGAACTCGGCGTCGACGCCGAGACCGTCGCCCGCGTCCCGGGTGAGTGGCCGCTGAGGCCGCCGTACGTCCTCCAGGTCTGGACGGCCCGGCTGCTGCCCGGTTCGCCCCGCCCGCGCCCCCTCCAGGACCATGACGAACTGCGCTGGCTCGCCCCCGCGGACATCTGGACCGTCGACTGGCTCGACCAGGACGTGCCCGCCGTACGGGAGACGCTCGCGCTCCTCGACGCCGGGGCGCGCTGAACCCGTCGTAGGCCGGGACGAGCCGGGCGTGCCGAACTCGCCGTAGTTCGTGGCGGACGGGCGCGCCGGATGCACTTGGGGGGCGGGAGGGCGGAGTGTGCCGGGTGCGGTGTACGCCGTTCGTGCCACAGTGCGCCCTCCGGGGCGGTACCGGGCCCTTGATATCGGGTATGTGCCCATTAACCCCATGAAATCGGACATGGGTGTGCTGGGCCGGCCCGGGATGTGATCGGCTTGATCGACACCGAAGGCGACCGCGCCGAGTGGACCTTTCCCGCCGACCCCGGAGCCGTCCGCACCGCGCGCTCGGCCGTCCGCGGTCAACTGCGCGACTGGGACCTCGGCGCCCTCGACGACATCGCGACGCTGCTGGTCAGCGAGCTGGTGACCAACGCGCTGCGGCACGCCACGGGCCCCATCGGCGTCCGCCTGGTGCGCCCCGCCCACCCGGGCGGCGTCCTCCTCGTCGAGGTCTCCGACCCGCTCCCCGACCCGCCCCGCGAGCGCGTCGCCCGCCCCGAGGACGAGAGCGGACGCGGCCTCCAGCTGGTCGCCGACGCCTGCGTCCGCTGGGGCACCCGGCCCGGGGAGACGGGCAAGACGGTGTGGTTCGAACTCGCGGTGCCGGAATGAACCCGGGCCGGCGCGCGGGCGCACGCTCCTGTACGAACCGGACAGCGGTGTCCATCGATTGGTCAAGGCCTGTGACGGTTGTCGATCGGCGTGGTTCGACCGCGTGTCCGCTGGTTAGAAGACTGGGAGTGTTGTCGCGGGACGGTCCGAAATGCATCGGGATTGTCCTGTGATCGTGAACACCGTGTTGTGGGGCGCCGTAGTGCTGGATACTGCGGGCAGCCGCCCCCGGTGACCGGTGCCGGACGCGGTGAGCTGGAGGGGACGGTTCGCGTGAGCGAGATACCAGCGAAGGCCACGGAGTCCGAGGACCCGTCGGGCGGCGCGAGGGCTGATGCCGTGGGCTTCGCCGACGTGCCCTCCGTCGACGCCATGTCCGTCGGCGACGCCATGTGGCAGAGCAGCCCACCCGGCTCGATCTACGACTACATCAAGGTTGCCTCCTTCTCCATCGGCCCCGACGGGCTGGTCGACCAGTGGAGCCTGCGGGCCGAGCAGCTCTTCGGCATCTCCACCGAGCACGCGGTCGGCATGGACCCCATCGAGGCGTTCGTCGACCCCGAGCTGCGCGAGCACGGCCAGCGGAAGATGGCCGAGATCCTCGACGGCCGGGAGTGGACCGGTGTGGTGCCCTTCCGGGTGCCCGAGAGCGCCGAGGGCGATGCGGCCAAGGAGGGCCTCGCCGAGGTCTATGTGATGCCGACCCGGACCGAGGAGGGCGAGCGGGCCGCCGTCTGCATCGTCGTCGACGTCCGGATCCTGCGCCGGATAGAGACCGATCTCGCCGCCTCGCAGTCGATATTCGGTCAATCTCCGTTCGGTTTCCTGCTGATCGACCCCGACCTGCGGGTCCGGCGCGCCAACCAGCAGATCGCCAACACCTTCGGCGGCACCCCTGACGACCACCGCGGCAACAGCGTCCAGGACTACCTGCAGAGCCCCGAGGCCGAGCGGGTCACCGCGACCCTGCGCCGGGTCCTGGAGACCGGCAACTCGATAACGGACATGCATGTCACCGGATTCGTGCCCGGCTCCGAGGAGCGTCGGCACTGGTCCATCAACCTCTACCGCGTGCACAGCGGCAGCGGGCGCCCCATCGGCATCGCCTGGCTCGGCACCGACGTCACCGCCCGCCGCGCCGCCGCCCGCGAGGCCGCCTCCGCGCGGCGCAATCTCGCCCTTCTGAACGAGGTCGGCGCCCGCATCGGGAACTCCCTCGACCTGGAGACCACCGCCCGCGAACTCCTCGACATCGTCGTCCCCGGCTTCTGCGACCTGGCGACCGTCGACCTCTACCAGGGCCTCCTGGCCGGCGACGAGACCCCGCCCGGCCGGGCCGACGGCAGCGCGGAAGTGCGCCGGGTGGCCTTCGCCAGCGCGGTCTCCGACGCCCCCTTCGTCGGCGGCGGCGCACCCGTCGCCGTCAACGCGGTCCACCACTACCCCTTCAACTCGCCCTGCGCGGACGCCCTGCGCACCGCCCGCCCGCAGTACGTCCCCGCCGAGGAGGGCGGCCCCGTCCAGTCCACGCTGGCCGTGCCGATGGTCGCCCACGACACCGTCGTAGGACTCGTGCAGTTCGCCCGGACGAAGGGCAGCGAGCCGTTCGGCGACCGGGACCGGGACCTCGCGGTGGAGATGGCGGCACGGGCCGCCGTCTGCATCGACAACGCCCGCCTCTACCGGCGCGAGCACGAACGGGCGTTGATACTGCAACGCTCCCTCCTCCCGCCCGGCGACCCGGAGGCCTCAGGGCTCGACATCGCGTGCCGATACCTCCCCGGGAACGCGGCGACGGAGGTCGGCGGCGACTGGTTCGACGTCATCGAACTCCCCGGCCACCGCACGGCGTTGGTGGTGGGAGACGTGATGGGCCGCGGACTGCGCGCGGCGGTCGCGATGGGCGAACTGCGCACGGCGGTACGGACGTTGGCGCTGCTGGATCTGGAACCGGCGGAGGTGTTGTCGGCCCTGGACGAGATCGCCCGCGGACTCGGCACCCCCGGCGGCGTCCAGCAGGCCACCCGCGCCGCCCGCCGCCCCCGCGAGGCCGACCTCTCCGAGGTGTACCTCGCGACCTGCATCTACGCCGTCTACGACTCGGTGACCAGGCGCTGCACCTTCGCCAACGCGGGGCATCTCCCGCCGGTCCTGGTGGAACCCGGCGAGGCCGCGCTGATGCTCGACGTGCCGCCCGGCATGCCGCTCGGCGTCGGCGGCGAGCCCTTCGAGGAGGTGGAGGTCGAACTGCCCGAAGGGGCACTGTTGGCGCTCTACACGGATGGACTGGTCGAATCCCGCGACCACCCCCTCGACGAGGGCCTCCAGGCCTTCGTGGGCGCCCTCACCGACCCCAACCGCCCGTCGAACGACGGCCCTCCGTCCACGGCGGCGGCACTCAACGCCGAGACCCACCGCGACCTGGAGGACGTCTGCGACCACGTCCTCAGCACCCTCGACACCCACCACGGCGAGGACGACATCGCGCTGCTGATGGCCCGCGTCCAGGGCCTGCCCGAGGACTCCGTCGGCGACTGGACGCTGCCGCGCGAGCCGCGCAGCGTGGGCCGCGCCCGCGAGTACGCGCGCGCCCGACTCCAGTCCTGGGACCTCGAACCCCTCATCGACACAACGGAGTTGCTGGTCAGCGAACTGGTGACGAACGCGCTCCGGTACGGCGAGGGCGAGATCCGGCTACGGCTCCTCCTGGACCGAACCCTGGTCTGCGAGGTCTGGGACGCGGGCCTGGTCCAGCCGCGCCGCCGCCGCGCCCGGGACACGGACGAGGGCGGCCGGGGACTGCAGTTGGTCGGCCTGCTGTCGGCGGCCTGGGGCTCACGCCGGACGCCACGCGGCAAGACGGTGTGGTTCGAACTGCCGCTGCCGGACGGGGAAACCGGGATGGTGGACCCGGCGGAGGCGCTGCTCAGCCTGTTCTGATCAGTCTGTTCTGACAGAGTCGGAGGCGGACCTACCCCGGGTCGGGTTCCCCGAGTCTCCGGGTATCGGGTTCCCCGCGCTTTCGGGTGTCCGGGCCGCCGAAGGCGGGTGGTGGGCCGCCGTCCGGGTTCTCGCCGAGAAGGACTCCGCCGAGGACGGCTCCGGCCGTGTGCTCGGCGGTGCCGGAGTACGGGTTGCCGTGCACACGGACGTCCTGCTCGGCCGACTCCCTTGCCGCCAGCGCGGGTTCGTCGGCCGTGGCGGGGTCGGTGTCGAGGAGTCGTTCCGCTTCCGCCAGGAGAGCTCGTGCCCCGGGGCCGACCGCGCCCCGGTGCGTCGCCACGAAGCCGGCCGCCTGGCGACGTCACTACGGCCGACGAGCCACGCGGCGGCACCGAGCACACCGTCCTGCCCGGCGCCCAGCGGCGACACGGCCCGCACGATGCTCCGCAGCGCGGCGAGGGGGTCGTACGGACGGCCGTCGGTCAGTTCCTCCCGTACGCCGGCGAGGGTGGCGTCGATGTCATTGGCCGGCCCGGTCCTCCTGGCCCCTGCCGCCTCCGCGCCGGTGAGCGCGGCCGGGAGCAGGTCGGCTGCTGCGGCGAGGGAGTCGGCGAGCTGGTCGACGCCGGTCAGGAGGGTGTCGGCCTGACCGACGGCACCCTCGGCGGCGCGCAGCTCGCGCACCGCCTGCCCGGTCCGCTCCAAGTCGGCCGCCTGGCGGGCCTGGTTGAGATGAGTCGTGGCGAACACCAGCCGGTCCTTGGCCTGTTCGACGTATCCGGTGACCGCGTCGGTGGCCGATGCCGGGTAGCGGGTGTGCAGGTCGGCGAGTACGGCTTCTACGGCCCCGGTACGGCCGGTCAGTTCACGGAACCGCGCCTCCGCGACCTCCAGCGCCCCGCCCATCTCCCGCTCCAGCGCCCGGAGTCGGTCGAACCCCGGGGCCGCGGCATCCAGTCGCCGTCCGGCCTCGGCGCACCGTCCGACGATGCCGGCGAGGGCCTGGCGGCGAGCCGCCTCCTCTTCGCCGCCCTCCGGGACCCCTCGGCCGTAGCGCAGATGTATCGCGAAGGCGGCGGCGAGTTCGCGCTCGGCCTCCCGCAGGGTCCGGTGGAACGGCTCGACGGCCGCCGACCCGAACCGCGCCTCGGCGAAGGCGAGTTCCGCCCGGCTGGTGCGTACGCAGTCGTCGGCCTGGACGAGCGCGGCACCGGCCTGGCGTTCGAGCAGCGGCAGTGGGGTCACGGGGGGCCGGGACGACACCACGGGTGGTACTACGGGCGGTCCGGTGGGCGGTGCTACGGGGGCCGCCACCCCGGGAGTCGTACGGGTACGGGCCCTACGGGTGCGCCGTACATACCCGTACCCCGCGAGTATCCCCACCCCGGCGACTGCGACGAGCGGCAGGACGAGGTCGGCGGCGGACGTCCCGTCGGCCGCTTGCGCGGAGGCGGTGTCCTGCTGTGCGACGGGCCCGGCCCGGGTGGCCGCAACCGGAACCTCCGCATTGATCGTCATCACGGGCAACACCAGCCACACGACCCCGGCCGCCCCACCCAGCACGGCATGCGCCACCCGCACGGATATGTGAGAGGCCGCG
>NZ_JAEQAZ010000306.1 GCF_016654115.1 Streptomyces sp. MBT53
GCCGCCCAACTCCCCCCACGCCTGCCCCTGCTGAACACCCACCCCGCAGCCGACGTATGAGATCCGCATGAAGTATCGCCACAACGCACCCCCGCGTCGGAGATGGCCGGTTGCCGTACCCCGCACAGGGCGGGCACAGCAACCGGCTCCCCCGCGCAAAGCGCCGCCCCGTAGTCTGTCCTCCGTGGCAGAACCAGTCGTGCGCATCCCGGATGCGAAGGTCGCGCTGTCCACGGCGTCCGTGTATCCGGAGTCGACGGCGACGGCCTTCGAGATCGCCGCGCGCCTCGGTTACGACGGCGTCGAGGTCATGGTGTGGACCGACCCGGTCAGCCAGGACATCGAGGCGCTGCGCAGACTCAGTGACTATCACCAGGTCCCGATCCTCGCCGTGCACGCGCCGTGCCTGCTCATCACGCAGCGGGTGTGGTCGACCGACCCGTGGATCAAGCTCCAGCGTGCCCAGGCCGCCGCCGAGAAGCTCGGCGCGAGCACGGTCGTGGTGCATCCGCCGTTCCGCTGGCAGCGCCAGTACGCGCGGGACTTCGTCAGCGGGATCTGGCGGATGGCGAACGAGACGGATGTGCGGTTCGCCGTAGAGAACATGTACCCGTGGCGCTACCGCGACCGCGAGATGCTCGCCTACGCCCCCGAGTGGGACGTCACGCAGGACGACTACCGGCACTTCACGATCGACCTCAGCCACACCGCGACCGCCCGCACCGACGCGACCGAGATGATCGAGCGGATGGGTGATCGTCTCGGTCATGTCCATCTCGCGGACGGCAACGGCTCGAACAAGGACGAGCACCTCGTCCCGGGGCGCGGCACCCAGCCCTGTGCCGAGCTGCTGGAACGGCTTGCGACGACCGGCTTCGACGGCCATGTCGTCATCGAGGTCAACACCCGGCGCGCGATGTCCGGCGCCGAACGCGAGGCCGATCTCGCGGAGGCGCTCGCCTTCACGCGGCTGCATCTGGCCTCGGCCGTGAAGGTGCCCCGGCGGTGACCGACGCCACCGCGAAGCGCCGGGGCCGGCCCCCTCGTACGGAATCCGCAGACACCCGCGACCGCATCCTGGCCGCGGCCCGGGAGGAGTTCTCCGAGCGGGGGTACGAGAAGACGTCCGTGCGCGGGATCGCGAAGGCGGCCGGGGTCGACTCGGCGCTCGTGCACCACTACTTCGGTACCAAGGAGCAGGTCTTCGAGGCGGCCATCGAGGTCGCCTTCGCCCCGGCGGCGAACGCGCCGGACGCGGTCGCCGAGGGGCCGCTGGACGGCGTCGGCGAGCGGCTGACCCGCTTCATCTTCGGCGTCTGGGAGAACCCGGCCACCCGTAAGCCGCTGCTGGCGGTCGTCCGGTCCGCCGTCAACAACGAGGCCGCCGCGGCCGTCTTCCGCCGGCTCGTGGTCGCCCAGGTGCTGGGCCGGGTCGCCGCCCAGCTGGACGTCCCGGACGCGGAACTGCGCGCCGAGCTCGCGGGCGCGCAGCTGGTGGGGACGGCGATGCTGCGCTATGTGATCAAGGTCGAGCCGCTGGCGTCCGCCGATCCGGAACAGATCATCGCGCGGATCGCGCCGGTGGTGCAGGGGCATCTGACCGGGCCGTGACGGCGTTCTACGGCGAGACAGGCGTCCCGTAACGCCGTCCTGGCGGCGAGATGGGCATCCCGTAATACGGACACCGTGTCCGACCCCTGGATGACCGGCGTACGCTCGTTAGCAGCCCTATCTGTCTGAAGGAGCGATCGACGATGCCCGAGCTGAGGTCCCGTACAGTCACCCACGGCCGCAACATGGCGGGCGCACGCGCCCTTATGCGCGCCTCCGGTGTACCCGGTGCGGACATCGGCCGGAAGCCGATCATCGCGGTGGCGAACAGCTTCACCGAGTTCGTGCCCGGCCACACCCACCTGCAGCCCGTCGGCCGGATCGTCAGCGAGGCGATCACCGCGGCCGGGGGCATCCCGCGCGAGTTCAACACGATCGCGGTCGACGACGGCATCGCGATGGGGCATGGCGGCATGCTCTACAGCCTGCCGTCGCGCGACCTGATCGCGGACAGCGTGGAGTACATGGTCGAGGCGCACTGCGCCGACGCCCTGATCTGCATCTCCAACTGCGACAAGATCACGCCGGGGATGCTGATGGCGGCGCTCCGTCTCAACATCCCTACGGTCTTCGTCTCCGGCGGGCCCATGGAGGCCGGACGCGCCACGCTCCAGGACGGCACCGTCCGCACCCTGGACCTGATCGACGCGATGGTCGACGCGGCCAACGAGAGCATCTCCGACGCGGACGTCCTCAACATCGAGGAGAACGCCTGTCCGACCTGCGGCTCCTGTTCCGGCATGTTCACCGCCAACTCGATGAACTGCCTGACCGAGGCCATCGGCCTGTCGCTGCCGGGCAACGGCTCGGTCCTCGCCACGCACACCGCCCGCAAGGGCCTGTACCAGGACGCGGCCCGCACGGTGATGGACATCACCCGCCGCTACTACGAGCAGGACGACGAGACGGTCCTGCCGCGCAACGTCGCCACCTTCGCGGCCTTCGAGAACGCCATGGCCCTCGACATCGCGATGGGCGGCTCCACCAACACGATCCTGCACCTGCTGGCCGCGGCGCAGGAGGCGGGCGTCTCCTTCGGTCTGGACGAGATCAACGCGGTCTCGCGCCGCGTGCCGTGCCTCGCCAAGGTCGCCCCGAACGTCGCGAAGAACCGCACGTACTACATGGAGGACGTGCACCGCGCCGGCGGCATCCCCGCCCTCCTGGGCGAGCTGCACCGCGCGGGCCTGCTGAACGAGGACGTCCACTCCGTCCACAGCCCGTCCCTCGCGGACTGGCTCAAGACGTGGGACGTGCGCGGGGGATCGCCCTCTCCGGAGGCGGTGGAGCTGTGGCACGCGGCGCCCGGTTGCGTCCGCTCCTCCGAGGCCTTCTCCCAGTCCGAGCGCTGGGAGGCGCTGGACGAGGACGCCGCCGAGGGCTGCATCCGCTCCGCCGAGCACGCCTACTCCAAGGACGGCGGCCTCGCGGTCCTCAAGGGCAACCTGGCCGTCGACGGCTGCGTTGTGAAGACCGCCGGCGTCGACGAGTCCATCTGGACCTTCGAGGGCCCGGCGGTCGTCTGCGAGTCGCAGGAGGAGGCCGTCGAGAAGATCCTCAACAAGCAGGTGACGCACGGCGACGTCGTCGTCATCCGCTACGAGGGCCCCAAGGGCGGCCCGGGCATGCAGGAGATGCTCTACCCGACGTCCTTCCTCAAGGGCCGCGGCCTCGGCAAGACCTGCGCCCTGATCACCGACGGCCGCTTCTCCGGCGGCACTTCGGGCCTCTCGATCGGCCACGCGTCCCCCGAGGCGGCCTCCGGCGGCACCATCGCCCTCGTCGAGGACGGCGACCGCATCCGCATCGACATCCCGAACCGCTCCATCGAACTCCTCGTCGACGACGCCGAGCTGGCCCGCCGCGAGGCCGCGCTGGAGGGCCGCTACGCCCCGAAGCAGCGCGAGCGCAAGGTCTCGGCCGCCCTGCGCGCCTACGCCGCGATGGCCACCAGCGCGGACCGCGGCGCGGTGCGGGACGTCAGCAAGCTCGGCTAGGCACAACAGCTTCCTGGGGTCGCCTCCGTTCCGACGGGGGCGGCCTTTTTCGCTGCCTCGCTACGGCTACCAGGCCCCGGGCGTAAGGGAGTTGACGGCGAAGACCGTGCCGTCGGGGGCGGCGGCGTAGACGCGGTTGTCCGCTACGACGGGTTCGGGCAGGGCCGCGCTGATCTGGTCCGAGTTGGAGTCGAGACGGGCGGGTGTCTGCCCGACGAGTCGTCCCGTGCGGGCGTTCACCGCGAGCAACCGCCCGTCCGCGGCGGTGACATACACCTGCCGCCCGTCCGCGACCGGTGTGGAACCCCGCACCAGGGCCGTCTCCAGACTCCACAACTGCTTGCGCGCGTCCATGTCCACGGCCACCAGCGAGCCGCCCGCCCCCATCACGTACACGACATGCCCGTGCACGGTCCCGTGCCCCTGGTCGAGCGCCAGGGGGAGCGTCACGCGTCGCACCGTCCCGGTTCCGGGGGTGTAACGGACCACGGCCTTCGCGGAGTTGTAGACCGAGTCGAGCGAGAGAAGGAAGACGGACCCGTCGGCCGTGCCGACGGGCTTCAACGTCCCGTCCAGACGCGCGTCCCAGCTCACCTCACCCGTGTCCGGATCGACCGCGGTCACCCGCGTGCTCGTCCCGTCGTCGGACGTGTTCGTCGCGTACGCCACCGGGTCACCCTCGAACGAGGTGAAGTACGGCGCCGGTTGGCCCGGAATCCGATGGCTCCACTTCGTGGCACCCGAGGAGCCGTCCACACCGGTGACCGTCCCGTCCGCATGGGTGAGCAGGAGCATGCCGCCGGCGTCCGCGAGTCCGGTGTACGCGGGGACGGTCTTCTGCCAACGCGCCTTGCCCGTGGCGGGATCGAGCGCCTCCAGCTGCCGCCCGGTGTCCAACGAGGGCTGCACCAGGCCGCCGGACAGCACCGGCGGCCCGCTCCGCTGCGTCGTGGCGACGGCGTGCCGCCACAACAGGCTGCCGTCGGACGGGTCCAGCGCGAACACCACGCCGGGCTGCGCGCAGAGCAACTTCCCGTCCCCGTAAGAGCATTGGGGTGTGCTCTTCTTCGAGACCGGTGCCGTCCGCCATCCGCCGAACGTGGCGCTGGGCGTGGTGTGCGGAGTGGCGCTCTTCGGCGCCGGGTCGCTGTCGTCGGACAACTGGAGCGCGGCGAGCGTGCCGATCGCGGCCAGCCCGAGCGCACCCGCCCCGAGCGCGACCCGCTTGCGCAACCGTCTCCCGCGCCGCCGTCCGGCCTGTTCAGGCTGTTCGGGTTCTGCCGCGGGGGGCTCCGACACGGGGGTGACCCCGGCCCGCTGCGCCGGTATGTACGCCTGCGTGTCGTACGAGGCCGAAACCGACCGGAGTTCACGCATCAGCTCGTCGGGCGTGGGCCGGTCCTCGGGCTCCTTGGCGAGGCAACGCAGCACGAGCGGCGCGATGTTCTCCGGCAGTCCGGCCAAGTCCGGCTCGTCATGGACGACTTGATAGGCGACGACGTATGGGCTGTCGGAGTCGAAGGGACCGCGCCCCGTCGCCGCGTGCACCAGGACGGACCCGAGCGCGAAGATGTCGGCCGCCGGCCCGACCTCCCTGGGCCGCCGGAACTGCTCCGGTGCCATGAACGGCGGCGTGCCGATCAACTTGCCCGTTTCCGTACGGAGTTCGCTGTCTTTCGGCCGTGAGATCCCGAAGTCGATGACCTTCGGCCCGTCCTCGGCGAGCAGCACATTGCTGGGCTTCAGGTCCCGGTGCACGACGCCGACCCGGTGGATGTCACGCAGCGCCTCGGCCAGTCCCGCCATCAGCCGGCGCAGCTCGCCGGGCGCCATCGGCCCGTTCCGCTTCACATGCTCGGACAGGGTCGGCCCGGGGATGAACGACGTCGCCATCCACGGCCGTTCGGCCTCCGGGTCGGCGTCGACCACCGGCGCGGTGAAGGCCCCGCTGACCCGCCGGGCCGCCGCCACCTCCTGCCGGAACCGCCCCCTGAACTCGGGGTCCTGGGCGAACTCCGCGTGGACGACCTTCACGGCGACCTTCATCCCGGAGGTGCTCTGCGCGAGATGGACCACACCCATGCCGCCGGAGCCCAGACACGACTGCAGGCGGTAGTGACCGGCGTACTCGGGAAGTTCCGCTTCCGCGCCCGCTCCGGTGTTGCGCTGTGGCGCCATGGGTACACCCCCGTGCTGATCGTCCGCGCGCGCGACGCACGGAGCCTAGTCGATGACCCGTACGCGACAGAGGCGGCTTGCTGACCTCCGCGTGCGAATTGCGCACATGTGTTTCGTGGCGTGATTTAGGGGAATCATCGTTGCCCCATGGCAGTCATGGGGTCCAACGGGGGAGGTTTTTCATGTCTGTTGACCGTGCACCAGAGGCCGAGGGCGAGAACACGACAGAAGCCGTCACGACGGCGGCCGCGGCCCTGCACTACTACTCCATCGCACCCAACACCCGCGTCAACGTCCGCAGCGGCCCCGGCACCGGTTACACCATCGTTCGCGTCCTGGCCGAGGGCTCCCAGGTCCCGATCTACTGCCAGACGCCGGGCACCACGGTGACGGGCTACTACGGCACGACGAACATCTGGGACAACATCGACGACGGCGAGTACATCTCCGACGCCTATGTGAACACCGGCAGCGACGGCTACGTCCGCCCGCGCTGCTCCTGACTCCACCACCGGCCAAGGGATACTCGTGACATTCCGAAGACGCGCATCCGTCCTCCTCGCGGGCACGGCCGGAGCCCTTCTTCTCGTGATGGGTTCACCGGTCACCGCCAGCGCGGTGCAGACCTACACGACGGCCAACGTCACCCTCTACGTCCGCAATGGTCCCGGCACGGGCTACAGCATCGTCGGCAGCCTGCCTGGGGGTTCCAAGGTGCCGATCTACTGCCAGACACCGGGGACGACGGTCACGGGCACCTACGGCACGACGAACATCTGGGACAACATCAGCAACGGCGAGTTCGTCTCGGACGCGTACGTGAACACGGGCAGCGACGGCTACGTGGCCGACCGCTGCGCCTGAGCCCCGAAGGAGCCCGCGTCGGCCCCGGAGCCATAATCGTCCCGTGAGCGACGAAAACGGCACCCAGGACACCGGCGCGGGCTCCCGGGGCTCAGGCGCAGCGGTCGGCCACGTAGCCGTCGCTGCCCGTGTTCACGTACGCGTCCGAGACGAACTCGCCGTTGCTGATGTTGTCCCAGATGTTCGT
>NZ_JAEQAZ010000307.1 GCF_016654115.1 Streptomyces sp. MBT53
TCGGCTGCACCCCCGGCCAGGTCGTCCGGGCCTGCGCCGGACAGGCCCTAATTCCGGCCGCGGCCGGAATTAGGGCCTGTCCGGCGCAGGCCCGGACGACCTGGCCGGGGGTGCAGCCGACCGCCTTGAGGACGCCGATCCGGCGTGTGCCCGTGGCCACCGCGCCCGCGACCACGTTGCCCACGATCAGTACCGACATGACCAGCCCCAGCACCCCGAACGCGACCAGGAACGGCACGAACAGCGCGGTGTCCCGGGTGGCGATCTTCTTCACCCCCAGCCAGGACTGCGCCCCGGTCAGCGACTTCGAGGGCAGCGCGGCCGTCAACGCGGCGCGGTCCTGGGCCAGTTGGGCCGAGGTGCCGGCATGGGCGAAGCGGTACAACATCTGGTAGCCGCCGACCCTGCCGGACGGCGTCAACTTCGCGATCTGCGACGGGAGTACCCAACCGTCGGCGGTACGGCTCACCGAGCGGGCCACTCCGACCACGGTCAGCGTCGGGCTGCCGGGCAGATCCGGGAACTCCAGTTTCTGGCCGAGCTGTACCTCGGGTCCGGTGTCCGCCGATACGACGAGCTCGCCGGGCTTCTCGGCCCAACGGCCCCTGAGTACTGCCACTTTGTCGACCGTGCCGCCGGACGTCGCCCGGCCCGCCAGTGCGAGTGGTGCGCCGTCGTGCCCGCCGAACCCCGAGGTGACCGTCGCGGTCGGGAACGGACCGGCCGCCGCCGTCACCCCCGACGCCCGTGCGGAGCCGGCGAGTTGGGCGGTCGTGGCCCGGCTCGCGTCGAACTGCGCGGTCAACTGAGCCCCGTGCTGCCGCTCGAAGGCCTTCTCGAACGGCGCCTCGGACGACACGAGCAGCGCACCGCCGAGCACGGACGCCGCCACGGCCAGCAGCGTGGCCAGCCCGATCACCAGCGTCTGCACCCGGCGCCGCGCCATGCCCGAGCCGATCACCCTCCCCAGCGCACTCATCGGACCGACCCCGGCTCGGCGGCGGCGCCGGACGTGCCGGCGGGGACGAGCCCGCCGTCCGCCGTGCTCGTGTCGGACGTGATGCGGCCGTCGGCGAGCCGCACAGTGCGCCGGGTGCACGACTCGGCCAGCGCCAGGTCGTGCGTGACCACGAGGATCGTCTGACCGTCGGCGTTCAACTCCCGCAGCAGTCGGCTGACTTCCTCCCCGGACGCGGAGTCCAGTGCGCCGGTCGGTTCGTCGGCCAGGAGCAGCGCGGGACGGTTCATCAACGCCCGTGCCACCGCGACCCGTTGACGTTCACCACCGGACAACCGGCCCGGGAAGGCGTCGGCATGCCGGGCGATACCGAGCGACTCCAGCAACTCGGCCACCCTGCTCCGCGACTCGCGCCGCCCGAGGCCCGTCAGCCGGGCGGGCAGGGCCACGTTGTCGGCGACCGACAGATCGTCCAGCAGATTGAAGAACTGGAACACCATCCCGATCCTCGCCCGCCGATAACGGGCCGCCCCGGCCTCGCCCAGCCGGTCGACACGTACGCCGTCCACCGTGACCGTCCCGGAGTCGGGCCGGTCCAGACCGGCGACGAGGTTCAGCAGCGTCGACTTGCCGCTGCCCGACGGTCCGAGGACCGCGACGGCCTCACCGGCCCGCACGCTCAGTGACGCGTCCTCCAGCGCGGGCGGCCCGCTGCCGTAGCGGCGGCTCACATCGAGGAGTTCGATGAGGGGTGTTGTCATGGTGGCCTTCTTCAGGGTGAGTTGCTCGGATCGGGCGCCTCCGACGCTAGGAACACCACCGCCCGGGGCGCGCCGGTCGTCCGGGGTAATTGCCGTACCGCACTGGGCCGATGGCCAGCGATCTCATCCCTGGGATGTAGCCGCGGGATGTAGGCGGCCCGTCCGCCGGAGGGATTCCGGGGGGTGCCGTCACCCGGGACAATGGGCACGTGACGGTGGGAGAGGAAGTTCCGGTCCGGCTGCGCCGGGCGGCCCGGGCGCTGCTGCGTCCCGGTGGCCTGCTGCCGCGCCCCACAGGGCAACAGCGGCTCGTCGACGCCGCGTTGGCGCTCGTGCTGACCTTCGTGGCGATGCAGTACGCGTGGGGCGACGGCTACGACGAGGCCCACCGGCACCGTATGACCGGCCTGGTGACCGTCGTGTTCCTGGCCTCGGCCGCGCTGGCGTGGCGGCGCCGCTACCCGCTCGCCGTGCTGTGGATCGTGACGGTCGCGATGGCACTCACCCCGGACGACGTGGCCCGACTCACCTTCTACTCCTGCGTCATCGCCGCCTACAGCGCGGCGGCCTACAGCCCCCACCGGCTGCCCACCCTGGCGAGCCTCACCGTGACGATCGTCCTCATCAGCAGGTCCGGCGCCACGGGTCCGCCCAACCCGTACGCCTACGTCGCGCCCACCGTGCCCACCCAGTACGTCGCCCTCTTCATCTCGGCCCCGCTCGTCGTGGCCGCCATCGGCCTCAGAACCTGGAAACTGCGGGCGGCCGAGACCCACACCCGGCTGACGGCGGTGGAGAACGCCAGGACCGAGGAGCTCCACCGGGCCGTGGAACACGAACGCGCCCGGATCGCCCGCGAGTTGCACGACGTCGTCACGCACAACGTCAGCGTGATGGTCATCCAGGCCGGTGCCGCCCGCAAGATCATGGAAAAGTCCCCCGACCGGGCGCGCGAGTCGCTGCTCGCGGTCGAGGCGGGCGGCCGGGCGGCGATGGGGGAGCTGCGGAACGTGATGGGCCTGCTCACGATGGACACCGGCGCGGGCGTGAACGCGGCTGCCGGTGCGGAACAGGGCTTCGAGCGTGGCGAGTTGGAGAGTCTCGCCCCGCAACCCGGTCTGGACCGGCTGGAAGCGCTGGTCGGCCGGGTACGCGGCGCCGGAGTGCCGGTCGAACTGACCGTCTCCGGAGCCCCTCGCCCGCTGTCCCCGGGAGTCGAACTGGCCGCGTACCGCGTGGTCCAGGAGGCCCTGACCAACACGGTGAAGCACGCCTCCGGGGCCGACGCGCGGGTCCGGGTGTCGTACGGCGACGACGAACTCCACGTCGAGGTCACCGACACCGGCGGCAGGCCCGGCCCCGCCGCGGCCACCGGCAACGGCCGCGGACTGATCGGTCTGCGCGAACGCCTCGCCGTCTACGGCGGCACCCTGCGCAACGGCCCCCGTCCGCTGGGGGGTTACCGGGTGCAGGCCTTGATCCCGGCAGTCCCGGTACTTCCCCTGGAGGACTCGTGAACCGTGCGCCGCGCGTCGTGGTCGCGGACGACCAGGCCCTCGTACGCACCGGCTTCCGGCTGATCCTCGACGCCGACGGGATCGAGGTCGTCGCCGAGGCGACCGACGGCGCCGAAGCAGTCGAGGCGGTCCGGCGCACCCGGCCCGACGTGGTGCTGATGGACATCCGGATGCCCGACATGGACGGCCTGGAGGCGACCCGGCGTATCCTCGGCGGCTCCGTGGACGCACCGCGCGTGGTCATGCTCACCACCTTCGACCTCGACCACTACGTCTACGCGGCGCTCGCCGCCGGAGCCAGCGGCTTCCTCCTCAAGGACGTCACACCGGAACACCTGGTGGACGCCGTCCGCACGGTCCGGGCCGGCGACGCCCTGCTCGCCCCCGCCATCACCCGCCGCCTGGTCGAGCGATTCGCCCGCCGCGGCACGGAACCCCCGTCCCTGCACCGGGACTTGGCCGCCCTCACACCCCGCGAACTGGACGTCCTGCGCCTCCTCGCCCAGGGCCTGAGCAACACCGAACTCGCCACCGGACTCCACCTGTCCGAGGCCACGGTGAAGACCCACGTCTCCCACATCCTCGGCAAACTCACCCTCCGCGACCGCGCCCAGGCCGTCGTCGTCGCGTACGAGACGGGGCTTGTCAGTCCCGGGTCGTACGACGCCCGCGGGGGATCGTACGACCCGGGTGGGTCATCGGTCGCTGGACAGCGCTAGCAGATCGGCGAACAGGCCTCCTCCGGCGGCGAGTTGGTCGTAGGTGCCCTGTTCCGCGATCCGGCCGTGGTCCATGACGAGGATCCGGTCGGCGATCTTGGTGTTGACGAGCTGGTGGGTCACCACGATCGTGATGCAGTCGCCGGAGAGTGCCTTGATCCTCCGGAGGATGGTGTGTTCGCCGCGGGCGTCCATCTCCGAGGTCGGTTCGTCCAGGATGAGCAGTCCCGCTCTGCGGTAGAGGGCGCGTGCGCAGGCCAGGCGCTGCCACTGTCCGCCGGAGAACTCGCTGCCGCCCCAGACGTCCCGGGCGAGCAACGTGTCCAGTCCGGCGGGGAGTTGGTCCACGGCCTCGGTCAGGCCGACCGCGTCGATCGCCTCCCGGACCAGGGCGTCGCCGTCCTCGCGCGGCTGGCCGAGGGTGACGTTGTCCCGTACCGACAGCGGCCACTGTGCGAAGGACTGGGGCACAAGACCGGACCGGACCCAGAGGCTGTCGGGGTCGAGACGGGCGACGTCCTCGCCGTTCCAGGAGACCGTGCCCTTGTCGGCCAGGAAGATGGCGGCGAGCAGCCTGACCAGGGTGGACTTCCCCGACCCGTTCTCGCCGACCAGCGCGAGGATCTCGCCCTGGCGCACCGTCAGCGACACCCCGGCGACGGCCGGGGCCTCCTTGCCCGGATAGCGGTAGACGGCCTCCTCCACCCGGATCTCCGTGACCGGCCCGGTGACCGTCGACTCGCCCCGATCGGGGGCGTGTCGGTCGGCGTAGTCGAGGAACGAATCCATGTCGGCGAGATAGAGCGAGGTGTGGAACATGGCCGCGCCGTAGATGACGACCTGGGAGAGCGCACCGAGGGTGGTCTGCACGGCGACGACCGCGGTCCCGGCGATCGCCGGCTCGATCCTCCCGGTGCTCACCAGCCACGCGAGCGCCGCCCAGGTCGCGACGAGGAAGATCCCGCCGATCGCCGAACTGGCCAGCACGATTCTCAGCATCCGGGGAGCGGCGGTCAGGGTGCGGGCGTCGATCCGCTCGGAGATCGTCCGGTACCAGAAGTCGAGATAGCCGGTCATGGTGTTGGCGCGGATCTCGTCGGTGAACTTCGCGCTGGTGGCCCAACCCCGCAGGTTCTGGCGGACGTTGCGGTCGCCGACGTTCGCGTAGTGCGTCTCGTAGGTGACCCGGGCGTGCAGCACGGCGCCGACACCGGCCGGGACCACGGCGAGCAGGAGGAGAGGCAGCAGCAGTGGGTGCAGCACCGTCAGCACCCCGCTCGCGGCGGCCATCCGGATGACGGCGGCGGTGAGGCGGGTGGCGTCCTGGACCATGACGTGGCTGCGGACCACGCCCATCTCCGCGGCCTCCTGCCGGTCCGCGCACCCGTCCTCGGCGCGCGCGGCCGCCTCGATCCGGCACACCGCCGCCACCAGCGAACTGTCCGCCTCCGTGGTCAGCACCGGTGTGATCCGGCCATCGGCGTACGACGACAGCGCGGTCGCCGTCCTGCCGGTGACCGCGGCCAGGGTGATGACGAGGAGCGCGGGCAGCGCCTGGTGGAGGCGGTCGGGCACCGGGCCGGTGCCGAAGACCGCGCGCATCGCGTGCGCGGTGGCCGTGAGTTGGACCGCGGCGCCGGCGCCCACGGCCAACTGGCAGCCGACCAGCAGCAGTACGGCCTGCCGGTCGATGGCCCAGGCCATGCGCGCGGTCCGTGCCAGCACGGACGGCAGCCGCCGTACCATCGCCGCGAACGCGGCCTCCTCCAGCGGGTTCTTGCTGTACTTGCCGCCGTAGCGCAGCTCGGCGGGTGGTGGAGGCGCGACTCGCCCCGCCCCCACCGCCCTTGGGGACACCGTCGGCCGGGGAGCGGAGCTCACACGCCCACCTCGCTCTTGAGCCGGTCCAGTGCTGTCCGGGCGGTGTCCACTGCCGCCCGGTCCGCGCGGACCAGGCCCTCGGCCAGCGACCGCACAGCGTGCAGGCCCGTCAGACAGCGCAGGGCCTGCCGCTCCTCGGCGCCCAGCGTGCGGCCGTAGCCGTCGAAGAACGCGGCGCGCACGCGCGGCCGTTCGGCCCACAGTCCGTAGGCGAGGTGGACGAAGTCGACGACGACCGGGGCGAAACGCGCCCGGTCGAAGTCCTGGAGGGCCGGCCGCGCGGTGCCGGACCAGCGGAGGCCGGCCTCGATGCCGCCTCCGTGGATGAAGCCCATGGGCAGCCTGTCGAGGACGCACAGGTGGTCGGCGAGCAGCATGACGAACTTCTGGTCCTCCGCCGACAGTTGGTCACCGGCCGCCTCGGCATGGCGTGGCGCCGCGTCGGCGAGACGGGACAGGTGCGCGGCTGCCTCACTGCGCGCGGTGGTGGTGGGCCGTCCGGCCTGGTGCAGTTCGGCGACGAGCATCCCGGCCCGCCAGTACACCGCCTGCAACGCGGTCTCCGTCAACCGCACCTGTGTCAGGGGTGCGCCGGGCAGAGCGGTCAGGATCATGGCCAGGTGCCGGGCCGAAGTGGCCACCAGGCGGGGCGCGTTGCCGGGACCGAGGGCGGGCACGGCGTGCCGGTGGGCGAAGGTCTCCCGGGTGAAGGCCCCGGGCGACGGCGCGGTCTTGAGGTGGAAGCGGGCGTTGTCGGACCCGCGCACCACATGCCATACGGCCGCGGGCGACGAGCCGGGCGGGAGACGGCGTACGCCGGTGAGCGGGCCCAGGGTCTTCTCGGCCCACGAACGGAGCGGGGACGCAAGGAAGTTCGGGTCGGTCATGCCCCCCACCTCGGTGTCGGACGTGACATATCCGCGACGGGCGACACGGCGGCACTGGCACCGAACGTCGTACGGGGACCGGCGGCCGCCCGAGTGACCTCGGGCCGTCCGGGGACGGGATGGGCGCAGACGACGGGGTTGGGGTTGGGGTTCATGGTTCCTCCAGAGGTCGATCAGGTGGGCGAACGGGCGTGGACCGGTGGCGGTGTACGGAGGCCACCGGAAGGATCACCAACTGGGCTGCTTACAGGCCGGGTTGGGGACGACTGATGATGACCGGGACAACGAGCCCGCCGCTGGTTTCGAACACGCGTGTTTGAGTCGCTTCCCTGCCCCGTGGTTGCGGGGTGCCCCGGTCACGCACCCCCGAATTGCGGGGCCGAGGGGGGTGCCGGTCGTGGCCGAATCGCCGCCCACCTTTCCATCGACTCGAAGACGCGATGGACTCCTGTTGGCGAGATGGAGTCTCATTGGCGAGCCGAACCCGGGGGAGGCTGAGACGCCTGCCGGGCGCAGCGGTACGGGCTCCTGGGCTGAGTCCCGTATGTGAGCCTCAGTCGCACAAAAGAAACGTGATAGCATGTGATCATGGATATCTCTCCCGGCGAGCCGGTGCTGTCGCTGCGGGAGCGCACGCGGCTGGCCGTCAAGGCGCAGGTCGCCGAGATCGCGCTGGAGATGTTCCTGTCGCGCGGCTTCGAGCAGACCACGATCGAGCAGATCGCCAAGGCCGCCGGTATGTCCCGGGCGACGTTCTTCCGCTACTTCCCCACCAAGGAGGACGTCCTCCTGGTCATGACGGAGGACCACTCCCGGCACGCGCAGGACGCCCTTGAGCGGCGGCCGGACGACGAACCGATCTGGACGGCGCTGCGGCACGCCCTGGAGCCCGCCGTCCGGCAAGGCAAGGACAGTGCCGCCGCACTCCAGACGGCCCGGGCGATCGTCCAGTCGCCCTCGGTGCGCAGCCGCTACCAGGAGCGCTATCTGCAGATGCGCGAACTGCTGCGCCCCGAGGTGGTCCGCCGGACCGGAGCGACGGGCGACCCGGGCGCGTCGGCTCTCATCGCCGGCGCCCTCGGCTGCCTCGACGCGGCCATCGAGACCTGGGTCGAGCGCGACGGCACGGTGCCGCTGCCGCAGCTTCTCGACCAGGCCATGGGCGCGGTCCACCCGCTCGCCCCATAACCGCCCCACCTGCCGCGCGCCCCGGTGCCCGGAGCCCCCGAGCG
>NZ_JAEQAZ010000308.1 GCF_016654115.1 Streptomyces sp. MBT53
CCTGCGAACTCCCCCTCCCCTACGGTCCCCCGGGCACGACGGACTGGTCACGCGCGGCCGAACACATCGGAACGCCCGTCAGTGGCATGCGGCTGCGCGCCCTGCACGTGGGCGGCGCGCTGCACGGCCCGGTCGCCCACGGCCTGGCCTGCGGAGCCCTCCTCTGTGTCAGCAACGGCTCCCTGTGGAACGCGCCGGCCTGGCACGGCAGCGGCTACGCCGGTGAGCGCCGACGGCTGCGCGAGTGGTGGGGCATCACCACCCGCGCCGAATGGCAGCAGCATCTGCGCAACCTGCTCGCCGCCGAAGCGTCCAGCTCCGTATGGGAGTTCGCGCTGAGTCTGCGCCGCACCATCGCCCGCGACTTCGGCGGCCACGTCGACACCGGCTACTGGCGGCAGGCCGTCGCCACCGTCATCCGCGCCGACTCCGAGGGCTCCACGGTCATCACGGAGGACGGCGTCACGAAGACAGACCCCCGCCCCGCCTCCGAGACCGAGGCCCGCATCGAGGGCGTGCAACGCCTCATCGGCCGCATCACCCGCTACGAGGCCCGGATGCGGGCCGACGGCATCCTCGACGAGAACCGCCATGTCACCTCCGTCGAGGCCTGGGACCTGGGCCGCGCCTCGAAGATGGCCCGCTGGGGCCTGGGCGCCCGCTTCTGCACCCTGCCGGAGACCGAGTCGGCCCTCGTCCGCGCGGGCCGCGCCGCCTCCCTCGCCTACCGCTCCTGGCCGGACTTCTCGGCCGGCTACATCCTGGGCCGCTGCCTCCACTTCGACGAGGAGGAGTTCGGCCCCTGGTACCAGGACATGGTCGCCGCGCACCGCATCCTGACCTCCGACCCCGGAAGCCCCTGGCTGAACATCCCGTTCCGGTAGGCCGGTTGAGGGGTGGCAGGCGCACCCCGGGGGACCTACTGCAAAAAAGCGTGACACTTCCACACCAAAGCGTCACACTTCTACGGAGAGGGTCCCCTCCCCCGGGACAGGGCGCCGCAGTTCGAGCCGGCGGACCCGCCCGGCGGCTAGCGTGCCCCCATGTTCCTCGAACCGCTCACGTCGACCGAGGCCGGTGCGCTGCCCGGTGAGCTGCTGACCGAACTCGCCGCCCTCTACGCCTCCCACCACGCGTTCCACGCCCTCAGCGGCGACTTCCCGGACCCGGAGAACATCCGGCCCGAGCAGGTGGCGACGGCGCTGGCCGACGAGCTGGCCGACCCGGCGGTGGAGGTACTGCTCGCCCGCAGCGCCGGCCGCCTGACCGGAATCGCGATCACCCTCGGAACACACCCCGACCCGGCCGACGAAGACCCCTGGATCGGCCTGCTGATGGTGGACGCCGCACAGCAACGGCAAGGCCACGGACGGCAGTTGGCATCCCTGGTCGAGGACCGCTTCCGCACGGCCGGCCGAACCGCCGTACGCCTGGCCGTCCTTGACAACAACCCCCAGGCCCTCGCCTTCTGGACCACCCTCGGCTACGAGGTCATCGACCACCGCCCCGACCGCCAACTCGGCCGCCCCTGCACGGTGTTGCGCAAGCAGCTCCGCACGACCCGCCACTCCGCCCGCATCGCGGTACTGGACCCCACCGGCTCCGTCTTCCTCTTCCGCTACGACAACTCCGAAGCCGGCGGCGTCTTCTGGGCCCTGCCCGGCGGCGGCCTCGAAGGCGACGAGACCCCACGCGAGGCCGCCCTGCGCGAACTCCAGGAGGAAACCGGCTGGACCGACCTGGAGCCCGGCCCCCTGCTGTCCACCAGGGAGGTCGACCTCACCTTCGCCGGCACCCGGGTCCACCAGTACGAGCGCATCTACGTCACCCACGGCCCGCACCGCGAACCCACCGGCGCCCACCTCACCGCCGCCCACGCCCAGGACGGCATCCTCGCCTGGCGCTGGTGGACGCGGAAGGAACTGCGGACCACGACCGAGACCGTGTGGCCCGCCGAACTCGCCGTACTCCTCGACGAGTTGGACGAGAAGGGCACGCAGGACTGACCCGGGCCACACTCCCGGCACCCGCCGATGTCAGCGGCCGTACGTCTCGCTGAAGCAGGTCAGTGAGCGGTCCCGGCGCCCCGGATGGCGGCGGGACTCGGCCGGGTGGCCGAGCGGGACGAGCAGGGCGATGTGCAGGTCGTCCCGGCCGTCGATGCCGACGGCCTTCTTGACCGCGGCCTCGTCCCAGCCGTTCATCGGGCTGGTGGCCAGCCCCGCGGCCTCCGCGGCGACCATGAGGAAAGAGGCGGCGATCATGGCGTCCTTCACCGCGTACTCCCGCTCGAGACCGCGCTCCCGCAGATCCTCGTGAAAGAGCCGCGCGTCCTCGGGCGAGGCCGCCGCGAACCGCTCGGACCACGCACCACCCCGCCGCGCCGTCTCCCAGACATCACCGCGGTCCTCGCGCCAGGCACCGGACTCGGCGACGAACACCAGCGTCACCGGCGCCTCTCGAGGATGCGGCTGCCCACCGGTGGCCTCGGCCAGCGCCCTGCGCCCCTCTTCACCGCTCACCACGACGACGGACCGGGCCTGGAGATTGAAGCTGGACGGAGCCTCCAGAGCCAGCTCGACCAGTTCACGCAGCAGCGGGGCCGGCACCGGATCGGGCCGGTAGTGGCGGATGCTGCGGCGGGACCGGATGACCCGGGACACCGTGGCGTGATCCGTCGCGAGCGACTCCACAGACATGAGACCAATCCTTCGACGTCGAACTATCTGACATCGAGAGGTTATGCAGCGGACTAGGGTGAGGTCAAACAGTTCGTTGTCGAATTAATGCGGCCGAAGCAATGACTGAAGCAAGCGAACAGGAGGCGAACCCATGAGCGATGCCGTCACCCGTGACGCCGTCGACGACTTCATGGGCCAGTGGGCCACCCGGCGCACCGACCTGGACCTCGACGCCATGGGCACCATCGGCCGCGTCCTGCGGCTCTCACGGCTGGTCAACACCCGGCTGAAGGAGTACTTCGCCCAGTACGACATGGAGACCTGGGAGTTCGACGTCCTCGCCACCCTGCGCCGCAGCGACCGACCGCTGACGGCGAAGGCACTGGCCTCCAGCGTCATGATCGGCTCGGCCGCCCTCACCAACCGCGTCGACAGACTCGTCGCCCACGGCCTGGTCACCCGCGACTCGGTCCCCGGCGACCGCCGCAGCCTGCACATCGCGCTCACCGACGCCGGACGCGACCTGGTCGACCGCGTGGTGGAAGGCCACGTACAGAACCAGATCCAGATCCTCTCGGCCCTGGAGAACACCGACCGCGACGAGCTGACCCGGATGCTGCGCACCCTGCTGATCTCCCTGGGAGACACCCTCTGAGCGGCGGCCCGATTCAGCCCGTCAGGCGTGGGCCGGCTTCCCGTTCCCGTACAACCAGTCCCGCCAGATCCCCCCGAAGTCCTTCCCCGGCGCCATCCGCTCCACGTACGCCGTGAAGTCGGCGGTGTCCGCGTTGCCATGACGGTGGGCGGCGGCCCAGCCCTGGACGATGTCGTAGAACCGGCTGTCGCCGACCGTCCGCCGGATCTTGTGCAGCACCATCGCGCCCCGCTCATAGACCGGACTGTCGGAGATGTGCGCGGCGGAGCTGGGCCGGGCCGGCGGAAAGGCCCAGACGGCCTCGCTCTCGGACGGGTCGTCGAAGTAGGTCCCGTCGTAGAGCGCGTCGAACGACTCCTGGGCCGTGTCGCCGCCGTGGTCCTCGGACCAGAGCCACTCCGCATACGTCGCGAAGCCCTCGTTGAGCCACATGTCCCGCCACGTCTTCGGGGTGACGGAGTCGCCGAACCACTGGTGGGCGAGTTCGTGGACGAGGAGGGCGGTGTCGGGGGCGCCGGGGAAGAAGGGCCGGTTCTGCGTCTCCAAGGCGTACCCCGCATCACCCCGCCGATCGACGATCGCACCGGTCGAGGAGAAGGGATACGGACCGAAGTTGTACTCCTCCCACTCCATGATCTCCGGGATCCGCGCCAGCGCCTTGCGGCTCGCGGCCGCCTCCTGCGGATCAACCGCCGTGTACACGGGGAGGCCGTTCCCCGCCGTCGTACGGGTGATGTCGTAGTGGCCGATCGCGACCGTGGCCAGATAGGTCGCCATGGGCTGGGCGGTGCGCCAGCGGTAAGTCGTCCTCGTACCGGCGGTGTTCGTGGTCTCAGCCCTCAACTCCCCGTTGGAGACGGCCTGCAGACCCTTGGGCACGGTGATCGCGATGTCGTAAGTCGCCTTGTCGGAGGGGTGGTTGTTGCCGGGGAACCACGCCATCGAGCCGACCGGTTCACCCAGCGCCACCGCACCGTCCGCCGTGCGAAGCCAGCCTTCCTCCGAACCGTCAGGGTCGGTGATCGTCCCCGGGGCGCCGGAGTAACGCACGGTCGTCTCGAACGTCCCGCCCTTGCGGAGGACGGAGGGCGGACGGACCGTCAGCTCCTGTCCGCTCCGGCTCCAGCGGGCGTTCCGTCCCCCCACCGTCAGCGACTCGACCGTCATGCCCTTGAAGTCCAGGTGAAAGGAGGAGAGATCGGCGGTGGCGCGGGCCGCGATGGTCGCCGTACCGGTCAGGGTGTGGGAGTCGTAGGCGAGGGTCAGGGCGTAGTGGCTGACGTCGTAACCGCCGTTGCCCGCCTGCGGGAAGTACGGGTCGTGCAGACCCGCACCGCCGGATGTGCCCCGGACACCCGCGCCCGACCCCGACCCCGTGCACGCGGTCGGGGCGAGGACCAGCACACAGGCGAGGGCCATGGGAACGAGCCGTACGGATCGGGGCACGTCCGCGATCCTATGAGTCGGGAGCTCGTACGCTCGGCTCCATGCCCCGCTCCGCCAAGAAGCCCCGCCGACTCGTCGTCAACGGACGCACCTACCTCTGGAGCCTGCGGCACAGCCACAGCCACAGCCACAGCCACACCGACAGCCAGTCCCTGGGCTGCGTCCACACCCTCACCCTGCGCCCCCAGCCGCCCGGCACCGGCGGTCCACTGCGCATCGTCTTCGCCGAGGGCCCGGGGCGGTACGTCCCGGGCGGCGCCCCCTTGGGCTCAGGGGACGTGGGATACGTCCAGGGCGCGTCCCTCAACCTGCACGAACCCGGCGCCGTCCGCGCCCTGCTCGACGCGGCGGCGGCCCAGGGCCGGCTGCCACGACCGGAAAACCCGCAGGCCACGGAGGTCGACGGCTGGCCCCTCCTGGAGATGGCCGCAGCCGCACAGAACAAGGACGGGGACCACCCCACCGGGCCGGCGTGAGTGATCGCTCCGGCTGCCGTCCGCCCTCCCGAACCGTGACACCATCACCTACGTGCTCGACATCGGCTACGCCCTCTCCAACCGCTTCCCGGACCCCCCGCAGACCGACTACCGGCGCGCCGACGTCCACGCGCTGCGGCACGACCTGTTCTGCGGTGACGTGTATCTCGCCGACACCAAGGCGGACCGCGAGGTGGCCACGGCCTGGGGCTGGGTACCGGTGCTCGACTTCGCGTGGGCGCTGTGCGACATCGTGGAGCGGATCGACCAGGACCCGGCGGGCTCACGGGCGTCCCGACCGCAGCGGGCGGAGCTGGACTTCACCGAGTCCACGGACCGGATGCTGTTCGAGCGCCGCTTCGGCTGGGTGGACGTGGAGGCCGACTGGATGCGGCGCGACGAGGAGCCGTTGACCTTCTCGCACACCGAACTCCGCCGCGAGGCAAGGGACTTCCTGCACGACCTGATCGCCGACCTGGTCGACATGCACGACGCCCTCGGCGAGAACCCGGCGATCTGGACGCTCCAGGCGAAGTTCCCCCGCGTGCGGTGACCGGCTGGGGGCTGCGCCCCCAGGCTCCGCTCACCCCTCCACCCGAATCCCCATCTGCACGGCCAACACCGGCGCCAGATCCAGCAGTTGCCCCATGCTGATCACGGCCCCCGACAGCCGGTCGATGCCCCGCGCGATCTCCAGCTCGGCAGCCCCGCGCAGATCCACGTCCATGAACGTCACCCCCGTGAAGTCCACCCCCTTCAAAACGCAGTCCACGAACTCGACCCGCTCCAGCCGGGCATCGAGAAAGTCCGGCTCCACGAGCACGCACCCCTCGAACACGACATCCCGGAGCCGCGCCTTGCGCAGGTTCAGATAGTCGATCTTCCCGCCCCGGACGACCACCCGCTCCAGCACGGCACCGTGCAACTGCACACCCCCCATCCTGGCGTCGACGATCTCGACATCTCTCAGGGTCGACTCCGCGAGATCGGTACCGACACCCCGTATGCCGGTGAGGACCGAGTCGAGTACGCGCGCATGATGCAGCCGCGTCTCGTCCAGCGCGCACCCCGTCAGCGCGCAGTCCATGAACCGGGCGCCCCCGCCGTCCTGCCCCGCGAAGTCCTCGTCCCGGATCTCCAGCCCGTCGTAGTCCCCGTCCGGCTCCAACCCCCCACCCCCGTAAGCCTCCAGAGCCGGCAACCGCACCTCCGGCCGCCGCGCCCCCTTCACACCACCCGTCCCACCAGCCGCTCTCCTCGCCATGCCCCCATCCTGCACCCCACCACTGACAACGAGACCGACGCACCCTTGACCTCAAGCGCACTTGAGGTCGAAGAGTGACCCCATGCACGCCATCCGACTCCACGCCTTCGGCCCCGCCGAGAACCTCATCTACGAAGACATCGACGCCCCCTCCCCCGCCCCCGGCCAGGTCCGTATCGCCGTAGCCGCAGCCGGAGTCCACCTCCTGGACACCGTCCTGCGGAGAGGCGAACGGGGCCCGCTGCCCGAACTCCCGCC
>NZ_JAEQAZ010000309.1 GCF_016654115.1 Streptomyces sp. MBT53
GGTCGCGGGTGCGGGGTGCTCGTGGTGGGCCTCGGGGAGGATCTCGGCGGCGGCGAGATAGAGCAGCACGCCGCCGAAGAAGCCGAGATAGCCGCCGAGCAGTCCCTGGGGGATGGTCAGGAACGCCGTCGAGGCGGCGCCGGCCACCGGGGCCGCCGCGTCCGCGAACAGCATCGCGATCGCCTTGCGGCGGGCGTTCCCGTACAGGCTCGTGATCGTGTACGTGTTGAAGCCGTCGGCGAAGTCATGGGCGATGACCGCGAGCGCGACCGCCGTACCCATGCCGCCGCCCACCTGGAACGCGGCGCCGATCGCGACCCCGTCCATGAAGCTGTGGCCGACCATCGCGGCGGCGGCCGTGAGGCCCACCTCGGGCGCGCGTCCGTTGGTTTCCTCCGCTCCGTGGGAGGCCTGGCGGGCGGCGAGCGTGCGTTCGACCAGATGGGCCACGAGAAAACCGGCCACGAAGAGCAGCAGCGCGGCCGGTACGCCGAAGACCTCGCGGCCCGCCGCGCGCAGCGCCTCCGGCAGCAGATCGAGGCCTACGACGCCCAGCATCAGGCCGCCGGCCAGGCCCAGGACGAGATGGCGGCGGTCGGTCACCCGCTGTGCCGTCCAGCCGCCGGCCAGCGTCATCAGGAACGCGCCGAGCGCGACGAAGACCGCCATAGTCCCCTTGCTATCCGATCAACCCCTGTTCGCGCACATCCTGGGCCGCTCCACCCCCACGTGCACTGACGTTCCCGTTCCGTTTGTCCCGCTTGTCTGTTTGTCCCGCTCGAGAGGATCCGACCCCATGGCCGATACCGATGCCACCGTCGGCAAGGTGACCTTCGTCGGTGCCGGCCCCGGTGCCGCCGATCTGCTGACGTTCCGTGCCGCGCGCGCCATCGCCGAGGCCGATGTCGTGATCTGGGCTGCCAGCCTGGTCCAGGCGGAGGTGCTCGACCACGCGCGCGAGGGCGCCGAGATCCTGGACTCGGCGACGATGTCCCTGGAGGACGTCGTCGCCGTGTACGAGCGGGCCCGGAGCGAAGGGCTGCGCGTCGCGCGCATCCACTCCGGCGACCCGGCCCTCTGGGGCGGCACGCAGGAGCAGCTCGACCGGTGTGCCGAGATCGGCATCGCGACCGAGATCGTCCCGGGCGTCTCGGCGTTCTCCGCCGTGGCCGCCCTCGCGCAGCGCGAGCTGACGATCCCCGAGGTCGCGCAGTCCGTCGTCCTCACCCGGCTCGGCGGCGGCAAGACGCCGATGCCGCCCGGCGAGGAGGTGCGGGAGTTCGCGCGCCACGGCACGACCATGGCGATCTTCCTGTCGGCCGCCCGCAGCGGGCAGTTGGTGCGGGAGCTGCTGGAGGGCGGCTATCCGACGGACACACCGGTCGTCGTCGCCTACCAGGCGACCTGGCCCGAGGAGCTGATCGTCAAGTGCACGATCGCCACGCTGGAGGAGACGGTCAAGGAGCACAAGCTCTGGAAGCACACCCTCTTCCTGGTCGGCCCGGCCCTGGACGCCCACGGCACCCGCTCGCACCTCTACCACCCGGGCCATTTCCACGGCTACCGCAAGGCCGACCCGGAGGCCCGCCGGGCGCTGCGCTCGCGGGGTGCGAGCACATGATCACGGTCGTCGGTACGGGGACGGGCGCGCCGCTCGCGGCCGACGTGCTCGCCGCTGCCCGGCTCGTCGTCGGCGGCCGGCGCCATCTGGCCGCCGCGACGCTCCCGGACGGCGCCGAGCAGATCGTCCTCGGCCCGCTCGCGCCCGCCCTCGACACCATCGAGGCGTACGTCGAGAAGGGCGAGCCGGTCGTCGTGCTGGCCTCGGGCGACCCCGGGTTCTTCGGGATCGTCCGGGCACTGGCGGAACGCTTCGGCGCCGATGCCCTCGACGTCCGCCCCGGCGTCTCCTCCGTCGCCACCGCCTTCGCCCGCACCGGCCTGACCTGGGACGACGCCGTCGTGGTCAGCGCACACGGACGCGATCTCCGTACGGCGGTCAACACATGCCGCGCGCATCCCAAGGTCGCCGTCCTCACCGGACCGGGGGCCGGACCCGCCGAACTGGGCGCCGCCCTCACCCACCGCACCACCGACCGCGTCCTCGTCGTCGCGTCCGCGCTCGGCTCCGGGGAGGAGCGAGTGGAGCGGGTCACGCCCGCCGAGGCCGCCGCCCGCGACTGGGGTACGGCGGTGAGTGTCGTCCTCTGTCTCGACGAGTCGCGGGCGACCGGTGCCGTGCGAACGATCGCCGGAGCCGCCGTCGGACCGGCCCAATGGGCGCTGGACGAGCGGGAGTTCGAGCACCGGGACTCGATGATCACCAAGTTCGAGGTACGGGCGCTGGCCTTGGCCCGGCTCGGGCCCCGGCTCGGCGAACTGGTCTGGGACATCGGCGCGGGCTCCGGTTCCGTGGCCGTCGAGTGCGCGCGGTTCGGTGCCGCCGTCACGGCCGTCGAGAAGACCCGGGACGGTGTCGAACGGATCCGCGCCAACGCCGAGGCGCACGGCGTCGACGTGCACACCGTGCACGGGGCCGCGCCGACCGTGCTGTCCGATCTCGACGACCCCGACGCCGTGTTCATCGGCGGCGGCGGGCGCGAACTGCCCGCCATCGTCACCGCGTGCGCCCGGCGGGCCCGGCGGACCGTGGTCGTCGCGATGGCCGCGCTGGACCGGGTACCGGCGGTCCGTGAGGCGCTCGGCGGCGCCGGGTTCGCGGTCGAAGGGGTGCTGCTGCAGTCGTCCCGGCTCGCGCCGCTGCCGGGAGACGTGACCCGGCTGGCGGCCACCAATCCCGTTTTTCTGCTGTGGGGCGTCCGGCCTCCGGCATCTGTCGAAGGAGTTGCTCAGTGATCGGCCTCATCTCCGCCACCGCGGCGGGAGCGACGGCGCGGGACCGGCTGGCCGCCGCGTGGCCGGACCGTACGCGCGTGTACGAGGGTCCCGTCGGGGACGCCGTCCGGGCCGCGTTCGCGGAGTGCGAGCAGCTCGTCTGTTTCCTCGCCACGGGGGCCGTGGTACGGCTGCTCGCCCCGCTGTTGGGCGACAAGCGGACCGACCCGGGGGTCGTGTGCGTCGACGAGGGCGGCCGGTTCGCCGTCTCGCTGGTCGGCGGGCACGGCGGCGGGGCCAATGAACTCGCCGTGGAGGTGGGCGAGTTGCTGGCCGCGCAGCCCGTCGTCACCACGGCCACGGACGCGGTCGGCGTGCCCGGCCTGGACACCCTCGGGTTCCCCGTGGAGGGCGATGTCGCGGGCGTCTCGCGAGCACTGCTCGACGGCGAACCGGTCGCCCTGGACGCCGAGTTGGCGTGGCCGCTGCCGCCGCTGAAGGTGTCCGCCAACGGCTCCTACGTCATCAGGGTCACCGATCGCGCGGCCGAACCCGGCGAGCGTGAGGTCGTACTCCGGCCGCCGTCGCTCGTCGTCGGGGTCGGCGCGTCCAAGGGGGCGCCGGTGGACGAGGTGGTGGGGCTCGTCGAGAGCGCGGTGCGTGATGCGGGGCTTTCCTTGAAGTCACTCGCCGAACTCGCCACGGTCGACGCCAAGTCGGACGAGCCCGGCATCGTCGAGGCGGCTCAGCGACTCGGTGTGCCTCTGGTGACCTACTCCGCCGAGGAGTTGGCGGCCGTGGAGGTGCCCAACCCCTCCGAGGCACCGCTCGCGGCCGTCGGCACACCGTCAGTGGCGGAAGCCGCCGCGCTCGTCGGCGGGGGCGAACTCCTCGTCCCCAAGCGGAAGTCGGAACGCGCCGACGGTCAGCCCGCGATGGCGACCTGTGCCGTCGTACGGCGGCTCGCGCGCGGCCGGCTCGCGGTGGTCGGGCTCGGCCCCGGCGCCCGGGATCTGCTCACCCCGCGCGCCAAGGCCGAACTCCGGCGCGCCGCCGTGCTGGTGGGGCTCGACCAGTACGTCGACCAGATCCGCGATCTACTGCGGCCCGGGACGCTGGTCCTGGAGTCGGGGCTCGGCGCCGAGGAGGAGCGGGCCCGTACCGCCGTCGCCGAGGCCCGGAAGGGGCAGGCGGTCGCGCTGATCGGCAGCGGGGACGCCGGGGTGTACGCGATGGCCTCGCCCGCACTGGCGGAGGCCTCGGACGACATCGACGTGGTCGGAGTCCCGGGCGTGACGGCCGCGTTGGCCGCCGCCGCGATCCTCGGAGCGCCGCTCGGCCACGACCATGTGTCGATCAGCCTCTCCGATCTGCACACGCCGTGGGAGGTCATCGAGCGGCGGGTGCGGGCCGCGGCCGAGGCGGACATCGTGGTGACGTTCTACAACCCCCGCAGCCGGGGCCGCGATTGGCAGCTCCCGAAGGCCCTCGCGATCCTCGCCGAGCACCGGGAGCCGGGCACGCCGGTCGGTGTCGTACGGAACGCCTCGCGGCCGGACGAATCCAGCCGACTGACGACGCTGGCGGCGCTGGATCCGGCGACGGTCGACATGATGACTGTGGTGACCGTGGGCAACACGGCCACCCGGGACATCGCGGGGCGCATGGTGACACCGCGCGGGTACCGCTGGCAGGAGGTGGCCGAATGATCCCCGTGAACCGGGTCGTTCATCCGATCGAGGTGGAGTCCTACCGGCGGATGCGCGCCCGCCTGGACACCTCGCACCTGCCGCCGCTGAGCCGTGCGGTCGTCGAGCGGGTCGTGCACTCGGCGGCCGATCTGGACTACGCGTCCGATCTCGTCCTGGACGAGGGCGAGTTGGCGAAGGCGCACAGCGCGCTGCACGCGGGGGCGCCGGTGGTCGTGGACGTGGCGATGGCCGCGGCCGGGATCACTCAGCTCCGGACCGTGTGCCGACTGAAGGACGCCAAGTCCGGTCCCGGGCTGACGCGTTCGGCACACGCGATCCGGCTCGCCTACGACGAGGTCGGACCCGGCGCCCTGTGGGTGATCGGCAACGCACCCACCGCCCTTGAGGAGTTGCTGACGCTGGACGCCTCCCCCGCACTCGTCATCGGACTGCCCGTCGGTTTCGTCGGCGCGGTCGAGTCCAAGGCCGCGTTGCGCGAGAGCGGGCTGCCCGCCGTGAGCAACGTGTCCGAGAAGGGCGGTTCGGCGGTCGCCGCGGCTGCCCTCAACGCCCTTCTGTACCACCCCGTTTCACATCCCGAGGAGAAATCGTGACCACCCCGCCGCCCGCCCTGCTCATCGCCGGACACGGCACCCGGGACGAGGCCGGAGCCGAGGCGTTCCGGTCCTTCGTACGGGAGTTGGGCCGCCGTCACCCCGAACTGCCCGTCGCGGGCGGGTTCATCGAGCTGTCGCCGCCGCCGCTGGGCGACGCGGTGACCGAGCTGGTGGAGCGCGGGGTGCGCCGGTTCGCGGCCGTACCGCTGATGCTGGTGTCCGCCGGGCACGCCAAGGGCGACATCCCGGCGGCACTGGCCCGGGAGAAGGAGCGGCACGCGGGTATCTCCTACACGTACGGGCGTCCGCTGGGCCCGCACCCGTCGCTGCTGAAGGTGCTGGAGCGACGGCTCGACGAGGCGCTCGGCGAGTCGGCTCGGACGCCCGAGGACCGGGCCGATGTGACCGTGCTCCTCGTGGGGCGCGGGTCGACGGACCCGGACGCCAACGCCGGGGTGCACAAGGCGGCGCGGCTGCTGTGGGAAGGGCGCGGGTACGCGGGCGTGGAACCGGCGTTCGTGTCGCTGGCGGCGCCGGACGTGCCGAGCGGCCTCGACCGGTGTGTGAAGCTGGGCGCGCGACGGATAGTCGTGCTGCCGTACTTCCTGTTCACGGGCATCCTGCCGGAGCGGGTACGACAGCAGACGGAGGGCTGGGCGGCGGCACACCCGGAGACCGAGGTACGGTCGGCCGAAGTCATCGGTCCGGAGCCGGAGTTGCTCGACCTGGTGATGGAGCGATACCGGGAGGCGGTCAAGGGTGATCTGCGGATGAACTGCGACTCGTGCGTGTACCGCATCGCGCTGCCCGGTTTCGAGGACAAGGTGGGGCAGCCGCAGCAGCCGCACTTCCACCCGGACGACGACGGTCACGACCACGACGGTCACCACCACGGGCATCACCACCACGGTGGGCACGCCCATGCACACTGACAGAGCCCACGATCCCGCACGCGACACCCATGATCTCCGTCATCACGGGGACGCCGAAGTCCGGGACGACGGCGCCCAGTTGACCGACCTCGCGGTGAACGTCCGCGCGGACACGCCTCCCGCGTGGCTGCGCGAGCGAATAACCGGCTCGCTGACCGGTCTCGCCGCCTACCCCGACGGGCGGGCGGCGCGGGCGGCGGTCGCGGCGCGGCACGGGCTGCCGGCGGACCGTGTGCTTCTGACGGCGGGTGCGGCCGAGGCGTTCGTGCTGCTCGCCCGTGCGCTGAAGGTCCGTCAGCCGGTGGTCGTGCACCCGCAGTTCACGGAGCCGGAGGCGGCGCTGCGGGACGCGGGGCACGCGGTGGGGCGGGTGCTGCTGCGGGAGGCGGACGGTTTCCGGCTGACCCCGGGGGCCGTTCCCGAGGGCGCGGACCTGGTGCTGATCGGCAACCCGACGAACCCCACGTCCGTCCTCCACCCCGCGGCTTCGATCGCCCGACTGGCCCGTCCTGGGCGGACGTTGGTGGTGGACGAGGCGTTCATGGACGCGGTGCCGGGTGAGCGCGAGGCGCTCGCGGGCCGGACCGACATCCCCGGCCTGGTGGTGCTGCGCAGCCTCACGAAGACCTGGGGTCTGGCGGGACTGCGGATCGGCTACGTCCTGGCCGCCCCCGAGACGATCGCCGAACTCGAACGGGCCCAGCCCCTGTGGCCGGTGTCCACGCCCGCGCTCGCCGCGGCGGAGGCGTGCATGGAGTCACCGGCCCTCGCGGAGGCGGCCCACGCGGCCCACCGCATCGCCGCCGACCGCGCCCATCTCGTCGCCGGCCTCACCGAGTTCGCCCCCGACGGCCTCCAGGTCATGGAACCGGCCGAGGGCCCCTTCGTCCTCGTCCGCGTCCCCAACGCGGTTGCCGTCCGGCGGCACTTGCGCGACCTGGGCTTCGCGGTTCGCCGCGGGGACACGTTCCCGGGCTTGGGCGAGCAGTGGCTCCGCCTGGCGGTACGGGACAGGACGACGGTCAACAGGTTCTTGCAGGCACTGGACCAGGCGGTGACGTTGGCGGGGAGGTGAGGAGCTTTTGGGGGTGGCCCACTTCTCATCCGACCGAGACGGGTGGGTGGGTCC
>NZ_JAEQAZ010000030.1 GCF_016654115.1 Streptomyces sp. MBT53
GCCGCGGACCGTGACGGTGATCGTGTCGCCCGGTTTGGCCGTGCCGTGGGCGTCCGCGCGCACGGAATCGACCCGGAAGCGGCAGACCGCTCCACCGCCGCCCGCCATGGAAGCCTTCAACTTCACGGTGGCGGAGGGGTGTTGCCCGTGGAACCGCAGGATTCCGCCGAGCGCGCTGTAGGCGGTGCTGCTCTTGCAGCCCTTCAACTTGCCCTGGAGCGCGGCATAGTCAGAGGCCGCGAGATTCCAGTCGCCGCCCTGCCCCTGCACGGCCTTGCACGCCTCGGCGAGTCCGCGGAGCACCCGCCAGTTGTCGTTGTTGCCGTCGAGACCGGCCGGGATCTGTTTGGCGGTGTCCGCGCAGCTCGCGGGGTTCTCACCGAGCAGGTCGTAGACGACCTCGGGGTCGATCTTCGAGTTGGTGTTGGGCGAGTGCGGCCCGGGCGGTAACCAGGCGGGGCCCTCTATCTTGCCTCCGCCTCCGCCGCCTGTATTGCCCGATCCGCCGGATCCGCTCGAACTGCCCGATCCGCTGGTCCCGTTGGACCCGCCCGAGCCACCGGACCCACCGGTACTGCCCGAGCCGCTCGATCCACTGCCACCGTTCCCGTCGGGTGGCTTCCAGGTGGGCATGCCGCCACCTGTACTGCCAGTGCCACCCGTACTACTGGTGCTGCCCGAGCCGCCCGTACCGCCCGTGTTCCCGGTCCCGCCCCCGACCTGCCCTCCGTTCGCGGTCCCGCCGACGGCGCTCGTGCCGCCGCCGTTCCCGCCTTCGGACGACTTGCTCGCGGTGTTCCCGTCGCCCCCGCCGCACGCGGCAGCGGTCCCGATGGCCAACGCCCCCGCGAAACACAGCGCCGATATGCGCACGCCGAGCGAAACCCCCATGACGCCCCCCGTTGCGGTCGCCCCCGGGCTTGCCTCGCCGGGCCGGTGGCCGCGCGCGGGCCCCAGTGGGTTCCCTCATGATGGGACGGCCCGGTCCGCCCGGGAAGGCGATTCGCCCAAGATGCGAGAGCAGGGGTGAATCGATGCTCGGGAGGCAGGCCGAGGGGCCGACACCTGGGCGCAGGGGCCGAGTTGGAGGGGGCGACGCCTGGGCTCAGAGGGCGCACCAAGGCGGCGACGCCCGAGCTCGGACGGCGAGCCGGGCGGCGTGACCTCGGCTCAGGGCGCGATGCCCGGGAGCACCTCGCGGGACGGGCCCAACTGCCAGAGCCCGGCAGCGCCCTGCGGGACCGCCTCAGGGCGCGAAGCCCGGCAGCGCCTCGCGGGACCGGCCCTCCAAGCGCAGCTGCATTGCGCAGGACCGCATCAGCCCCCGAAGTTCACCAACCCCCGCAGTGTCGGCTCCCCCGAAGCCCAGCTGCACCTTGCGGCACCGGCTCAACTCCCGAAGTCCAGCTGCACCTTGCCGCACCGGCTCAACTCCCGAAGTCCAGCAGTACCTTGCAGGACCGGCTCCGGTCGGCCGCCAGTGCGAACGCGGACTCGGCCTCCCGGACGGGCACCACCGCGCTGACGAGCGCGTCGAACGCGGGCTCCACCGCGAGGAGTTGGAGCGCGTCGTCGAACTCCGTGTCGAAGCGGAACGCGCCCCGCAGTTCGATCTCCCGGCTGACGACCAGGTTCCCCGCGAAGGGACTCTGCCCCGGCGGCAGCATCCCGAGCTGCACGACCACCCCGCCCCGCCGCACGAGCCGCAGGCAGGTGTCCAGCCCCGCCGCCACCCCGGACGCCTCGATGGCCACGTCGACCTCCGACGGCCACCCGGAGTCGTCCGGGTCATCGGCCCGTACGACGGTGTCGGCGCCGGCCGCCGTGGCGTACCGAAGTGCCGCCGGAAGCAGGTCGGTTACCGTCACGTGTGCCGCGCCGGCAGCCTTCGCCGCCGCGACGACCAGGCAGCCGATCGGACCCGCGCCCGTGACCAGTACCCGGCGTCCGGTCACGTCTCCGGCTCGGCGTACGGCGTGCAGGGCGACGGAGAGGGGTTCGGCGAGGGCGGCCCGGCGCAGCTCAAGGCCCGCCGGGACCGCCCTCAACTGGTCGGCGGGGACGGTGACTTGGGCCGCGAAGCCGCCCTGTACGTGCGGGAAGCGGGCCGCGCTGCCCAGATACGCGGTGTCGCGGCAGACGTTGCGCCGCCCGTCCGCGCACTCGGGGCAGACCCCGCACGGAGTGGCCGGGTGCACGGCAACTGCCGTACCGGGGGCGGGACCTGAGCCACCGGGGCCGTAGGACAGGACCGTGCCGACCACCTCGTGGCCGAGCAGCATCGGTTCCTTGAGGCGGAAGTCGCCGACGCCGCCGTGGCGCCAGTAGTGGAGGTCGGAGCCGCAGACGCCGCCGTAGCGGACGGCGACCAGGGCCTGGCCGGGGCCGGGCTCGGGGACCGTCAACTCCTCGACGCGCAGATCTTCCTGACCGTGAATCACACAACCCAGCATGTCCGGACTCCCGTTCTCTACAGCACGCTCGTCATGCCGCCGTCGACATACAGCACCTGTCCGCTCACGAAGTCCGCGGCGGGCGATGCCAGGAACAGCACTCCGCCGACCAGGTCGTCCGTGGTGCCCCAGCGACCGGCCGGGGTCCGCTTGCGCACCCAGGCGCTGAACTCCTCGTCCTGGACGAGGGGTTGGGTCAGTTCCGTCTCGATGTAGCCGGGGCCGAGGCCGTTGACCTGGACGCCCGACGGGCCCCAGTCGGCGCACATGCCCTTGGTGAGCATCTTCAACGCGCCCTTGGTGGCCGCGTAGGGCGCGATGCCGGGGCGGACCACCTCGCTCTGGAGCGAGCAGATGTTGATGATCTTCCCGTGGCCGCGTTCCGTCATCCGCCGGGCCGTCTCACGGCCGACCAGGAACGCGCTGGTGAGGTTGGTGTCGATGATCCGGTGCCAGTCGGAGTCGGTGAACTCCAGGAGCGGGGCGCGCAGTTGCATGCCCGCGTTGTTGACCAGGATGTCCAGCGGGCCGACCCGGTCTTCGATGTCCTTGATCCCGGCGGCCACTGACGGACCGTCGGTCACGTCGAAGGCGGCGGTGTGGACATCGCCGGGGAGTTCGGCGGCGGCCTTGGTGAGGCGTTCGGCGTCCCGTCCGTTCAGGACGACCGTGCAGCCGGCCTCCGACAGGCCCTGCGCGAGGGCGAGTCCGATGCCCCGGCTGGAGCCGGTTACCAGGGCCCTGCGGCCACTGATGTCGAAGAGAGGATGACTCATTCCCGTACTCCTAGATCACGAGCGAGAGGAGGAGGACCAGTCCGCCGGCGACCACGGAGATGATCGTCTCCATGACGGACCAGGTCTTGAGGGTCTGGCCGACGCTCAGGCCGAAGTACTCCTTCACCAGCCAGAATCCGGCGTCGTTGACATGGCTGAAGAAGAGCGAGCCCGCGCCGATCGCCAGGACGAGGAGAGCGGTGTGGGTCGAGGACATGTCGGCGGCCAGTGGGGCGACCAGACCGGCCGCCGAGATGGTGGCCACCGTCGCCGAACCGGTCGCCAGCCGGATCGCCACCGCGATCAGCCAGGCCAGCAGCAGCGCCGGGATCGACCAGTCCTTGGAGATGTCCAGGATCATCTGGCCGACACCGGAGTCGATCAGCGTCTGTTTGAAGCCGCCGCCCGCGCCGACGATGAGGAGGATGCCCGCGATCGGCATCAGCCCCTTCTCGACGGTCGAGGACAGCCGTTCCTTGGTGAAGCCTGCCGGGCGGCCGAGCGTGAACATGCCGACGATCACGGCCGCGAGCAGCGCGATGAGCGGGGAGCCGATGACGTCGAAGACGCGCTGCACGGTGTGCGTGGGGTCGTCCACGATGATGTCGACCAGCGCCTTGGAGAGCATCAGCACGACCGGCAGCAGGATGGTGGAGAGGGTCGCGCCGAAGCCGGGACGGTTCTCCAGGTCCTCGGAGGGGCGCTGCGGGAGCATGCGGTCGGGCGCCTGGACGTCCACCCAGCGGGCGGCGACCTTCGAGAACAGCGGCCCCGCGATGATCACGGTCGGGATCGCGACCAGCACGCCGAGCGCGAGGGTCAGACCGAGGTTGGCCTTGACGGCGTCGACGGCGACGAGCGGCCCGGGGTGCGGCGGAATGAGCCCGTGCATGACCGACAGACCGGCCAGGGCCGGGATGCCGATCCGCATCAGGGAGTAGTTGCCGCGCTTGGCGACCATCAGCACGACCGGGATCAGCAGCACGATGCCGACCTCGAAGAACAGCGGCAGCCCGATCACCGAGGCGATCAGGACCATCGCCCACGGCATCGACCGGGGGCTCGCCTTCGCGAGGATCGTGTCGACGATCTGGTCCGCGCCGCCCGAGTCGGCGAGCAGCTTGCCGAGGATCGCACCGAGGGCGATCAGCACACCCACACCGGCGACCGTCGAGCCGAGTCCGGTGGTGAAGCTGGTGATCGCCTTGTCCAGCGGCGCCCCGGCGAACGCGCCGAGCGCGAGCGAGCCGATGGTCAGCGCCAGGAAGGCGTGCATCTTGAACTTGGTGATGAGCAGGACGATGACGGCGATGCCCGCCAGTACGGCGATGCCCAGCTGTGCGTGGCCGGCCGAGGTGATGGGCTCGACGGGGTCTGCTGCCAGCAACTCGACGCTGAGTCTGGTCACGGTGGATTCCTTGCGGATACGGGGGAGGGGTGACAGGCGGTGGGTGCTAGAAGGTGGGCTCGGGGACCTGCTCCAGCGCGGCCGTCGCCCGCTCGGCGATCTGCTCCGGGCTGCCGCTGACGTCCACGGCGACGCCCGCCTCGTCGGCCTCCAGTGGCTGGAGCGTGGCGAACTGCGAGTCGAGCAGCGCGGTCGGCATGAAGTGCCCGTGCCGGTGCGCCATCCGGTCCTCGATGAGCGCGCGGTCGCCGGTGAGATGCACGAAGACGACCCCGGGGGCTGCGGCCCGCAGCCGGTCGCGGTACGACCGCTTCAGCGCCGAGCTGCTGACGACCCCGCCGAGCCCCGCGCGCCCGTGCGCCCAGGAGCCGATGGCGTCCAGCCAGGGCCACCGGTCCTCGTCGGTCAGCGGGTGCCCGGCCGACATCTTGGCGATGTTGGCCTGCGGGTGGAAGTCGTCGCCCTCGGCGTACGGCACGCCGAGCCGGGCCGCGAGCAGGGGACCGATGGTGGTCTTCCCGGTGCCCGCTACGCCCATCACCACGACGACATGGGGGGTACGCATCGCTGCCTCACTGTCTCCGTCGACATCTGATGTCGATCCCACTGAAACCGATTAGGTACGACGAATTCAAGAGTCTGTGACATATAAGTCTGACTTTTTGGTTGGGTGACGCGCCCCGTACGCTGAGTGCATGACCACTCCGGGCCGCGGGTTGCACGGCCGTGTACTCGACTCCCTCGGCCCCGCCATCACCGCGGGCGAGTACCCGCCGGGCAGCGTCCTGCGCACGGACGAGCTGGCCAAGGACTTCGAGGTGTCACGGTCCGTGATGCGCGAGGCGGTCCGCGTCCTCGAATCCATGCACCTGGTCGAGTCCCGCCGCCGGGTCGGCGTCACCGTCCGCCCCAAGGCCGAGTGGAATGTCTACGACCCGCAGGTCATCCGCTGGCGCCTGGCCGGCGCGGACCGCCCGCAGCAACTGCGCTCGCTCACGGTGCTGCGTTCCGCCGTCGAACCGATCGCGGCGGGCCTGGCGGCCAAGTTCGCGACGGCGGAGCAGTGCGCGGAACTCACCGAGTGCGCGATCGGCATGGTCGCCAACTCACGCGGCCACAAACTGGAGGCCTACCTCGTCCACGACGTGGCCTTCCACCGGGTGATCCTCGCCGCCTCCGGCAACGAGATGTTCGCCCGCCTCGGCGACGTCGTCACCGAGGTCCTCGCCGGCCGCACCCACCACGAGGTCATGTTCGAGGACCCCGACCCGGCCGCCGTCACGCTCCACGTCCAGGTCGCGGAGGCGGTCCGCGAGGGCGACGCGGTCCGCGCGGAGACGTTGACCCGCGAGATCACGATCGGCGCCCTCCAGGAACTGGACATCCTGGCCCCGTAGAGCGTCAGTCCTCGATGAACTCCCCGTCGAGGTACACCCACGCCCCGTCGACCCGCTCGAACCGGCTCCGCTCATGGATCGCCCCACCCCGGTACGAGGCCCGGAACGTCACGGTCCCCGCGGAGTGGAACGCCGACCCGCCGCTCGTGTCGAGGATCTCGAGCCCGGTCCATCGCATCCCCGGGTCGAGTTCGAGAGGTTCGGCGGGCCGGGTCCGCGGATGCCAACTGCGCAGCAGATACGGCGCGTCGAGCCGCACGAAGGCGCTGTAGCGGGAGCGCATCAACGCCTCGGCGGTGGGGGCGGCGGTGCCTGAGTGGTAGCGGCCGCAGCAGGTGTCGTAGGGGGTGGGGAGGCCGCAGGGGCAGGTGGTGGGTCGGGGCATGGGGACCATTGTGCCGGGGCTACGGGAGTGGTTCCTCGGGGGTGACGTGGAGTGGCAACCGGACGTAGGGGTCCGTCGCCGGGCCGCCGGGCAGCGCGGTGCTCTCCTTCCCATGTGTGAGCGTCGCGCGGGCCAGGAGGGGTGGTGCAGGGGTGTCCTCAGGAGCACCGTGCGCGGCCCCGATGAACTGCACGAGAAGGGCACCGGTGACGCGGGTGCCGATCTGGTTCACGAAGCTCGGCGGGAGGATCCATTCGACTCCCTGGTACAGGGTCTCGTCGACGGTGTCGTGGACTCTCCTGACGTACCACTCGTCGTTCTGTATCTGGGGAGCGCTGCGCGCGTTCAGATGGGCGGCTATGGACGCTACCGCGTTGAGGTCGGGAAAGGTGGGAGAGCCGGTCAGGCCAGCTGTAATGGCCTCCAGTATGGGTCCGGCCACCTGCAGGTCCCTGGCCAGCGTGTCCCGCCACGCCCGCTCCTCCTGCACGGGCGGCAGGTGGTACACGACGGCCTGGAGATCCTTCACCCGCCAGTCGCCCTCAGCCGGGAACAACAGGGTGACCTCCGTGCGCCGGGCCTCCCTCGAGTACCCGAGCGTCCAGACGTACAGATAGGCCGTGAAGGGGTGCGCCTCATCCGTGTCCGTGGCGAGGATCCGCTCCAGCGGAACGGACCGCGGCTCGGTCTCCCCGTAGACCTCCAGCCACTCACCCGTCTCCGCGTGCCCTCGGCCCCATGCGGTTGCCATGACCTCACCCCCATGAAGCCACTTGATACTCCGTCAGTTCCCCACTGGCAACGGAGCCGACAACTCAGACCGCGATCCCCGTCTCCGCCGAAGGCATCGGCGGCAGCCGAGTCCCGTGCACCCACGCCTCGAAGAGCTGGTCCAGCGGCTCGGAAGTGAAGCGGGACGCATGCGACGTGAACGTCGCCGTCGTCACCGTGCCATTCCGGTGCACGCTCGCCCAGCTGCGCAGCATGCGGAAGAACGCGATGTCGCCCAGCGCGCAGCGCACCGCGTGGACGGTGACTCCGCCGCGTTCGTAGAGGCGGTCGTCGAACATGGACTTGCGGCCGGGGTCGGCGAGGCGCAGGTCTTGGGGGAGAGTCGAGAGCAACCGGTGTGCGGCGGCGGCGTGTTGGTGGGCCGTACGGCCGCCGGAGCGTTCGGACCACAGCCATTCCGCGTACTTGGCGAGGCCCTCGTTCAGCCAGATGTGCCGCCAGTCGGCGATGGAGACGCTGTTGCCGAACCACTGGTGGGCCAGCTCGTGCGCGACCAGTCGCTCCGAACTCCGCGCCCCGTCAACGTGGTTGGCGCCGAACAGCGACAACCCCTGTGCCTCGACGGGGACATCGAGTTCCTCCTCCGTCACCACGACCGCGTACTCGTCGAAGGGGTACGGGCCGAACAGCTCCTGGAACAGCTCCATCATCGCGGGCTGGCGTGCGAAGTCCCTTGAGAATTCGGGGAGCAGGTCCGACGGGATGTGTCCGTGCTGCGGGACCCCGCCCAGACCGGGGTCGCCCAGCAGCACCGTCTGGTACTTGCCGATCGACAGGCCGACGAGGTAACTCGACGTCGGCGCCGACTGTTCGTACACCCACGTCGTGGTCGAGGCCTTCGTCGTGCGGGTCAGGAGTCTGCCGCCCGCCACCACCGCGTACGCCGACGGCGTCGTGATCGAGATCTGGTACGACGCCTTGTCGGCGGGGCGGTCGTTGCACGGGTACCAGGACGGTGCCCCGATCGGCTGGCTCGCCACCAGCGCCCCGTCGGTCAACTCCTCCCAGCCGAGGCCGCCCCAGGGGCTGGCGACCGGCTTGGGGTTGCCCGACCAGTGCACCTCGACGGTGAACGCGGCCCCGGCCCGCAGCGGCTTCGCGGGGCGGATGCGCAGTCGGCCGCCGCGGTGCGTGTAGTGCGGCTGGCGGCCGTCCACCCGGACCCGGCCGATCTTGAAGTCGCCCAGGTTCAGCTGGAATTCGGGCAGCGGCGCACGGCCCGCTATGGCGTTGATACGGGCCGTGCCGGAGAGACGGTTCGGGCCGGGGCGGTAGTCCAGCGCCAGTTCATAGCGGTGCACCCGGTAGCGGGCATCGCCGTTTGCCGGGAAGTACGGGTCCGGACCTGCCGCCTGCTGAACGGTCACTGCTGCGTCTGCTCCCTGCGCTGTGCTCGTATCTCGTACCCGTGCACCGCCCTCCGAAGCCGACGCCCCGCGACCCGTGTTCAGGATCGCCATGACTCGATCGGATTGCCCAGCCAGCGGGTGTCGTCCGGGACGGACTCCGCCGCCATCACGAGCGATGCGGGACCCAGAGTGGTGCGCGCCCCGACCTCACTGCCGGGCAGGACGATTCCGCCAGGACCCAGCGTCGCGCCCTCACGGAGGACCACAGTATCCGTCCGCAAGATCCGGTCGTGGAAGAGGTGGGTCTGCAGCACACAGCCACGGTTCACCGTGGAGGCGTCCCCCAAGGTCACCAGGTCGGTCTCGGGCAACCAGTAGCTCTCCACCCAGACGCCCTTGCCGATGTGCGCGCCGAGCCCGCGCAGCCAGGCCGTCAGCACGGGAGTGCCCGGCACGGAACCGGCCAGCCACGGCACCGCGACGACCTCGACGAAGGTGTCCGCCAGCTCGTTGCGCCACACATAACCGCTCCACAGCGGGTGCTCGGCACCGTGGTGCCGTCCCACGAGGGCCCACTTGGCCACGATCGAGATCAGCCCGGCGAGAGCGCCCACGGCCAGCAGGACCAGGCCCGACAGCAGCGCAGCCCACACACCCAGCGCGCACAGCGCGGCCACCGTCAGCACGGCCAGTGCCGCCGAGCAGAACACCGGCACGATCCGGCACAGCTCCACGAGGCCACGCGCCCACAGCAGTCGGGCCGGCGGGTCGTACGTGCGGCTCTGGTCGCCGCCGCTCGTGCTGCGCGGCAGCTTCACCGGCGGCAGGCCCAGGTACGACGTGCCCTTCTTCGCCTTCTTCGGCGTCGCCGACAGCACCCCGACGAGCCCGCCGTCCGGCACGCTCCGCCCGGGCGCGGTCATCCCGGAGTTCCCGAGGAACGCCCGCCGTCCGATCTCGGCCCGCCCGATGTGCACCCAGCCGCCACCGAGCTCGTACGGCGCGGTCAACGTGTCGTCGGCCAGGAAGGCGCCCTCACCGACGGTCGTCAGGCTCGGCAGCGCGAGCACGGTCGACACCTCGGCGCCCCGCCCGATCCGCATCCCGAGCAGCCGCAGCCACACCGGCGTGACGAGCCCGGCGTAGAGCGGGAACAGGGTCTCGCGGGAGAGGTCCATCAGCTGCGTGACCGTCCACGCCTGCCAGCCGATACGGCTGTGCGTGGGGTGCGTGCCCTCGCGCAGCCCGAGGCTGAGCAGCCGTACACCGACCAGGATCAGCAGCGCGTACGTCAGCCCGAAGGCGAGCGTCGCCGGGACCAGGGCCAGGGACGCGCCCCGCAGGGCCTCACCGAGACCGTCGCCCGGGGCCACGAACAGGCTGGTCATCAGGAGCGCGACCGCTCCGGCGACCACCGGGAGCATGGTGAGCGCGAAGCCCGTGATGCCGTACATCACGCGCCAGTACGTGCCCCGCTGCGGGCGCTCCTTGGGCCAGTTGCGCTTGGCCTTGCCGAGCTTGACGGCGGGTGCGCCCGCCCAGCGCTGGCCGGTCGGGACCGTGCCGGTGACGGCCGAACCCGGCGCCACCTCGGCCCGCTTGCCCACCCGGGCGCCGGGGAACAGCATGCTGCGGGTGCCGACGACGGCGTGCGCGCCGACCTTGACCGGGCCGATCTCCAGACGGTCGCCGTCCAGCCAGTAGCCGGACAGGTCCACCTCGGACTCGACGGCGGCACCGCGGCCGAGCTTGAGCATGCCGGTGACCGGGGGGAGGGAGTGGAGATCGACGTCGGGCCCGACCTTGGCACCGAGGGCACGTGCGTACCGCTCCAGCCACGAACCCGTCAGCGAGGTCGCGCCGCTGAACTCGGCCAGTCGCTCCGCCGCCCAGAGCCGGAGGTGGACGCTGCCACCACGGTCGTAGCGGCCCGGCTTCACGCCGCGCAGCAGCAGGCGTGCACCGCCGGCCGCGATCGCGAGGCGGCCGGGCGGGCTGAAGAGCAGCAGTGCGCCGGCGGCGACCAGCCACCAGGAGGCGGTGGGCAGCCAGGCGTAGCCGTTGAGTACGTTGCCGAGCGCGGCCAGGGCCACCGTCCAGCGCAGGCCGGCGAGGGTGAACAGGGGGACCAGCGCGAGGAGTTGGACCACCTTGGCGCGGGTCGGGACCGGCGCGATCACGCGGGCCGTGCCGTCGCCCTGCGCCGAGTCCTCAAGGTGCCGGGCCAACTTGCGCAGCGTGGTCTGCTGGTAGATGTCGAGGACGGCCGCGCTCGGGTAGCGGGTGCGCAGCCGGGTGGTGAGCTGCGCGGCGGCCAGGCTGCCGCCGCCGATCGCGAAGAAGTCGTCGGAGGCGGTGCTCACGGGGATGCCCAGCACCTCGGCCCACTGCTCGGCGAGCCAGGCCTCCGTGCCGTAGAGCTGCTCCTTGGCGCCGCCGGTCTCCAGGCCTTCGAGCGGCCAGGGCAGCGCGTTGCGGTCGACCTTGCCGGAGGTGCGGGTCGGGAGATCCTCGACCGGGGCGATCAACGGGACGAGGGCGGCGGGCAGTTCGGCCCGCAGCTTCTCGACGGCGGAGGGCTGGTCCCAGCCCTCCTGGGTGACGACATAGCCGACGAGGAGTTGGTTGCCGCTGCGGGCAGTTCGTACGGCGGCCGCGGCGCCCGCGACTCCGGGCAGTGCCTGGAGGGCCGCGTCGACCTCGCCCAACTCGATCCGGCGTCCGCCGAGTTTGATCTGCTCGTCGGCACGGCCGAGGAAAATCAGGCCCTCGGGCTCGGCCTTGACCAAGTCGCCGCTGCGGTACGCCCGTTCCCAGCCGAGGGATTCGAGCGGCGCGTACTTCTCGGCGTCCTTCTCGGGGTCGAGGTAGCGGGCGAGTCCGACCCCGCCGATCACCAACTGGCCGCTGCCGCCCATCGGTACGGGCACCCCGGCCTCGTCGACGACGGCCAACTCCCAGCCGTTCAGGGGGAGTCCGATGCGGATCGGCTCGTCGCCGGTCATCAGGGAGGCGCAGGCGACGACGGTCGCCTCGGTCGGGCCGTAGGTGTTCCAGACCTCGCGGCCCTCGGTGACCAGCCGCTGCACCAGCTCGGGCGGGCAGGCCTCACCGCCGAAGATCAGCAGGCGTACGTCGGTGAGCGCCTCCGGCTCCCAGAGGGAGGCCAGGGTCGGCACGGTCGAGACGACGCTGATGTCCTGGTCCACCAGCCAGGGGCCGAGGTCGGCGCCGCTGCGGACCTGGGCGCGGGGGACGGGCACCAGGCAGGCGCCGTAGCGCCAGGCGAGCCACATCTCCTCGCAGGACGCGTCGAAGGCCACGGACAGGCCCGCCATGACCCTGTCACCCGGACCGATGGGGTCGTCGGTGAGGAACAGTGCCGCCTCGGCGTCGACGAAGGCCGCCGCGCTGCGGTGGGTGACGGCGACGCCCTTGGGCTTGCCGGTGGAGCCGGAGGTGAAGATGATCCACGCGTCCTGCTCGACGCCGGGTCGCGCGGCCGGGACGTCACTGTGCCCGAGCACGGTCAGCGCGTGCTCGGCGCCGATCACGGCCCGGACGTCGGCCTCGCCGAACACCAGGTCGGCCCGCTCGTCCGGGTCCTCGGCGTCGACGGGGACGTAGGCGGCACCGGCGGCGAGGACGGCGAGGATCGCGATGTAGAGGTCGTTGGTCCCGGACGGGACACGCACGCCGACCCGGTCGCCCAGGCCGACACCGGCCGCGGCCAGGGTGCGGCGCAGGGTCTCGACCTCGACGGCGAGTGCGCGGTAGGTGAGGCGGACGGTGCCGTCGTCCAGGGCGAGCTCGTCGGGATACGACCGCACGGACGCGTCGAAGATGTCGACAAGCGTGCGGGCCGAGGCGGCGGGCGCCGCGGAGAATCGTGCCGTATCGCCGAACTGTGTGCGGATCTCTTCGTCAAGCCCGAGAGCACTGCTCTCGTGTATGGCTGCCATCGGTCCTCGCGTCTCGAACCCGGTAACTTCCGGGGTGCTGGCGGGCCCGCAGGTATGCCTGGGGTTGTCCAGCTCCAGCTCCGTTCCGTAACAAGCCGGAAATTTTAGTACGACGCTAGGCGCCCCGCCTGCCGACGGCCACTCGGGGGAGCCGAACGGGGGCGCTCCGTGAGCGTCCGGCAACGCTCTGACCTGGTGATCTTCGGGTCGGGGGAGACATCCCCCACAAAACCGGCGCGGGGTCCGCGGGGGCCGGAACCCCACTCGTCAGAACGTGCCGAAGAAGCGATGCCACCAACTGTGCCGCTGGACGTGCCAGGGCAGTCGGCTCGGCCCGTCGTAGTCGTCCTCCAGCAGTTCCTCTGGAACGACCGTGTATCCGAGGTCGCCCAGCGCTCGATCGACCTTCGCGAGATCCGCGGCATCCAGCTCGCCCTCGGCCCGGGCCTCCGCAGTGCCGAGGAAGGCTCCGGGGTTGTCGGCGCAGACCAGGGCGAGGGACCCGAACCTGCTCACGCAGACCACGATCCGTGTCCCGCACACGGTTGCTTCGGCGGGCACGACGACACGTCCGTACTCGGCGGAGTCCTGGGTGTCCTGCTCGGTCGCGCAGCGAGCCGCGAAGCCGCCCTCCAGGGGCGACGCGGGGCGGCCAGGGCCGTAGAAACAGAAAAACCCCAGATCGACTGGGGTTTCTGCTGGTGTCCGAGGGGGGACTTGAACCCCCACGCCCCGTAAAGGGCACTAGCACCTCAAGCTAGCGCGTCTGCCATTCCGCCACCCGGACAAGGTGTTTGTCGCGCGTGGTTTCCCCCGCGGCGACGAAGGAAACATTACCAGGCTTCCAGGGGTGGCCGATCACCCCCTGTTCCCACCCGCCTCCCGCGTGAACGGCGTGTGACGGGCGCGGACCGCCCTTGGGGTGCGGGCCGGGGAGAGGGAGGATGAGGGGCAGGACCACCAGCAGTGACAGTGGGAGGAAGCAGCGTGAGCGACACGGACACGGCCAAGGGCGTCACCGGCGAGGACGAGGTCGTGGACCTCTGCCGCGAGCTGATCCGGTTCGACACCAGCAACTACGGCGACCACTCGGGCCCGGGTGAGCGCAAGGCGGCCGAGTACGTCGCCGAGCAGCTCGCCGAGGTGGGCCTCGAACCGCAGATCTTCGAGTCGCACCCGGGACGCGCCTCCACGGTCGCCCGGATCGAGGGCACGGACCCCTCCCGGCCCGCGCTCCTCATCCACGGCCACCTGGACGTCGTACCGGCGAACGCGGCGGACTGGACCCACCACCCCTTCTCCGGCGAGGTCGCCGACGGGTGTGTGTGGGGGCGCGGCGCGGTCGACATGAAGGACATGGACGCGATGACCCTGGCGGTCGTCCGCGACCGGCTGCGCAGCGGGCGCAGGCCCCCGCGCGACATCGTGGTCGCGTTCCTCGCGGACGAGGAGGCGGGCGGTACGTACGGGGCGCGGCACCTCGTCGACAACCACCCCGAGCTGTTCGACGGCGTCACCGAGGGCATCAGCGAGGTCGGCGGGTTCTCGTTCACGGTGAGCGAGGAGCGGCGGCTCTATCTGATCCAGACGGCCGAGAAGGGCATGCACTGGCTGAAGCTGACCGTCGCCGGTACGGCGGGGCACGGTTCGATGATCCACCGCGACAACGCGATCACCGAACTGTCCGAGGCGGTCGCCCGGGTCGGCCGGCACAAGTTCCCGGTGCGGGTCACCAAGACCACCCGCGCCTTCCTCGACGAACTCGGCGACGCGCTCGGCACCCCGCTCGACCCCGAGGACATGGAGTCGACCCTCAAGCGGCTCGGCGGCATCGCCAAGCTGATCGGCGCGACCCTCAGCAACACCGCCAACCCGACGCAGCTGAACGCCGGTTACAAGGTCAACGTCATCCCTGGCGAGGCCACCGCGAACATCGACGGGCGCTTCCTGCCGGGCCACGAGGAGGAGTTCCTCGCCGACCTCGACCGGATCCTCGGCCCCAAGGTCAAGCGCGAGGACGTGCACTCGGACAAGGCGCTGGAGACCTCCTTCGACGGCGCGCTGGTCGAGGCCATGCAGTCCTCGCTGCTCGCCGAGGACCCGACCGCGAAGGCCGTCCCGTACATGCTCTCCGGCGGTACGGACGCCAAGTCCTTCGACGACCTCGGCATCCGCGGCTTCGGTTTCGCCCCGCTCAAGCTGCCGCCGGAGCTGGACTTCGCGGGCATGTTCCACGGCGTGGACGAGCGGGTGCCGGTGGAGGGGCTGAAGTTCGGGGTGCGGGTCCTGGACCGCTTCATCGACGCTTCGTAAGAGGCCGGGTGACACCGGTTGACGCGTGAATTCGACCGCGCGTACGGGGGGCGACTGGGACGAGTGAATGTGCTCATAAGCTCGTAGCTCCATTACTCCCTCCTCGTTACAGGTGATGCGATCGGCAACACGAGATCGCTTTTGCCAACAAGGAGGAATAATGATCAAGAAGGTCGTCGCCGCTGCGGCTGCCACCGGTGGCCTGGTTCTCGCGGGAGCGGGCCTGGCCGTCGCCGACTCCGGTGCCCAGGGTGCCGCTGTGCACTCCCCGGGTGTCGTTTCCGGCAACGTCATCCAGGTTCCCGTGCACGTCCCGGTGAACGTGTGCGGCAACACGATCTCGGTGATCGGTCTGCTGAACCCCGCCTTCGGCAACACCTGCATCAACAAGTGACGTCGCCCCACTGAGGGGTGACCACGTCCTCGGCCCCGGAGCGCGCGCCATGCGCTCCGGGGCCGACGGGTCTTTGCGCGCTTTTTCGCCGGGAATCGGGCGGGAAGTCGCGCAAGGAATTCAGTGAGTCAGTCAGTCAGGAATGACAGCAGGAAATGAAGGCAGGGGGGAATTCAGCAATGCGACAGGTCACCCGCAAGAGTTTGATGACCATGGCGGCGGCGACCGGAGTGATCGCCGCCGCGGGCGGTGTCGCCCACGCCGACTCCGGCGCGAACGGCTCCGCCTCGGGCTCGCCCGGCGTACTGTCCGGCAACACCGTGCAGGCACCGGTGCATGTGCCGGTCAACGTCTGCGGCAACACCGTGAACGTGGTCGGGATCCTCAACCCGGCGGTCGGCAACAAGTGCGCCAACCAGGGCGGGGGCAGCGGCGGTCACGGTGGCGGCCACGGCTCGTCCGGCGGCTACGGCGACTCGGGGGGTTACGGCGACTCGGGCGGCTACGGCGGCTCGGGCGGGCACGGGGGCTCCGGCGGCCACGGCGCGCACGGCGGCTCAGGGGGCTCGCACGCCGGTGGACACACCTCCGGCTCGCCCGGTGTCGGCTCGGGCAACCACGTCCAGGTACCGATCGACGTGCCGGTGAACGTGTGTGGCAACAGCGTCGACGTCATCGGCATCGGCAACGCCGTCACCGGCAACGACTGTGCCAACGGCGGCGGTTGGAACGACGGCGGCCACCACGGCGGCGGTCACCATGGTGGGGGTCACCACGGCGGCGGCCAGGACGGTGGTGGTGGCCACCATGGTGGTGGCAACCACGGGGGAGGCCACGACGGTGGTGGTGGTCACCACGGCGGTGGGGGCGAGCACGGCGGCGGTGGCCATCACGGGGGTGGCGGTCACCATGGCGGTGGTCACGACGGTGGCGGTGGCCACCACGGCGGTGGTCACCACGGCACGCCTCCGGGCGGCGGTCACGGGACGACCCCGCCGGGAACGCCGGGCCACCCGGGCACTCCGAGCCACCCGGGGACCCCCGGTCACCCCGGAACTCCCACTCACCCGGGCACACCCGCCCACCCCGCCTCACCGGGCGGTATCTCGCCGGTCATGGGCGGTCACACGCCGGCCGGCGCAGCGCACGTCACCCAGCCCGGTGCGCAGTCCGCCGTCCAGGCCCAGGGCGGCCCGCAGCTCGCGCACACCGGTGCCGATCTGCCGCTGGGCCTCGCGCTGCCGGTTGGAGCGGGCGCGCTGCTCGCGGGTGCGGTGCTCTACCGCAAGGCGAAGGCCATGGCGTAGCGCCTGGGATCAAGCGCCCGGGAACATGTGATCTGCGCGACGGAGGGGCCCCGCACAGCCGGGGCCCGCTCCGTTTCGCCCGACTCAGCTCACCACGTGGCACGCACCTGGCGGATGATCCGCCGGCGCAGCCGCACCCTGCGGCTGCCGTCGCGCAGCAGGCTCAGTCGGTCCAATTCCCAGTGTCCGTACTCGGCGTGGTCCGTCAGCAGACGTGTGGCGTCCTTGCGGGAGACCCCGCGCGGTACGTACACGTCGACAAATTCGTATTCCGGCATCGCATCTATTGTGCGGGCAGAGCCCCGGTACGGATAGCGTCTGCACTATGTCTGATGCTGCGCAGCCCACCGCTGCCGAGGTACGCGCCGCCGCCGAGGCGGTCAAGACCGCGCTCGACCGCCACCTGGCCGCGGTCGAAGGCCGGTCGGGGGAGGACGACCCGGCCGTCTACGAGGCGTTCAACCAGCTCGCCGCTGCCGCCGAGGTCTATGACGAGCTGCTCTACGACCGTTATGACGAGGTCACGCCTTTCGAGATCCCCGGTACCGACGACTCCCTGCCGCCGTACACCGGCCCCGAGGAGCCGAACGCGGTGAGCGTGCTGATCCGTCGCGACTACGCCGTGGCGGAACCGCAGCGGCTGCTCGCGCAGGCGCAGCGGGTCGAGGCGGCGGTCGGCGACGGCACGGGCACGGAGGCCTCCGGCACGATCCACGGCGCGCTCGGCATTCTCTTCGACGAGTTCGAGGCCGACGAGATCGCCTCCCGGCCCAAGGAGTTCGGCCTTGAGGAGGGCGACTCCACGCTGTGGGTGACGGCGGCCGACGAAGCGGCCGAACCCGGCGCCTGGCTCGAGGCCCCCTTCGAGGGCGTCGACCCTCAGCGGGTGGTGTGCCGCTTCGACGTCAGCGCGGTCTTCGACGACGAGATCGACGACGAACTGGACGACATCGACGAGGTGGACGAACCCGGGGCGGAGATCGAGGACGGCATCGAGGACGAACTCGATCCCGACCTCGACGCGGATCTCGACGAGGACGAGGATCTGGAGGCGCTCGAAGCGGACCGCTGAGCCGCGCCTCGCCGACAGTGACGAACGACGACGACGGCGGCGGTCACGGAGGAAGCCCCTCCGTGACCACCGCCGTCGTCCGGTTCAGCTCCCTGCCGGGACCTGCGGTCGCAGCAGGACCGGCAACCGGGTCGTGCGCGGCTTGGCCGGGATCTCGGCCACAGCGCGGGGCAGTGCCTGGTCGACGCCGTGCACCACGGAGAGATGACGGTCCGCCCGGCTGAACGCCGTGTAGACCCAGGGCCGGCTGAGCGCCTGCGCCGCGTCCCCGGGCAGCACCACGACCACCGCGGGCCACCGCGCCCCCACCGCCTGATGCGCGGTCAGCGCCCACCCGTGCCGCACGGACTGCTCCACCCGCTCCTTCGGTACGACGACGGGTTCGCCCGCGCACGACAGGTGCAGCCCCTCGGCGTCGGCCTTCACCACCTGGCCGACGACGGTACGGCCCGGGGTGGGGGAGTAGGCGACCCGGTCACCGGGGTCGAAGCCGCCGAACCGGCCGGGGCCGGGGTTGAGCCGCTCCTTCAGCGCCACGTTGAGGGCGCGGGTGCCGGCCGCGCCGCCGTGGCCCGGAGTGATCACCGTGGTCTGTTCGGCGGGGACGCCGATCACGCGCGGCACCGAGTCGGCGACGAGCTGCACGGTCCGGTGCACGGCCTCGCCGGCATCCCGGACCGGCACGATCACGACCTCCTTGCCGGGGGCCTCCACCTGGTTCAGCTCGCCGATGCCGATGCCGGAGACCAGCTCGCCCACGGGACCGAGGTCGGGGCGGCGGGACACGACGTGGGGGCAGGCCCGCGCGGCGAGCAGATCGGCGAAGACCCGCCCGGGGCCCGCCGACCACAGCACCGCGGGGTCCCCGGCCAGCACCAGCCGGGCGCCGTCCGGCAGCGACTCGGTGAGCAACGCCGCCGTCTCGACGTCCAGTTGAGGCGCGTCGAGCACGACGAGGAGATCCAGGTCCAGGGCGCCGTCTGCGTCCCGCCCGGGGCCTTCGACACCGGCTGAGCCGGCCAACAACCCGGCGACGGTGGCCACTTGGGGTCCGTCACCGGGCGCGGCCCCAGCCGTCCCGCCGGACCGCGTCAGCAGCGCGGCGAACCGGTCCCGGCCCACCGGGCTGTACGCGGCGGCCCAGGCGCGGAGTCCGAAGCCCGCCGCCGTGTGCAGCAGCGCGGCCGGTTCTTCGAGGGACGCCTCCCCGCCGGTGTGCAGCACCAGGCCGTGCCCCGCGACCGCGCGGATCAGCTCGCCGGTGGACCCCTTGGCACCGCCGGCCCGCTCCCAGTCCGCCGCCGAACCGTCCTCCTTCGGCACGGAGTTGATCAGCTTGGCCAGTCCGTCGGCGAGGCTCTCCTCGGCGAGCGCGTACCGCTCCAGGCCGATCAGCACCCGGACCGGACGCTCCTCCTCCTCCGCCTCGTCGTCCGTGCGCTGCACCGGGACCGCGGGCTCGTCCAACGCGTCCTGGAACACCAGCACTTCGCCCTCCGCGATGGCGCTCTGCGTCGCCGCGTCGGGGTCGGGCACACCCTGCTTGGCCATCGCGGCAGTCAACGCCGAGGCCTCCAGGGCCGTATGCCCGGCCAGGGCCGCCTGCTCCAGGAGCCAGCCGGTGACCGACCGGCCCCGCCGCTCGTCGTCCGGCGCGCACTCGGCGCCGAGCAGCGCCCGCGCGAAACCGTCGGCCTGCTCGGGCCGTACCCCCGGGACGCGCAGCAACTGCCAGGGATCCTCGCGGAGTTGGTCGTCCGCACCCTCGCCGAGCGCCGCCGCGACCTGGGCCGCGAGCGACTCGGGCGCGCCGCCCTCGACCAGCACCTGCCGTACGGAGGCGACGGTCTCGCCGGCCGGGGCGCCGGGCTCGGCCGTGACGGGCTGCGGGCGCCGCACGGCTTCGGGGGTGGCGGGGCGGCGCGGGGCGGGCTCCGGCCCGGTGAACGCGGTGGCGACGGGCTTCTCGCCGCTCTCCACGGCCCGTACGGCCGCGAGCAGATCGGCGGCCGTACCGCTCAGCTTGGTCCCGGCCGCGATGGGCCCGGCCTTCTCCGCCTTCCGCCGCTCGATCCGCTCCCGCTCCAGCCGCTGCGCGAGCAACTCGGCGGCGGCTTCGGAGAGTTCGGGGGCGGCGGCAGCTTCGGCGGTGGCCTCACCGGCGGCTTCCGTGACCTCGGCGCCCTCGGCGCCCTCGGCGGTCGCTGCCTCGCCGGCGCCGGCGCCGGCGTCCGTGCTCTCGGCGTCCGTATCCGCGCCGTCGGCGGCCGAACTCTCCCCGGCCGGGCCCCCATCCGCGCCCCCGGGTCCCTCGCCGGCGTCCGTGCCGGTGCCCGTGTCCTCGGCGGCGTCCGCCACGGTGTCCCGCGTCGCCTCCGCGCCCTCGGCCGGCGAGGTCTCCGTGGTCTCCGGGTCCGTGCTCACAGCGTGCTCCAGTCGTGATCGGGATAGCGGTGCAGAGGCGCCGACACATCGTCGAGCGCTCGGCAGATCTCGTCAGGAAGACTAAGCGCCTCCACTGACAATGCGGCCGTGAGCTGCTGCGCGTTGCGCGCGCCGACGATCGGGGCGGCCACCCCGGGCCGGTCACGGACCCAGGCCAGGGCGATCTGAAGGGGTGTCACGGCGAGCCCGTCCGCGGCCGTGGTCACGGCGTCCACGATGCGGGTCGCCGTGTCGTCGAGGTAGGGCGCGACGAAGAGCCCCATGTGCTCCGAGGCGCCGCGCGAGTCGGCCGGTGTGCCGTGCCGGTACTTCCCGGTGAGCACCCCGCGCCCGAGCGGCGAGGAGGGCAGCAGCCCGATGCCCAGGTCCAGCGCGGCCGGCAGCACCTCGCGCTCCACGCCCCGCTGCAGCAGCGAGTACTCCAGCTGTGTGCTGGCCAGCCGTGTCCGCGAGCCCGGCGCCGCGAGCTGCCAGGTCGCCGCCTTGGCGAGCTGCCAGCCGCAGTAGTTGGAGACGCCCGCGTAGCGTGCCCGGCCGCTGCTGACCGCCAGGTCGAGGGCCTGGAGGGTCTCCTCGAGCGGGGTGAACGGGTCGAAGGCGTGGATGTGCCACAGGTCGACGTAGTCGGTGCCGAGCCGGGCCAGCGAGGCGTCCAGCGCGGCGAGCAGATGGCCGCGTGAGCCGTCGAAGCGGCGGTCGGGGTCGGGCACGCTCCCCGCCTTCGTCGAGATGACCAGGTCCCGGCGCGGCACGAGCCCTTCTATGAGCTGTCCGAGCAGGTACTCGGCCTCCCCGTCGCCATACACGTCCGCCGTGTCGACGAGGGTGCCGCCGGCCTCCCAGAACGCCTTCAAGAGGTCCGCGGCGTCATGCTCGTCGGTGTCGCGTCCCCACGTGAGGGTGCCGAGTCCGATCCGGGACACACGAAGGCCGGTACGGCCGAGATGCCTCTGCTCCATGAACGCCGAGATTACTGGCCTGAACCTGGCCTGTGGTTGCCTGTGGATAACCGATTTCCACGATGATCCACAGTCGGTCGCACGGCACGCTCCGTGACCACTCACCGGCACCCGTCCTGTCCGCCGGGACCACCTCGCGCTAGGGTCGGCACAACAGCGACGTTACTGACGGGTAAGGGGTCTGCCATGCAGCTCGGGATCAACCTCGGCTACTGGGGTGCCGGAATGGACGGCGACAATCTGGCCGTGGCCCAGGAGGCCGACCGCCTCGGCTACGCCGTGTGCTGGGCCGCCGAGGCCTACGGCTCCGACGCGGCCACGGTGCTCACCTGGGTCGCCGCGCAGACCGAGCGCATCGACGTCGGCTCGGCCATCTTCCAGATCCCGGCCCGCCAGCCCGCGATGACCGCGATGACCGCCGCGACCCTCGACTCCCTCTCCGGGGGCCGCTTCCGCCTCGGCATCGGCGTCTCGGGCCCGCAGGTCTCCGAGGGCTGGTACGGCGTCAAGTTCGACAAGCCCCTGGCACGCACGCGTGAGTACGTCGAGATCGTCCGCAAGGCCATGACCCGCGAGCGGCTGTCGTACGACGGCGAGCACTGGACGCTGCCGCTGCCCGGCGGCCCGGGCAAGCCGCTCAAGCTGACCGTGCACCCGCAGCGCGAGCACATTCCGCTGTACATCGCGGCGATCGGCCCGAAGAACCTGGAGCAGACCGGCGAGATCGCCGACGGCGCGCTGCTCATCTTCCCGTCCGCCGAGCACCTGGAGGACACCGCCGTACGGCACCTGCGGGCCGGGCGCGAGAAGGCGGGCAAGACCCTCGAAGGCTTCGACATCGTCCCGACGCTCCCGCTCGCCCTCGGCGAGGACAAGGACGTCGAGAAGCTCGCCGACACCTTCCGCCCGTACACCGCGCTCTACGTCGGCGGCATGGGCAGCCGGCAGCAGAACTTCTACAACAAGCAGGCTCAGCGCATGGGCTTCGAGGAGGCGGCCGCCGAGATCCAGGACAAGTACCTGGCCGGCGACAAGGACGGCGCCGCGGCCGCCATCCCGCACGACCTGATCGACAAGACGACGCTCCTGGGCTCCGTGGACCGCATCGCGGACCGGATGAAGGAGTACGCGGCGGCCGGTGTCACCACCCTGACGCTCGCCCCGGCGGGCTGGACCCTGGAGGAGCGGATCGCCGCCCTCCGCGCCGGAACCGACGCACTGGAGCGCGCGGGTCTCGCGTAACGCGGCCCTGCCGTACGGAAGTTTTCTACGGCCGTGGTGGGGGCTCGGGGGGTCTTCCCCGCCACGGCCGTCACGGGGAACAACGCGCGGCGGGCCGCGCGGTTACGCCCCCGGAGGGACATCCGCCGTCCTCCTTTTGGCGGAGTTGTCCGACACTGCTGTTGCAGCACCTCTGACGTCGCATTTGACTCGTTCTTTGCGGAATGCGGCGGAATCCTGCATGGAGGTGCCTTCAGATGCTTTCGGCCAAGAGCCTGTTCCAGGAGATCCTCGACGACGACGAGTCCTTCCGGCTGTTCTGCTCCATCGCGGCCGGCGGGGAGTCCCAGGGCGGCTGGGAGAACGGGCGCATCGCCGCCCTCGTCCCGCCGGCCGAGCGCGACCTCGCCCCCAAGATCAGCCGGCACGGCGCCGACGAGGACAAGCACGGGCGCATTTTCAACGCCCTCATGAAGAAGCGTGGCCTCGAACCCGTTCCGGTGCCCTCGGACACCGACTACACGATGCTCCTGGAGCGGCACGGCATCGGTCTCCCGCACGAGAAGCTCAAGGGCGACCAGTCGCTCACCGTCCAGGACATCGTCGTCTACCTCGCCCACAGCCGGGTCACCGAACAGCGCGCCTCCGAGCAGATGGACCTGCTGCGCAGGCACTTCGCGGACCATCCCGACCTGGGCCGCGCGGTGCGGATGATCTCGCACGACGAGGACAACCATCTCGCGTACTGCCACGAGGAGTTGCTGCGCTTCGCGGCCGCGGGACACGGCCGCGCGATCCAGCGGACGCTGCGCGAGTGCGCGCTCGCCGAGATCCGCATCTACCGGGACGTGAGTCTCGCCGTGATGGCCCACATGGGACGCGTCCTCGGCTGGCCGCGGGCCAAGTCGGCGGTGCTCGCCGCGGGCATCCACGCCGTGTACGCGTACGAACGGCTCGGCGGCTGGCGGCGGATGGTGTCCCTGAGGATGCCGGAACGACGCGACGCCCTCGGCGGACCGGCGACCACGGCCCCCGAATTCGCGTGAGAACTACAGCCAGCCGCGCCGCTTGAACGTCCGGTACAACAGCACCTCCAGGGCGACCATCAGCAGGATCACCGCCGGATACCCCCACAGCCAGTGCAGTTCCGGCATGTGGTCGAAGTTCATGCCGTAGACGCCCGCGATCATCGTGGGGACCGCGGCCATGGCCGCCCACCCGGAGATCTTCCGCATGTCGTCGTTCTGCCGGACGCCGGTCTGCGCGAGATGCGCCGCCAGGACGTCCGAGACCAGCCGGTCCAGGCCCTCCACGGACTCGTTGACCTTCATCAGGTGGTCGTTCACGTCCCGGAAGAACGGCCGCGCCTTGTCGTGCACGAACCGCACCCGGTCCCCGGCGAGACCGGCGCCCGCGAGCCGGGACAGCGGCTGCGCGAGCGGTCCGGTGGCCCGGCGGAACTCCAGGATCTGCCGCTTGAAGGCGTAGATCCGCGACGCCGTGGTCCGCGAGCCGCCGCCGGTCGGCGAGAACACCGCCGCCTCCAGCTCCTCCAGGTCGGTCCCCAACTCGCCCGCGACGTCCACGTAGTGGTCGACCACGGCGTCGGCGATCGAGTACAGCACCGCCGTAGGACCGTGCCGCAGCATCTCCGGCTCCTCCTCGAGGCGGTGCCGTACGGCCGCCAGGGGGGCCTCCTCGCCGTGCCGGACGGTCACCACGAAGGAGTCGCCCACGAAGACCATGACCTCGCCGGAGGTGACCACGTCGCTGTCCGCCTCGTAGCCCACCGGCTTGAGGACCATGAACAGCGAGTCGTCGTAGACCTCCAGTTTGGGCCGCTGATGCGCGGTCAGGGCGTCCTCGACGGCCAGTGGGTGCAGCGCGAACTCCTGGGTGACCTTGTCGAACTCGTCCTCCGTGGGCTCGTAGAGGCCGATCCAGACGAACGCGTCACCCACCCGACGGCAGTGGTCCAGGCCGTCCGAGAAGTCGCCGGGCCCCTCGGTCCGGCGCCCGTCGCGGTAGATGGCGTAGTCGACGATCACGGTGCGTATTCTCCCGCCGCCCGGCCGAAAACGCACCCTGGGGTACGCCTACCCTTGGCCGCATGCCCACGTTGATCCTTGTCCGGCACGGACGTTCGACCGCCAACACCGGGGGAGTGCTCGCCGGCTGGACGCCCGGTGTCGCCCTCGACGAGCGGGGCAACGCCCAGGCCGCCGCACTCCCGGGACGGCTCGCCGCGCTGCCGATCGCCGAGGTGGTCGCCAGCCCGCTGCAGCGCTGCCAGGAGACCCTCCAGCCCCTCCTGGACGCCCGCCCCGACCTGCGGCTGCACACCGAGGAGCGGATCGGGGAGTGCCACTACGGCGACTGGTCCGGGCGCAAGCTCGCCGAGCTGTCGGGCGAGCCCCTGATGGAGGTCGTACAGGCGCATCCCTCGGCAGCCGCGTTCCCCGGCGGCGAGTCGATGCGGGCGATGCAGACCCGCGCGGCCGAGGCCGTACGCGAGTGGAACGCGCGCGTGGAGCGCGATCACGGCGCCGACGCCGTCTACCTGATGTGCTCGCACGGCGACATCATCAAGTCCCTCGTCGCGGACGCACTCGGACTTCATCTCGACCTCTTCCAGCGGATCTCCGTGGAACCGTGTTCCATCACCGCGATCCGTTACACCCGTCTCAGGCCCTTTCTCGTACGGCTCGGGGACACCGGCGATCTCGCCTCCCTGGCGCCGCGCGAGGAGCCCCCGGGCGACGAGGCCACGGTCGGGGGCGGCGCGGGCGCACCGTGATCGTCGGCCGCAGTAGGGTGAAGCGGTCGCAGTAGCGCCGCACTTGTCAGCAGTCGATTCCAATGGAGACAGGACGTGTCCCGTCAGGTGTTCCTCTACGACCCGCCGGACCGCTTCGTAGCCGGTACGGTCGGTCTGCCCGGGCGCCGTACGTTCTTCCTCCAGGCCGCCGCCGGTCCTCGGGTGACCAGCGTGGCCCTGGAGAAGACGCAGGTCGCCGCGCTCGCCGAGCGCATGGACGAGCTTCTGGACGAGGTCGTACGGCGCAGCGGCGGCAGCGCGGCCGTCCCGGCCGTCACCCCCACCGAGATCTCCGACACCCGCCCGCTGGAGACCCCCGTCGAGGAGGAGTTCCGCGTCGGGACCATGGCGCTCGCCTGGGACGGCGAGGAACAGCGCATGATCGTCGAGGCGCAGGCCCTCGTGGAGCTCGACGCGGAGTCCGAGGAGGACCTCGCCGAGGCCGAGGAGCGACTGCTCCAGGACGAGGAGAACGGACCCCCGATGCTGCGGGTCCGCCTCACCGGCGCCCAGGCCCGCGCCTTCGCCAAGCGGGCCCTCGACGTCGTCAACGCCGGCCGTCCGCCCTGCCCGTTGTGCAGCCTCCCGCTCGACCCGGAAGGACACGTATGTCCGCGCCAGAACGGATACCGCCGCGGAGCGTGACCACGGCCGAGCTGCTCGCCAAGGGTGAGCTGAAGGTACGCGGACGCATCCGCGAGGCGTCGAACGCGGTGCTGTTCTGCTCCGTGACGTACGAGGGCCGTGAGGCGTCCTGCGTCTACAAACCGGTCGCCGGGGAGCGCCCCCTGTGGGACTTCCCGGACGGCAACCTGGCCCGGCGCGAGGTCGCCGCCTACGAGGTCTCCGAGGCGACCGGCTGGGGGCTCGTGCCGACCACCGTGCTGCGCGACGGGCCGTACGGCGAGGGCATGTGCCAGCTGTGGATCGAGGCGGCGGCCGAGTCGGAGTTGCTGGCCCTGGTCGACGCCGAGGAGCCCGAGGCGGGCTGGAAGGCCATCGGGTTCGCCGAGGTCGGCGAGGGGAAGACCGCCCTCCTGGTGCACGCCGACGACGAGCGGCTGCGCCGGCTCGCCGTCCTCGACGCCGTCATCAACAACGCCGACCGCAAGGGCGGCCATCTGCTGCCCGCCGACGAGGGCCGCCTCTACGGCATCGACCACGGAGTCACCTTCAACGCCGAGAACAAGCTGCGCACCCTCCTGTGGGGCTGGGCGGGCGAGTCCCTCACCCCGGAGTCGATCGAGGTCCTCCAGGGGCTCAGAGAGGCGCTCAGGGACGGTGGCGGCCTGGCCGGGAAGCTCGCCGAGCTGATCACCGCCGTCGAACTCGACGCCACGCGCGCGCGGGTCGACGCGCTGCTCGCGGCCGGAAAGCATCCCGAGCCGAGCGGGGAGTGGCCGGCCATTCCGTGGCCGCCGGTGTAGGAGCACGGCGATCACGGGCGCGCAAGAGGGCCTGATCGGCCGTCCGCCCTGGTCCGGTTCGTATGCGAAACACCTGTCCGGTTACGCTCATGACATGTATGCCTGGCCCGCTTCTGAGGTCCCCGCCCTGCCCGGCAAGGGCCGCGACCTCCGGATCCACGACACCGCGACCGGCGGTCTGGTCACCCCTGACACCGGTCCCGTCGCCCGTCTCTACGTATGCGGCATCACGCCGTACGACGCCACCCACATGGGGCACGCGGCGACCTACAACGCGTTCGACCTCGTGCAGCGCGTGTGGCTCGACACCAAGCGCCAGGTCCACTACGTCCAGAACGTGACCGACGTCGACGACCCGCTCCTGGAGCGCGCGGTGCGCGACGGCGTCGACTGGGTCGCCCTCGCCGAGAAGGAGACGGCGCTCTTCCGCGAGGACATGACCGCCCTGCGCATGCTGCCCCCGCAGCACTACATCGGCGCGGTCGAGGCGATACCCGGCATCGTGCCGCTCGTCGAGCGCCTCAGGGAGGCCGGTGCCGCCTACGAACTCGAGGGCGACATCTACTTCTCGGTCGGTTCCGACCCGAACTTCGGCAAGGTGTCGAACCTCGACGCCGCCGCGATGCGCCTGCTGTCCGCCGAGCGCGGCGGCGACCCGGACCGCCCGGGCAAGAAGAACCCGCTCGACCCGATCCTGTGGCTCGCCGCCCGCGAGGGCGAACCCAGCTGGGACGGCGGCTCGTTGGGCGCCGGCCGCCCCGGCTGGCACATCGAGTGCGTGGCCATCGCCCTGGACCACCTCGGCATGGGCTTCGACGTCCAGGGCGGCGGCTCCGACCTCGCCTTCCCGCACCACGAGATGGGCGCCTCGCACGCCCAGGTGCTGACCGGCGAGTTCCCCATGGCGAAGGCGTACGTCCACGCCGGCATGGTCGCCCTGGACGGCGAGAAGATGTCGAAGTCCAAGGGCAACCTGGTCTTCGTCTCGGCGCTGCGCCGCGAGGGCGTCGACCCGGCCGCGATCCGGCTGGCGCTGCTCGCCCACCACTACCGCGCCGACTGGGAGTGGACCGACGGGGTGCTCGCGGACGCGGTCGCCCGGCTCGGCCGCTGGCGTGCCGCCGTCTCCCGGCCCGACGGCCCCTCCGCCCTGAAGCTCGTCGAGGAGATGCGCGAAGCCCTCGCGAACGACCTCGACGCCCCCGCCGCGCTCGCCGCGGTCGACCGCTGGGCCGCCGTTCAGCGCGACCGGGGCGGCAGCGACGAGGGCGCCCCCGGCGTCGTGTCCCGCGCGGTGGACGCCCTGTTGGGCGTGGCCCTCTAGCAACGGCGGACAGAACAGGGGCGGTTCCTCCCGGATGGGAGGAACCGCCCCTGTTTCACGCCCTGTTGACCTGCAGAATCACTCCTCGGAGGAGTCCTCGTCGTCGGCCTCGGGTCCGGTGTCGGGCCCGGTCCCGGGCTCCGTCTCCGGCTTCGCGGGCCTCGTCGGCTTCGGACGGCCGGCACTGGGGTTGTCCCGCAGATACGACGCGCTGTCGCTGCCGTCCGCCGTGGCATGCCCGCCCGGCGGCGGACTGCCCCCGCCGTCCCTGCGCCGCAGATAGCGCTCGAACTCGCGGGCGATCGCCTCGCCCGACGCCTCCGGCAGCTCCGCGGTGTCGCGGGCCTCCTCCAGCGTCTGGACGTACTCGGCGACCTCGCTGTCCTCGGCGGCCAGTTGGTCCACGCCGACCTGCCAGGCGCGCGCGTCCTCGGGCAGTTCGCCCAGCGGGATGCGCACGTCGATCAGGTCTTCCAGGCGGTTCAGCAGCGCCAGGGTGGCCTTCGGGTTGGGCGGCTGCGACACGTAGTGCGGCACCGCCGCCCACAGCGACACGGCCGGGACGCCCGCGTGCGTGCACGCCTCCTGGAGGATGCCGACGATCCCGGTGGGACCCTCGTACTTGGTCTCCTCCAGGTCCATGCGCTGCGCCAGGTCCGCGTCGGACGTGGTCCCGCTGATCGGCACCGGACGGGTGTGCGGGGTGTCACCGAGCAGCGCGCCCAGGATCACCACCAGCTCCACGCCCAGCTCGTGCGCGAAGCCCAGCAGCTCGTTGCAGAACGAGCGCCAGCGCATCGACGGTTCGATGCCTCGGACGAGTACGAGATCACGCGGCTTCTCACCGCCGACCCGGACCACCGAGAGGCGGGTCGTGGGCCAAGTGATCTTTCGCACACCGGAATCCATCCACACCGTGGGCCGGTTCACCTGGAAGTCGTAGTAGTCCTCGGCGTCCAGGGCCGCGAACACCTCGCCCTTCCACTCCCTGTCCAGATGCGCGACCGCGGTGGAGGCGGCGTCGCCGGCGTCGTTCCAGCCCTCGAACGCGGCCACCATCACTGGGTCGATCAGCTCGGGAACCCCCTCCAGCTCGATCACCCAGCGCCTCCTTCCGATCTGCCCTCGCGTACGCCCCAACCTTACGGCGTCCGACGGGGGCGCCCGCAGCCCCCTTGCACGGGGGAGTGACCCCATGCCTGCCCCGTCCGAGCCGGTCGAACACACAAGATCGCCACCCGGTGCGGACCTGGACCGGCCGGTCACTCCTCCGATGGATCAGCGGACCCACTCACTCGTTCACAGAGTCGAACGCAGCCACTGCTCCACGCTCGCGATGTGCACGGTCGCCCACGAGCGTGCCGCCTCCGCGTCCCGGTCGCGCAGCGCGCCCAGGATCGCCCGGTGCTCGTGCAGGGTCCGGCTGACCGCGTCCTCCTGGGTCAGCCCGCGCCAGATCCTGGCCCGCGTGGTGGGGCCCGACAGACCGTCGAGCAGCGAGCAGAGCACCGAGTTGCCGGAACTCTGCACGATGCCCCGGTGGAACTCCAGGTCACAGGCGACCAGTTCCTCCACCGAGGGAGCACCGCCCAGCGCGTCCAACTGAAGGGTGAGCGCGTCGAGTTGCTGCTCGCTGATCCGCAGCGCCGCCATCCCGGTGGCGGCGGGTTCCAGAATCCGCCGTACGGCCAGGAATTCGAGGACCGTGTCGTCGCGGTGGAAGTCCACGACGAAACTCAGCGCCTCCAGCAGGAGTTGAGGATCCAGACTCGTGACGTACGTGCCGTCGCCCTGCCGCACATCCAGGATGCGGATCAGCGACAGCGCGCGCACGGCCTCCCGCAGGGAGTTGCGGGACAGGCCGAGTTCGGCGGCGAGTTCGCTCTCCTTGGGCAGCCGATCGCCGGGACGCAGCGCGCCGGAGACGATCATTCCCTTGATTTTCTCGATCGCCTCATCGGTCACTGCCATGACCGACCTCCCTGTTGCTCAGACATCCGATGTATCAGGCACATTATGGGGGTTCAGTGGGCTGAACGGGAGGGAAATCCACAGCTCAGGCAAGTGATTCGAGCTCCGCGATCACGGCTTCCTCGTCCAGCGTGGCCAGTGTCCGGTTCCGCATCAGCACCCGGCCGTCCACCACCGTGTCCCGCACGTCCGCCGAGTGCGCCGCGTACGCGAGCGTCGACCAGGGGTCGTGCAGCGGCCGCAGATGCGGACCGCCCAGGTCGAGCACGATCAGATCGGCCCGCTTGCCGACCTCCAGGGACCCCAGGTGCTCCCCCAGCCCCAGCGCCCGCGCGCCCTCGATCGTCGCCATCCGCACGGCCTGCTCGGCCCCGACCGCCGTCGGATCACCGCCCGCCTTGTGCACCAACGCCGCCTGTCGTACGGCGCCCAGCAGGTCCAGCGTGTTGGAGCTGACGGCCCCGTCCGTGCCGAGCCCGACGGTGACCCCCGCGCTGAGCAGCCGCGGCACCGGCGCGATCCCGCAGCCCAACTTCAGGTTCGACACCGGACAGTGGGCCACCGACGTGCCCGTGCGGGCCAGCGCCGCGATCTCCGGGCCGGTCAGGTCCACGGCGTGCGCGAGCAGCAGATCGGGACCGAGCAGCCCGAGCGAGTCGAGCAACTCCACAGGCCGCTTGCCGTACTTGACCTCGACGGTCGCGACCTCGGTCGGGTTCTCCGCCGCGTGGATGTGCAGCAGCGCCCCGAACTCCCGTGCCAGGGCGGCGATGTCGACCAGCTGGTCGGGGGAGAGGGTGTAGGTCGAGTGCGCGAACAGGATCGGCCGCCGACCGGGGCGTGCCGCACCCCGCGCCGCCAAGTCCCTTCGCGCCCAGTCGAGTCGGTCCTCGTACGGCATACCGTCCGGCGGCTCCGGTACGTCCATGAAGGTCGGCCCCGAGTGCAGCCGCCAGCCGGCCTCACGGGCCGCCTGCTCGGCCGCCTCGTGGAACCAGTACATGTCGAGCGCCGAGGTCACCCCGGCGCGCACGCTCTCGGCCACCGCGAGCCGCACCGCCGCCGCCACGTTCTTCGGCGCCAGCAGCTCGGCCTCCCACTTCAACACCCGCTCCAGGAAGCCCTGGAGAGTGACGTCGTCGGCGCGACCGCGCAGCAGCGTCATCGCGAGGTGGGTGTGCGTGTTGATGAGTCCGGGCAGGACGAGACAGCCCGAGGCGTCGATCGACTCCGCAGCAGTGAAGCGTGCTTTCAGCTCCTCGGCGGGTCCTACGGCGACGATCTCGCCCTCGTGGACGGCAACTGCCCCGTCCTGTACGACAGTTCCGGCCTCGTCGACGGTCAGGACATCCCCGCCGTGCACCAACAGGTCGATGCTCACGCCTCGTTCCCTTCCGCCAGCAGTCGCAGCGCCTCCAGCGAGACCACCGCACCGCGTTCGACACCGGCCGCGACGACGTCCCGGTGCGGGTCGTACCCACCGGTGGCGTCCGCGTCGACGAGCTCATCGGCGTTGGCACCGTCGATGACCAGGACCCCGCCCGCGACCAGACCCCGCAGCGAGGCGGTGACCAGCAGCGCCGACAGTTCCATCTCGATCGCCGCGAGCCCCGCGCCGTCGTAGGAGAAGAGAGGAATGAGACCGGGCTGGAAGGCCGCTCGGGTCCACACGATCCCCCGGTGGTGCGGGGCGCCGGTCTCGCGGGCCGCGCGCTGGAGGGCGAGGACCGCCTCGGGGGCGGCGACCGCCGGGTACTCCGGCGGGAGCATCTGCTGCGTGACACCGTCGTCGCGTACGGCCGCCTCCGCGATGACGAGGTCGCCGTCGCCGATACCGGGTTTCATCGCGCCGGCCGTGCCGAAGCGCAGGAAGGTGCGGACCCCCGCGTCCGCCAGCTCCTGGAACAGCAGGATCGCGCCGGGACCGCCCACCCCGTGCGAGGCGACGGTGACCGGCAGGCCCTTCCAACTCCCGCTGAACACACGGTATTCGCGGTGGTACGACACCTCCTCGGCGCCGTCGAGCAGCGCGGCCACGGCGGCGGCACGCGCCGGGTCGCCGACGACCACCGCGTGCGCCGGGAGTCCGGTGCGCGGAATGCGGGTGATGGGCAGTAGATCCTGCGTCATGTAGTGGCTCCGGAAGGGGAGTTGGCGGTACGGCGACGGCGACGGGCCGTCGAGAGGAAGAGGGCGACGAGCGTCACGACGTAGGGCGCGGCATCGGTGGCTTGCTGCGGCAGGCCGACGCCCTGGAGTCGGAAGCCGGCGGCCTCGGCGAGACCGAAGAGCAGCGCCGCGAGCAGTACGCCGACGGGTGCCGCGCGGCCGAGCATCACCGCGACGACGGCGATCCAGCCCCGGCCGGCCGTCATGTTCTCGGAGAACAACGTGACGTTGCCGAGCGCGAGTTGGGCCCCCGCGAGCCCGCACAGCACACCGGAGATCAGCACCGCCGCGTACTTGTACTTCGCCGGGCTCACCCCCAGCGTGGCCGCCGCGTCCGGTGCCTCGCCGACCCCGCGCAGCCGCAGTCCCCACACATGGCGGGACAGCATCACCGCGGCCACCGCGACCGCGACGAACGCCAGATACGCGAGCGGGGTGAAGCCACCGACCACCGGCAGCCCGGCGAGTGACGGATCGTCGAAAGTGCCCTGCACACCGAAGACCGTACGCAACAGGAAGCTGGTCAGGCCAACTGCCAGGAGATTCATGGCGATTCCGAGCACGACCGCGTCCCCGCGCAGAGTCACCGCGCCGACGGCGAGGATGAGGGAGTACGCGGCTGCCGCGAGGGCGGCGGCGAGGACGCCGAGCCAGGCACTGCCCGTGAACCAACTCGTGGCCACCGACGTGAAGCAGCCCATCAGCATCATGCCTTCGAGGCCGATGTTGAAGACCCCCGCCCGCTCGCACAGGGCACCGCCGAGCGCGGCCAGCAGGATCGGGGTCAGCGCGCGCAGCGCCGACATCAGGAGATCGGAGTCGAAGAACATCACGCGGCCCCGCTTTCCTGAGTACGCCTGCTGAACCACTTGGTGGGGAAGCGGAGTCGGGCCGCGAGGAACACGATCACGATGGCCTGGAGGACTTGAGTCAGTTCGCGTGGCACCTCGGTCGTGCGCTCCATCGCCAGGCCGCCGACCGCGAGGACGGCGAAGAAGAAGGAGGCGACGACCGTGCCGAGCGGGGCCGCGGCTGCCAACAGGGCCGCCGTAAGTCCCGTCCAGGTGTAGCCGGGTGCCGTGAGCGAGCCGTCGACGAAGCGGTACGGGAAGCTCAATACCCCTATGGCGCCCACGAGTCCGGCCAGGGCGCCGGACACGGACATCAACTTGAGGGTCAGGCCCCGGCGTTCGACGCCCGCGTAGGCGGCGAAACGGGAGTTGAGGCCCGTCATGCGGATCTCGTAGCCGAAGGCCGTGCGCTTGTCCGTGAACCAGTACCCGGCCGCCGCGAGGACGACAAGGATCAGCCCGACGGTGACCGTCGAGTCGCCGAACGCGGGCAGCGCGACACCGTCCGGCATCGCGCGGGTCTGGGGGAGGCTGGAGCCGGGTTCCTTGAGCGGGTAGCGCGCCAGGTAGGAGGCGAGCGAGACCGCCGGGTAGCTCAGCAGCAGGCTGCTGACCAGGAGCGGGACGCCGAGGCGGTTCTCGCACAGGGCGGCGAGGGCGGCGTACGCGGCGCCCACGGCCATGCCCGCGAGCAGCGCCAGTACGACGGTCAGGGGCGCCGGCAGCGGGGAGTAGAGGCCGGTCACGGCCGCCGTGATGCCGCCGAGGACCATCTGTCCGTCGCCGCCGAGGTTGATCAGCCCGGCCCGCAGCGGGATCGCCAGCGCGAGGGCCATGCCGAGCACGCTGGTGCCGGTGCTCAGCGTGGAGCCGATGCCGTCCGCGCCGAGCGAGCCGGTGAGGACCGCGCTGTAGGCGCTGAGCGGGTCCGCGCCGGTACCGACCAGGAACAGCGCGCCGATGACCAGGCCCGCGAGCACGGAGAAGGTGATGGGGGAGCGCAACACCCCTGATATGCGCGGCATTTGAGTGTGTGCCATGTCAGTCGACGGCCTCCGTCGGCGCCACGGTCCCGCCCGCCATGGCGAGCCCGAGCGCGCGTTCGTCGGCCTCGTCCTTCGTGTACGTCGCCGTGACCCGGCCCTCGTACATCACGAGGACCCGGTCCGCGAGGCCCCGGATCTCGCTCAGTTCGGCGGAGACGAGGAGGACGGCGTGACCGGCGTCGCGGTAGGCGACGATCTGGTCGTGGATGTTCTGGATGGCGCCGATGTCGACCCCGCGCGTGGGCTGCTCGACGAGCAACAGCGGTGCCTCATGGGCGAGTTCGCGGCCGATCAGCAGCTTCTGCAGATTGCCGCCGGACAGCGCGGAGGCGGGCACCTCGGGGGTGGCCGCCTTGATGCCGAAGCGCTCGATGAGCCGCCCGGCGTGGGCGCGTACGGACGCGGGCGGCAGAAGTCCCTTTGCGGAGAGGGACGTTCGGTGGTGGCCCATCGCGAGGTTGTCGGCGACGGTGGCCGCCGGTGCCGTACCGACCGCGTGCCGGTCCTCGGGTACGTAGGCGAGGCCTTGCGCGCGGCGCTCGGTGGCGGAGGCGTGGGTGATGTCCCGCCCCTTGAGACGCACCTGTCCGGAAGCGACGGGCCGTAGCCCGGCCAGGGCCTCGATCAGCTCGCTCTGGCCGTTGCCCGCGACGCCCGCGATGCCGACGATCTCCCCGGCGTGGACAGTGAGTCCCACATCGTGGACGGAGTCCGTGGTGAGGTCTCTCACGTCCAGGACCACGTCACCGGGTGTGCCGGGCGCGTGCACGCGGTCCAGCTCGACCGCGCGGCCGGTCATCGCGGCGGCGATCTCGTCGGCGGAGGTGTCCGCGGTGACCAGGCGGGCGACCACCCGGCCGTCCCGCAGCACGGTCACGTTGTCGCTGCCTTCGAGGACTTCGCGCAGCTTGTGGGTGACAAGGATCACCGTACGGCCCTGCGCGGCCAGCGACTTGAGGACCGTGAACAGGGTGTCCGCCTCGGCGGGGGTCAGTACCGCGGTCGGCTCGTCGAGGATGAGGGTGCGGGCGCCCCGGTGCAGCAGCTTCAGGATCTCCACGCGCTGGCGCAGGCCGACCGGCAACTCCCCGACCCGGGCGTCCGGATCGACGGCGAGGCCGTGCTCCTCGGCCAGTTCACGCACCCGGCGGCGGGCCGCGGCCCGGTCCACCAGGCCGAAGCGGCGCGGTTCGGCGGCGTAGACGACGTTCTCGGCGACCGTCAGCGAGTCGAACAGCTTGAAGCTCTGGTGGACCATGCCGAGCCCGGCGGCCATCGCGGCGCTCGGGTCGCCGAACGTGACCTCGCGGCCGTCGATCCGGATGGAGCCCGTGTCGGCGCGCTCCATGCCGTAGAGGATCGACATGAGGGTGGACTTGCCGGCGCCGTTCTCGCCCATGAGGGCGTGGATCTCGCCGCGTTCGACGGACAGGTCGACGTTGTCGTTGGCGAGCGTGCCGGGGAAGCGCTTGGTGATTCCCCGGAGCTCGACGGCTGGGTCAACTGGCGGCCGGGTCATCGACCTTGAGCTCTCCGGAGACGATCTGGTCGCGCAGCGCCTTGACCTTCGCGAGGACGTCCTTGTGCTGGGCGATCACGCACTTCGACGAGTCGACGCCCGCCTCAAGACCGGTGAGGCTGATGCCGCCCTCCTTCAGTCCGTACGACACCGTGGTCCCGGTCTTGCCCGCGAGGACCTGCTCGACGCCCTTCTCCACGGCGACGTCCGTCTTCTTGATCACGTTGTCGACGACCGTGCCGGGCGAGGAGACGCACTGGTTGACGTCGACGCCGTACGCGAACGCGCCCTTGGCCTTCGCGGCCTCGAACACGCCGTAGTTGCCGGCCGCGGCGGCCGCCATGATCTGGTCGGTGCCCTTGGAGAGCAGGGAGTTGGCCTGTTCCTTGGCGCGCGCCGAGTCGTCGAACGGGGACTGGCCGCCGACGAAGCGCGTCGACGCGGAGGTCTTCGCGGCGACCTTCTTGGCACCGGCCGCGAACGGGTCGCTGTAGCGGCGGAACTGGGGCGTGTCGAGCACGTCGACCGCGCCGACCTTGCCGCTCTTGCTCAGCAGCCCGGCCTCGGCGCCCGCGAGATAGACACCCTCGTGCTCGCGGAAGACGGCGCAGGTGACGTTCGCGAACGTCTTCGTCGTGCACGCGTCGATCATCAGGAACTGCTGCTTGGGGTGCGCCTTGGCCTGCTGCGCCACGATGTCCGCGAACTCGAAGCCGACCAGCACGATCACGTTCGGGCTCGCGTCCACGGCGGCCTGCACGTTCTGCTGCTGGGACGCGGTGTCCGTCGACTCGTAGACCTTCTCGGTCCCGTCGTGCGTCTTCGCGGCGGCCTTCACCCCGGTGACGGCGAGCTTCAGGAACTCGTTCTGACCGACCGCGTCCGGCGTGACCAGCGTGAACGACTTCCCGCTGCTGCCGCTCGCGCTGTCCGAGGCGTCGGTCTTCGCGGCGGCGTTACAGGCGGTGGCGGCGGTGACCATGAGCGTGGTGGCGGCGACGAGCTGCAGGGTGCGACGTGATCTGCGGAGCATGGGGACCTTCCGGGGTACGGCAAGGCGCGCTCCGGCGGGAGCGCGTGCGACCAGATGGTGAGACGGGGAGACGAGGGGTGGACGCGAGAGGGACAGGTCAGCGTCGACAGCAGTCGCTCGCACAGCGGCCGTGATCGAGGAAACGGCGCATCGTCAACAGCACGCGTCCTCCTTCGTCTCGGCCTTCGGGCTGCGGGTGCTGGACTTTAACATTCGTTTTGAGACACCTGCTCGACTGTCTCGAACTGTGGTTCTTCGAGGTCATGTACGGTGTCCGACACCATCGGAACAGCAGGAGTGTCCCGTTATGCCCCAGGAATTGCGCGCGGTCGACTGGACCGGCAGCGGCCTCGCGCTCATCGACCAGACCCTGCTTCCGCACCGCCATGAGACGGTGACTGTCCACGATGTGGACACGCTGGTCGACGCGATCCAGCGTCTCGTCGTGCGCGGGGCACCCGCGATCGGGGCGGCCGGCGCGTACGGCGTCGCGCTCGCGATCATCGAGGGCGAGCGGGAGGGCTGGACCGAGGCGGAGGTGCGCGCGGCCGTCGCCCGCGTCCGCGAGGCCCGGCCCACCGCGGTCAACCTGATGGTGTGTGTGGACCGGGTCATGTCCCGCTTCGCCGAGGGCCTCGACGCGGTCCTCGAAGAGGCTGACGCCGTCCAGCAGGAGGACGTCGCGGCCAACCGCGCGATAGGTGCGTTCGGCGCGGACTGGCTGGTCCAACGCGTGGGCGTGGAGCGGCCGTTGAGGCTTCTGACGCACTGCAACACCGGCGCGCTGGCCACCGCCGGCTGGGGCACCGCACTCGGCGTCATCCGCGAACTGCACGCACGTGGGCTGGTGGAGGTCGTCTACGCCGACGAGACCCGCCCCCTCCTCCAGGGATCCCGCCTGACCGCCTGGGAGTTGGTCCAGGAAGGCATCCCGCACTACGTCCAGGTCGACGGCGCCGCGGCCGGAACCATCCTGCGCGGCGAGGTCGACGCGGCCATCGTCGGCGCCGACCGCATCGCCGCCAACGGCGACACCGCGAACAAGGTCGGCACGGTCGGCGTCGCCCTGGCCTGTGCGGACGCCGGCATCCCGTTCCTGGTGGCGGCCCCGACCACCACGGTCGACCTGGCCACCAAGACCGGCGACGAGATCCACATCGAACTCCGGGGCGAGGCCGAGGTGTTGGAGTGGGCGGGGGTACGGACCGCGCCCGCCGAGTCGCGCGGCCACAACCCCGCGTTCGACGTCACACCGGGCCGCTTGGTGACGGGACTGGTCACGGAGCGGGGCGTGTTGGAGGTCTCGGCGGGTCAACTGCCGGGCGACCGCCTTAAGTAGCGAAAGGGGACCTCTGAGCTTCAGAGGTCCCCTTTCTCTCTCGGATCAGCGCTGGGTGAGCTCCAACTCCAGCAGCCACTCCACCACTTCGGTGTGATGCCGAGCCTGGCGCGCATCCGCCCCCCACACGTACAACCCGTGCCCGGCCACCACCACGGCCGGCATCCTCGGGTCCCGGGCCGCCTCCAGGCGGTCCCCGAGCACCTTCATGTCCTGGCTGTTGGCGATGACCGGCAGGGTCACCTCGACGTCGTGCGCGGGCTGACCGACGCCCTTGAGCATCTCGACGTCCTTGAACACGATCCCGCCCGGTTCACGCCGTCCCATCGCGACGGACGCCACCGTGTGCACGTGGACAACCGCACCGGCACCGGTCAACGCGGCGACACGGGCGTGCAGTTCGGCCTCGGCGGACGGCTTCCCACCCCGGACGGCGGCGCCGTTCCCGTCCACCAACACCACATCCGCGGGCGTCAGTTCACCCTTGTCGTGCCCACTCGCCGTCACAGCAAGCCGCAACGGATCCCGGCCCAGCACCACGGACAGGTTCCCGGAGGTACCCCGCATCCAGCCGAACGAGGCGAACCGGGCGGACTCGGCGGCGAGTCGAGCCCCCGCCTCCTTCAGGTCGAGGTCACTGATCTCGCTGGTCACGTGGTGCTCCTTGAACTGGTGATGCCGATCTCGTCGAACGCCCCCGCCTGCGCGTGGTCGCCGACGCCTTGCTCGAAGTACGGCTCTCCCGGCCGCCGTACACCCACCGCGTGCCAGCCCGCGGCCACGGCCGCGTCCAGCTCGCCGGGCCGGTCGGAGAGGAAGAGCAGCCGGGACGGCTCGACACCGGTCGCCGCCGCGATACGGCGGTACGACTCCGGCTCCTGCTTGGGGCCGGCGTTCTCCGTGTCGTAGAGGCCGGAGACGAGGGGGAGGAGGTCGCCCTCGGGGCTGGACGTGAACCACGCCCGCTGTGCCGCCACCGAGCCGGACGAGTAGACGTACAGCCGCAGGCCCGCCGAGTGCCAGGCGCGCAGGGCCGGTACGACGTCGTCGTAGAAGTGCGAGACGAGGTCGCCGCGGGCGAAGCCCTCGGACCAGATGATGCCCTGGAGGGTCTTGAGGGGCGTGGCCTTGCGGTCCTCGTCGAGCCAGGTGTTGAGGGTCTTCTCGATCTGTACGGCGTCGGCGTCCGGGGTGTCCGTCAGCTCGCGGACCTGCGCGATCGCCCGGGACACGGCAGGGTCGTCGGCCCGCTCGGTGAGCAGGTCGGCGAAGCGCGAGCGCGAGTACGGGTACAGCACGTCGACGACGAAGCCCGTGGCGCTCGTGGTGCCCTCGATGTCGAGCACCACGGCGTCCACGGTGAACCGCAAGCTCACGCGGCGGCCTTGTCCTGCTGGTAGCCCGCGTCGATCGTGTCGTAGTCGGGGAAGCGCGAGGCGATGGTCGAGCCGGTGAAGTTGCCGACCCAGCCGTCCTCCTCGTGGAAGAAGCGGATCGCGGTGAAGGCGGGCTTGGTGCCCATGTCGAACCAGTGGGTGGTGCCGCGCGGCACGCCCAGCAGGTCGCCCTTCTCGCAGTAGACGGCGTGCACTTCGCCGTTCACGTGCAGGTAGAAGATGCCGGAGCCGGAGACGAAGAAGCGGACCTCGTCATCGTCGTCGTGCGTGTGCTCCTGGAGGAACTTCGCGCGGGCGCCGGCCGCCTTCGCCGGGTACTCCGGGTCGTCACTGGGGTGCAGACCGAGGACGTCGACGGTGGTGAAGCCCTCCTCGGCGTTCAGCTTGTCGATCTCCGGGCCGTACGCGGCGAAGACGGTGTCGCTGTCCGCGTCGGCCGGGACGTCCTCACGGATCGGCCACTGCTCGTAGCGCACACCGAGGGGCGCGAGCGCGGCGGCGATCTCGACGGGGTCGGCGGTGCGGCGCACCAGGTTCTCGGGACCGGACTCGGGCCAGGTGGTGAGCAGGGTCATGGGAACAACTCCGAAAAAGTGGGCGTGATGTCCGGATACCGAGACGGACACCGGACCGGTGGGGGGCGGAAAGCGGCTGCTGCGCGGCCCGTTGTACTGCGTCGGGACCGGTTATGTGATGGTAACCGCCGCCGGTGAACAGGTCTGATGTGACGTAGTCGTTGTCTCACCAGCTGAGAAACCGCTTCCATCCCTTTGACCAATGGCTGAAAACATTCTCATGATCTCCCTATGAAGACGCTGCTGCTCGTGCGGCGGCTGTACGTGGACTTGCTCCGGTCGACCACAGCCAGCTGTCGCTGACCACATCCGGAGCCCCGCGAGCCTTTCGTGCCGCGGTCCACCACCCGTTCGCGGTGGCTGATTCCTTTTCCCACGCTCCGGGACACGCACGCCCGTCCTTCACCCCTTCTGCACCACCTTGCACCTGGAGCCCCTCATGTCCCGCACCCGTGTCCCCCTCGCCGCGCTCTCGCTGGCCTCCGCCTCGGCCCTCCTCCTCGCGGGCTGCTCCCAGTCCGGCGACGCGTCGAAGAACACCGCCGACACCGCCGCCTCGGCCTCGGCCGCCACGGGCAAGAAGCCGGCCCCCTTCAGCAAGGGCACGGTCAAGATCGCCCTCGTACGGCAGAGCGGCGCCGGCGACTACTTCGAGCAGTGGGGCAACGGCGCCAAGGCGCAGGCCAAGGCCCTCGGCGTCGACCTGACCGTGTACGACGCCCAGGCCGACAACGCCAAGCAGGCCACCGACCTGTCCTCCGCCATCAACTCCGGCGCGCAGGCGATCATCATCGACCACGGCTTCCCGTCGACGATCCAGCCCGAGATCGACCAGGCGGTGAAGAAGGGCATCAAGGTCGTCGTCTACGACGTCGACCAGACCAACAAGTCCGTGATCAGCACCGAGCAGGACGACGCCAGCATGGCGCAGGCCGTCCTCGACGTGATGGCCAAGACGGTCGGCAAGAACGCCAAGGTCGGCTACGTCAACGTCGCCGGCTACGCGGCGCTCGACAAGCGCAACACCGTCTGGGCGAAGGAAGTTGCCGCCCAGGGCTGGAAGCAGCAGTTCAAGGTCGGCAAGGTCACCGACTCCACGGCCACCGACAACGTTCCCCTGGTCTCCGCCGCGCTCACCCAGCACTCCGACGTGGTGGGCGTGTTCGCCCCCTACGACGAGCTGGCCAAGGGCACCGTCCTCGCCGTCCAGAACAAGAAGCTGCAGAGCAAGGTGAAGGTCTTCGGCGCGGACGTCTCCAACGCCGACATCCAGAACATGACCGCCGCGAACAGCCCGTGGGTCGCCACCGCCGGCACCGACCCGTCCGCCGTCGGCGCGGCCGTGGTCCGTACGGCGGCACTGGAGTTGGCCGGTCAGCTGAACAAGACCTCGGTCGACTTCCCGGCCGTCGCCATCACCCAGGACTTCCTGCGCAAGAACAAGATCGAGAACATGGACCAGCTCCGCGCGGCCTTGCCCGCCCTGAACCTCTCCAAGGTGAGCACCGCCGACTGGATCCCCAATGTCGCCCACTGACACGGCAGTTGACGTCGCGGACGCCGGTGTGGCGGTCGGTCTCCGCGACGTCAGCATGGCCTTCGGCGGCAAGACGGTGCTGGCCTCCGTCTCGCTCGACATCGCACCGGGCAGCGTGGTCGCGCTGCTCGGTGCGAACGGCGCCGGAAAGTCCACGCTGATCAAGATCCTGTCGGGCGTGCACACGGACCACGGCGGGGAGGTGCGGGTCGCCGGGGAACCCGCAGCTCTCCAGTCCCCGTCCGCCGCCCGGCAGTTGGGCATCCAGACCGTCCACCAGCGGATCGGTGAGGGCATCGTGCCCGGCCTCTCCGTCGCCGAGAACCTGGTCTTCGAGGAGCTGGCCCAGCGCCGCGGAAACCCGTTCCTCAACGGCCGCCGCGTGCTGGCCCGCGCCCGCGAGATCCAGGCCGCGCTGGAACTCGACTGGAGCGACGCCGTGTTGCGCCGCGATGTCACCGAACTCGGCATCTCCGACCGCCAGTTGCTCATCCTGGCCCGCGCGCTGGCCACCCGCCCCCGGCTGCTCATCCTCGACGAACCGACCTCCGCCCTCTCCGCCGCCGAGGCGCAGCGGCTCTTCGCCCTCGTCGAGAAGATGCGCGACGACGGCATCGCGGTCCTCTATGTCTCCCACCGTCTCGGCGAGATCGACGCCCTCGCCGACCGCCTGGTCGTACTGCGAGACGGCCGTCTCACCGAGGACCAGGTCAAGCCCTTCGACTGGGACAGCGCCCTGCGCGCGATGCTCGCCCAGGCCCACGAGGTGACAACGGCCCGCCCGCAGCACTCCGGCGAGCACGGGAACGCCGTCCTCGCCCTGCACGGCGTCCACCTCTTCGAGGGACGGGCACCGCTGGACCTCGACCTCCGTGCCGGTGAAGTCACCGGTGTCGTAGGCCTGTTGGGCGCGGGCAAGACAGAACTCGCCCGCGGCCTGTTCGGCGCCGAGCCCTTCACCACCGGCACGGTCACGCTCGACGGCAAGCCGTATGCGCCCCGCCGCCCGGCCGACGCGATCCGCGCCGGCGTCCACCTCGTGCCCGAGGACCGGCACGCCGACGCGCTCGTCCCCGGCTGGTCGGTGGCGCAGAACATCTCGCTGCCGTTCCTCAAGTCCCTCTCCCGGGGCGGACTCGTGAACACGGGCAAGGAGGACGCCCTCGGCCGCGAGACCATCGACGCCCTCGGGGTCGTCGCCCGCGACGAGCACAGCACGGTCGAGGAACTCTCCGGCGGCAACCAGCAGAAGGTCGTCGTCGGCCGCTGGCTCGCGCACACCCCTCGTGTCCTCATCCTGGACGAGCCCTTCCGAGGCGTGGACATCGGCGCGCGGCGCGACATCGGCCGCCGGGCGCGGGCGCTGGCCGCGGAGGGTGCGGCCGTACTCGTGCTGTCGGCCGACGTCGACGAGGTGCTCGAGATCGCCGACCGGGTCGTAGTGCTGGCGGCCGGTGAGGTCCACCTCGACGCCTACGGCGAAGACGCGGAACGCGACCGCGTGATCCAGACCATCTCGGCGTCCGTGTGACCCCGGCCCACTCAGGAAGTACGCCATGACCACCACCCAGAGCCCCGAGGCCGTACCCAAGGCGACGGGGGCGCCCGCCGTCTCCACCGCCGTGCTCGTGCAGAACGCCGTCATCAAGTACGGCTTCATCTTCGTCACGGTCGCGCTGTTCCTGTACTTCGCGCTGACCGAGGGCTCCTTCCGCGAGTCGGCGACCCTCCTCGACACCCTCCGGTACGTCTCCGTCGCCGCGATCCTCGGCCTCGGCGTCACCCTCACCATGGCCGTCGGCGGAATGGACATGTCCGTCGGCGCGGTCGCCGGGCTCGGTGTCACCGTCGCCGCGAAGACGATGGTGACGTACAACCAGGTCGGCACGGTCGCGATCCTCGCCGTCATCGCGGCGGGCGCGCTCGCCGGACTCCTCAACGCCCTGCTGATCGTCGTGATGAAGATCCCGGACATGCTGGCCACCCTCGGCACCATGTTCGTCATCCAGGGCACCAAACTCATCCTGGTCGACGGCCAGTCCATCTCCGCAGGAATGACCCAGTCCGACGGCACCACCGCCCCCGGCAAGTTCACCGCCGGCTTCCTGCGCATCGACCGCGGCACGCTGTTCGGCATCCCCATCTCGGTGGTGATCTTCGGCGCGCTGACGGTGATCGCCTGGGTGTTCCTGGCCCGCACCCGCTGGGGCCGCGTGCTCTACGCGATCGGCGCCAACCCGGAGGCGTCCCGCCTGGCGGGCATCCGCGTCGGCGCGTACCGGGCCCTGGCCTACGTCCTCTCCGGCGTCCTCGCCTCCATCGGCGGCCTGATCCTGGCGTCCCGGATCGGGCAAGGGGACGTGTCCGCCGGTACGTCACAGCTGCTGGAGGCGGTCGCCGTCGCGCTGGTCGGTACCTCGGTCCTCGGCCGGGGCCGCCCGAACGTCTGGGGCACGGCGTTGGGTGCGGTACTGATCGGCATCATCACCACCGGCCTGACGATCAAGGGCCTGCCCTACTACACCCAGGACGTCGTCGAGGGCGCGGTCCTCATCCTCGCCCTGGTCTTCAGCTTCACCCTGTCCAAGCGCCGCACCGCATAAGGAAGTTCGAGGAGTTCGTACGATGGGCTACCGCATCCTGGAGACCGACGACATCCCGGCGTACCTGCACGAGCGCGGCCACTGGGCGGACGTGACCGACATCCAGGTCCGCGAGGTGTCGGACGGCAACATGAACCGGGTGTTCCTCGCGGCGAACGCCGACGGCAGCCACAGCCTCGCCGTCAAGCAGGCGCTGCCGTGGGTGCGGGTCGCCGGCCCCTCCTGGCCGATGAGCCCCGAGCGCGCCGACGCCGAGGCGCGGGCGTACGAGCAGGTGGCCCGCGTGGCCCCCGACAAGATCCCGGCGATCCACGGCTACGACGCCGACAACTACGCCCTCGTCATGGAGGACATGTCCGACCTGGAGGTGCTGAGGACAGTCCTCAACGAGGGCGCGTCCTACGGCCCGGACACCTCGGCGCGGATCGGCGAGTTCGTCGCGCAACTCGCCTTCGCGACCAGTGACTTCGGGATGGAGTCCGCCGACCGCAAGGCGCTGATCGCGGCCTCGGTGAGCCCGGAACTCTGCAAGATCACGGAAGACGTGGTGCTGTCCGAGCCGTACATCGAGCACGAACACAACCACTGGCTCCCGGAGTTGACCGACCTGGCGGCCGAGTTCCGTGCCGACGCCCGCCTGCGCACGGAGGTCGCGGACCTCCGGTACACGTTCATGACCAGCGCGCAGGCACTGCTCCACGGTGACCTGCACACCGGCAGCGTGATGGTCGGCGAGCGCGAAGGCGCCCCGGTGGTACGGGTCTTCGACCCCGAGTTCTCCTTCGTCGGCCCGATCGGCTACGACCTCGGGCTGTACTGGGCCAATGTGCTGGTGTCGGAGGAACGGGCGCGTGAGCTGGGCACGTTGTCCGACCACGGCGACCAACTCCGGCTGTCCTGGGCGGCGTTCGAGACCGAGTTCCGCCGCCTGTGGCCGACCCGCGTCGACACCTTCTTCGACGACGCCTACCTCGACCGCTTCCTGCGCCGCGTCTGGACCGACTCCGTCGGCTACGCCGGCACGGAGATCGTCCGCCGCGTCATCGGCTTCGCCCACCTGACCGACCTGACGACCCTGCCGGACCCGGCACCGGCGTCCCGACGGGCACTGCTGCTGGGGCGCGAACTGATCGTGCGGCGCGAGGAGTTGACGTCACCGGAGGCTGTCCGGGCGGTGGTCTGAGTCCGGGCGGGAACCGAGGGATCCCCCTGCCTGCACCGACCGATCCTGCGGCTCGCGCGGTCGCGACGGCCCGTCCGCCGGGCGATCCGTGACCGCCGGGGGCGTAGCGCGGCCCGCCAAGTGTGACTGGAGTCGCTGGTGGCGGAATTCGAGACCCGCGCCGGACTGTCGTAGGACACCACGGCGGTGGGCGTCCTCCAGGAACGTCATCAGGCGCCACGGCATCCGGCCCGTCGCCGCCAGCCAGGCGCGGGCGACGGTGAAGCGGCCCCAGGCGCTCAGCGCGAGGGCCGCCGAGCCCAGGGGCAGCCACAACTGGGTGCCGATGTGCACCAGGCCGCCCCAGTCGCCCGGCAGCGTCACCACCGGGACGCACACCGCGGCCACCAGCAGCGCCACCAGGCCGCCGCGGGTGAAGGACGCCGTACGGTCCGTACGCAGGGACGAAGCGGGGCCGGCCGCGCGCATGACGTCCGACGGGACGCTCAGCGCGCGGTAGACACCGCACACGCAGCCGCCCACGATCCCGACCAGCACCCCGCCTGCCATCAGCGGCGGCAGACAGCGCTGGAGTACGCCCGACGGCGGGCCCGCGGTGAGCCAGGCGCGGGCCGCCTCCGGCAGCACGGACCGCAGGTTCGCCGCGTACGCCGTCGTGGTCGTGTCGTCCGTGAGGTTCAGGCGGGTCACCACCGCGCCGTTCCGGGACTCGAAGACCGTGCGCCGTGCGGTGAAGGGGACGCATCGGCGGTCGGCGAGGAGGGGAATCGCGCAGTCGGGGGGTCGGGTGCCCTCGGGGTAGGCGATCGGCCGGGCGCCGTTGCCGGGGAGGAGCAGTGTGCCGTGCAGCTCACGGTTCGTGGCTGCCGTTCGCAGGCCGGGGTGTTGCGTGAAACTCCAGCCGTCGATCGTCCGGCCCGAAAGGGCGTCTGTGGAACCGGACTTGAGCAGGGTCACCCCGGCCGCCGTCAGCCCCGCGACCGTGCAGGCCGTGACCCCGATCAGCAGTGCGGCGGCGGTGCCCCGGACCGCGCCCGCCGCGAACCGTCGGGCGACGCGGCCGGACCGGGGCGCGTGCGCGAGGTCCTGCCCGGCCCGGCGGCCACCGCTCATCAGCAGGGCCGCGCCCGCTCCCGCGCAGGTGATGCCGACCAGACCGGTCCAGGGGTTGCCGGACCGGCCGGTCGCCACCGCGCACGCCAGGGCAAGGCCGCCCAGCAGCAGTACGGCCCCGCAGACCCGGGCCACCGCGCGGCCCGCGCTGCCGCTCCACGGCAGTGAGAGCGGCACCGGGTGGCGGGACAGCCCGGCGATGCCGAAGAAGAGGGTGAAGAGGAGCGAGAACAGGCAGCCGCCGAGCAGATCGGGCACCCAGCCGTCCGTCACCGCGCCGAAGCGGAAGCCGAACCGCAGGTCGTCGGCGTAGGCGAAGCCCGCCCACAGCAGTGCGCTCACCCCGGCGGTGATCAGCGTTTGACGAGCCAGGGTGCGGCGGTTCGGCGGGGTGTCTCCGGACGGGAGCAGGAACGCCTCTCCGAACGCGAAGCCCACGGTCTGTCCGACGAGGGTGGCGAGTACAGACGCGAGATCCTCCACGCCGGCCAGTTCGTTCGCCGCGCGCGCCACCGTCACCGGCAGCACCACCAACGACAGCATGGCCAGCGCCAGCAGTCCCGGTGCCAGGACGGAGACGGCCCGCGGCAGCATCGACTCCAGCTCCCACCACGCCAGCCGCCCGGTGCCGCGCCGCTCCAACGCCCTTGCCAGCAGGGTGAGTCGGCGCACCGCGTCGGAGGTGGCCGCCGGTCCTGAGTCCGCGAACGCGGCGGGCACGAACGCCCCGAGCAGATGTTCCTCGACGGCCTCCACGGTCGGGAAACGGTCCGGGTCCAGGAGTTCGGACGGGTCGCGGGACGTGTCGCCGTAGACCGCGCGGGCCAGTGCCACCATCAGGGGAGTGGTGAGCGCCCGTGCCGCCGGGCAGTCCGGCCGGGCCGTGAGTTCCCGCAGCACGGGTGTCCACACGGTGCCCGGCGCACCCTCCCCAGGGCGTAACGGCCGTGCCGTGCGCTCCAGATGGGCCCCGGCCTGCGCGAGGCAGAGCGGGCGCAGTTCGACCACCTCGGCGGCGGTCAGCACATCGCCCTCGGTCACCGCCTTCGCCCACGCCTCGGCCCGGCTGGTGAGCAACAGCGGGAGATCGTCGTCGAGTTCGGCGTTGATGCGGCGCACGGCCTCCCCGTAGACGGGGCGGGAGAGTTCGTCGAAACCGTCGAGGACCGGCAGCACGAGGCCCGCGTCGAGGAGACCCCGGGCGAGGGTGTGCCGTCCTTCGGCCACGGCGGCCAGCGGGCGGTGCTCGGCGGCCAGCCGCTCGGCGAGCCAGTCGCGCAGCCCGGTCCGGCGTGGGTCCCAGCCCGCCAGCGGGAAGATCACCGGGACCGGGCCGCCGGACCGCCGCGCGGCCAGCCGGCCGAGCACGAACCGCATCGCCAGCACACTCTTGCCCGACCCCGGACCGCCCAGCACCACCAGCCGCCGCCCGGGCAGCGCGGCGAACGACCCGGTGACGTCCTCGATCCGCTGGCCACGGGGCGCGGGCAGCGGCCGGCCCCGCCTGATGTTCTCCGGGTGATCGGCCAGCCACCGCTCCGCCGGAGCCCAGGCCACGTCCAGCGGAGCCGGGTCCTGCAGCCGCCGCAGCCTCGCCTCGGCGGACCACTGCTCCCGTACGGCCTCGGCGAGCGCGTCGGCGGCCCGTCGGCGGTCCTCGTCGGCCGAACGCGGGGCCGGATCGGCGTCGCCGCGCAGCACATCGGCGACGAGCGCCGCGATCGACACGAACGCGCCGATCGCCGACACCATCACCCCTGCCGTGGCCGCGTCGCTCCACCACAGCCGCAGCACCCCGGCCAGCGCCGCGAGCGCGCCCCCGCACACGGCGAACCCGAGGCGCCGCCGGACCCGCGCGCTGTGCCATCCACCTTGCATACGACCGCTGCTCCCCGGGCCGGACCCCATGGCCCGACCGCTGTGTCGGAAGCCAACTGTTCTAACGGCCGGACGGGCCACGAACCGCCGGTCGCCAACTCGTGTGAGGGAGCGCGCGGAATCATCCGAGGGGCGTGCGGAAGCGTGAATCACCGGAGGGGCATGGGCTGTTGGCACGTGTGAGCAGCATGCGCGGACACGGCGGAGGGGCGGCTCCCGGCACGACCGAGGGGCGGCTCCCGGTCGGGAACCGCCCCTTCGGTGTCGTAGCGACTACTTCTTGTCGAGCAGGTCCTGGACCTTCGCGCGGACCTCGTCCGTGGCCAGGCCGCGGATCGTCAGGGTGGTGCGGCGGCGCAGGACGTCGTCCTGGGTCTCCGCCCACTCGTGGTCGCGGGCGTAGACGACCTGCGCCCAGATCTCGGGGGCGTCGGGGTGGACGCGCTGGCCCAACTCCGGGTTCTCGTTGGCGAGTCGGGCGATGTCGAAGGCCAGCGAGCCGTAGTGCGTGGCCAGGTGCTTCGCCGTGTCGGCCGCCATGCGCGGGCCCGGGGCGGGGTTGTCGACGAGGAGGCGGTGGGCGACCGCGCGCGGGTTGGCGACCCCCGGCAGCGGGAGCTTCTTCGGGAGGGAGGAGATCGGCTCGAAGTCCTCGCCGAGCGGGCGGCCGGGGAGGGCCTCCAGCTTCTGCATGACCGTACGGCCGATGTGCCGGAACGTGGTCCACTTGCCGCCCGCGACGGACAGCATGCCGCCCTTGCCCTCGGTCACCACCGTCTCGCGCTTGGCCTTCGCCGTGCTGCCCGGGCCGCCAGGCAGGACGCGCAGACCGGCGAAGGAGTACGTGATCAGGTCACGGGAGAGCTGCTGGTCGCGGACCGAGAACGCGGCCTCGTCCAGGATCTGGGATATGTCCTTCTCGGTGACCGAGACGTCCGCCGGGTCGCCCTCGTACTCCTCGTCGGTCGTGCCCAGCAGCAGCATGTCCTCCCAGGGGAGGGCGAACGTGATGCGGTACTTGTCGATGGGGGTGGCGAGAGCCGCCTTCCACGGAGCCGTCCGCTTCAGGACCAGGTGCGCGCCCTTCGACAACCTGATTGACGGAGCCGCGTTGGGGTCCTCCATCTTGCGCAGGTGGTCGACCCACGGGCCGGTCGCGTTGAGCACCAGGCGGGCGCTCACGCCGAACTCGTCGCCGGAGGTCGCGTCGCGCAGCTCCGCGCCGGTGACGCGGCCCTGGGTGAAGCGCAGGCCGGTGACCTGGGCATGGTTGAGGACGACCGCGCCCGCCTCGACGGCCGCGCGGACCGTCATCAGCGCCATGCGGGCGTCGTTCATCTGGTCGTCGCCGTACACGGCCACGGCCTTGAGGTTCTGGGTGCGCAGCTCGGGCACGTCCTGCGCCGCCTTGGCGGGGGACAGGAGATGGCCGACGCCGTCGCCGAACGCGGAGAGCGCGGAGTAGGCGAAGACACCCGCCCCGAGCTTCGCCGCACCGTGCGGACCGCCCTTGTACACGGGCAGGTAGAAGGTGAGCGGGTTCGCCAGGTGGGGGGCCACCTGGCGGGACACCGCACGGCGTTCGAAGTGGTTCTCCGCCACCAGCTTCACCGCGCCGGTCTGCAGATAGCGCAGACCGCCGTGGAGGAGCTTGGAGGAGGCGGAGGAGGTGGCACCGGCGAAGTCGCCGGCGTCGACCAGGGCCACCCGCAGCCCGGACTGCGCGGCGTGCCAGGCGGTGGAGATGCCCAGGATGCCGCCGCCGATGACGAGGAGGTCGTACGTCGCCTTGGAGAGCTGCTCCCGGGTCTCGGCCCGGCTCGGGTTCGAGCCGGAGGCCGGGTGCGTACCGAGGGCAGGCACGGACTGCAGGGTGGACTGACTGGTCATGTGGGGTTCTTACTCCTCGTCGTCGAGCCAGCCCATGGTCCGCTCCACGGCCTTGAGCCAGCTCTTGTACTCACGGTCGCGCTTCTCCGCGGCCATGTTGGGGGTCCACTCGGCGGCCCGGCGCCAGTTGGCGCGCAGGTCGTCGGTGCTGGTCCAGAAGCCGACGGCCAGACCGGCGGCATAGGCGGCGCCGAGGCAGGTGGTCTCGGCGACCATCGGGCGCACCACGGGGGCGTCGACGAAGTCCGAGAGCGTCTGCATCAGCAGGTTGTTGGAGGTCATGCCGCCGTCGACCTTGAGCGCGGCGAGCTCGACGCCGGAGTCCTTCGTCATGGCGTCCGTGATCTCACGGGTCTGCCAGGCGGTGGCCTCCAGGACGGCACGCGCGAGGTGCGCCTTGGTGACGTACCGGGTGAGGCCGGCGATCACACCGCGGGCGTCGGAGCGCCAGTACGGGGCGAACAGACCGGAGAAGGCCGGCACGAAGTAGGCGCCGCCGTTGTCCTCGACCGAGAGCGCGAGCGTCTCGATCTCGGCGGCGGTGGAGATCAGGCCCATCTGGTCGCGCATCCACTGCACCAGCGAACCGGTGACGGCGATCGAGCCCTCCAGGGCGTAGACCGGCGCGTCATTGCCGATCCGGTAGCCGACCGTGGTCAGCAGGCCCGAGTAGGAGTTGATGATCTTCTCGCCGGTGTTCATCAGCATGAACGTGCCGGTGCCGTACGTGGACTTGGCCTCGCCCTCGGCGAAACAGGTCTGGCCGAACAGGGCCGCCTGCTGGTCGCCGAGCGCGGAGGCGACCGGGATGCCGCCGAGCAGCTCGCCGAGGCGGCCGCCGGTGACCTCGCCGTAGACCTCGGCGGAGGAGCGGATCTCGGGGAGCATGTTCAGCGGGACGCCAATGGACTCGGCGATCTTGTCGTCCCATGCCAGGGTGTGCAGGTTCATCAGCATGGTGCGGGAGGCGTTGGTGACGTCGGTGTAGTGCTTGCCGCCGTTGACACCGCCCGTCAGGTTCCAGATGACCCAGCTGTCCATGGTGCCGAAGAGGATGTCGCCCGCCTCGGCGCGCTCCCGCAGGCCCTCGACGTTGTCGAGCAGCCAGCGGGCCTTGGGGCCGGCGAAGTACGAGGCGAGGGGGAGGCCCGTCTCGCGGCGGAAGCGGTCCTGGCCGACGTTGCGGCCCAGCTCCTTGCAGAGCGCGTCGGTGCGGGTGTCCTGCCAGACGATGGCGTTGTGGACGGGCTCACCGGTGTTCTTGTCCCAGAGCAGCGTGGTCTCGCGCTGGTTGGTGATGCCGATGGCCTTGATGTCGTCGCGGGTGATGCCGGCCTTCTCGATGGCGGAGGCGACGACCTCCTGGACGTTGGTCCAGATCTCGGTGGCGTTGTGCTCGACCCAGCCCGGCTTCGGGAAGATCTGCTCGTGCTCCTTCTGGTCGACGGAGACGATACGGCCGTCCCGGTCGAAGACGATGCAGCGGCTGGAGGTCGTGCCCTGGTCGATGGCCGCGATGAACGGTCCGGCGGTGTGCGCGTCGGTCACTGTGTGCTCCTGAGGGGTTCCGTGGTCATGAGGACTGGTTCTACGGCTGCTTCGGTGCTCGGAAGTGCTTGGAATTCTGCTTCTAAGCAAAAGCGAGGTTGTAGATACCCGCAGCGATCGCGCCGCCGATCAGCGGACCGACCACCGGGATCCACGCGTAGCTCCAGTCGGAGCCGCCCTTGTTGGGCAGGGGCAGGAGCGCGTGCACGATGCGCGGGCCCAGGTCACGGGCCGGGTTGATCGCGTAACCGGTCGGGCCGCCGAGCGACAGACCGATCGCGACGACCACGAAGGAGGTGATCAGGGCGCCCAGGACGCCGAGGCCGTTGCCCTTGTCGTTGAGACCCTGCGTCAGGATGGCGAGGATCAGGACGACGGTGCCGATGATCTCCGTGGCGAGGTTCTGCACCACGTTGCGGATCTCGGGGCCGGTGGAGAAGATGCCCAGGACCGGGCCCGCGCCCTTCTCCTCGGCCTCGACGGCCTTGGCCGCCGGCTCGCCGACGATCTCCTTGTCGGTCAGGTGCGCCTGGAACTGGCCGTAGTAGGCCACCCAGACGAGCGTCGCGCCGATCATGGCGCCGAGCAGCTGGCCGCCCCAGTAGATCGGGACGTTGTCCCAGCCACCGTCCTTGATCGCGAGTGCGAGCGTCACGGCCGGGTTGAGGTGGGCACCGGAGAGCGGTGCCGAGATGTACACGGCCGTCATGACGGCGAAACCCCACCCGAAGGCGATGGCGAGCCAGCCGGCGTTACGTGCCTTGGAGGCCTTCAGCGTGACGGCGGCGCAGACGCCACCGCCGAGCAGGATGAGTACGGCGGTACCTATGGTCTCGCCGATGAAGATGTCGGAGCTGGACACCCGCGACTCCTTTGTCCTTCGTCCAGGGAAGCCGAACCCCGGGTCCCGCCGGGGGTTCGTGCGCCCTCGGGGGTGAGAGCGATGCCGGCCTTTGGCGTTGCCACACTCTAGCGCGTATTGCCGGTAGGTGTTCGACAATGCCGACCGATGGACGGGAGTCTTGCTCCGGGGTTACAGGCGCGTCAAGAGTGCTGTTATCGAAAACACGATCGTTATTGATTGGCATGAGCTATCGGTCTCGTGGCCGATGCGCACGGCAGTCAGGCGGACACCGTGTGTGGTGATTTGACGTTTTGGCCGACTTTGACGTCCAGAGTACGACTAATGCCGGAACGTCCCCATGACGTTCCGGTGAGTTCTCGCTGTGAATCAGGTGAGGTCGGACTGTGGAACCGCTGAGCTCAGAACCGCCCGGCGCCCAGGTCCCGCGACACCGCGCGGGCACAGTCCCGTACCGCGGCGATCAGCTCGGGCCGCAGCGCGCCGTCCTCGTCGGGCCGGCACAGCCGCTCCACGGCGCCCGTGATGCCGACCGCGCCGACCGGCATGCGCCGCCGGTCGTGGATGGGCGCGGCGATGGACGCGACGCCCTCCCAGGTCTCCTCGACGTCGGCCGCGTACCCGCGCGCGCGGGTGACGTCCAGGACGTGCTCGAAGTCGGCCAGCTCGGACACCGTACGCTCGGTGAAGGGCTTGCGGTCGGCCTCGAGCACCTCGCTGTGTGCGACCGGGTCGTAGGCCGACAGCACCTTGCCCAGGGCCGTGGAGTGCAGCGGCTGCATGGCGCCGATCTCCAGGACCTGCCGGCTGTCGTCGGGCCGGAAGACGTGGTGGACGATCAGGACGCCCTGCTGGTGCAGGACGCCCAGGTGCACGCTCTCGCCGCTGGAGCGGGCCAGGTCGTCCGTCCACACCAGGGCACGCGCGCGTAGCTCGTGCACGTCGAGGTACGTGGTGCCCAGGCGCAGCAGTTCGGCGCCCAGCTGGTAGCGCCCGGAGGCGTCGTCCTGCTCGACGAAGCCCTCCTGCTGGAGGGTGCGCAGGATGCCGTGGGCCGTGCCCTTGGCCAGGCCGAGCGACGAGGCGATGTCCGAGAGGCCGAGCCGTCGCTCGCCGCCCGCGAGCAGGCGCAGCATCGCGGCCGCCCGTTCGAGCGACTGGATGTTCCGTGCCATCGCCGTACTGCCTCCGTCCCGTTCGACCGCCGATGCGCGACGCTGCCGCCGCCGTTCGGCAATGTCGAACACTACCGGTCCATGCCGACCTCCCGCCAATGGTCGGTCGACACCTGTTACGTCACTCGTCGCGAGAACCTAGACGGGGTTGATCCGCCCGTCACCCCGGTCCGCCCCATGGACGTGCCGAGCATTCTCCCGCCCGACCCCGTTACCCTGGCGGCGTGCAAGCTCCCCGGGCACTTCCGTGAGAGGTTCCCAGGGAAGCCGCAAAGCCGACAGCCGTCGCACTCCAGGGAGCCCCTTCATGGCCTCGTCGCCACTGACCCCTTCTGCCGACAGCCGGACCCGTGTGTCCGAGCTCCGAGAGGCACTCGCCACCCGCGTGGTGGTCGCCGACGGAGCCATGGGCACCATGCTCCAGGCGCAGGAGCCCACTCTCGACGACTTCGAGAATCTCGAAGGCTGCAACGAGATCCTGAACATCACCCGCCCGGACATCGTCCGCTCGGTCCACGAGGAGTACTTCGGCGCGGGCGTCGACTGCGTCGAGACCAACACCTTCGGCGCCAACCACTCCGCCATGGCCGAGTACGACATCGCCGACCGCGTCCACGAACTCTCCGTGGCCGGTGCCCGCATCGCCCGCGAGACCGCCGACGACTTCGCCGCCCGCGACGGCCGCCGCCGCTGGGTCCTCGGTTCCATCGGCCCCGGCACCAAGCTGCCCACCCTCGGCCACATCGGCTACGCCACCCTCCGCGACGGCTTCCAGGCGAACGCCGAGGGCCTCCTCGCCGGTGGCGCCGACGCCCTGATCGTGGAGACCACGCAGGATCTCCTGCAGACCAAGTCGTCGATCCTGGGCGCCCGCCGCGCCATGGAGGCGACCGGCGTCGACGTGCCCCTCCTGGTCTCGATGGCCTTCGAGACCACCGGCACCATGCTGCTCGGCTCCGAGATCGGCGCCGCGCTCACCGCGCTCGAGCCCCTCGGTATCGACATGATCGGCCTGAACTGCTCGACGGGCCCGGCCGAGATGAGCGAGCACCTGCGCTATCTCGCCCGCCACTCCCGCACCCCGCTGCTGTGTATGCCGAACGCGGGCCTGCCCATCCTCACCAAGGACGGCGCCCACTTCCCGCTCGACCCCGAGGGCCTGGCGGACGCCCAGGAACACTTCGTGCGGGACTACGGCCTGAACCTGGTCGGCGGCTGCTGCGGTACGACCCCCGAGCACCTGCGCCAGCTCGTCGAGCGGGTCCGCGAGGCCACCCCCGTCGAGCGCCACCCCCAGCCCGAGCCGGGCGCCGCCTCGCTCTACCAGACCGTCCCGTTCCGCCAGGACACCGCCTACATGGCGATCGGCGAGCGCACCAACGCCAACGGCTCGAAGAAGTTCCGCGAGGCCATGCTGGAGGCCCGCTGGGACGACTGTGTGGAGATGGCCCGCGACCAGATCCGCGAGGGCGCCCACATGCTGGACCTCTGCGTGGACTACGTGGGCCGCGACGGCGTCGCCGACATGGAGGAACTGGCCGGCCGCTTCGCCACCGCCTCCACCCTGCCCATCGTGCTCGACTCCACCGAAGTCCCGGTCATCCGGGCCGGGTTGGAGAAGCTCGGTGGCCGCGCGGTCATCAACTCCGTCAACTACGAGGACGGCGACGGCCCCGAGTCCCGCTTCGCGAAGGTCACCAGGCTGGCGCAGGAGCACGGCGCCGCGCTCATCGCGCTGACCATCGACGAGGAGGGCCAGGCCCGCACCCCGGAGCACAAGGTCGCCATCGCCGAGCGGCTGATCGAGGACCTCACGACGAACTGGGGCATCCACGAGTCGGACATCCTCATCGACACCCTGACCTTCACCATCTGCACCGGCCAGGAGGAGTCCCGCGGCGACGGCATCGCCACCATCGAGGCCATCCGCCGGCTCAAGGCCGCTCACCCCGACGTCCAGACCACGCTCGGCCTCTCCAACATCTCCTTCGGCCTCAACCCGGCCGCCCGCGTCCTGCTCAACTCCGTCTTCCTCGACGAGTGCGTCAAGGCGGGCCTCGACTCGGCGATCGTGCATGCCTCGAAGATCCTCCCGATCGCCCGCTTCACCGAGGAGGAGGTGCAGACCGCCCTCGACCTCGTCTACGACCGCCGCGCCGAGGGCTACGACCCGCTCCAGAAGCTGATGGCCCTCTTCGAGGGCGCCACCACCAAGTCCCGTACGGCGGGCCGCGCCGAGGAACTGGCCGCCCTCCCGCTGGACGAGCGGCTCAAGCGCCGGATCATCGACGGCGAGAAGAACGGCCTGGAGACCGACCTAGCCGAGGCACTGGAGACCCGCCCCGCCCTCGACATCGTCAACGCGACGCTCCTGGACGGCATGAAGGTCGTCGGCGAGCTCTTCGGCTCCGGCCAGATGCAGCTGCCGTTCGTGCTCCAGTCCGCCGAGGTCATGAAGACCGCGGTCGCCTACCTCGAACCGCACATGGAGAAGTCGGACGCCGAGGGCAAGGGCACCATCGTGCTCGCCACCGTGCGCGGCGACGTCCACGACATCGGCAAGAACCTCGTCGACATCATCCTGTCCAACAACGGCTACAACGTCGTCAACCTCGGCATCAAGCAGCCCGTCTCCGCGATCCTCGAAGCCGCCGAGGAGCACCGCGCCGACGTCATCGGCATGTCGGGTCTCCTGGTCAAGTCGACGGTGATCATGAAGGAGAACCTCCAGGAGCTCAACCAGCGCAAGATGGCCGCCGATTACCCGGTCATCCTCGGCGGAGCAGCCCTGACCCGTGCCTACGTCGAGCAGGACCTGCACGAGATCTACGAGGGCGAAGTCCGCTACGCCCGCGACGCGTTCGAGGGCCTGCGCCTGATGGACGCCCTCATCGGCGTCAAGCGGGGCGTGCCCGGCGCGAAGCTGCCCGAGCTCAAGCAGCGCAGGGTGCGGGCGACAGCGGCCGTCACGGAGGTCGAGGAGCGCCCGGAGGAGGGTCACGTCCGCTCCGACGTCGCCGTCGACAACCCGATCCCCACCGCGCCGTTCCGCGGCACCCGGGTCATCAAGGGCATCCAGCTCAAGGAGTACGCCTCCTGGCTGGACGAGGGTGCCCTCTTCAAGGGCCACTGGGGCCTCAAGCAGGCCCGTACGGGCGAGGGACCGACGTACGAGGAGCTGGTGGAGACCGAGGGCCGCCCCCGGCTGCGCGGCCTCCTGGACCGGCTCCAGACCGACAACCTCCTCGAAGCGGCCGTCGTCTACGGCTACTTCCCCTGCGTGTCCAAGGACGACGACCTGATCATCCTGGACGACGAGGGCAACGAGCGGACCCGCTTCACCTTCCCGCGCCAGCGCCGCGGCCGCCGGCTCTGCCTGGCCGACTTCTTCCGGCCCGAGGAGTCCGGCGAGAAGGACGTGGTCGGCTTCCAGATCGTCACCGTCGGCAACCGCATCGGCGAGGAGACCGCCAAGCTCTTCGAGGCCAACTCCTACCGCGACTACCTCGAACTGCACGGCCTGTCCGTCCAGTTGGCCGAGGCGCTCGCCGAGTACTGGCACGCGCGCGTGCGCTCCGAGCTGGGCTTCGCCGGCGAGGACCCCGCGAACGTCGAGGACATGTTCGCCCTCAAGTACCGGGGCGCCCGCTTCTCCCTCGGCTACGGCGCCTGCCCCGACCTGGAGGACCGCGCGAAGATCGCCGACCTGCTGGAGCCCGAGCGCATCGGCGTCCACCTGTCGGAGGAGTTCCAGCTGCACCCGGAGCAGTCGACGGACGCGATCGTCATCCACCACCCCGAGGCGAAGTACTTCAACGCACGTTGATCGGATAAGTCGTACACTGGTCGGTCCACCGCAGGCCGGTCGCCTCTCTGTGAAAAAGAGGCGGCCGGCCTGATCGTCCCTCAAGGAGGTGCGCCAGGATGACCAGCACGGTTCCCGCGCTCGGAACCCGTACGGCCGAAGGCTCCGCGCTTCAGGCCGTACTCCTCGACATGGACGGCACCCTGGTGGACACCGAGGGCTTCTGGTGGGACGTCGAGGTCGAGGTCTTCGGCGCCCTCGGACACACCCTCGACGACTCCTGGCGCCATGTCGTGGTCGGCGGCCCCATGACCCGCAGCGCCGGCTTCCTGATCGAGGCCACCGGCGCCGACATCACCCTCGCCGAGCTGTCCGTCCTGCTCAACGCCGGTTTCGAGGACCGCATCGGGCGGGCCCTGCCGCTGATGCCGGGCGCCGCCAGACTCCTGGCCGAGCTCTCCGAGTACGAGATCCCCACCGCCCTGGTCTCCGCCTCGCACCGGCGCATCATCGACCGCGTCCTGACCACGCTCGGCCCCCAGCACTTCGCGCTGACGGTCGCCGGCGACGAGGTGGCGCGCACCAAGCCGCACCCCGACCCGTATCTGTTCGCCGCCGCCCGCCTGGGCGTCGACCCGGCCCGCTGCGCGGTCGTGGAGGACACCGCGACCGGTGTCGCGGCGGCGGAGGCGGCGGGCTGTCTCGTGGTGGCCGTACCGTCCCTGCAGCCCATCGCACCGGCCGCCCGGCGCACCGTCGTGACCTCGCTGGAAGTCGTCGACCTGGCATTTCTGCGAGGACTGATGACCGACCGATGACGGAAATGCGCCAGCCGTTCACCGAGCGTGCAAAGTCCAATGGGAAATGAATTCACACTTGGTCGACCGGTCGAATTCCGTTGCTCTCCAACCGAGTTGACCGTGTGAGGTTCCCCACGTGCACGAGAGTCGACATCGCGGCCGTCCTGTGCTGTTCACCCCATTTCTGAGGCCGATCACGCACCGTTGTGTCCCGATTGGTGAAACGCTGCACTAATCCTTCCGTCGGCGGGTTTTCGGTCTGTCCACAGCTGGTTCCGCAGCGTGATGGGAACTCAACTACGGTGGCCGCGAACCCCTGTGCGGGTCCGGACTAATCTCAAGGCGAGAACATCGCCCTATGCCCCCGTGATCGGCGTCACCACCCTATGCATGCCGGGTACACGGAATCGAACAGCTCTGGAGAACTTCGAGCATGAACCGCAAGACTTTGGTGCTGCCGGCCGTCGTCGGCCTGCTCGCGCCGGTGCTCGCCGCCTGTGGCGGCTCCGGCAGCGGGAGCTCCGGCGGCGGAGCGATAGTCGTCGGCACCACGGACCGGTTCGAGGCGACGAAGGACGCTCCGGCGCCGCTGGACCCCGCCTACGCCTACGACGTCGGCACCTGGAACATCCTGCGCCAGACCGTGCAGACCCTGATGATCCAGCCCAAGGGCGAGGGCGACCCGGTCCCCGAGGCCGCCGAGAAGTGCGGCTTCACCGACACCGGCAGCGAGCGCTACGCCTGCACCCTGCGCGAGGGTCTGAAGTTCGCCAACGGCGACAAGATCACCGCGGCCGATGTGAAGTACTCCATCGACCGTGCGATGCGCATCAAGGCCGACAGTGGTGTCTTCGCCCTGCTGTCGACCGTCGACACCGTCGAGACCCAGGGCGACCGCGAGGTCATCTTCCACCTGAAGACGGCCGACGCCACCTTCCCGTACAAGCTGTCCACCCCGGTCGCCGGCATCGTGAACCCCGACGACTACCAGAAGGACAAGCTGCGCGACGGCTTCAGCGTGGACGGCTCCGGTCCGTACACGCTCTCGGTCGCGCAGAAGGACGACGCGATCACCACGGCCACGTTCACCAAGAACCCCAATTACAAGGGGACTCTGGCGGTGAACAACAGCAAGGTCGAGATGCGCTCCTTCGCGGACGCCACCTCCATGGGCACCGCGCTGAGCAAGGGCGACATCGACGTGATGACGCGCACCATGTCGCCGGAGCAGATCCAGAAGCTCGGCGACGACTCGAACGGCGACATCGACCTCGTCGAGATGCCCGGCCTCGAAATCCGCTACCTCGCCTTCAACACCGACGCCGCGAGCGTGAAGACGAAGGCCGTGCGCGAGGCGATGGCCCAGCTCATCGACCGCGGCGAACTCGTCTCCAAGGTCTACGGCACCGAGGCCGAGCCGCTCTACTCCATGGTCCCCGCGACCATCACCGGCCACTCGAACTCGTTCTTCAACAAGTACGGCGACCCGAGCGTCACCAAGGCCAAGTCCCTGCTGACCAAGGCCAACATCACCACCCCGGTGAAGATCACGCTGCACTACACGACCGACCACTACGGCCCGGCCACCAAGGAAGAGTTCGAGCAGCTGCGGTCGCAGCTCAACAACAGCGGCCTGTTCGACGTCACGATCAAGGGCGAGCCCTGGTCCACGTTCGTCCCGGCCGAGCGCAAGGGCTCGTACGACGTCTGGGGCATGGGCTGGTTCCCCGACTTCCCCGACGCCGACAACTACCTCGCGCCGTTCCTCGACACGGACAACTTCCTGAAGCTGCCGTACAACAACTCCGAGATCATCAAGACCCTGATCCCGGAGTCCCGTCAGGAAGCGGACCGGCTCGCCGCCGCCAAGAGCCTGACCACCATCCAGGACATCGTCGCCACGGACGTCCCGCTGATCCCGCTCTGGCAGGGCAAGCAGTACGTCGCCGCCCGCGACGACATCACGGGCACCGCGTACGCGCTCAACTCCTCCTCGACCCTGCAGCTGTGGGAGCTCGGCCGCGGAGTCTGACCGCCTGACAACGCAGTGAGCAGTTCCATCAGTGGCCGGTCCCGCCCCTCGCGGCGGGGCCGGCCACTGGCCTGTTGACTCGGCAGGAGCCGAACTCGCCCCGCAGACACGGAGAGGGCGCCCCTGTCAGGAAGGGGCGCCCTCTCCGCTCGTGCCCGGTCTGCTACGTGCTACGGCGTCTACTGCGCGCCGGGGCGCACCAGTCCGCTCTCGTACGCGTACACCGCCGCCTGCACCCGGTCGCGCAGGCCCAACTTGGTGAGGACGTGCCCCACATGCGTCTTGACGGTCGTCTCGCTGACGAACAGATCGGCGGCGATCTCCGCGTTCGACAGCCCGCGCGCCACCAGCTTCAGCACCTCGACCTCACGCTCGGTCAGCGTGTGCAGGGCGTCCGGCACCGGCTCGTCACCGGACGGCAGATGACCGGCGTACTTGTCGAGCAGCCGCCGCGTGATGCTCGGCGCGAGCATGGCCTCGCCGGCGGCCACCACCCGGATCGCCTGCACCAGCTCGTTCGCCGGCGCGTCCTTCAACAGGAAGCCACTGGCAGCGGCCCGCAACGCCTCCACCACGTACTCGTCGAGGTCGAAGGTGGTCAGCACCAGCACCTTCGCCGGGCCGTCCCGCCCGGGGCCGGTGATCTGCCGGGTCGCCTCCACCCCGTCCATCCGCGGCATACGGATGTCCATCAGCACGACATCGGGCTGCAGAGCCCGCACCTGGTCGAGCGCCTGCAGACCGTCACCGGCCTCACCGACGACCGCCAGATCCTGCTCGGCCTCCAGAATCATCCGGAACCCGGTGCGCAGCAGCGGTTGGTCGTCGACAAGTAGGACGCGGATGGCCACGTGAGTCTCCTTCGCTAGCCCGGCCCCATTCTGCCCTGCGCGACAGGTGACTACCCGACCGGGCCGACGGGGCCCACCGGGAGGGCGCGGGCCGCTGACTTCGGGGTCGGTGCAGGAGCGGGCCGGTGTGCGTCGCCTCGTGGGCTGAAGCGTCGCCGGCTGCCACTAGCCCCCTGTGGAGTCACCGTCCGCTGCCGTGCCCTCGGTCGGGACGCCGTCGGCCGGCCGCACCGGCAGCGGATACGGCGGGGGAGTGCCGCCGAACTCCGGGCACACCGCCTGGTGGTCGCACCAGCCGCACAGCTTGGTCGGCCGGGGCCGCCACTCGCCCGTCTCCGTGGCCAGCCGGATCGCCTCCCACAGCGCCAGCAGCTTGCGCTCCACCCGCTCCAGATCCGCGAGAACGGGGTCGTAGGTCAGCACGTCCCCGCTGCCCAGGTACACCAGCTGGAGCCGCCGCGGCACGACCTGCTTCAGCCGCCAGACCACCAGTGCGTAGAACTTCATCTGGAACAACGCGCCCTCGGCGTACTCCGGCCGAGGCGCCTTGCCCGTCTTGTAGTCGACGATCCGCACATGACCCGTCGGCGCCACGTCGACCCGGTCGATGATCCCGCGCAGCTTCAGCCCCGAGTCCAACTCGGCCTCGACGAACATCTCGCGCTCGGCCGGCTCCAGCCGCGTCGGATCCTCGAGGGAGAACCAGCGCTCCACCAGCCGCTCCGCCTCCCCGAGCCAGCGCGCCAACCGCTCGCCCTCCGGATCGTCGGCGAACAGCTCCACGACCTCCGGCCGGGTCTCCCGCAACCGGTCCCACTGCCCAGGGATCAGCGACTTCGCACGCGGCGCCGTACGCTCGGCGGCCGGCGCGTCGAAGAGCCGCTCGAGGACCGAGTGCACCAAGGTCCCCCGGGTCGCAGCCTCGCTGGGCTTCTCCGGCAGCCGGTCGATCACCCGGAACCGGTACAGCAACGGGCACTGCATGAAGTCGCTGGCACGCGAGGGGGACAGCGAAGCCGGCGCTATGGCGACCCGCTCGACCACGCCCGCCGTCCCCGCCTCCACTGCCGCTTCCGCGCCCGGCCCCGCCGCCGCGCCCTCGTCGCCGACTGTCCCCGCGACGCCCTCCGCACTCGTCTCCATGCCCACAGACCTTACGGCCCGCCACTGACAGTGACCCGCCCCCGGCCGACACGCCTGCGACAGCCGGGGAAACACGGGGGGTGCCGGGGCGGAACGCGTCGCGACCGCCGCATACCATCGACCCGAGACCCCTCCGCCCGGCTGGCGCGGAGGACGCTTCGAACGAGGGGACACCGTGGACGAGAGCGGCGGCAGCGCACAGCCGCGGTCCGGCAACGACGAGCCGACCGAACACGCCACGGGTGCCACGACCCCGGCCGCCGATCCCGGCACCCCCGGACCGAAACACGACGACACCCCCCACAACGGCACCGAGAGGCCGATCCGGCAGGTCGAGGACCCCGACGGGTCGTCCAAGAACCACACGCAGCCGACCACCTCGCCCGAGTCGGCCACCCCCGACCACTCGGAGACGCCGATTCCGTCCGGAACGACACCGACGGACCGCAACGAGCCGGCCCCGCGATCCGAGCCCGTCCCTAACGACGGCCCGTCGCCGGTGGCGGCCACGCCGCCGACCAGCCCCGCCCCGCAGGCCGACCTCCCGGCGCCGGCAACGGCCACGCCGACCATCGGCTCTGCCTCCCTGCCCAGCGACTCAGCCCCGTCCGACAGCACCTCGGCTGGGGTCTCCGGTACGCCGTCCACCAGTTCCGCCCCCTACGACGGCCCGTCGGCCCCGGCATCGGCCACGCCGTCCGACGACTCCACTCCGCCCGACGGCACGCCGACGGG
>NZ_JAEQAZ010000310.1 GCF_016654115.1 Streptomyces sp. MBT53
CGCCAACATTCTTAGGGAACCCGCATGCGAACCCGCACCCTGCTCACGGCGCTCACCGCGCTGACCCTGCTCGTCGCCACTCCGGCCCTCGCCGCCCCCGCCCCGCAGGCCGCCGCCGCGGCGACCTGGGACACCGACCGCGCGGCCGCCGCCTACGCCGCGAACCCGGCCGCCGTCATCGCCTCCGGCAGCGAGAACGCCGGCACCACCCCAGGCCTCGCCTTCGACGGCGACGGCGCCACCCGCTGGTCCAGCAACTTCGCCGACGACGCCTGGATCCGCCTCGACCTCGGCACGACCCTCCGCGTCGACCGCGTCACCCTCGACTGGGAGGCCGCCTACGGCAAGAGATACGTCCTGGAGATCTCGAAGAACGGCACCGACTGGACGCCCTTCTACACGGAGACGGCGGGCACCGGCGGCTCGGTCACCACGAGCACGTACCCCCAGGAGGCGACGGGCCGATACATCCGCCTGCGCGGTTTGGAACGGGCCACGCCCTACGGCTACTCGCTCTACTCCTTCAAGGTCTACGGCGGCGAACCGGCCCCCGCGTCCACGACCCGCACCAACCTCGCCCTGAACCACCCCGCGTACTCCAACTACTACCAGCACAACGGCAATTCACCGGCGTACGTCACCGACGGCGGCTGGCCCGCCAACCTCAAGGACGACGCGACCCGTTGGTCCAGCGACTGGAACGCCGACCGCTGGGTCTCCGTCGACCTCGGCGCCGCCTCGACGATCGACACGGTCGACTTCTACTGGGAATCCGCCTACGCCGTCGACTACTTGCTCCAGGTCTCCGACGACAACACGACCTGGCGCACGGTGTACGAACCCTCGGCCGCCGACATAGCCGCGCGGCGGGCGAACGTCCAGGCACCCGCCGACGCGACGGGCCGCCACGACACGGTGACCCTGCCCCAGCCGGCCACCGGCCGCTACGTCCGCATGCTCGGCAAGGAACGCCGCTCCTTCTACAACCCGGCCCCCTACACGGCCCAATTCGGCTACTCGCTCTACGAGTTCCAGGTCTGGGGCACCGGCGGCAGCGCGGCGGCGGCCTACCCGGCCCTTCCCGGCGACCAGTTGGGCACGTACCGGACGACGTTCTTCGACGACTTCACTTCGGCGGCCCTGGACCGTTCCAAGTGGCGGGTCGTGCGGACCGGCACGGAGATGGGATCGGTCAACGGCGAGTCCCAGGCGTACGTCGACTCGACGGACAACGTCCGTACGCAGAACGGTGAGTTGATCCTCGGGGCGAAGTACTGCAAGGGCTGCACCCAGGCGGGCGGCGGGACCTACGACTTCACGTCGGGCCGCATCGACACCAACACCCACTTCGACTTCACGTACGGCAAGGTCAGCGCCCGCATGAAGCTGCCGGTCGGTGACGGATTCTGGCCCGCCTTCTGGCTGCTCGGCAGCAACGTCGACGACCCGTCCGTGTCCTGGCCGGCCTCCGGCGAGACCGACATCATGGAGAACATCGGCTACGGCGACTGGACGAGCACGTCCCTCCACGGCCCCGGCTACTCCGCCGACGGCAACATCGGCGCCCGCCAGACCTACCCGAACGGCGGCACCGCCGACCAGTGGCACACGTACGCCGTCGAATGGACGCCGACTGCGATGCGCTTCTACGTCGACGACAACCTCGTCCAGGAGACCACCCGCAACAAACTCGAATCGACCCGCGGGCAATGGGTCTTCGACCACAACCAGTACGTCATCCTCAACCTCGCCCTGGGCGGCGCGTACCCGGCCGGCTGGAACCAGGTGACCACGCCGTACTGGGGCCTGCCGCAGTCGAGCGTCGACAAGGTCGCGGCCGGGGGAGTGCAGGCGGAGGTGGACTGGGTGCGGGTCGAACAGAAGCAGTGACAGCTGGGCCGGTCCGGAGCGCGGAACCGGACCGGCCCGTCCGCCCCGGTGGCAATCTGGGGGGCGGACGTAGCGCGCGCCGCGATCCGGTTGCGGTGGGTGCGGTGCCCTGCGATTCGGTTGCGGTAGGTGAGGCGCCCCGGGAATCTGGTGCCGGACGTACCGCGCCCCGCGATCCGGTTGCCGCAGGTACGGCGCCCGGAAACCCGGTTGCCGCGCACGGCGAGCCCGCATCCGGCTCTCGCGCGCGGCGAGCGCGGCATCCGGATGCCGCGAAGGCTCCGTGCCCGGCAACCGGGTCGCCGGGCGCTCCGTGCCTGGCTGCCGGGTTGCCGTACGTTTCGTGCCGGGCTGCCTGGCAGCCGGGTTGCCGTACGTTTCGTGTTCGGCTGCCAGGCTGCCGAGCGCACTGAGCCCGCCAGTCGGGTAGCCGAGGGCCCGGCGCCCGGCAATCCGGTTGCCGCCCGCCCAGCCCCCTGACACGCTCACGCCCATGTCGACCTTCGCCGCACCCGACGGAACCCGCCTCGCCGCGCATGCCTCCGGCGACGGTCCGCCGCTGGTCTGTCTGCCAGGTGGACCGATGCGGGACTCGGCCTACCTCGGCACACTCGGCGGCCTGACCGCCCACCGGCGGCTGATCCGGCTCGACCTCCGGGGCACGGGTGCGTCGGAGGTGCCGCGGGATCCGGCGTCGTACCGCTGCGACCGGCTCGTGGACGACGTCGAGGCCCTGCGCGAACACCTCGGCCTGGAGCGGATCGACCTGCTCGCGCATTCGGCCGGCGCGAACCTGGCCGTGCTGTACGCGGCCCGGCACCCGGACCGGGTGACCCAGCTGACGCTGGTCGCCCCCAGCGTCTACGCGGTCGGCGTGCAGATCTCGGCCGAGGACCGGCTGCGGGTCGCGCGGCTGCGCGGGTCCGAACCGTGGTTCGGACCCGCGTTCGCCGCCCTGGAGCAGATCACCGCCGGGCGGGCCACGCCCGACTCCTGGGAGGCCATCTCGCCCTTCGCCCATGCCCGTTGGGACGAGCCGGCACGAGCCTTCGAGGAGGCCGACGCCAAGGAGAAGAACGCGGAGGCCGCGGCCCGCTACGCCGCCGAAGGTGCCTTCAGCCCGGCCGACACCCGCGCGGCGCTGGCCGGCTTCACCTCCCCGGTGCGCGTCCTCGCCGGGGAGTTCGACATCTCCGCTCCACCGCATGTGCTGGCCCGGTACGCGGACCTGTTCCCGGTCGCCGAGTTCGTGATCCAGCCCGGCGCCGGACACATGCCGTGGCTGGACGACGCCGAGCGGTTCGTCGCGATCATGGCAGCACTTCTGGAGTGATCCGGCATGTCGAGCATCGCGACGTCGCAGATCTCGAGGGTCTGGGTGCCGGTGCTGATGCTCGCCTCTCTTTTGACCGCCCATGCGATTGCTTTGTCGTGCGGCAAAGCGCGCAGGAGCACGACCATGTCGCCGCTGTCCGGTGCGAGGATGACCCCTCGCGTGCCCTGGTCGGAGCTTGACCAACTGTGGGCAGAAGGAAAGGCGGGCATGTTCGTCGGGTCTCCTCCCTGGGTGAGAGGCTGCGCCGGATATGCGAAGGCGGCACAAGACGCGGGCCGTGCCACGGAGCTGCACTGTCAGTCGTGTTCGGGTTCATCCTCGGTCGACTCCTCGAGTTCCCCGAGCACACGCCATGCCAGTTCCGCAAGTGTCTCGCCCGAGGTGGTTGTCCATCGGGCGGTTCCCTGGTTCGCCATGGGCCGTTCCTCCCACTCGGCGAGTTCCCACATACGGGTGATCAGGCCGGACGGAGAGTACTGCTTGCCGTCGGCTGTCCAAAGGATCGGCCTGGAACGGTGGTTCACCCAGGTGGCCCGCGCGCGTCGTTCGTCTTTGGCCAGCCACTCCCGCAGGGCCTCGGCCTCAAGTGGATAGGCCGTGCTCAAAGCAAGCGGAGTCCCTTCGTCGAGCACACCGCGATCGATGAGGACGGAGACCGCGTTGGGGCGACGGCGCTTGCGCTGCACGCGGACTCGCCGATATTTGTCCGTGACTCTGCGGCCGTCCGCCGTTGTCAGGAGAGCTGTTACATGTTCTACGAGCTCCCGGCAGCGGCTGCTGTCCCCGCACACGGTCTGGATCCTTGAGCGCTCGGTGTAGAGCTCGTCGATCGCCGCCGCAACGACAGGGAGCAGCTGTTCGACGAGTACCGGTGCCTGTTCCGTGGCGTTTTTGGCCCACTCCAGCTTTGGGTCCGGTTCGTCGATGGCCTCGGTGTCGAGCAGCCGGAAGACGAGGTGCGTGAGCAGGTACACGCCGTGTTCGGTGAGGGCGGCGCCCCGCCCCTCATATCGTGCGCGTAGTTGGTAGAGGCTTCGGCGCACGGCACGCAGTACCTGCACCGCGTTCCACAGCAGATGGGCGCTGGGCTGGGGCCGGAAGAGCACGTCATAGATGCCCTGCGAGCCTCGCTCCCACAGCACGTCGAGGGTGCCTGCCATCCGTGCCGCGTACCGGCTGTCGGAGTGCGCGCAGGCCAGTGCGCACGCGGCTTCGACCACGGAGCAGCCCGTGTCGGCGGGCGGGTCAAGCTCGCTGCGCCGGACGCTGTACTCAAGCCCGAGCTCGGCCCGCATGTCCTCCATGATCGAGGCCTGGACGGGGTCAAGAGCGATGAAGTCCCGTGCTTCCACGCGGTTTTGGCGGTTCGTGGCCTGAGTCGTCTCCTTCGCGAAGTCCGTCGCCTTCCCGGTCACGATGATGCGCACGCTGACTTGCGCTGATGCGGCCGTCTCGTCGGAGGCCACGGCCTCGGCGATGGACCGGACGGTCTGCGCGCCGTTCACCACGCTGGCGTTACGCAGTTTCAGTACGAGTGGCCGTTGTTGCGGCGTTCGTACGGACTGCCGGTCCTTCTCGACCGATTCGCAGAGCACGGTTACGCCGTTGTTGAAGTACCAGAAGTGCGCCGGTTCCTCGGTGAGTGTGTTGATCAGCGCGTTGTTGATCGGAGTCCTGCCGAGCGGGTTGCGGATGTTCAGGTTGAACAGGTCGGCCCCGTACGTCATCCAGTCAGCGATATGTTCGGCCTCCACGACGCCTTGGTACGACTCGTACGGAGAAGTGATCCCGAACCAGGGAAAGAGCTCGGCGGTGAGGTCGACCGCCTTCGGAGCGAGGTCCTTGAGTACGGACGCGTGCACCTCCGGCGCGAGGATGATGCGGTGACCGAGTACCTGGCCGTGGCGGTTGAACTCCTTCTCACCGGTGGCCAGGGCGTGCTGGAACCCCTGGGTGACATCCTCGGCGCGCATCAGGACAATGACTTGGGTGACCGGCACAGGGCCTTGTGACATCACCGTCTTGGCGAGCTCCGCCAGTTGACGGCCGCGGGGGTTGAACTCGGCGAAGTCCTCGTCGTCGATCAGCCGCAGACCGGCCAGCAGCTCGTGCACCGCTTGCCGCTCGCTGTTGGCCTTCCCGTACTTGCTCCATTTCGCCTGAACCAGGAACACGTGCGGATTCGGTCCGTCCACCACGGCGATGGCGTCGATGCCCTGGTCGGCATCCCCGTCGATGACGGTGAGCGCGGCCTCCTGCATACTGAACCCGGTGACGATCCGTACGGCCTGAGCTGTCAACGCCCTTGACAGCAGACGCGGTTCGCGCTCTTGGAGCGGTTTGCCGTCGAGGTCGCTGACGTCGAGTAGATTCCTGTCGATGTAGAAGGTCCGCAGAGCTCTTTCCACCTGGCGAACCGGTGTGGGCACGGCGGGGGTGTCGCCCCCGGCCTTCTTGGCGCTCATGTTCTGTCCCTCCCCAGTGGGTTCCAATGCGTCCGCGATTGCGCTCGGCCGGTACCCAGACAGGTGATCGTCCCATGGAGCGGTGGGTGCGCTGCAAGTTCTTACGTCACGCGCACTCTGGCCCATTGAGATTCAGCCGGAGCACGGCAAGGCCCCCGCGGTGCCCTGCGCGAGCAGCGGCACGCCGATGTCCCGGCGCAGCAGGACGGCTTCCTCACGGACGCCTCTGCCGAGTACGGCACGGTAGCCGAGGGCCGACATGTTCCTGGGCCCCGGTGATCCGTGCATGCGTGTCGGTCGGGGCCTCGAACTCCGCAGTGCGGCGCCGAAGTTGTCGGCCCGTCGCATCCGCAACGAGATGATCCCCTATTTTCCGTGCCCAGGGTGCCTGCCGCGAGCTCGATCATCTTGCCGACCGCCTCCGAGGCCTGCGCGAATCGTTCCTCACCATGAGAGCGCCCTGATGCGCACGAACGTCTGTGATCCGCGCATGCAGCGTCTCCGGCGAGGCGAGCACTGGGGCCGGTGGAACTCGGCCGCCCAGGCGCCTGGCGCGTACGGGCGGCGGAAGGCGCCGGTCGGATCGGGAGCCTCGACAGGTCCCACCTCCGACTCGGCCGGCACGTCGACGAGTAGTCGTTGCAGTGGTCTCGGAGCGGTCCGGGCTCAGGGTATTGAGGTAGCCGAGACTGTCCGGCGCCCGGGATCATCCGGCAGCACGCCGGGGCACCTGGCCGGCGACACCTCATGACCACAGGTGTCGCCGGCCGAGAACGGGTGATGCGATCGGGATTCCGGCTGGGTAAGGTCGTTTGGGGTCCCCAGCGGGACGCTGTGGGACCGCGGTTGATCAACGAGCTACGATCCGGCGCGGTTCATGATGCTCGATGGCGTGACATGGACCTGATAATCAGCAGTCCCTGAACTCCGGTGACTGGTTCAGTACTTGGGACCGCAGTGAAGTGAACTTGGCGTACGTCTCGCCGTCCCGCGCCGTCGGCCGGAACGCCGCCACCCGGTGGCAGTTCTGGAAGGCCAGGGCCACCCCGAAGGCCAG
>NZ_JAEQAZ010000311.1 GCF_016654115.1 Streptomyces sp. MBT53
GAGGGTGGTGGGGGTGGTGGCTATTTCCAGGCAGTTGGTGTCGGCGTCGCCTGCGGAGTACGACGACTTCTGCCAGCGGAGGGCTCTAGGCACGGCGGGTCATCTGCCCTTCAGCGCGATGAGCATGGTGTTCAGGGCAGTGGGCGCGGGTGTGAGGAGCGTGGCGGGGTCGTCGCTCTCGCGGAGGTGGAGGGTGGTGGGAGTGGCGGCTATTTCCAGGCAGTTGGTGTCGGCGTCTCCTCCGGAGTACGACGACTTCTGCCAGCGGAGGGCTTCAGGCACGGGGCTCCTTCACAGTTCCTGAGCGATACGGCGGATGAGGTCGAGGGAAGCTTCCTGCGGGAGGGCTGCCTTGTCGATGATCTCGCTCCGGGTTCGGTAGCGGTTCAGCCGCGCTGTGGCGTCGATGAACTCGGCACCGTGGGGCGTGTCGATCTGCACGGTGTCCAGTTGAGGTACGGCGCCGCCAACGTACTGCATGGGAAATCCCGCCCCTGCGAATCCCTCGGCCGCGAACGGGATGACGCGAAGGGTGACCGACTCCCTCCCGGATACTTGGAGGAGATGGTCGAGTTGGGCGCGGGCGATCTTGGAGCCCCCCACACGCATCCGTAGTGCGGCTTCATGGATGATCACGTCGTACGGAGTCCCCGAGGTGATGACCTCCTGGCGGCGCATCCGGAACGTGACACGGGCCTCGCGGTCTTCCTTCGGGAGGTTCGGCTCGACGAACAGTGAGGCTGCGCGTACATGGTCCTCTGTCTGGAGGACTCCCGGGATGTGCACCATCTCGAATACGCGGGCGTAGGTCGCGTGATGCTCCAATTCGGCGAGGTCGAACGCCGTAGGCGGCATCACGCCGCGATACTCCTCCCACCAGCCCTTGAACCTGGGCGCAGCCATCTCCACCAAGGCGTCGACGAGTTGGCTGTCGTCGCACTCGTAGAACCCGGCCAGTCCGCGCAGCCGCTGCTCGCTGATTCCGAACCGGCCGGATTCGATGTGGCTGATCTGGGTCTGGTTCACGCCGAGGAAGGCTGCGGCGTTCCGTGACTCGATGCCTGTCGCCTCGCGCAGCTTGCGCAGTTCGGTGCCGAGTCGCCCTTGGCGTGCGGTGGGGTTGGCCCTCGGCGGCATGACGTTCTCCTCGTTTGTCGTACTTTTCCTGAACGGTTGATGCGTATCAGGCTGAGTCGCTATGGTCGCAACGTACCTCACGGAGGGTGCCCGCATGGTCACCCATCCGCAAATCCCGCACGCCCACCCCCCGTTGGAAGTGCCACCCCGGCCGTCGACACCGGGGCGCCGGACAGCAACGAGCCCGGGCTCGCGCAAACCCCCCTCACTCCACCGGAGTTGATGCCCCATGCCCTCGTACACCTTGATCTGCCCACCCCTCGACACCTCTCCCCACATCGCCCGCGACTTCGTCGCCACCGTTCTGCGCACGCTGGAGCTGGACCGTGCCCTGGTCGACGACGCGATCCTCTGCACCTCGGAACTCGTCACCAACGCGTGCGTCCACGCGAAGGGCGGTGACGGCACGGTGCTGTGGCTGGCAGTGGAGGAGGGGCGGCTGCGGGTCGTGGTGTACGACGGGGACGAGAACCCGCCGGTGATAAGGGAGTTGACGACGGAACCGGGTGAACGATGGGGCGGCCGAGGCCTGTACCTGGTGGACGCCCTCACCGAAGGCCGCTGGGGCCACGGCCCGGACATCCCGTACGGCGGCCAGCCACACCCGGAGGGCAAGGGCGTGTGGTTCGACCTGCCCGCAGAGCAGGCCGTACGACGCCCGGCATCACCATGACCGACCAGCGACGCAGCCAACTCGAAACAGCAGCCGTCATCCTGGGCCTCGCCCGCCCGATGGTGGACGACGACGCACCTCTGACCGCTGACGAACTCCGCTGGATCGCCCGCCGCCTGGTCGAGTCCCTGACGGACGTCCTCGGCATCGCCGCCGGCCACCATGACAGGACAGCCAACGGTGGCAACAGTGGCACGTGAAGCACTCGCCAAGGCGCGGCACTCCCCGGTGCACGTCCTGGTGGCGTTCCTGGCTGGACGTGGTGACTGAGACAACCGGCCGGGGCGTGTCCATGCGACGGCTGCGCGTTGTCTCCGAGCCGCCGAGCGACTACGTGCGCTACGAGTACGACGGAACCTTCACGAACGTCGCGGCGGGCGAAGACGTGCGTTGGCTACCCCGCTCGCGGGCCCACCGCCTCTTGCTCCCCGTGCTGGACAGATGGGTGGTGGACAAGAAAACGGTGATCCTCCATCACTTCAATGGAAGTGCGCCACGATCCGGCCCTGGCGGAGCAGTACGCGACCGCGTACGAGGCAGCGTGGGAGAGGGCCGTTCCCCACGCGGAGTACCGCCCGGACTGACGAACGCGCGCCCTGGCTCTTTCCGCGTCGTCCAGTGCATCCGGCACGCGCTGTCGTGACTGTCAGTCGCGGGTGGCAGTCTTGATTCATGACCGATGCATCCGCGACCCCGACTCCCCGACGCGCCCGCGTCCGCGCCCCCCAGCTCACCGGCAAGGGCGGTTGGCTGAACACGGGGGACAAGCAGTACAGCCTCGCCGACCTGCGCGGACGCATTGTCATTTTGGATTTTTGGACCTTCTGCTGCATCAACTGCCTGCATGTACTGGACGAGCTGCGGGAGTTGGAGGAGAAGCACCGCGACACCGTCGTGATCATCGGCGTGCACTCGCCGAAGTTCGTGCACGAGGCCGAGCATCAGGCGGTCGTGGACGCGGTCGAGCGGTACGGCGTGGAGCATCCGGTGCTGGACGACCCGGAGTTGGCGACCTGGAAGCAGTACGCGGTGCGCGCGTGGCCGACGCTCGTCGTGATCGACCCGGAGGGGTACGTCGTCGCGCAGCACGCGGGCGAGGGGCACGCGCACGCCATCGAGCGGCTGGTGGCGGAGCTGGAGACCGAGCACGCGGCGAAGGGCACGCTCCGGCGCGGGGACGGGCCGTATGTGGCCCCGGAGCCCGAGCCCACCGTGCTCCGCTTCCCCGGCAAGGCGCTGGCCCTGCCCTCCGGGAACTTCCTGGTCAGCGACACCACCCGGCATCAACTGGTCGAGCTGGCGGCGGACGGGGACACGGTCGTACGGCGGATCGGTCAGGGCGATCGCGGAATGACCGACAGCACCTGGGTCCGCGCGCGGTTCAAGGAGCCGCAGGGGCTGGTGCTGCTGCCGGACGGCGCCGTGGCCGTCGCCGACACGGGGAACCATGTGATCCGGCGCTTCGACCCGGAGAGCGGTCGGGTCACCACCCTCGCCGGTACCGGATACCAGTGGATGCAGGGCGAGCCCACCTCCGGCCCCGCCCGCGAGGTCAGCCTCTCGTCCCCGTGGGATGTGGCCTGGTGGCAGGACAAGTTGTGGATCGCCATGGCCGGTGTGCACCAACTCTGGGCCTACGACCCCGCCACCGACACCGTCGCCGTCACCGCCGGTACCACCAACGAGGGGCTCGTCGACGGGCCCGGCCCCGAGGCCTGGTTCGCGCAGCCCTCGGGACTCGCCGCGACCCCCGACCGGCTCTGGCTGGCCGACTCCGAGACGTCCGCCCTGCGCTGGGTGGACGTCGAGGGTGTCGTCCACACCGCCGTCGGTACCGGGCTCTTCGACTTCGGGCATCGTGACGGAGCCGCCGAACAGGCCCTGCTCCAGCACCCGTTGGGCGTCACCGCGCTCCCGGACGGCTCGGTCGCGATCAGCGACACGTACAACCACGCGCTGCGCCGCTACGACCCCGCGACCGGCGAAGTCACCACGCTGGCCACGGACTTGAGGGAGCCGAGCGACGCCGTGCTGGTCGGTGACGAGATCCTGGTCGTCGAGTCGGCCCGGCACCGGCTGACCCGGCTGCGGTTGCCGGAGGAGGCGGTGCGGGTCGAGTCCGTAGCGCATCGCACCCAGCGCGCGGCCACCGAAGTCGCCCCGGGCGAGCTGGAGTTGGACGTCATCTTCCAGGCCCCGACCGGGCAGAAGCTCGACACCCGCTACGGCCCCTCGACCCGGCTGCTCGTCTCCGCCACCCCGCCCGAGCTCCTGATCACCGGCGAGGGCGCGGGCACGGACCTGAACCGCACCCTGACCCTCAACGAGGCCGTCACGGAAGGCGTGTTGCACGTCTCCGCGATGGCCGCCTCCTGTGATGACGACCCTGCCAACGAGTACCCCGCCTGCCATGTCCACCAGCAGGACTGGGGCGTCCCGGTCCGCCTCACCGAAGGCGCGACGGACCGACTCCCCCTCGTCCTGGCAGGCATGGACGACCGTGACAACCGTGACGGCCGGGACAACCAGGACGCCTGAAACGGGGGATCACCCGGGGCAAAGCCCTATCGGCGCCGCGCCCGCGGTGCCAGCTTGTACACCGCCATCCCCGCCGCCACCAGCGTGGTCGCCGCCACCATCATCGCCATGCTGTTGAGCCACAGGCCGGTCGCGGCCAGCGTGGCCCCACCGGCGCCGGTCGTGCCGGCGCCGACAACTCTTCCGTACATAAACGTTTCTCCTTGAGGGTTCCGATGCGTGAGCGTGCGTGGGGGATGGGCTAGGTGGCCACCCACTTCTCCTCGCTGCGGCGGACCAGGCCCCACAGGGAGGTGAAGTAGACGGCGTGCTGGAAGAGGTCGTAGAGCATCTCGGGGATCATCAGCGCGGCGACCAGGATCGCGAGGGGGCCGGCGCGGCGGACGGAGACGGTCTTCTCGACCACGAAGATCAGGCCGATCGCGGTCCAGAACGGGGAGAGGCCGGGCCAGCCGTACAGCGTGGTGTACGTGGCCATGAAGGTCAGGTAGACCAGGAACGACAGCGCGCCGAAGCCCATCAGGAACTGCTGGAGGAAGTAGCGGGCGGTGACCTTGGTCCAGCCGTAGTCGCGGAGGTTCTCCAGGGCGCCGCGCTGCCAGCGCAGGCGCTGGTGCCAGAGCTTGGGGAGGCTGGTCATGACCTCGGTGGTGACCGCGCAGCCCGCCGGGGACATCGCGCGGTAGCCGAGGGTCTTGACCGCCTTGGTCATCTCGTCGTCCTCGGTGAGCGAGGCGAGGCTGTAGTAGCCGTCGCCGCCGCCGATCCGCCCCGAGTGGCGGGCCTCGCGGACCTCGCGCAGGACGCGGGCGCGGAACATCGTGCCGGTGCCGGTGAGCACCTGGGCCTTGCCGCCGGTGCGGTCCAACTCCCAGGCGTAGCGCTGGAACTCCATCCGCTGGAGCAGTCCGAGGAGGCCGCCGCCCTTCTCGCCGTAGAAGACTCCGCCGACGGCGCCGACCTTGCGGTTGAAGGTGGCCATGGCGGTCTCGCTGAACCAGGGGTTGAGGACGGTGTCCGCGTCCTGGACGAGGAGGAGGTCGCGTTCGTCGAGGTGGGGCAGGACCCAGTCGATGGCCTGGTTGAGGGCGCCGGCCTTCTTGTGGGTGTTGCCCTGGGTGGCGAAGATGTCCGCGCCGTGCGAGGCGGCGACCTCGGCCGTGTCGTCGGTGCAGTTGTCGGTGACGACGACGATCAGGTCGGGTTTACGGGTCTGCCGCCACAGGCCCTCGATCGCGGCGCCGATGCGGTCCGCCTCGTTGTGGGCGGGTATGAGGACCACCAGCCGTGGTTCGGGCACGGCAGTGACTCCCTGTGACGATCGCGGGGCAGGTCCGGGGCTGCCTCTCCCCGGGCCCTCAACTGCGCAAAGTCTTCACGAGGTTCACACAACCGCACAATGCGCCCAGCGTCACGGATTGCTCACGGTTGGCTGTGTATGTCCTGTGCGGGTGATTCGGCCTGTGTGCGGGTTACGCCCGGTATCCGTCGCGGTTCCGGTCCTCGTCCACCACGGTGGTCGAGCCCGGCAGCAGCACGCGCCGGCGTCGCGCGATGCTGCTGAACGTCACGACGCCGATCAGTCCGACGACCATGAGGATCACACCGACCAGCGTGAGATTGACTCCTTGCATGTGCCAGTCGGTCGCGAACGCGAGAATCGCGCCGACGGCGATGAGGATGATGCAGCCGCCCAGGCCCATGGGTGTCGCCTCCCTGCAGGTCGCTCGTTCCGGTCCGCGACCGGGTACCCGGGAAGGCAACACCCATGCGCCGAGCGCGAGTTGACTACCCCTCCAGGAACGCCACCAGCGCGTTGGCCAGCAGGAACGGGTCGCGGTCGCCGCAGAGTTCGCGGGCGCTGTGCATGGAGAGGATCGCCACGCCGATGTCGACGGTCTTGATGCCGTGGCGGGCCGCGGTGATCGGGCCGATCGTCGTGCCGCAGGGCATGGAGTTGTTGGAGACGAAGGTCTGGAACGGCACACCGGCCTTCTCGCAGGCCGCGGCGAACACCGCGCGGCCCGAACCGTCCGTGGCGTAGCGGTTGTTGACGTTGACCTTGAGGATCGGCCCGCCGTTGACCCGCGGGTGGTGCGTCGGGTCGTGCCGCTCCGCGTAGTTGGGGTGCACGGCGTGCCCGGTGTCGGAGGAGAGACAGACGGTCCCGGCGAAGGCCCGCGCCCGGTCCTCGTACGATCCGCCGCGCGCGAACACGGAACGTTCCAGCACCCCGCCGAGCAGCGGCCCGTCCGCGCCCGTGTCGGACTGCGAGCCGTTCTCCTCGTGGTCGAAGCCGGCGAGCACGGGGATGTACGGCAGGTTCGAGCGGGCGGCGGCGGAGGCGAGCGCGCCGGCGCCGGCGTGCAGGGACAGCAGGTTGTCCATGCGCGGGCCGGCGAGCAGCTCCTGGTCGCGGCCCAGATAGGAAGGTGCTTCCACCGAGTGCGTCATCAGGTCCCAGCCGGTGACCTCGCCCGGCGCGAGCCCCGACTCCTCCTCCAGGAAGGCGATCAGATCGCCGTCGCGGACGTCGTCGCCCAGGCCCCAGATCGGCTGGAGGTGGCGCTGCTTGTCCAGCTTGAGCCCCTCGGCGGACACGGACCGGTCCAGGTGGATGGCGAGTTGGGGCACTCTGAGCAGCGGGCGGTCCACGTTCACCAGGCGGGTCGAGCCGTCCCGGAGGCTCAGCCGGCCGGCCAGGCCGAGGTCGCGGTCGAGCCAGGAGTTGAGCAGCGGTCCGCCGTAGATCTCGACGGCGACCTGGCGGAAGCCGTGCGCACCGGTGTCGGGGCGCGGCTTGACCCGCAGGTTCGGGGAGTCGGTGTGGGCGCCGACGATGCGGAAGGGGGTGTGGGGTGCCGCACCTTCGGGGACGAACCAGGCCACGATCGCGCCACCGCGCAGCACGTACTTGCCGCCGGTCGTCCCCTCCCAGGCGTCCGTCTCGGCGACCTGCTTGAATCCGGCCTTCTCCAGCCGCTCGGCGGTGTTCGCCACGGCGTGGTACGGCGTGGGGGACGCCGCCAGGAAGGACATGAGGTCGTCGGTGTGGCCGCGGTCGAAGCGGGGGGGTTCGCTCATGGGTTCACCTTAACGACGTACGAGGGCCCGCTCCCGGCGTTGGGAGCGGGCCCTCGCAAGGGCGATGTGGGGTTTCGCGAAGCTGTTCCGGTCTGTCCCGGAACGGGTTCTCCGGCTGGCTAGAAGGCGGCTTCGTCCAGTTCCATCAGGTCCAGCTCGACACCCTCGGCGACCTTGCGGGCCAGGGTGAGACCGGGCAGCACGTTGGCCGCGAAGAACTTCGCAGCCGCGATCTTGCCCGTGTAGAACGGCACATCTTTGGAAGACACAGCCTTCGCGGAAGCCGTCTCCAGCTTTTCTACGGCGACGGCGGCACCCTTGAGGAGCAGGTAGCCGACGACGACGTCACCGGAGGCGAGCAGCAGGCGGGTGGTGTTGAGGCCCACCTTGTAGATGTTCTTGACGTCCTGCTCGGTGGCCGCGAGGTCGGTCAGCATCAGGCCGACGATGGCCTCCAGCTCGACGGCCGCCTTGGCGAGGTGCTCACGGGCACCGGACAGCTCCTCGCCGCCCGTGCCCAGCGCGAGGAACTTCTTGATGTCCTCGGCGAGGGAGTTGAGGGCCGCGCCCTGGTTGCGGACGATCTTCCGGAAGAAGAAGTCCTGGCCCTGGATCGCGGTCGTGCCCTCGTACAGGGTGTCGATCTTGGCGTCCCGGATGTACTGCTCGATCGGGTACTCCTGGAGGAACCCGGAGCCGCCGAAGGTCTGCAGCGACTGGGCGAGCTGCTCGTAGCCCTTCTCGGAGCCGTAGCCCTTGACGATCGGCAGGAGCAGGTCGTTGAGCGCGTGCTCGGCCTTCGAGTCCTCGCCGTTCGCCTCCTTGACGGCGATCGCGTCCTGGATGGAGGCGGTGTAGAGCACCAGGGCGCGCATGCCCTCGGCGTACGCCTTCTGCGTGATCAGCGAGCGGCGCACGTCCGGGTGGTGCGTGATGGTGACCTTGGGCGCGGTCTTGTCGCCGAAGGCCGCGAGGTCGGGACCCTGGACGCGCTCCTTGGCGTACTCGAGGGCGTTGAGGTAGCCGGTCGACAGCGTCGAGATGGCCTTCGTGCCGACCATCATGCGGGCGAACTCGATGATGCGGAACATCTGGCGGATGCCGTCGTGCTTGTCGCCGATCAGCCAGCCCTTGGCCGGGTGGCGGTCGCCGAAGGTCATCTCGCAGGTGTTGGACGCCTTGAGGCCCATCTTGTGCTCGACGTTGGTGGCGTAGACGCCGTTGCGCTCGCCCAGCTCGCCGGTCTCGACGTCGAAGAGGAACTTCGGCACGAGGAAGAGGGAGAGCCCCTTGGTGCCCGGGCCGTGGCCCTCGGGACGGGCCAGCACGTAGTGGAGGATGTTCTCCTCCATGTCGTGCTCACCGGACGTGATGAAGCGCTTCACGCCCTCGATGTGCCAGGACCCGTCCTCCTGCTGAATGGCCTTCGTCCGACCCGCGCCGACGTCCGAACCCGCGTCGGGCTCGGTCAGCACCATGGTCGAACCCCAGGTCCGCTCCACCGCGAGCTGCGCGATCTTCTTCTGTACGTCATTGCCCTCGTCGTAGAGGATCCCGGCGAAGGCCGGACCGGAGGAGTACATCCACACGGCCGGGTTCGCGCCGAGGATCAGCTCCGCGTACGACCAGATCAGGGAGGGGGGAGCCGTCGTACCGCCGATGGCCTCGGGGAGCCCCAGCCGCCAGTACTCGGACTCCATGAAGGACTTGTAGCTCTTCTTGAAGGAGGCCGGTACGGGCGCGGTGTTCGTCTCGGGGTCGAAGACCGGCGGGTTGCGGTCGGCGTCGGCGAAGGACTCCGCGAGCTCGTTCTCCGCGAGCCGGGTCAGCTCCTCCAGGACGCTCTTCGCGGTGTCCGTGTCCATCTCCGCGAACGGACCGGTGCCGTACAGCTTGTCGCGCCCGAGGACCTCGAAGAGGTTGAACTCGATGTCGCGGAGATTCGACTTGTAGTGCCCCATGGCGACGACTCCGTAAGAGATATGTGCAACGAGATGTGTATCGAGATGAGTACTAAGCAGTAGCTACGATGATGCTACCCGTCGGTAATAAGACGCAACCCCAAGCCGTCCATCTGTGACTCAGTACTCTTGCGGGCATGTACGGCTACGACCAGAACGTGGGCGCTCAGCAGGGGTACGTCCCGCCCCAGCAGCAGATGGCCGGTGGCGTGGGCGGCTACGGCCAGCAGCCACCGCTCTACCCCGAGCCGTCCCCGCCCTCGCTCGCGGACGCGGTACGCGCCTTCACCACCGGGCAGATGGCCGCGGAGGACTTCCAGCAGGTCTTCGCGACCTCCAAGGTCTACTGTCCGCGCGGCGACAACCCGGGCTTCCTCGCACTCCACAACACCCAGCAGCCGGTGATCCCGATGTTCACCTCGCTGAAGGAACTCCGCCGCTACGCCGGCAAGGAGTCCAAGTACTTCGTGATCACCGGCGCCGAGGTCATCGACCTGCTGCCGACGGGCTACGGCTTCGTCGTCGACATGGAGGGCGAGCACCGCATGGTGTTCGACGCGAAGGCGGTCGAGCAGATGGTGGAGTTCGCGATGCGCAGGATGTACGGCTGAGCAGCCGGCCGGTGTCCTAGTCGCTGAAGTCCGGGGCCCGATCCGACGAGATGTCGGCGGGGGCCCCAGTGCCTGACCGTGGGTCCCGGTTGGCTGGAAGTGTGCGGTTCCGTCAGACGGCGGACGCGGCACACCGACGGGGGCCCGCATGGCGGTGGCACGGAACGTACTCATCACAGGCGGCTCGGCGGGGATCGGGCGGGCGTGCGTACGGCGGTTCGCGCGCGGCGGCGACCACGTCTGGTTCACCTACCACTCGGGGCGGGAGCGCGCGGCCCGGCTGGTCGCCGAACTGGCGGGCACCGACCGGCACCCGGCGCGGGCCTTCGAGTTCCGCCAGGGCGAGTGGCCCGACCACGAACGCCTGGTCGCGGAACTGCCAGGACCGGTCGACGTGCTCGTCAACAACGCGGCCGTCGGCTCGAAGACCGTCGAGCGGTACGCCCCCGGGCCCGGCCACGCGCAGGACACGGCGTTCCTGCAGATCAACGCCGTGGGGCCGCTCTGGCTCACCGAGCAACTGCTGCCGGGGATGCGGGCGCGCGGACGCGGCACGATCGTCAACGTCGCCAGTGTCGGCGGGGGCGTCGCACAGTTCCCGGGTTTCCGGGTCGCGGACGGCATGAGCAAGGCGGCCCTCGCCTACCTCACCCGCCATCTGGCCGCCGAGCTGGTCCACGACCCCGTCGACGTCGTCGCCGTCTGCCCCGGCGCGGTGGACACCCTCATGTTCGAGGCCAGCACCCTCGCGGGCCTCACCCCGCAGGAACGCGCGACCCTGGAATCCACCCTCCCCCGAGGCCGCCTGATCGACCCCACGGAGATCGCCGACCTGATCTGGCACCTGACGGGTCCCCTCGCCGCCCTCCTCCACGGCGCGGTGCTCGACGCGTCGATGGGACTGGGGGTACGCCCGGGGCTGCTCGGTGGGGTGG
>NZ_JAEQAZ010000312.1 GCF_016654115.1 Streptomyces sp. MBT53
GGCGGCGGGGGCGAGAAAAAGCCGGGTCAGCCCCGCAGCTCCGCCGCCACCAGTTCCGCGATCTGTACCGCGTTCAGCGCGGCGCCCTTGCGGAGGTTGTCGTTGGAGATGAACAGCGCGAGGCCGTGGTCGACCGTCTCGTCGGGGCGGATGCGGCCGACGTAGGACGGGTCCTGGCCGGCGGCCTGGAGGGGGGTCGGGATGTCGGAGAGGGCGACACCCGGGGCGCCGGCGAGGAGTTCCGTCGCGCGCTCGACCGAGATCGGGCGGGCGAAACGGGCGTTGACCTGGAGGGAGTGGCCGGAGAAGACCGGGACCCGGACACAGGTGCCGGAGACCTTCAGTTCCGGGATCTCCAGGATCTTGCGGGACTCGTTGCGGAGCTTCTGCTCCTCGTCGGTCTCGTTCAGCCCGTCGTCGACGATCGAGCCCGCGAGCGGCAGCACGTTGAACGCGATGGGCCGCTTGTAGACCTGCGGTTCGGGGAAGTCGACCGCGCTGCCGTCGTGCGCGAGCTTGTCCGCGTCGGCGACGACCTTCAGCGCCTGCCCGTGCAGTTCGGCCACACCGGCCACACCGGAACCGGACACCGCCTGGTACGTGGCGACGACCAGCGCCTCGAGCCCCGCCTCCGCATGCAGCGGCTTCAGGACCGGCATCGCGGCCATCGTCGTGCAGTTCGGGTTGGCGATGATGCCCTTGGGGCGGTCGACGATCGCGTGCGGGTTGACCTCCGAGACGACCAGCGGGACCTGCGGGTCCTTGCGCCAGGCCGAGGAGTTGTCGATGACGACCGCGCCCTGCGAGGCGACCTTCTCGGCCAGCGCCTTCGAGGTCGCGCCGCCCGCCGAGAACAGCACGATGTCGAGGCCGGAGTAGTCGGCGGTGGCCGCGTCCTCCACCGTCACACCGTCGAGGACCGTCCCCGCCGAACGGGCCGAGGCGAACAAGCGCAGCTCGGTCGTCGGAAAGTTCCGCTCGACGAGGATCCTGCGCATGACCGTGCCGACCTGACCGGTGGCTCCGACGATTCCGACCCTCACTGCGACTCCTTCACCTGTTCCTGTACATCTGCGGCGTTTCCATCATGCGGCCGCCCCGGGTCCACCTGTCCAATTCTTTGCCCCGCATGCCCGAGGAGTGGGACACGGCCCTTGCCAGTGTGACCTACGTCTCCGAACGTTTCCGTGCGCTGCGGCGTCGTAGAGGAAACGCGGGAAGGGGGTGGCTTGTGCTGCGCAGAATGGCCCGCCGGGTCCGGGAGGGTGACGATCCTCTGGACGCGGCTCAGGAGCGGCGGGTGCGGGCGGTACTCGCGCTCGGCGGGGTCCCGCAGGCGGATCTGCCGGACGGGGTCCAGCAGGTACGGCTGCGGTTGCTGGAGCGGGCGGCGAAGGGCGACGAGGCGCCCCGCGACGTCTCGGCGTGGGCGGCGGTCGTCGCCTCGAACTTCGCCATGGACTGGCACCGGGCCAAGCGCCGCCAGGAGCGGGTGGGGGAGCGGCTGGCCTCCCTGCGTCAGCTGGAGCACCCCTCCGGCGAGGACACGAGTGTCCTGTCCATGGCGGTGGCGCAGGGCCTGGACGAGCTGCCCGACCAGCAGCGCCAGGTCCTCGTCCTCCGCTTCTTCGCCGACCTGCCGGTGCGTTCCATAGCGCACGAGCTGGGCATCCCGGAGGGCACGGTCAAGAGCAGGCTGCACACGGCGGTCCGCGCGCTGCGCGACCGGCTGCACGAGGACGAGGTGGTGTGACGTGGCCACGCAGAACGAGGAATACGACGGCGTGGACGCGCTGATGGCCGCGATCACGGGCGAGCCGGTGCCTGAGGCGGCCCGCGCGGACGCCGCTTTCATGGCCGAGCACCGGGCCGCGACGGCCGATGTGGCGCTGCTGCGGGAGCAGTTGGGGATCATCGGCGAGGCGCTCTCCGCCCCGCCGCCGCGACCGGAACCCGAACGCGTGAGTACGCTGCGGCGTCCCGCCCGGCGGCGCCGTCCCGTGCTGCGCGTCCTCGCCTACGGCACGCTCGCGCTGGCGGTGGTGGCGGGGATGGTCACCGGGCTCTCCTGGCTGGTCGCGCACAACGGCGGCATGAACTCCGCGTCGAGCAGCAACGCGGACTCGAAGGCGGCGGGCGGCGCCGACGAGGGCTCCAAGGCCCCGGGGCCGCTGTCCGACCCGGAGCTGTACGTGGCCTGCTCCAGCCTCCTCGTCGAGGGGACCGTGACGGGCGTGCAGCCGAGTTCCGACCCGCGCAAGCGGATCACGGTCGCCGTCACCCGCTCCTACCGGCCCGTGCACGGCCCGGCCGACGTCACGGTCGTGCTGCCCGCCGGGGCGAACCCGGCGCCGCGCCAGGGCCAGCATGTGCTGGTCGGAGTCCCGAAGGGCTCGGCCACGGCGAACCTCTGGGTGGTCGGCGAGGCCGTCGCCGCGGACCGCGCCACGATCGTCGACGCCCTGGAGCACGCCGGTGCGGTCACCTGCCCGGCCGGCTGACAGCGAGAAGGGCGGGCGCCCGCACGGACGCCCGCCCCGTCTGTCGTACGTCGTGCTACGACGTGACCTTCTCGATCTTCACGCTGCCCAGGCCCGCGACCGTGCCGCGTGCGTTGACCAGCTGGACCTGGCCGAAGAACTCGCGTCCCTCAGGAGCGGGGGCCAGGGCCGTGACGCTGCCGGAGACGGTCGCCGAGGCGCCCGTGGCGAGCTTCACCGGCGTCGAAGCGTCGACGGAGACCGTGCCGAGCGCCGGGGAGAAGAACACGTCCCGGTAGTCGTACGCGGTCGAGCCGGACGGCACCGAGTAGCCCGCGACCTCGACGGTGTACGTCCCGGCGGCCGGGTTGGCGATCGAGACCGCCTCCTCCGAGTCGCCGTCGGCGGACTGGCCGACGACCGTACCGGCGGCGTTCTTCACCGTCAGGTCCAGGTCCGCCGCCGTGTCCGAGACGTTGCCGATGGCGACGTCCAGGGAGGTGGCGCCGGCGGGCACGTCGACCGTGGTGGTCTGGGTGACGCCCTCGGTGATGGTGGGCCGCGCGGTCAGCGAGGAGCCGAGCGGGCCGCCCTTCAACGTGCCGTCCAGGGCCGCGTAGTTGTTGGTCACCTTCCACGAGGCGGTGGCCGGGACGCCGACCTTGGCCTCGGGCACGGTCACGGTCTCCGGGTCGAAGGCCGCGCCGAGGACGGTGGCGTCCAGCTTGTACGGGTTGTCGAGCAGCGGCGAGGTGCGGCGCGCCTCGACCTCGATCTCCCAGACACCGGGCTGCGGGTCGGCGTACGACCGCACGTCGGGCTTGCAGCCGTTGCCGTCGAGGTAGTTGTTGTAGCAGTACGGGGTGCCGGTGTCCTCGACCGGAACGCCGTACGGGTGGATCGAGATGAACCGCGTCTGGCTCTTGTCCTTCAGCCCGCCGATCGCGACCTCAAGGGCCTTGGCGCCCGCGGGGACGGTCACGAAGTACGACTGCGTGCTGTTGCGCTGCACCGAACTCGACTTGGAGAAGGTGTAGTTGACGGGGGTGGAGACCACGACCGTCGTCAGGATCTGCTTGTCGACGCCCTCGGTCCTCGGGTCGTCGACCTCAAGGATCGCGCTCTTGATGCCCGAACTCTTCGGCGCCGCCTGCACCTTGACGGTGACCGGCTGGTTCAGCGGGAGCTTGACCTCGTCCGAGCCGACGATGCGGAAGGTGCCACCGGCGTTGTTCGCGAAGCTCAGTTCGTGCCGAACGGCCTTGTCGCTGCCCGTGGTTCGGGTGATGACGACGTCGTACGTCTTCTTCGCGCCGGCCTTGAGGCCGCCCTCGCGGTCGTAGAGACCGGTGCCGAAGCCCGGGGTCTTCAGCGCGAAGTCGATCGCGGTGTCGACCGGGGCCTTGACGGTGTACTCGTGGGCGGTGGCGTCGTCCCTGATGGACTGCCACGCGTCCACGATGTCGATGAGGCCCGCGCCCTCCTCGTAGGCCTGAACGCCCTTGATGTGATGGGCCGTCGAGGTCAGCGCGGTGCGCAGCGTCGCCGGGGTGAGCGCGATGTGCTTCTGCTTGGCGGCGCTCAGCAGCAGCGCCGAGGCGCCCGCGGCCTGCGGGGAGGCCATCGAGGTGCCCTGGAGCATCGAGTAGCCGGCCGGCAGGGTGTAGCCCGCCTCGGCGACCGGGGAGCCCGGCAGCCAGGTCTGGGTGGAGTTGATCGAGGCACCGGGCGCGACGAGCGTCGGCGTGAAGCCGCCGTCCTCACGCGGGCCGCGCGAGGAGAACGGCAGCAGCTGGTACTTCTTCTCCACCTGGGAGCCGTAGTTGGCGGCCCAGGTCTCCTTGGAGATGGCCGCGCCGACCGAGATCACCTTGTCGGCCAGGCCGGGGTCGCCGATCGTGTTGGCGCCCGGGCCGGAGTTGCCGGCCGAGATCACGAGCTGCACGCCGTAGGTGTCGATGAGCCGCGTGTACAGCTCGGCGCGCGCGTTGTTGCCGTCGTTCAGGGCGGGCAGGCCGCCGATCGACATGTTGACGATGTCGACACCGCGGTTGGCGACGAGGTCGATCATGCCCTCGGTGAGCGCCACGTTGGTGCAGCCGCCGGTCCAGGTGCAGGCGCGCGAGGAGACGATCTTCGCGCCCGGGGCCGCGCCGTTCATCTTGCCGCCGAACAGGCCGTTGGCCGCGGTGATACCGGCGACGTGGGTGCCGTGCTCGGACTCGATGACGCCGATGTTGACGTAGTCCGCCTTCGCGCCGGCCGCGTTGTAGACGACGTCCTTGCGGATCTCGACGACGAACGGGACGCGCTCGACGACGTCGGTCGCCGGGTTGTCCGTCCCGAAGTAGCCGATCTGGTAGCCGTCCTTGTACGGCTTCATCGGCGTGTCGTCGGTGAAGTCGAGGTTGTCGTTCAGGTCGACGCGGACGGTGCCGGCGGCGGCGTCGTAGAGCACGCCCCAGACGTCGGTGGTGTCACCGTCCCGGTTCAGGTCGCCCTTCTCGTCGCCGCCGGTGGTGGCGGACTCGGCGAAGTAGCTGAACTTGTAGTCGCCCGCGGGCGCCTTGAAGTTCTCGGTGCCCTGACTGGCCGTGGTGATCGAGAACGCCGGGCCGGAGACGGCCGTGGTCATCCGCCGCCAGGTGGCGTCGCCGTCGTTGACCGGGTCGGTCGAGGTGACCCAGTCCACGATCTTGCGCTCGCCGGTGGTGGTCTTCTGCAGCGCCGGGTGACCGAGGTCGACACCGGAGTCCAGGATGCCGATGGTGATGCCGCGGCCGTCCGCCTTCGGGTTCTTCTTCACGAAGTCGACGGCGCCCGTCTCGAAGGACGGGTTGTACGGGTTCTCGGCGGGCGTGCTCTTGCTCGGCCCCGAGTAAGTGGCCTTCGTCGTCGCCTTGTTGGCGCTCTTGGCACTGGTCGCGGTGTCGGCGCTCGGCGTCGGGTCGTCGAGCGCGATCTCCTGGCGCAGGTCGATGCCGTGCACCGAGGACAGCTTCGCGGCGGCCGCGATCGCCGCGTCCGCCTTGGCGGTCGGGACGGTCGCGCGGACGTAGCCGAGCTTGTCGTAGGTGCGGCCCACGGTGCCGCCCTTGACCGCGTCCAGCTGGTCGGCGACCTGCTCGGTCTGGCCCGGAGCGGTCGCGATCATCATCGTGACGTTCTTGTCGCCGTCGGCCTTGGCCGTGGCGAGCAGATCGGCGTCGTCCGAACCGAGCTTGGCGGCGGCGGACTTGACGGTCCCGTCCGCGGTGGGCGCGGTGGTGGACGGTGCGTCGGCGGAGAAGGCCAGGGGTATCGGCCCGGCCGCGGAGAGCGCGGCGACGAGACCGGCGGCCACGGATATTCGGGCCACACGTCTCTTGGGGTTGAGGGTCATCGGCATCCCTTGTAGGTGAAGAATCCAGTGCCGGACGAGCGCACAGCTTTACCCAAGGAACAGTTGTTTGGGAAGTGTTGACCGAATCGATATGGATGTATGGGGAAAACCCCCTGTCCGGCAGGGGGTTCAGGACTCCTTGACGCGCGTGTAGTGGCGGGACGCCTTCGCGCGGTTGCCGCAGGCCGCCATCGAGCACCAGCGCCGGGTGCCGTTCCTCGACGTGTCGTAGAAGTGCAGGATGCACGCCTCGTGGGCGCAGCGGCGGATGCGGTCGGGGGCGGCGGCGAGCAACTCCAGGTAGTTGCGGGCGGCCAGCCAGCCGGGACCCCACCGGGGGTCGTCGAACTCGGGGATCTCGCCCGGCCCTTCGGCGGTGAGCGTGGCCCGGATCCGGCCCTGGTCGAGCACGAGGTCGAGGTTCTCCGCGCCTTGCGCGAGTGAGCCCTCCACCACCACGTGGAGCGCGTCGCGCGCGATCTTGGTGTGCGCCAGGGTGATCGGGTTCGCCTCGAACCGCTCGCCGAGCCCGGCCGAGCCGAGCCATACGGCGAGCCCGCGGGGGCCGGAGAGCAGATCCTGCACGACCCCGTCCTTCATCCACCGCGTGTTGAGCAGATCGAGGGCGAGGGGTTCGCCGATGAGCGGGCGGGGGTCGGGGGTCGTGGTCACGGAGGTGTCCCTTCTGATCTAACCGGTCAAGAGTACGTGACTGGTTGACCCTCTCGATTCTAACCGTTAATGTCACTCACAACGGTTAGATCAGAGGAGAGCCTCCATGACCCTGCACGCCGGCCACATCGGCCTGAACGTCACCGACCTCGACCGCTCGCTCGCCTTCTACCGGGACGTCCTCGGCTTCGCGGTACTCGCCGAGGGCAAGGAGGACGACGACCGCCGGTACGCGTTCCTCGGCGACGGCGGCGACCACCCCGTCCTCACCCTCTGGCAGCAGGCGCAGGGCCCGTACGGCGGCGACCGCGCCGGCCTGCACCACCTCGCCTTCACGGCCGACTCCATCGAGCAGGTCGAGCGCTACGAGACGGCACTCAAGGCCTACGGCGCCGACTTCGCGTACGAGGGCGTGGTCGCCCATCGCGAGGGCGCGGCCTCCGGCGGCATCTTCTTCCACGACCCGGACGGCACCCGCCTGGAGATCTCCGTGCCGACCGGCGCCGAACACGCCCCCGCCCCGCACACCGAGGCCCCGACCTGCGGTTTCTTCTAACCATGACCGCCATGCAGACGTACCACGCGGGCTCCCGTGCCGTGCAGGACCGGGCAGGGGTGCGGGACATCGCCGACCACGTCGGCCAGATCATCGGCCAGGGCATCAAACCCGTGGCCGCCGCCTTCCTGGAACTCCAGCCCCTCCTGATCCTGGGCGCCGCCGACCCGACGACGAACCGGGTCTGGGCCTCCCCACTCACCGGCCCACCCGGTTTCGTACGGGCGACGGGCCCCCACCAGATCTCGGTCACCGGCACCCA
>NZ_JAEQAZ010000313.1 GCF_016654115.1 Streptomyces sp. MBT53
CTCTATCAGACCGTTTCCGGTCCCGATTCCCTGTCGGTTGGGATTGTCAAACGCTTTGGGCTTTCGCCTGTCGGCCTTTCGACATTCACTACGTTAGCCGATTCCCTAGCCAGCTCATAATCGAGTTCCGCAAGTTCGAATTCAGGCATGCGGGCATGCTGAACACGCCCCTGCTGAGAGGGAGTCGTAGGTAGTGGGTTGGCCGCTTCCGGCTGCAGGCGAATGCCGTACCCGGGTCAAGCGGCTCGGGCTACATTACGCACCCCGCCACGGCGCGTCAACTTGACCGACGCCTTGGCGTATGGGCCCGATAAGGGCTCACCGTAGGGTCGTTGGTGATCCAGAACCGCCACGGGTGGACCGCTCCGTCGCCGGACACACCGGTACGGGGACCGTTGCTTACCTGATGGGACGGCACGGGTGTGCCGGCCAGCATCCTCAAGGGTGTCTCGCCCGTGGTGCACGCGTCCGTGCCGTCCAGAGAGCGGTCGACGTCCAGGGCGGTGGCCAGGCGGGCGGGGCCTTTGGCCAGTTCTTTGTCATTTCGGGCCGAGAGTCGACGTTTGCGGGCCAGTTCGGCGCCCTCGACGATCTCGCCGGCGCGGAGCAGGACCGCCCTCGCCGTGCCCTCGGGACCGCACACCAGGTTCATGCAGTGCCACATGCCGTAGGTGAAGTAGACGTACACATACCCGGGTGGGCCGAACATCACGCCGTTGCGCGCGGTCGGGCCGCGATAGGCGTGTGAGGCGGGGTCGTTTCCGCCGTCGTAGGCCTCGACCTCTGTGATGCGCAGGACGATCGGACCGTCGGGGGTCGTGCGGACGAGGACGCGGCCCAGGAGGTCGGGGGCAACCTCCAATACAGGGCGGTCGAAGAAGTCTCTGGGGAGTGGCTTACGGTCCGGGGGCGCGATCATGGCGTCCGAGCGTAGTCCAGACGCACTTGTGCCAAGGGGTGGTCAAGGTTCGGTCCGCTTGCCAGGGTGTGGCGCGGAACCGGTCGCGGTCGGATCGCGTTTGTAGGGATCAAGGGTCCATTCGTAAAGGGAGAGTCATGGCGTTCAAGAAGCTGCTCGCGAGCCTGGGGGCCGGCGGGGCTTCGGTGGAGACGGTGCTGACCGAGGTCAACGTCGTTCCTGGTGGTGTCGTCCAGGGCGAGGTGCGGATCCAGGGCGGGTCCGTGAACCAGGAGATCCAGGGGCTCTCGGTCGGACTGCAGGCCAAGGTCGAGGTCGAGAGCGGTGACCAGGAGTACAAGCAGGACATCGAGTTCACGAAGGTGCGGCTGGGCGGTGCCTTCGAGCTGCAGGCGGGGAGCGCGCACACCGTGCCGTTCGGTCTGGAGATCCCCTGGGAGACGCCGGTCACGATGATCGACGGTCAGGCGCTGCGCGGGATGCACATCGGGGTGAGCACCGAGCTGGCGATCGCGCGGGCCGTGGACTCCAGTGACCTGGACCCGGTCAACGTGCACCCGTTGCCCGCGCAGAAGGCGATCCTGGACGCCTTCATCCAGCTGGGCTTCCGCTTCAAGAACGCGGACATGGAGCGCGGTCACATCCGGGGGACGCGGCAGAAGCTGCCGTTCTACCAGGAGATCGAGTTCCACCCGCCGTCGCAGTACCGGGGGCTGAACCAGGTCGAGCTGACCTTCGTCGCCGATGAGAACGCGATGGACGTCATCCTGGAGATGGACAAGAAGCCGGGCCTGTTCAGCGAGGGCAGTGACACCTTCCGTTCCTTCCAGGTGGGCCAGCACGACTTCCACGGGACGGACTGGGCGGCGTACCTCAACCAGTGGATCTCCGAGGTCGGCAGCAAGCGCAACTGGTTCTAGGCTCGGGACGTACTGAAGATTCCGATCAGGAGGTACCAAGGTGACCGAGCTGAAGCGGCGACCCCTCCCCCATGACTTCCATCCGCCCGTGCCGTCGTTCACGGTGACGAGTGAGGACGTCGAGCCGGGGGCGACGCTCAAGGACGCTCAGGTCTACGCGGCCGGCAACACCTCGCCGCAGCTGCGGTGGGAGGGCTTCCCGGCCGAGACCAAGAGTTTCGCCGTGACCTGCTACGACCCGGACGCCCCTACGGGGAGCGGGTTCTGGCACTGGACGGTGTTCGACATCCCGGCCTCGGTGACCGAGCTGCCGACGGGTGCGGGCAGCGGCAAGTTCGAGGGGCTGCCGGAGGGCGCCGTACAGGTGCGGAACGACTACGGGTCGAAGGACTTCGGCGGGGCCGCTCCGCCGCCCGGGGACGGGTCGCACCGTTATGTGTTCACGGTGTACGCCGTGGACTCGGAGAAGTTGGGTCCGGACTCGGACGTCTCTCCTGCGGTCGTCGGTTTCAACCTGCGGTTTCACGCGCTGGCACGTGCCCAGCTGATCGGTGAGTACGAAGCGCCCACCGAAGACTGACGTTCATTGAACGTTTGCCCGCCTCTGGTCTTGGAATTGATCAGGGGCGGGCAGTTTTTATTGCGTTGTCCATCTCGGCGTGCCCGGCCAGAGTTGATCCAAGCCCGCCAGGCGGTGGGCCGATTGCACACGGGAGGTGGGCTGGATGCGGGACACGCTGGTGCTGAACGCGAGCTTCGAGCCGCTGTCGACGGTGTCGTTGAATCGAGCCGTCGTTCTGGTGCTCCAGGACAAGGCTGTCGTCGAGCAGGCCCACCCCGAACTGCGCATGCGCGGAGCCGAGGTTGACATACCGGCCCCCCGGGTCATCCGGTTGTGCAGGTATGTGAGGGTGCCGTTCCGAAGACAAGCTCCGTGGTCGAGGCGGGGTGTGCTGGTCCGGGACCGGCACCGGTGCGCGTACTGCGGCAGGCGGGCGACGACGGTGGACCACGTGGTGCCCAGGGCGCAGGGTGGTCAGGACTCCTGGCTGAACACGGTGGCCTCGTGCGCGGAGGACAACCACCGCAAGGCGGCCCGGACTCCGGAGCAGGCCGGAATGCCGTTGCTGCGGCGGCCGTTCGAGCCGACGCCCGCGGACGCGATGCTGTTGGCGCTGGGGACCGAGGACTTCGACGCGCTGCCCGAGTGGCTGGTACAGCCGGCCGCGTAGGGCACGTGAACTGAACTGGGGCCCACCTCCTGCGGGAGGTGGGCCCCGGTGTCGTAGAACAGGTCTGTCAGTCGATGGACGGCTTCTCTCGGCGTTCCGAATTGCCGTCCGAGTTGCCGGAGTTGCCTCCGCCGCCTCCCGAACCGCCGCCGAACGGGCCCATGTTGCCCATCGCGCCCGACAAGCCCTTGAGGGCGTCGCCGATTTCGCTGGGGACGATCCAGAGCTTGTTGGCGTCGCCTTCGGCGATCTTCGGGAGCATCTGGAGGTACTGGTAGCTCAGGAGCTTCTGGTCGGCGTCTCCGGCGTGGATGGCCTCGAAGACCGTACGGACGGCCTGGGCCTCGCCCTCGGCCCGCAGGGCGGCCGCCTTGGCCTCGCCTTCGGCGCGCAGGATCTGGGACTGCTTCTCGCCCTCCGCGGTGAGGATGGCCGCCTGGCGCGTGCCCTCCGCGGTGAGGATCGCGGCGCGCTTGTCCCGGTCGGCGCGCATCTGCTTCTCCATCGAGTCCTGGATGGAGGTGGGGGGCTCAATTGCCTTGAGTTCCACGCGGTTTACGCGGATGCCCCACTTGCCCGTCGCCTCGTCGAGGACTCCGCGCAGGGCCGCGTTGATCTCCTCGCGGGAGGTCAGGGTCCGCTCCAGGTCCATGCCGCCGATGATGTTGCGGAGCGTGGTGACCGTGAGCTGCTCGATTGCCTGGATGTAGCTGGCCACTTCGTAGGTCGCGGCCCGCGCGTCCGTCACCTGGTAGTAGATGACCGTGTCGATGTTGACGACCAGGTTGTCCTGGGTGATCACCGGCTGCGGCGGGAACGGTACGACCTGTTCGCGCAGGTCGATGCGGTTACGGATCGTGTCTATGAACGGGACGACGATGTTGAGTCCCGCGTTGAGTGTCCGTGTGTAGCGGCCGAACCGCTCCACGATCGCGGCACTTGCCTGCGGGATGACCTGGATCGTCTTGATCAAAGCGATGAAGACCAACACCACCAGGATGATCAAGACGATGATGACCGGTTCCATCGTGCTCCCCGTACCCTTCTCCGCCTCGGCGCTTTCGGAAGATCTTATGGTTGTTGAAGATCTTGCTGGTCGAGTCTGTCAGACCGTCACGCAACTCGTGTGCTGTTCGGTTCAGTTGAGTCCTGCGAGGTCAGATGACGATCGCGGTGGCTCCCTCGATCTCCACGACGTCCACCTCCTGGCCCGGTTCGTAGGCGCGGTCGGTGTCGAGCGCGCGGGCCGACCAGACCTCGCCGGCGAGCTTGATCCGGCCGCTGCCGGAGCCGTCGACGCGCTCCAGGACGACGGCCTGTTTGCCCTTCAACGCGTCCACGCCCGTGGCCAGTTGGGGCCGGGTCGAGCGGTGCCGGTTCGCGATGGGCCGTACGACCGCGATGAGGGCGACCGAGACGGCGACGAAGACGAGGACCTGTACGACGACGTCCGCGCCGAGTCCGGCCGTGGCAGCGGCGGCGCCCGCGCCCACGGCGAGCATGCCGAACTCGGGCATGGCGGTCACCACGAGCGGGATCCCGAGTGCTGCCGCGCCGACGAGCCACCACACCCATGCGCCGATGTCGTTCACAAGGTCATGGTAGGGCTGCGGGTCGGGTCGCGGACAGGGCGCATATGCCCGTACGACCCGTATTTTTCAGGGGAGTTCGGTCAGGACATGGGGAGACCGTGTGCGGTCCAGCGGTCGCCGACCTGCTCGACGATCAGCGGGAGGCCGAAGCAGAGGGAGAGGTTGCGCGCGGTGAGTTCGAGCTCCAGCGGGCCGGCGGCGAGGACCTTGCCCTGACGGATCATCAGGACGTGGGTGAAGCCGGGGGCGATCTCCTCGACATGATGGGTGACCATGATCATGGAGGGGGCGATCGGGTCGCGGGCGAGACGGCCGAGCCGGCGTACCAGGTCCTCGCGTCCACCGAGGTCGAGGCCGGCGGCGGGCTCGTCGAGGAGGAGCAGCTCGGGGTCGGTCATCAGGGCACGGGCGATGAGGGTGCGCTTGCGCTCTCCCTCGGAGAGGGTGCCGAACCTGCGGTCCAGGTAGTCGCTCATGCCGAGGCGGTCGAGGAAGGCGCGGGCGCGCTGCTCGTCGACGTCCTCGTAGTCCTCGTGCCACCCGGCGGTCATGCCGTAGGCGGCGGTCAGCACGGTCTGCAGGACGGTCTGGCGCTTGGGGAGCTTCTCGGCCATGGCGATACCGGCGACGCCGATGCGGGGGCGCAGTTCGAAGACGTCGACCTTGCCGAGGGTCTCGCCGAGGATGGTGGCGGTGCCGCTGCTGGGGAACAGGTAGCTGGACGCGACGTTCAGGAGCGTGGTCTTGCCGGCGCCGTTCGGGCCGAGGATGACCCAGCGCTCGCCCTCCTTGACCGACCAGGAGACCTGGTCCACCAGAGCCCGGCCCTCCCGGACCACGGTTACGTCCTCCAGCTCCAGAACATCGCTCATGAGCGCGCTGTCTCCCATTGCATCGTCGGCCTGTCTCGGCTGTCGCGTGCGCCGGTAGGCGCAGCCCTCGAAGAAATCTACGCCACCGGCCGGGCGGTCCATCCCATCGGTCCGGTCCTTAGGGTGGGGGGCATGCTTTCGGAACCACGTTCAGGGCGGCTCGCCGCCTGGGGAAACGCCCTTTTGGCCGGGCTTGTCTCACCGGACGACGCCGTACTCGCCATCGTGGGCCAGGACGCCGTGCACCGGGTGGAAGGGCTGCCGGGCGAGTCGGCGCCCGTCGGACTCACACTCGCGCTGGGCCGGCTGCGCACCCTCGGGGTGACCGGACTGCGGGTGGCGCTGCCCACCTCGGGACACCCGCTGGGGCTCAGCGGCCCGCCCGCGTTCAACGCGCGGGCCCTGGAGGCCGAGGAGGCGGTGATCTGCTACGGCGCCGCGCTCGGCCTCGTTCCCGAGGTGTACGAGGCCGGTCCCCCCGGTGACGTCCATGTCGAGGTCGTCTGGCACTGCCTGCCGGTGCGGGAGGCGCCGCGCGCCGACGTGCCCTCGCTGGGGGAGGCCGAGCGGGAGTTGGCGGAGGCGCTGCGGGACGCTACGGCGGTGTTGTCGCGGCTGGACGTGGCCGGGTCGGGGCCGGTCGCGGAGGCCGCGCTCGACGCGTATCGCGCACGGGCCGAGCGGGGGCGGGAGGTGTTGGCGCCGGGGTATCCGCCGCGCGCGGTGCGGGTGTTGGAGCTGGCGCAGCGGGTGGGGCTGTTGGTGTCCCTGGCCGAGGAGAGCGGGCCCGGGGGTGCGGTGAGCGCGTCCGAGATGGCGGTGCGGGCGGAGGCGTTGCGGCCGGTGGAGCGGACGGCTCGGCGGGCGCAGGTCGCGGCGTACAACTCCGTTGTGGAGGAGCGGGAGAAGGGGGTGCGGTGAGCGTCGGTTTGTGTGGTGTCCGGCGTTGGTGTGGGCGTCCGGGGGCTCCGCCCCCAGGCCCCCGTCGGCCCTGAAGGGGCCTCGTCCTCAAACGCCGGCCGGCGAAATCCAGCCCGTCCGGCGTTTGAGGACGAGGCCCCTTCAGGGCCGATCGGGGGTCTGGGGGCGGAGCCCCCGGGAACGCCCGCATCG
>NZ_JAEQAZ010000314.1 GCF_016654115.1 Streptomyces sp. MBT53
GGACACTCCGTTCACTTTTCAGGAGCTCACCGCAGTTAGCCCTGCGGTGAGCTCCACCTTGTTGGTGGAAGGTCAGCGGCCACCCCCAGTTGGTGTGGGGGTGGCCGCTGACCTTCCACCAACAAGGTGGAGCTCACCGCAGGGCTAACTGCGGTGAGCTCCTGAAAAGTGAACGGAGTGTCCACCCCTAGTTGGCTTGGGGGTGGCCGCTCACTTTCCGCCGTGAATCCACAAGATCCACCTCCTCCGTTGCTTCACCATCCGAAGACGGATCCGGTCCCAGCGGGTGGGCTTGCGGTGGCGACCCATGGGCGCCCCCTTCCACGAGGCCGCCCATTAGCCCGGTAGGCGGTTCGTCTGGAATTCGGGCCGGGCCCCGAGAGCCCGGGTCCGGAACGATTTCCGTGGAAGGGAGCACCCCTCACAACTGGGGCGCCGATCACGGACGTTACCGCCCCGACACGCCCCACCTGCGAATTTTCGCCCCGAACGCAACCGTGCGCCCCCAGTCCCAACACGCGCCCCACCAGCCCCACTTGGGCACACGAAAGGGCCCGGACCACCCGAGTCCGGGCCCTTCGAAGCGTCGTAGAACCGCCTATCGCCTACCGCTTGTGCTGCGAGTCAGCCACCGTCACCTCGACCCGCTGGAACTCCTTCAGCTCGCTGTAGCCGGTGGTCGCCATCGCCCGCCGCAGCGCCCCGAAGATGTTCATCGAGCCGTCCGGGACGTGCGACGGACCCGTGAGGATCTCCTCGATCGTGCCGACCGTGCCGAGGTCGACCTTCTTGCCGCGCGGGAGTTCCTCGTTGACCGCTTCCATGCCCCAGTGGTGGCCCTTGCCGGGGCCGTCCGTGGCGCGGGCCAGCGGGGAGCCCATCATGACCGCGTCGGCGCCGCAGGCGATCGCCTTGGGGAGGTCGCCGGACCAGCCGACACCGCCGTCGGCGATGACGTGCACGTACCGGCCGCCGGACTCGTCCATGTAGTCGCGGCGGGCGGCGGCCACGTCGGCGACCGCGGTGGCCATCGGGACCTGGATGCCCAGCACGTTGCGCGTGGTGTGCGCGGCGCCGCCGCCGAAGCCGACGAGGACACCGGCCGCGCCCGTGCGCATCAGGTGCAGGGCCGCCGTGTAGGTGGCGCAGCCGCCGACGATGACCGGGACGTCCAGCTCGTAGATGAACTGCTTCAGGTTCAGCGGCTCGTGCGAGCCCGACACGTGCTCGGCCGAGACCGTCGTACCGCGGATGACGAAGATGTCCACGCCCGCGTCGACGACGGCCTTGGAGAACTGGGCCGTGCGCTGCGGGGAGAGCGCGGCGGCGGTGACCACGCCCGAGTCGCGCACCTCCTTGATGCGCTGGCCGATCAGCTCCTCCTTGATGGGAGCCGCGTAGATCTCCTGGAGGCGGCGGGTCGCGGCGTCCGCGTCCAGCTCGGTGATCTCGTCGAGGAGGGACTGCGGGTCCTCGTAGCGGGTCCAGAGGCCTTCGAGGTTCAGTACGCCGAGGCCGCCGAGCTCGCCGATGCGGATCGCGGTGGCCGGGGAGACGACCGAGTCCATGGGGGCGGCCAGGAACGGCAGTTCGAAGCGGTAGGCGTCGATCTGCCAGGCGATCGAGACCTCCTTCGGGTCCCGCGTACGGCGGCTGGGGACGACGGCGATGTCGTCGAAGGCGTACGCCCGGCGGCCGCGCTTGCCGCGCCCGATCTCGATCTCAGTCACGTCTGTGGCCTTTCCTCTGCGTTTCAGCGTCTTCCAGTATCGCCGACGGACACGACAAGGGCGGCCCCGGTGTCCCCGGGGCCGCCCTTGAGGAAGCCTGCCGACTACTTGCTGCGGCTGTAGTTCGGTGCCTCGACCGTCATCTGGATGTCGTGCGGGTGGCTCTCCTTGAGGCCCGCCGAGGTGATCCGGACGAAGCGGCCCTTGGTCTCCATCTCGCCGATGGTGGCCGCGCCGACGTAGCCCATGGTCTGGCGCAGTCCGCCGACGAGCTGGTGCAGCACGTTGGCCAGCGGGCCGCGGTAGGGCACCTGGCCCTCGATGCCCTCGGGGACGAGCTTGTCGTCGGAGGCGACCTCGGCCTGGAAGTAGCGGTCCTTGGAGTACGACCGGCCCTGGCCGCGGGACTGCATCGCGCCGAGCGAGCCCATGCCGCGGTAGGACTTGAACTGCTTGCCGTTGATGAACTGCAGCTCGCCCGGGGACTCCTCGCAGCCCGCGAGGAGGCTGCCGAGCATCACCGTGTCGGCGCCGGCGGCGAGCGCCTTGCCGATGTCGCCGGAGTACTGCAGGCCGCCGTCGCCGATGAGCGGGACGCCGGCCGCGCGGGCGGCGAGGGAGGCCTCGTAGATGGCGGTGACCTGCGGGACGCCGATACCGGCGACGACACGGGTGGTACAGATCGAGCCGGGGCCGACACCGACCTTGATGCCGTCGACACCGGCGTCGACGAGGGCCTGGGCGCCGTCGCGAGTGGCTACGTTGCCGCCGATCACGTCGACGCCGACGCTCGACTTGATCTTCGACATCCAGCTGAGGGCGTTGCTGTTGTGACCGTGCGAGGTGTCGACGACCAGGAAGTCGACGCCCGCCTCGGCGAGGGCCTGGGCGCGGTCGAGCGCCTCGGGGCTGGCACCGACAGCGGCGCCGACGATGAGGCGGCCTTCGGCGTCCTTGGCGGCGTGCGGGTACTGCTCGGCCTTGACGAAGTCCTTGACCGTGATGAGGCCCTTGAGGACACCCGCCTCGTCCACGAGGGGAAGCTTCTCGATCTTGTGGCGGCGCAGCAGCTGCATGGCGTCGGCGCCGGTGATGCCGACCTGGCCGGTGACCAGGGGCATCGGGGTCATGACCTCGCGCACCTGACGGGAGCGGTCGGTCTCGAAGGCCATGTCGCGGTTGGTGACGATGCCGAGCAGCTTCTTGTTGCCGTCGGTCACCGGGACACCGCTGATGCGGAACTTGGCGCACAGGGCGTCGGCCTCGGCGAGCGTGGCGTCCGGGTGCACGGTGATCGGGTCGGTGACCATGCCGGACTCGGAGCGCTTCACGAGGTCGACCTGGTTGACCTGGTCCTCGACGGACAGGTTGCGGTGCAGGACGCCGACGCCGCCCTGGCGGGCCATCGCGATGGCCATGCGGGACTCGGTCACCTTGTCCATCGCCGCGGAGAGCAGCGGGATGTTGACCCGGACGTTGCGCGAGATGCGGGACGAGGTGTCGACCGCGTTCGGGAGCACCTCGGATGCGCCCGGCAGCAGCAGCACGTCGTCGTAGGTCAGCCCCAGTGTCGCGAATTTGGCGGGCACTCCGTCGACGTTGGCAGTCATGACACCTTCCCCAATGGCCTTGATCGGTGCGGATGTCCATGCTAACGGGAAGCACGGTCCCCGAATTCCACGATTCCACGGCTACGGCTCGCTCCGGGCTTCGTATGTTCGTACGGATGCCGTCGGCCGACTGTTCAAGAAAGGCACCGCTCGCCCAGGTGTTACTGCTCCGCCAGTGCCCGCAACCGGCTCAGTGCACGGTGTTGCGCGACCCGCACCGCGCCGGGTGACATTCCCAACATCTGGCCGGTCTCCTCGGCCGTGAGGCCTACGGCGATGCGCAGCAGGAGCAGTTCGCGCTGGTTCTCCGGGAGGTTGGCCATGAGTTTCTTGGCCCATTCGGCGTCGCTGCTGAGCAGGGCGCGCTCCTCGGGTCCGAGGGAGTCGTCGGGGCGCTCCGGCATCTCGTCGGAGGGGACCGCCGTGGAGCCCGGGTGGCGCATCGCGGCGCGCTGGAGGTCGGCGACCTTGTGGGCGGCGATGGCGAAGACGAAGGCCTCGAAGGGGCGGCCGGTGTCCTTGTAGCGGGGCAGCGCGAGGAGGACGGCGACGCAGACCTCCTGGGCGAGATCCTCCACGAAGTGCCGTGCGTCGCCCGGGAGTCGGGACAGACGGGTGCGGCAATAACGCAGCGCCAGTGGGTGTACGTGGGCGAGCAGATCGTGCGTCGCCTGCTCGTCTCCGTCGACCGCGCGAAGGACGAGCCCACCAATCGCCCCTTGGGCACTGGCCCCCTCGTCGTCACGCATCGGTCCATGGTGCCTTGCGGCCGTGTGGTCCGTGGCACCGCGTCCGTTGTTGTGCACCGAAGCGTTATGAGCAGGTGCGCCGGAACTCATCTCCTGCGCCCTCCCCTCCCGCTCGACCGACTCGTCCCCGAGGAACTCCACACCTCAAGGATGCGGCATCCGCGGCGAAACGAGCAGCGGGCGCCCGGCGAGCCCCTTTGCCGCCCCCGCCCGCCATGAGGCAGGCGGGGATTCCCGTACCCCCGCTACGACCCACTGACCTGGCCCTAACGGACCAGACCCCAGCGGAAACCGAGCGCCACGGCGTGCGCCCGGTCCGAGGCGCCGAGTTTCTTGAAGAGCCGTCGGGCGTGGGTCTTGACGGTGTCCTCGGAGAGGAAGAGTTCACGGCCGATCTCCGCGTTGGAGCGGCCGTGGCTCATGCCTTCGAGGACCTGGATCTCGCGTGCGGTGAGCGTCGGCGCGGCGCCCATCTCGGCGGACCGCAGTCGGCGCGGGGCCAGTCGCCAGGTCGGGTCGGCGAGGGCCTGGGTGACCGTGGCCCGCAGTTCGGCGCGCGAGGCGTCCTTGTGCAGATAGCCGCGAGCGCCGGCCGCGACCGCGAGGGCCACGCCGTCCAGGTCTTCGGCGACGGTGAGCATGATGATGCGGGCGCCCGGGTCGGCGGAGAGCAGCCGCCGCACGGTCTCGACACCGCCGAGTCCGGGCATGCGGACGTCCATCAGGATGAGGTCCGAGCGGTCGGCGCCCCAGCGGCGGAGGACTTCCTCCCCGTTGGCCGCGGTCGTCACGCGCTCGACACCGGGTACGGTCGCGACCGCCCGGCGGAGCGCCTCTCGGGCAAGCGGGGAGTCGTCACAGACGAGGACGGATGTCATGGCCGCCCTCCGCAGCTGATGCGCGTCACCTTGAGCCTCCAGGCTGGTACGAAATCGTCACCTGTGCGGTCGACCGTCTCGGACGCCTGCCCGAGCACTTGTGTTTGCAACCGCCTCGCACTCTCAACGACGGTCACTCGAAAGAGTTACGGGGCCGTGTGTCGTCTTCGGCACTCTACGTGAGGGTGCGGACACGGTGGAGGCGTGCGCGGCCGACCCTCAAGCTTTCATCACAACCGGTGCCCCATTCAGCCCTATTTCTTCCCTTTTACTGGTGTCTGAGGCTAGATTCGCAATGAGTCATATTTTCATCTCCTTAGATCGTAGTTGTACGGTCGTGGACACCGTATCCGCCCATAACGGCTACAAGGGGTCACGCAATGGCAGATTTCTCCCGCCTTCCCGGACCGAACGCGGACCTGTGGGACTGGCAGCTCCTGGCTGCCTGCCGAGGGGTCGACAGCTCGCTCTTCTTTCATCCCGAGGGCGAGCGCGGTGCGGCACGAAGCGCTCGTGAGAACTCGGCCAAAGAGGTCTGCATGAGGTGCCCGGTCCGCGCACAGTGCGCGGCGCACGCGCTGGCGGTGCGCGAGCCGTACGGCGTCTGGGGCGGCCTCACCGAGGACGAGCGCGAAGAACTGATGGGGCGTGCCCGTAACCGCCTGGTGTCGGCCTCGACCGCCGGGGACATGGCTTCGAACAACTGAAGGAACGTTTCTCCCAGAACACCCTCCGACAGCACTCCCCCAGGGGCACGCGCGCGCGTGCCCCCTACTTTTCGCGGGCCGCCCGCTCCAGCTGGTCCAGCGTCGCCGCGACCGCGGGCACCTGCGCCAGGTCGGGCAGGGTCAGCGCGACGATCTCCCGCCGCACCGCCGGTTCCAGGGTCACCGTCCGCGCGCCCCGGGGCCGTACGGACTCGATGGCGAGCTGGGGCAGTACGGCGACGCCCAGGCCCGCGCTCACCAGGCCGACGACCGCCGGATAGTCGTCGGTCGCGAAGTCGATGCGGGGCGTGAAGCCCGCGGTCTCGCAGACCTCGACCAGTTGGCCGCGGCAGCGCGGGCAGCCGGCGATCCAGGGTTCCCCGGCGAGTTCGCCGATGGCGACCGACTTCGCGCGCGCGAGCCGGTGCTTTTCCGGGACCAGGGCGACGAGGCGGTCGCGGAGCAGGGGTCGTACCACCAGGTCGGACCAGTCCTCGGCGCCCGGCGCGGTCTCGTAGCGGAAGGCGAGGGCGATGTCGCAGTCGCCCTCGCGGAGCAGGTCGAGGGAGTTCGGCGGTTCGGCCTCCTCCAGGAAGACGCGGGTGCCGGGGTGGGCGGCGCGCAGGGCGGCGAGGGCCGTGGGGACGAGGGTCGAGCTGCCGCTGGGGAAGGAGACCAGGCGGACCCGGCCGGCCCGCAGGCCCGCGATCGCGGCGACCTCCTCCTCGGCGGCGGTCAGGCCGGCGAGGATGCCGGCCGCGTGCCGGACCAGGGACTCGCCCGCCTGGGTCAGGCGCATCTCGCGGCCGGTACGGATGAGGAGCGGGGTGCCGACGGAGGTCTCCAGGGCCTTCATCTGCTGGCTGACGGCGGGCTGGGTGCAGCCCAGCGCCCGCCCGGCCGCCGAGAAGGAACCGGTGGTGGCGACGGCGCGCAGCACACGGAGATGTCGGGCCTCGATCACACCCCGAGCATAAGCCCGCCTTGGGTGCACGACGGGATATTGCGCAACACCTTTGGGGCGCTCTCGCCTACCGTGGCTTCATGAAGCTTCTCTCGCTGAATCTGGGCCGGGCCACGGCCGTGCCGTACACGGACCAGCCGGACGGCGTGACGGGGATCGACAAGCGGCCGACCGACGGGCCCGTCCGGGTGAGCGCGCCCGGACCGAAGGGGATCGCCGGGAGCGGTCTCGCCGGGGACACGGTGTGTCATCTGCGCCACCACGGCGGCGACGACCAGGCGGTGTACGCGGTCGCGCGCGAGGATCTCGACGACTGGGAACGGGAGTTGGGGCGCCCGCTCGGCAACGGTTCCTTCGGTGAGAACCTGACGACCCTGGGGCTCGACGTGTCCGGCGCGCGGATCGGGGAGCGGTGGCGGATCGGTTCCGAGGTGGTCCTGGAAGTCAGCTCCGGACGGATTCCGTGCCGCACCTTCCAGGACCATCTGGGCGAGCGCGGGTGGGTGAAGCGGTTCACCCAGAAGGGCGCGCCGGGGGCCTATCTGCGGGTGATCGAACCCGGTGAGATCCGGGCCGGGGACGCGATCGAGGTCGTGCACCGGCCGGGCCACGAGGTGACGGTGGCCCTGCAGTTCCGGGCCGTGACGACCGAGCGGACGCTGTTGCCGCGGCTGCTTCCGGCGGGCGAGGCGCTGCATCCGGAGATCTTGGCGCAGGCCCGGAAATATGTCGCGGAACACGCGCACTGACCTGCCGTCACGGCTGGTTCGACGCCTTGTTCGACACGTGTTCGTCACGGATCGGGAGGGCCTGTGCAGAGATCCGGCCCGGTCGCCGCGAGTCACTAATCTTGCGCCATGACAACGGCATTGATTACGGGATCGACCGCGGGGATCGGTGCCGCGTTCGCGCGGCGGCTCGCGGCGGACGGACACAACCTCGTGCTGGTGGCGCGGAACACCGCGCGGCTCGCCGAGCAGGCCACCGAACTGCACGACCGGCACGGCATCGAGGCGGAGGTGCTGACCGCCGACCTCGCCACGGACGAGGGCATCGAGACGGTGGCCGCGCGGCTGGCGAACCGCAAGAACCCCGTCGACCTGCTGGTCAACAACGCGGGCTTCGGCAACAAGGGCCGCTACCTCGACGTACCGATGGCCGACGAGCTGAAGATGCTCAAGGTGCACTGCGAGGCGGTGCTCCGGCTGACCAGCGCGGCGACCGAGGGGATGCGGGAGCGCGGGCGCGGCGGGGTCGTGAACGTGGCGTCGGTGGCGGCCTTCGTACCGCGCGGGACGTACGGCGCGTCGAAGGCGTGGGTGGTGCAGTTCACGCAGGGGGCGGCCAAGGATCTCGCCGGTACCGGCGTACGGCTGATGGCGCTGGCGCCCGGGTTCGTGCGGACCGAGTTCCACGAGCGGGCCGGGATGGGCACGGACAACATCCCGAACTGGATGTGGCTGGACGCGGACAAGCTGGTCGCGGCGGCGCTCGCGGATCTGGCGCGCGGCAAGTCGCTGTCGATCCCCGACCCGCGCTACAAGGCGCTGATGGGCCTGGTGAAGATCACTCCGCAGGCGGTGCTCGGCGGGATCACGTCGAAGACCGGGCGGAAGTACGGGCCGCAGTGACGGCAGGCGCCCTGCCGACAATGACAACGGCACGAAGGCCCGGCTCCCCCAGAGGGGCGCCGGGCCTTCGGTGTCCTACGGGTTCACCGACTCGCGTCAGTGGGAGTGACCGTGGCCGTGACCACCGGCGGCCGGCTCCTCCTCTTCCTTCTTCTCGACGACCAGGGTCTCGGTCGTGAGGAGGAGGGAGGCGATGGAGGCGGCGTTCTCCAGGGCGGAACGGGTGACCTTGACCGGGTCGATGACGCCGGCCTTGACCAGGTCGCCGTACTCGCCGGTCGCGGCGTTGAAGCCCTGGCCGGGCTCCAGGTCGGCGACCTTGGAGGTGATGACGTAGCCCTCGAGGCCGGCGTTCTCGGCGATCCAGCGCAGCGGCTCGACGACCGCGCGGCGCACGACCGCGACACCGGTGGCCTCGTCGCCGGTCTTGCCGAGGTTGCCCTCGAGGACCTTGGCGGCGTGGACCAGAGCGGAGCCACCACCGGAGACGATGCCCTCCTCGACCGCGGCGCGGGTCGCGGAGATGGCGTCCTCCAGACGGTGCTTCTTCTCCTTGAGCTCCACCTCGGTGGCGGCGCCGACCTTGATCACGCACACGCCGCCGGCCAGCTTCGCGAGGCGCTCCTGGAGCTTCTCGCGGTCCCAGTCGGAGTCGGTGTTCTCGATCTCGGCCTTGATCTGGTTGACGCGGCCCGCGACCTCGGAGGAGTCACCGGCACCGTCGACGACCGTGGTGTCGTCCTTGGTGACCGTCACGCGACGGGCGGAGCCCAGCACGTCAAGGCCGACCTGGTCGAGCTTGAGGCCGACCTCCTCGGCGATGACCTGACCGCCGGTGAGGGTGGCGAGGTCGCCGAGCATCGCCTTGCGGCGGTCGCCGAAGCCGGGGGCCTTGACCGCGACCGCATTGAACGTGCCGCGGATCTTGTTCACGACCAGGGTCGACAGGGCCTCGCCCTCGACGTCCTCGGCGATGATCAGCAGCGGCTTGGAGGCGTTGGCCTGGATGACCTTCTCCAGCAGCGGCAGCAGGTCCTGGATGGAGCTGATCTTGCCCTGGTGGATGAGGATGTACGGGTCCTCGAGGACCGCTTCCATCCGCTCCTGGTCCGTCACGAAGTACGGCGACAGGTAGCCCTTGTCGAAGGCCATGCCCTCGGTGAAGTCCAGCTCCAGACCGAAGGTGTTGGACTCCTCGACGGTGATGACACCGTCCTTGCCGACCTTGTCCATCGCCTCGGCGATGAGCTCGCCGACCTGGCTGTCCTGCGCGGACAGACCGGCGACGGCCGCGATGTCGGCCTTGTCGTCGATGGGCCGCGCGGTGGCGAGCAGCTCGTCGGAGATGGCCTTGACGGCGGCGTCGATGCCCTTCTTCAGGGAGGCCGGGGAGGCGCCGGCGGCGACGTTGCGCAGGCCCTCGCGTACGAGCGCCTGGGCGAGCACGGTGGCGGTGGTGGTGCCGTCACCCGCGATGTCGTTGGTCTTGGTCGCCACCTCCTTCACCAGCTGGGCACCGAGGTTCTCGTACGGGTCGTCGAGCTCGACCTCGCGGGCGATGGTGACGCCGTCGTTGGTGATGGTGGGGGCGCCGAACTTCTTGTCGATGACGACGTTGCGGCCCTTGGGGCCGATCGTCACCTTGACCGTGTCGGCAAGCTTGTTGACGCCGCGCTCGAGGGCGCGACGGGCGTCCTCGTCGAACTTCAGGATCTTCGCCATGGGAGCGGTTCAGCCCTCTCGGAAAACGTGGGTGAAACGAACCACGCCCCTGACGCCCGGCTTCATAAGGTCGCGGGGGCCAGGGGCGCAGCTCACATACTGAATGTGCTTGCGGTGAAGCGAATTACTTCTCGATGATCGCGAGGACGTCGCGGGCCGAGAGGACGAGGTATTCCTCGCCGCTGTACTTCACTTCGGTGCCGCCGTACTTGCTGTACAGCACGATGTCGCCGGTCTTGACGTCGAGCGGCAGGCGCTCGCCGTTCTCGAAGCGGCCCGGGCCAACGGCCAGGACGACGCCCTCCTGGGGCTTCTCCTTGGCCGTGTCCGGGATGACCAGGCCAGAGGCCGTGGTCTGCTCGGCGTCGAGCGGCTGGACCACAATGCGGTCCTCAAGCGGCTTGATGGCAACCTTGGAGCTGGTGGTCGTCACGATCCGACCTCCCCCTTCGGAGATCTCACGGGGTTAACTGTCTGAGGTGGCGACCAGGTGGATCCGTCGTCGCGGGTGCCGGACCTGCCCGTCGCTATTGGCACTCTCCAGGGGGGAGTGCCAGGTCTGAGACTATGACCGCGATTAGCACTCGGTCAAGCGGAGTGCCAATGCCTGCGGCGCTTGACCGGATTTTTTGGTGGCCGCCGGCTGTGGTTGCCGCCCTCTGGGGGCTGCGCCCCCAGACCCCCGCTTCGGCCTGGACGGCCTCGTCCTCAAACGCCGGACGGGCTGAAGGTGACCGGCCCGCGCTAATCCGCCGTGCAGCCCCAGTAGCCGATCTCCGACGGCTCGCCGTCGCTGTAGAGGATCGTGCAGCGGCCGGTCCCTCGGCCCGGGAAGGTCTCGGCCCCGCTGCGGAGCGCGGCGACCCACTGCTCGCGGGTGGGTCTGCCCTCCGGTGCCCAGTCGCGCACCTCGTCCTCGGCCAGGGGGCGCAGCATGGCGAACTCGTCCCCGGACGCGGCGTCGACGAGGTCGTAGAAGTCGAGCACGGAGGAGGTGCCGCCCGTCAGGATGTACTCCCTCCAGCCGTCGTCCTCCCACAGATCGACGATGTCCCGCCCCGGGAACCCGTGGTCGTCCTCGGCCAGTTTCCGCTCCTGTGCCTGCCGGAAGGCCGACTCAAGGTTCTCCTGGTACGGCCCCGTCGAGGTCCACTCGTTGCCACCCATCGCAGCCCCTTTCCGTGCACCGCAGGCTAGAGGTAGTCCTCCAGCCGCCCCACCGTCAGGCCCCGCTCCTGAATTCCCCGGAGCAGCCGGGCCGTTGTGTCGGTCGGGGTGATGCGGACGATGTCGCCGGGGGTGAGGCGGTGGGCGCCTCGACGACAACCGGAACCCTCACCTACGCCCGAGGCGCCCACCGCCTCACC
>NZ_JAEQAZ010000315.1 GCF_016654115.1 Streptomyces sp. MBT53
CCGGGTCGTCGTCGGCCGAACTCCGTTGCCCCGGAACCCTGTTGCCCGCACCGCGTTCGGCCGCCGCACCGGCACCGGCACGGGCGCCCGCGCGGTCCGTCCAGCTCAGGACGGCCCCGCAGGCGTCGCAGAACGACTGGCCCGGTTCCGCGCGGGTTCCGCATTCGGCGCAGCTCTGGGTGGTCGTCATCTCTCGGGGTTCCTTTCGGCGGGCACGGTGGTGGTGACCTGGACCGTGTACGGCATATGGGCGGGGCGGGCCGCCGCCACGAGGGCGTCGAGGCGGTGGGTGTCCAGGGTGGTGGGCGCGGGGAGGCGCAGGTGCACGTGCAGCCGGGGGCTGCGTTCGCCGGGTACCGGGCCGAGCGGCCGGGCACTCCAGTCGGCGGCGCCGCTCTCGGTGATCTCGGGTTCGACCCCGAAGGCGAGCCGGACGGCCTCGGCCAGGCCGCGCCGGGTGCCGCGGATGCGGTGCAGATACGTGGCGGCGGCCACGGCGGCCCGCAGTCGCGCCTCCGGTTCGCTGCCGTCGGTCTCCGCTCCGACCCAACTCCCCAGCCACTGAACGAAGTCGAGCGGTGCGAGCGACGGCCGGAAGTACGTGTCGAGGCAGTCCAGGACACTCAGGATGGGTGCTACGACCTCGTCGAGCCCGGCGACGAAACGCTGGGCGAGGTCGTCGTCGGCGAACACGGCGGGCAGCATCGCGCCGATCGGTGCGGAGGAGCCGAGGCCGTCCACTGATCCTCTCAACGCGGGCCTCCTCGGCGGGAGTTGACGTTGTTCACGCGCCGTCTCCGATCACGCGGACGCGGTGGTCGAAGGAGAACACCAGTGACGGCCGTTCCAGGTCGATGCGGTCGGTGGGGTCGCCGCGCTTGCCGGTGAGGGGGTCGGCCGGGTGCAGGACGACCTCGTCGACCAGCTCGACGCCGGGCACGCGTTGGAGCACCGCGAAGACCTCGCCGGACTGCACGGGGCGCCCGAACGGCCAGCCCTTGCCGTCCGATCCGCCGGTGAGCGGGTCGAGGTGGCGGTAGAGGGCGTCGTGGGTCTGGCGGCGCACCCGGTCGGTGTCGACGCCCCGGAAGGCGTGGACCGTGGCGACCACGGTGACGCCCTGGTAGAAGGGCGGGCCGACCGCCAACCGGGTCCCGATCAGCCGCCGTTCGTCGAGATGGCGGGTGATGCGCTCCAACAGGGCGTCGCCGGGTACCAGTTGTTCGAAGCGGAGCCGTCCGCCGGGGTCGGGCACGGCCTGCGGCACCACCAACACCCTTACGGCGTAGGCCCCGTGCTCGCCCTCGTCGCCCTCCAGGCAGGTGATGCGGGCGGTCTCGGGGGCGGCCCGGCGGGACAGCTCCTCGTAGTCCCGGAGAGTCACCGCCCGCTCCTGCGCGCGCAGGGTGATCGGGGCGCGGGTCTTGGCCTCCTGGACGGTCTCGCCGTCCACTCCCCCGCGTGCCGCCTCGCGGTTGACGACCTCGGAGACGTACGGGATGGAGCTGCGCAGGATCTGTACGGCGCCGCGTGCCACGTTGCCGGACCGGCCGCCGCCGGTGCGGTAGCGGCGGGCGCGGATCACCGAGCCCTTGGGGGCGACCATGCCGTACTGGCGCAGGGTGCCGTCGGGTTCGCGGACGGCGGGGCCGAAGGCGAGTTCGCCGGTGGCCGCGTCGAGGGTGATGTGACGGTCGTCGGGGCCGGAGGCGGCGAAGTGCGGGACGACCTGCCAGTCCGTCCAGCCCTCGTGCTCGGCGGTCTCGAGGAGGAGCGGCGGGTTGTCGCCGACGACCGGTGTGTGGGCGAGCCTCAGTCGTTGCCCGGGCAGGCCGGTGGACTCGCCGAGCGCCTCGTCGTAGACCGTGTCGGCGTGGATGACGGTGGTGGTGCCGCCGATGGTGAAGGCCTCGGCGGAGCGGACGGTCGGCGAGGTGGTGTAGAAGGGCTGGTCGGGGTGGGGTTCGGTGACGCGGCAGCGCAGCCAGCCGGCCTCTTGGCCGCCGTTGCGGGACAGGGTGTGGCCGCCGGGGACGTGCAGGACGACCGCGCCGGGGCGGTTGAGGCCGCCGGTGCCGTCCCGGTCCACCTCGCACGGCTGCCAGCCGTCGGCGGTCCACGCCTCCCAGACCAGGGGCGGTTGGCGCGGGTCGACGCCAACTCCGTCCACGCGGCTGTCCAGTTCGAGGGCGAGGGCGCAGTGCGGGACGGCGGCGGTCAGGCCGAACAGCATGGAGTCGCCGGGGTCGGGTGACTCGGCGAAGCACATCACGTGGTTGCCCTCGGCCAGGTCGTGGGTCCGGTCGACCACCTGCTTGCCCCGGTGCTGCACGACGAGATGCCGCAACGCGGTGGGTACGACGGCGAGTTCACGCTCGGTGGCGAAGACCACCGCCTCCTCGCCCTCGGTGCGCATCGTCGCGACCTCGGTGCCCAGCGGCACTTGGACCGGTTCTTCCTGGGGCGCCGACAGCCAGAACGTGACGTCGGTACGGGCCGCGGACGGCGGGAAGAGCGTGATGCCGACCAGGTCCAGGAACGCCAAGTGGTTCTTGTCCGGTACCCGGTTGAGGCGGTAGACGATCTGGTCGGCCATGTGCGCGACCGTCTCGACGAGGGTGACGCCGGGGTCGGAGACGTTGTGGTCGGTCCACTCCGGGGCGCGCTGCTGGATGTAGCGCTTGGCGTCGTCGACGAACTGCTGGAAGCGGCGGTCGTCGAGGTTCGGGGAGGGCAGAGCCATCGGTCAGTAGTCGCTTTCAGCAGCCGTGCCGGGCGCAGTGGGGGTGTCGTCCGGCTCGTCGTGGGACGGGATGACGTAGAAGGGGAAGACGAGGCTGCGCGGGTTGTTGGTGCCGCGGATCGAGTAGCGGACGTCGATGTACAGCACGCTCTGCTCGGTGCCGGCGGTGACCTCGACGTCCTCGACCTCGATGCGCGGTTCCCAGCGGTCGAGGCTGACGTGCACCTCGTGCTGGATACGGCCCGCGGTCTGCTCGTTGACCGGCGCGAACACCAGGTCGTGGATGGCGCAGCCGAAGTCGGGCCGCATGGGGCGCTCGCCCGGCGCCGTGGACAGCACGAGCCGGATCGCCTCCTCGACCTCGCGCTCCCCGCTGACCAACGCGATGCCGCCGGTCGGTCCGATGCGCAGCGGGAACGACCAGCCGGAGCCGACGAATTGTTCGGCCATCACTCAACACCCGCTTGTTTCTTGTCCGTCGGTCCGCTCATGCCGGAAGCACCACCGGTACCAGGCCGTTGAGGGTGACCACGCCCATGATCGGCACGGTGACGGCCCGAATGCCCACGTTGGCGATGGAGTTGATCTGCACGCTCGCGCCCGCGGTGAGCATCGCGTTGCCGATCGCCTTCATGTTGAGGGCGCCCATCGCGTCCAACGTGACAGCTCCGGTGGTCGACTTGACGTTGACCAGCCCGCGCCCCTCGATGCTCACCGGCCCACCGCTCTTGATGGTGAGACTGCGCCGGGCACTGAGGGTGAGATCGGTACCGGCCTCGACCGACACCGACCGGCTGCCCTTGATGGTGACCGTGCCCTTGCTGTCGACGACGATCTCGGTGTTCGTACGGTCCAGGTTGATGGTCAACTTCTCGTCCCCGGAGGCCAGTCGGACACCCTGCTTGCGGCCACCGGTCTTCTGGCTGAGCAGGTCCATCCGGTTGCCGTCCCGGTCGGAGACCGTGTGCCGGCTCGCCTTCTTCCGCACGGCGTCGTGCAACGGCACATCGCTCACGACGGTCGGCTTGTCCTTGCCGTTGTAGAGCCCGCCGATCACGAAGGGGTGATCGAGTGCCCCTCGGTCGAAGGCGACCAGCACCTCGTCGTTGACGTCCATCGGGAACACCCCGCCGCCGCCGAGCCCGCCCAGCTGCACGGTCCGCGTCCAGTCACTGACGTACGTGTCGTCGAGCCACGGGAACTGGAGCTTGACCCGCCCCTGTTTGAGCGGGTCGTTCACGTCCGTCACCAGGGCGTTGGCGACACCGGGCAGTCGGGGCGCGGTCTCCGAGCCGCCCGAGGCCAGCCCGTACAGCGAGCGCCACTGCCGTCCGCTGACCGTCACCCAGGTCTCGTAGTGCTTGCCGTCGCCGAAGACATGCCGTACGGAGGTGACGGTGTACTTGCCCTCGAAGGGCGTGCCCACGTCCGCGAGCGCGACCGGAACTCCCGGGCGCAGCTTGGGATTTCCGCGGGCGACGACCTCCAGTTCGGCGAAGGAGGAGGTGACGTCGTCGGCGAGGGCGTCGGCGGCGAACTTGACCTCGTTCTGCTTGTCGTAGGGCGTGCCCGTCTCGACCAGCTTGGCGGTCTTGAACTTGCCGGCCGCCGCACCCGGGGTGGTGCCGATGCCGATGGCCGGGTTGGAGGTGCCGGGCGCGGTCGCGGTGAGCTTCTTCTTGGTGGTGACGTCCCAGCCGCGCGACTCGACGGTGGCGACCTGGTCGGCGGCGGTCACGGCGGCGCGCAGCCGCAGGATGTCGTGCCCGGCCTGGAGCACGAACGGGCTTTTGTCGCCGTCGGTTTCGGGGGACGGCGCACCGGAGGAGGGCTTCGGCTCCACGAACTGGAACTTGCCGTCGGCGTCGACCGACATGACCATCTCGTTCTCGTCGGCGAGCCGGGCGAGAAAGTCCCAATCGGTCACGTTGGACTGGGAGATGAACTCGTAGACCGTGCGCGTGGAGGTGATCCGTCCGATCGGAACGCCGTCCTGGGCGGCGAGTTTGCGGGCGATGTCGGAGGCGCTCTGGTTGCGGTAGGCGGCGACGCGGCGCTGCCGCAGCAGCCGGTGGCCGAAGTCGTAGCCGCGGACGACGGTGAAGGTGCCGGTGCCGTCGTAGTCGGCCTCAAGTCCCGTGACCTCACCGGTGAGCAGCGGATCGGAGGCGCCCTGTCCGTCGGCGACCGGCGCGATGACGACCTTCGTGCCGAAGGTGACGCCGAGCTTGCCGAGGATCAGCCGGTACGGATCACGGAAGGTGAGCCGGAACGCGGCAGGCACCCCGACACCCTGGTCGACGTAGCTGTCGACGAGGCAACGGGCGTACTCGGACGGCAGTTTGGCCCCACCGATCCTCACCTCGACGACGTTGGAGAACGCGGCCTTCACCATCAGGAACGCACCTCCTCGGCGGCGGGCAGCACGAGTTCGACACCGTTCGCGAGCCGCGTCGGGTCGTCGATCCCGTTGGCCTCGGCGATGGCCCGCCACGCGGCGGAGTCGCCGTACTCCCGCCAGGCCAGCGACTGCAACGAGTCGCCCGCGACAACCCGGTGCACGCGACGGGCGGTGAGCGCGCCCGAAGTCGGGTTCTGGCCCTTGGTGTTGCTCGGGATCTCGTGCAGCTGGAGTCGGCAGGTGGCGCGGATGGGCACGCCGGTCGTCCCGAAGAGCGAGTAGGCGGCCTCGACGGAGGAGACGTAGGCGGTGAAGCGGGCGGTGGAGAACGACCCCCACTGGAACACCACCCAGGGCGGTGAAGGCTGCTTCGCGGCAATGGACTTGGTGGTCACATCGCAGCAGGCGAGCAGCGACTCGACCTTCTTCAGCACGGAGTTGCTGGACGGCTCGTCGGAGGAGTCGAGGAAGATCTCGACGCTCATCTCGCGTGGCTCCGAACCCATGAACTCCGGTAGCGAGCCGTCCCGTTCGATCTGTGCGGGGGTCGTCTTCCACTGGGCGCGACGGGTGAGTGACAGCTGCGCCGGGTTGAAGTCGAAGGCGAAGGTCTTGATGAGCCCGCCCGGGGTGGTGCTGCCCCCGACGGGCGGCTCGTGGATCGCGAGGCTCGCCCGGACGAGGCTCTTGCCCGCGCCTTTGCTGGTGGCCATGGTGTGTCTCCCGCCCGCCCCGTCTAGTCCGTGAACCCGTGGTGGGCGATCTCCAGCACCTCGGTGGCGACGGCCGGCCCGGCCGGGTCGAGGGACGGCCCCTGCCAGCTCACCGGCAGCACGTCGATCAGCCCCCAGTGCGCGACCTCCGAGCCGTCCGCGCGCAGCGCCGCGATCTGCCCGGTGGGGCGCCTGATCCCGGTCTGCACGGAGGAGATCCACTTGGCGACCTTGGAGGTGTCCGGGGTGAGCGGGCGGGTCAGCCGGATGGTGGAGAAGGTGACGCGGGTGGGCAGTTGCCATACGAAGCCGTTGTTCCCGCCCTCCTGCCGGTGCTCGATCTCCACCTGCGACGACAGCCCTTCGCACCCGTTGAAGTAGCCGAGGCTCTCGCCGTCGATGCTGAGGGTGAACCAGATGGTGGAGCCCGGGTCGAGGCGGGACATCGGGGGTGGGCCTTTCTGTCGTTGCGGGGCGGTGATCCGGTGGGGTGCGGGGTTGTGCCTTGCCGTGGCGGTCAGTGGCGGGGGTCGCGGAGTTTGCCGATCCGTTCGCGGTCCAGGCGGAGTTCCGTGCGGATCAGGCGGGTGATGCGGCCGATGATCCGGTGCACGAGTTCGTCGAGCTGGAAGTCGGTGAGGTCCCGGGGGTCGAACTGACCGGCGGGGACGGCT
>NZ_JAEQAZ010000316.1 GCF_016654115.1 Streptomyces sp. MBT53
ATGAGTGCCTCCGTGAGCAGGGCGGAGCGGAAGAAGGCGGGGCGGGAACGGGCGGGCACCGGGAGGGGACCTGGACGATTCGCCGTTAGGGTGGGCTGAAACTAACCAGGACTTTCGGCCGACGGGATCACCGCGAGACGAAAATCGACGGAGAGGCGCGAACATGGAAGATCTGTCGACTCCGGAGACCCCTCCCGAACGCCGCTCTGGACGGATCGGCATCGGCCTTGCCCTGGATTCGGTGCATTTCAAGATCCTGGATGTACTGCGCACCCAGGGCCGGATCTCCGTCGCGGCCCTCGCGGAACGCGTCGGTGTCTCGCGCGCGAACGCCTACACCCGCCTCGAGGCCCTGCGTGCCGACGGCGTGATCAACGGCTTCAGCGCCCGCGTCGACCACAACCGGGTCGGTCTTGAGATCTGCGCGCTGATCTTCGTCACGGTCCGCCAGGAGCTGTGGAAGCAGTTCCGTACGGCGCTCGCGCAGATGCCGGAGGTGGAGTACTGCGCCGTCACGACCGGCCAGCACGACGCCATGATCCAGATCCGGGTGGCCGACGTCACCGCCGTGCACCGCCTGGTCACCGACCGGCTGTCCACGATCCCCGCGGTCCGCGCGACCGAGACGGTGATCATCCTGGACGAGGTGCTGCGCCGCCCCTACGTCCTGCCGTCCGCGCCCCGCTCCGGCGAGACGACGACCGGCGCCCCGCAGGACACCTCGGGCACGAGCCAGTTCGGCATGACCCGCTTCATCCGCGCCGCCGAGGGCCGGGCCGACCTCCAGCGCACCTCCGATCAGGAGGAGTGAGCGGCGGTCCCGAGCCCCGGACATCGAAATGGGGCCTGTTCCGCACACCGTGCGGAACAGGCCCCATTCGTTTCGGAGCGCCGGGCAGGCCTTGCACCTGCATCTCCCCGCAGGAAGCGGGGCGTCTTTCCTTGGACCACCAACGCAGCGCCGGGCGACGGGAGTTGCGGCGTCCGGCTCAAGATCCACCTTAGCCCACGGAGCCGCGTCGGGCCAACGCGCGGTCGGCCCTGACGTTCGCTCCCGGGGCATTGTCAGTGGTGGCGGGCAGGATGAACGTCATGACTACACCAGCTGCAGTGATCGTGGACGCCGCCGGCTACGCGCAGGCGGTCGAGGACGCGGTGAAGGCGTCGGCCGCCTACTACACCGGGGGCACCTCGGTGCTGGACGACGACTCCTACGACCGGCTGGTGCGCGGTATCGCCGCCTGGGAGGCCGACCATCCCGATCAGGTGCTGCCCGACTCCCCGTCCGGAAAGGTCGCCGGCGGCGCGGTCGAGGGCGACGTCCCGCACACGGTGGCGATGCTGAGCCTGGACAATGTGTTCTCCCCCGAGGAGTTCACCGCCTGGACCGTCTCGCTGGCCCGAAGAACCGACCACGAGATCACGCGGTTCAGTGTGGAACCGAAGCTCGACGGCCTGGCCATCGCCGCCCGCTACGTCGACGGCCGCCTCACCAGGCTCATCACCCGCGGCGACGGGACGGCCGGGGAGGACGTGTCCCACGCGATCGGCACCATCGAGGGCCTGCCCGCCGAGCTGACCGAGCCGGTCACCGTCGAGGTGCGCGGCGAAGTCCTCATGACCACCGCCCAGTTCGAGCACGCCAACGAGGTCCGCACCGCGCACGACGGACAGCCGTTCGCCAACCCGCGCGGCGCCTCGGCGGGCACCCTGCGCGCCAAGGAACGCGCCTACACCGTGCCGATGACGTTCTTCGGCTACGGCCTGCTGCCGCTCGCCGGCACGGAGGCGGGGCTCGCGGAGCGGCTGGGCGAGCTCGCGCACAGCGAACTCATGGACCGGACGGCCGAGTTGGGCATCAACGCCACCGCCACCACACCCGTGCCCGGCATCACCGCCGACACGGTCGAGGAGGTGCTGACCCGGGTGCGGGAGATCGCCGCGCTGCGCGCCGGGCTGCCGTTCGGGATCGACGGGATCGTCATCAAGGCCGACCTCGCCGCCGACCAGCGGGCCGCCGGGTCCGGCACGCGGGCGCCACGCTGGGCGATCGCCTACAAGCTCCCGGCGGTGGAGAAGATCACCCGGCTGCTGGAGGTGGAGTGGAACGTGGGCCGCACCGGCATCATCGCCCCGCGCGCCGTCCTGGAACCGGTGGAGATCGACGGGGCCACCATCACCTACGCCACCCTCCACAACCCGGGCGACATCACCCGCCGCGATCTGCGTCTGGGCGACCACGTCATGGTCCATCGGGCCGGCGATGTCATCCCGCGCGTCGAAGCGCCCGTCGCGCATCTGCGGACCGGCGAGGAACAGCCCATCGTCTTCCCCGAGGTGTGCCCGCGCTGCGGTTCCGGCATCGACACCAGCGAACTGCGCTGGCGCTGCGAACAGGGCCGCAACTGCCACCTGGTCGCCGCCCTGTCCTACGCCGCAGGACGCGACCAGCTCGACATCGAGGGCCTGGGCCACACCCGCGTCGTCCAGCTCGTCGAGGCGGACCTGGTCGCCGATCTCGCCGACGTGTTCGCCCTGACCCGCGAGCAACTCCTGGGCCTGGAAAGGATGGGCGAGACCAGCACGGACAACCTCCTCGCCGCGATCGTCACGGCCAAGGGGCAGCCGCTGTCCCGGGTGTTGTGCGCGCTCGGGGTACGCGGCACCGGCCGGTCCATGTCCCGCCGTATCGCCCGCTACTTCGCCACCATGGACAACATCCGCGCCGCCGACGCGGAGACGATGCAGCGGGTCGAGGGCATCGGCACCGAGAAGGCTCCGTCGATCGTCGCCGAACTCGTCGAACTGGCCCCGCTCATCGACAAGTTGGCCGCCGCCGGCGTCAACATGACCGAGCCCGGCGCGACCCCGCCCGCTCCCGTGACGGACGACGCCACGACCGACGGCGAGGGCACGCCGGACACGGATACGGCTGCGGGTACGAGTACGGGCGCGGGCGCGGGCGCGGCGGACGGTCCGCTGGCCGGGATGGCGGTGGTCGTCACCGGTGCGATGACCGGCCCGCTGGAGAAGCTGAGCCGCAACGAGATGAACGAACTCGTCGAACGTGCCGGTGGCCGCTCCTCCTCCAGCGTCTCCAAGAAGACCACCCTGGTCGTCGCGGGCGCCAACGCGGGGTCGAAGCGCGCCAAGGCCGAATCCCTCGGCATCCGGCTGGCCACCCCCGAGGAGTTCGCGGTCCTGATCGCCGACTACCTCGACTGAGGGAACGAATCGGGCCGGTCGGCCGTTCTTCACTGTGTGCGGCCCCGACTGGTCTCCCCCGTCCGGTCGGGGCCCCTTTCACTCCCAGGGGCGACCTCCCGCACTCCGCGACAAGGGCAGAATGGACGCCACACAGCCGCTGCGGATGGGGAGTTCATGGACACGCGTACGTTCGACGCGCTGACGGAGTCGATGAAGAGCGCGTACGTCGCGGGTCTCAGCGAAGGCGCCGTGCCCCGCCCGGTCATCATGCCGCTCGTGCGCGGCGAGTTGGTCGGGCTGATCTGGCTGCGCCCGGTCGAACCCGGCCGGGACGCCCTCACCGCGATCGCGTCCCTGTCGAACATCGCCGCGGCGGCCGGCGCCGACGAGGTCGTCCTCGCCTGGGAGACCCAGGACGTCGCCACCGTCTGCGAACTTCCCGCCGACGGCCCGTCGCCGTGCCTCAACATGGTGCACGCCACGAAGGACGGCCACACGCTCCACCAGTTCCCGTACACCGAGGACCCGGCATCGGCCGAACCGCACTGGCAGCCGGCCCCGGCTCCCCAGCCCGACGGCACGCTGGTGCCGCCCGTGCGGGCCGCGGTCGACTACGCCTTCACTCCCCTCGATCTGGACCACCCCTCCCCGTTCGGCGTCACGGTCGTCCTGATGGAGGAGGACGGCTACAACCTGCGCCTGACGGAGGCCTTCGCCTTCTGACCACTTCCGGGTCCGGCGCCATCATCATTCGGCACACAGAAAACTGCCGTTACAGACCTGACACAGTTCATGGCACATCGGCACCGCGCGCCCGCCCCGGGCCTAGGCTGTGCCGGTGACCAGTGTCGATGTCGCCGCAGGACCCGCCGCCGAGAGCGGCCCCGAGCCGCGCACCCAGTCCCTGATGCTGACCTTCTTCGGCGCCCATGTACTGGGGCGGCCCATCGCCGTGTCGTCGGGCAGCGTGATCGCCGCGCTCGGCAGGCTGGGCAGCACCGAGGAAGCGGTGCGGACCACCCTGAACCGCATGGTCAAACGCGATCTGCTGGAGCGCAGCCGCCAGGGCCGCAAGACCTATTTCGGACTGACACCGCACGCCGTCCAGGTACTGACGGACGGCCGCGACCGCATCTGGAGCACCGGCGCGGTGAACCGGGACTGGGACGGCCGCTGGACGATGGTCGGCTTCTCACTGCCCGAGGCGTGGAGCCGCGAACGGCACGATCTGCGCTCCCGGCTGATCTGGGCGGGCTTCGGCCCCCTGCAGAACGGCCTGTGGGTGGCACCGGCCCCCGTCGACGTCCGCGAGATGGTGGCGGGCCTCGGCCTGGAGCCGTATCTGCGGGTGTTCAGGGCCGAGGTGGAGTCGCCGACCGACGTCCGCGAGGTGCTTGAGCAGGCGTTCGACGTGCCGGCCATCGGCGCGCGCTACCGGGCGTTCCTGGAGCGCTGGGACCGTACCGACCCGCTGCCCGCGACCGCCTCCGGCGACGAACTCGCGGGCCAACTCCTGCTGCACACCGACTGGTTGGACCTCGTACGACGGGACCCGCACCTGCCCGCCGAGCATCTGCCCGCGGACTGGCCGGCCGCCCAGGCGGAGACCGTCTTCCGCGGCCTGGCCGGCCGCTGGGACCGCCCGGCGGCACGCGCCGCCGCACGTCTGCTGGACACCCTGACGCTGGGCTGATCCACCTCCGACCCCCGCGCGTCCACCCCGCACACCCCGAGACGCGCACCCCCTTGCCTCATTATTGGTCAGTCTCTTGACGGCCATTAAAAAAGAGCCCTACATTCGCAGCGCTCTTCCAGCTCGGCCTTCCTGCCCGCTCCCCCACTCGGTCCCCCCTCGACCCGCGGAGCCGCCGTCATGACCCGACCCCGTCTCTCGACCCTCGCCGCAGCCTGCGCGACCGCCCTCGCCACCGCCCTGATCGGCCCGGTGACCAGCGCCCATGCCACGACCGCCGCCCACTACTCCGGCACGCTGACCGACGGCGCCACCTGGATCGCGGACACACCCGACCACTGGAACGGCACCCTGCTCCTGTTCAGCCACGGCTTCGGCCCTACGACCGCTGCCGACACCCCGTCGCCCGCGGTGGCCCAGGCTCTGCTGGCCGCCGGTTACGCCCTCGCCGGCTCCTCCTACGACCCGAACGGCTCGATGTGGGCGCTCGACTCGGCCGAGCGGGACCAGTTCGCCGCGCTCACCGCGTTCCGCCGAGAGGTCGGCACCCCGACCCGGGTCATCTCGGTGGGTCAGTCCATGGGTGGCCTCGTCAACGCGGAGATCGCCCGCGACGGCGCCGGACGCGTCGACGGTGCGCTGGGCCTGTGCGGCCTGGTCGCGGGCGGTGTCGACCTGGACAACTACCAGCTGGACGCGGAGTACACCCTGGCCACGTTCTTCGACCCCGCCGACGCCGACTCCCTGGTGAACCTGGGCAGTCAGGCCGACGGCGGAGCCCTCGCCGACCGCCTCACCAAGGCCGTGGAAGCGGCGCAGCAGACTCCGGCGGGACGCGCCCGGATCGCCCTGGCCGCCGCCTATCTCAACCTGGCCGACTGGGCACCCGGTCAACAGCCGCCCGCGCGGCGGGACTTCGCGGGCCAGGAGCAGCAGCAGTACGCGTGGCTGGCGCAGGGTCTGCTCGGGTTCATCGTCCCGGCACGCTGGTCGGTGGAGCAGTCGGCCGGCGGCAACACGTCCTGGAACAAGGGCGTCGACTACGCCGGGCTGCTGCGCGGATCCGCCCACTTGAAGCAGGTCGAGGCGCTCTACCGTGACGCCGGGCTCGACCTGCGCACCGATCTGAACCGACTCACGCATGGTGCGGACATCACGGCCGACCCGGTCGCGGTGGCCCGTCTGAAGCGGACCTCGACCGCCGGGCAGGGGCTGGCCGTACCGCTGCTGGACATCCACACCACCGCCGACCAACTGGTGCCCGTGGAACAGGAGTCGGCCTTCGCCGGGCGGGTGCGCGCGGCCGGAGACTCCTCGCTCCTGCGCCAGGCCTATGTGGCCCGCCAGAGTCACTGCAACTTCACCACCGCCGAAGTGGTCGCCGGTCTGCACGCGGTGGAACACCGACTGGACACCGGGCACTGGGGCGACTCCGCGACTGCCGCCCAACTCCAGCGCAGCGCCGATGAGTTGGGCCTCGACGGCGCCGCCTTCACGGACTACCGCCCGGGCCGCCTGACCGGCGCGCGCTGATCCCGGCGCCGGCCCCGAGACACCCGCCCGCAGCTCCATCCCGTCCCCGCCCCCGTCC
>NZ_JAEQAZ010000317.1 GCF_016654115.1 Streptomyces sp. MBT53
GCCGGGCAGATAGATGCCGGGTTCGACGGAGAAGGCCATGCCGGGTGCGAGCGGGAGCGGGTTGCCGGCCACGATGTACGGCTCCTCGTGGCTCTCCAGCCCGATGCCGTGTCCAGTGCGGTGGATGAAGTGCGGCCCGTATCCGGCGTCGGTGATGATGTCCCGTCCCACGGCGTCGAGTTGACTGGCCGTCAGGCCCGGTCGTACGGCGTCGGTCTGGGCGCGTTGGGCGCGCAGCAGCACGTCGTAGAGGCGACGGAACTCGGCGGGCGGTTCGCCGACCGCGTATACGCGCGTCGAGTCGGAGCAGTAGCCGTCCCGGGTCGTACCGCCGATGTCGACCACCACCGGGTCGCCGGGGCTGATCACGCGGTCGGAGAGTTCGTGGTGCGGGCTTGCGCTGTTCGGGCCGGAGCCGACGATGACGAAGTCGGCCCGCACATGGCCCTCGGCGACGATGGCGTCCGCGATGTCCCGGCCGACCTCGCGTTCGGTGCGTCCGGCCCGCAGCCACTCCCCCATGCGGGCGTGCACCCGGTCGATGGCGGCACCGGCCCGGCGCAGGGCGTCGGCCTCCTGCGGACTCTTGCGCACCCGCAGGTCGTTGAGCACTCCTCCGGCCAACTCCTGCTCCGCGCCCGGGAGTACGGCACGGAAGGCGAGGGTCTTCTCCGCCCACATGTGGTTGTCGACGCCGACGCGGGCCGTCCGGTCGGGCAGCCGGTCCGCGACGAGCGCGTACGGGTCGTCGGTCTCGCCCCAGCCGGTGATCTCGATGCCGAGGTCACCGGCCGGGGACGCCCGCGCGGCGGGTTCCTCCAGGGCCGGGACGAGCAGGAAGGGGTCGTCGTCGGCCGGCAGGACCAGGCAGGTCAGCCGCTCCAGCGGCAGGGCGTCGTAGCCGGTCAGATAGCGCAGGTCGGCGCCGGGCGAGATCAGCAGGGCGTCCAGACCGGCCCGCGCCGTGGCCTCCCGGGCCCGGCGGAGGCGGTCGGCCGGGTAGAGGGGCGGGTGCGCGGGATCGGCGGGGTGGTCGTCGTCGGACATCGGTTCTCCGTGAGGTGTCGTGGGAGTCGGCGAGGCTGGTGCCGGGGGACCACCGTCCGGTGCGGCACGGCTCAGGCGGCGTACAGCCGGCAGGCCACGCCCCCTGCGATCAGCTGCGGTTCCTCGCGGTCGCAGCCGTCGAAGGCCTGGGGGCAGCGGGGGTGGAAGCGGCAGCCGCTCGGCGGTTCGGCGGGGTCGGGGACGTCGCCGGGGAGTTCGGCGGGCAGCACGCCCGCGCCGTCCGGTTTGGGTACGGCGGCCAACAGGGCCCGGGTGTACGGGTGTCGTGGGTCGGCCCAGACCTCGGCGGTGGGGCCGGTCTCCACGATCCGTCCGAGGTACATGACCGCAATGCGATCCGCGATGAGTCGTACGACGGACAGGTCGTGGCTGATGAACAGCAGTCCGGCGCCCGACTCGACGGCCAACGACCGCATCAGCGTGGCCACTTGGAGCTGGGCGGAGGCGTCCAGGGCGGAGATCGGCTCGTCGCCGACGAGCAGGCGGGGACGGGCGGCGAGCGCGCGGGCGATGGCGATGCGCTGCCGCTGGCCGCCGGAGAACTCCTGCGGATAGCGCTCGGCGGCCTCCGCCGGCAGCCCGACCCGGGTCAGCAGATCCTCCGGGGTCGCCCCGTCCGCCGCTTCCCCCCGCCCGGTCGCGGTGCGGATGCCGTCGGCGATCTGCGCGCCCACCCGGCGCCGGGGGTTGAGGGAGCCGTAGGGATCCTGGAAGACCATCTGGACGCCGGTGAGGGCGGGATCGCGGCGGCGGACGCGCAGCGGGCGTACCGATGTGCCGTCGTAGGTGATCCGGCCCTCCGCGGCGGGGGTGAGGCCGCAGACCGCGCGGGCCAGGGTGGACTTGCCGCAGCCCGACTCGCCCACCAGGCCCACGACTTCACCGGCCCGCACCTGGAGGCTGACCCCGGCGACGGCGCGGGTGGGCGAGGCGCCCGGCCGGTGGTACTGGACGACCAGGTCGTCGACAGAGAGGAGGGGGGTCATACGGTGCTCCTTCCGGGGAGCGCGTCCAGGAGCTGACGGGTGTACTCGTGCCGCGGCTCGGTGAGGACCCGGCCGCGCGGGCCGGTCTCGACGACGAGACCGTGGCGCATCACGCTCACCTCGTCGGCGATCGCGGACATCACGCCCAGGTCGTGGGTCACCAGCAGGACGGCGAGGCCGAGTTCGTCGCAGAGGCCGCGCAACAGCCGCAGTACGCCTGCCTGCACGGTCACGTCGAGGGCGGTGGTCGGCTCGTCGGCGATGAGCACCTTCGGTTCGCAGGCCAGCGCGATGGCGATCGCGATGCGCTGCCGCATCCCGCCGGAGAACTGGTGCGGGTAACGCCCCAGCGCTTCAAGGGGGTTGGGGATGCGGACCTGGGTCAGCAGCTCGGCGGCCCGCTCCTTCGCGGCCTTGCGGTTCAGCTTCAGGTGGTGGCGCAGGTGGTCGGTGAGCTGGTGTCCGATGCTGAGCATCGGGTGCAGGCTGGTGGACGGGTCCTGGAACACCATGCTCACCGATCGGCCGCGCAGCGCGGCCAGTTGACGAGGTGGGAGGGTCAGCAGGTCGGTGCCCTCCAGCTCGATCCGGCCGCCGGTACGGGCGCCCGGCGGCAGCAGCCCCAGCGCGGCGAGCCCGGTCATCGTCTTGCCCGAGCCGCTCTCCCCCGCGAGCCCGTGCACCTGACCGGGCCGCACCGCGAGGTCGACGCCGCCGAGGATGCGCCGGCCGCCCAGGTCGAGGGTGAGGCCGCTGATCTCCAGCACATTGCCGGCGGTCATCCGACACGCTCCTTCTCCGCGCTGAGGGTTCGGGCCGTGCCGGGGTCGAGGGCGTCCCGGAGCGAGTCGCCGAGGAAGTTGAAGGCGAGCACGACGGTGAGGATGGCCAGCCCCGGGAAGACCCCCATCCACCACTTGTCGAACTGCTGCGTCCCGTCCGCCACCATCGCGCCCCACTCGGCGGTCGGCGGTTTCGCACCGAGCCCGAGGAAGGACAGCCCGGACAGCAGCAGGGTCGCCGTACCGATGTCGAGGGTGGCCAGGACGAGCAGCGGCCCGAGCACGTTGGGCAGGATGTCGACGCGCAGCGAACGCCAGGCGGAGAAGCCCAACAGCCGTCCGCTGAGCACGAATTCACGGTTGCGCAGCCCTATGACCAGGCCCCGGGTGACGCGTGCGTACGACGGCCAGGACACCACCAGGACGGCCAGTACCGCGTTCTGCAGGCTGGCGCCGAGTGCGGCGGCGACCACCATCGCCAGGATGACGGTGGGGAACGCGAACACTAGGTCCGCGATCCGCATCACGGTCTCGTCCACCCACCGTCCGAAGAACCCGGCGCAGGCTCCCAACACCCCGCCGACCAACAGGGACATGGCCACCAGCAGGAGGGCGAGGGGGATGGAGACGCGGGCGCCGTACAGCACCCGGCTCAGCACGTCCCGGCCCAACTCGTCGGTGCCGAACCAGTGTCCGGCGCCCGGGGCGGCCAACCGGGGCAGGTTCTGCGCGAGGGGGTCGTGCGGGGCGAGCAGCGGGGCGGCGATCACGATCAGCAGCCAGAACACCGCGACCAGGCCGCCGGTGACGGCGAGGGGGCGGCGCCAGGCGGGTGGCAGGCGCTTCAACAGGTTGAGCCTCATTGCACCCTCACCCTCGGGTCGATCACGCCGTACAGGACGTCCACGGCGAGGTTGACGGTCAGGTACACCAGGCCGACGACCAGCCCGACGCCCATGACGGCGGGCAGGTCGAGGGTGGTGGCGCTGCGGTAGGCGTAGGCGCCGAGGCCCGGCCAGGCGAAGATCGACTCGACCAGGACGGTGCCCGAGAGGAGGGCACCGAAGGCCAGTCCGGCGACCGTGACGACGGGGACGAGGGCCGCGCGCAGGACGTACTGGAAGAGGACGGTCCGGCCGGGGAGGCCCTTGGCGCGGGCTGCGCGGACGTAGTCCTGGTTCAGGACCTCCAGGACGGCGGAGCGGGTGAAGCGGGTGAGCAGGCCGACCGTGTAGGCCGTCAACACCAGTGCGGGCAGGGCGAGATGGCCCACCGCGTTCCAGAACACCGGCCACTGGCCCGCGAGTGCCGCGTCGACCGTGTAAAGGCCGGTGACATGGGGTGGGGCGGTCATGCCGGGGTCGAGGCGACCGCTGCCCGGGGCCCAGCCGAGTCGGTAGAAGAAGATGTAGAAGGCGAGCAGCGCCAGCCAGAACGTCGGCACCGACACCCCCAACAGGCTTACGACACGCAGGAGTTGGTCGGTGAAGCGGTCCCGGCGCAGCGCCGCCACGACTCCGAACGCGACGCCCACGACCAGCGAGACGACGATCGCGGCCCCGGCGAGTTCCAGGGTGGCGGGGACGGCGGTGGACAGGTCGGTGAGGACCGACTGGTGGCTCTGCTGGGACTCGCCGAGGTCGCCCTGGAGCAGGTTGCCGAGGTAGGTGACGTACTGGACGGGCAGCGGCTTGTCCAGGCCGTTCGCGTGCCGCCACTGGGCGACGATCGCCGGGTCGCCGATGGCCCGCTGGCCGAGGTTGGCCGCCGCCGGGTCGCCCGGGACGAGGTTGGTGAGGACGAAGGTCACCAGGGTCACGCCGACGGCGAGCAGGACGGCGGTGGCGGTACGGCGGAGGAGGAAGCGGGCGAGGGGGTGGCGGGCGAGGAGCCGACGGCGGACGGGAGGCCGTCCGCCGTCCTTGCCGCCCGCTTCCTTACTTGGCGCCCAGCGCGGCGACATCGATCGTCCATACGGGGTTGTAGGCGACGCCGGTGACGGACGCGGCGGAGACGGTGTTGCGGCTCGGCTGCATCAGCGGGATGAAGGGGCCGTCGGCGTTCATCTTCGTCTGGATCTGCTCGTACAGCGTCTTGCGGGTGTCGTCGCCGATGGTGGTGGCGGCCTTGTCGCCGAGCGCGGTCAGGGCGGGGTCGGCGCCGGCCTTCCAGCCCGCGCGCAGGCCGACCAGGTTGCCGGGCAGGAAGGTCAGGTAGTCGCTGGGGTCCGGGTAGTCCGGGCCCCAGTACCAGAGGCCCAACTGCTCTTTGCCGTTGCGGTAGTTGTCCAGTTCCGTGGTGGTCGGCGCGGGGGCCAGCGTGACGGTGATGCCGACCTCCTTCAGCTGGGCCTGGACCCGTTCGGCGAGGGTCTGCAGGGACAGTCCGTCGACGGTCAGGTCGCTGGCGTAGCCGAGCGTCACGGACGGCTTGCTGATCCCGCTCGCCTTCAGGGCGGCCTTCGCCCCGGCGAGGTCGCGGCCTGCGGCCTCGGAGGCGGGCAGCGCGCCGAGGAAGGTCGAAGGGATGATCCCGGCGGGCTGGACGGAGCCGCTGCCGGCGAGCGAGAGCAGGCCCTTGTAGTCGATGCCCTTGCGCACCGCCTCCGCGAACTTCGCGTTGGCCGTCGTGGAACTGACCTTGGTGTTCCGGTTGAGCAGCAGGAAGATCACGTCCGAGGACGCGCCGCTGTCCACCTTGAGTCCCCCGCCGAGCCCGCTGACCTGGTCGGAGGTGAGGTCGAGGGCGATCTGGCTGTCGCCGCGCTGGACGTTCAGCTTCTGGGTGGGGGCCTGGACGTTGCGGATGACGATCTTGTCGTAGGTCGGCTTGTCCGCGCCCGTGTACTTGGGGTTCTTCGCCAGGACGACCTCGGTGTTGGTGTTGAACGAGGTCAGCGTGTACGGGCCGGAGCCCGCCGACGTGGTGTTGAGGTACTTCTCCGCCCCGTCCGTCGAGCTCGCCGAGCCGCCGTGGGCCTGGACGGTCTTCGCGCTGAGGATGCCGAGCGCGGGGTTGGGGAGGATGAAGGGCAGGGCGGGGTTGGCCTTCTTCGAGACCAGGGTGACCGTCGAGGCGTCCGTCTTGGTGACCGTGACACCGTCGAGCAGGAACGACGGGTTGCCCTTGAGCGCGATCACCCGGTTCAGCGAGAAGACGACATCGTCGGCGGTGACCGCGCTGCCGTCCGCGAACTTCGCGCCGGTCCGCAGGTGCAGGGTGAGCGTCTTGCCGTCCGCGGACTGCTCGTACGAGGAGGCGAGGCCCGGCACCGGCTTGGTGACGTCGGAGCCCTTGAAGGTCAGCAGCGTCTCGTAGAGCGCCTTGTCCACGATCTGCCCGGTCGGCTCGAACTCACGGCCCGGGTCGGCGGTCTTCAGGTTGAACGACGTGTCGACGACCAGGGTCTTGCCGGCCGCGGAGCCGGAGGCGCTCGTACCGCCGGAGCAGGCGCTCAGGGCGAGCGCCGCGACCGCGACGAGGGAGAGTGCCACCGGGTACGACCGGGCACTGGATCTGGGCATGAGTGCCTCCGTGAGCAGGGCGGAGCGGAAGAAGGCGGGGCGGGAACGGGCGGGCACCGGGAGGGGACCTGGACGATTCGCCGTTAGGGTGGGCTGAAACTAACCAGGACTTTCGGCCGACGGGAT
>NZ_JAEQAZ010000318.1 GCF_016654115.1 Streptomyces sp. MBT53
GGTGCGGGTCGGTGGGGGCTGGTCGCGCCCGCGCGGCGGAGCCGCTGATGTCACTGCCCCGCGCCCCTTCAGGGGCGCCTTGTGCCGGCGTTGGTCGAGAATCCTGGTGGCCCGGGCCGCGTGCCGAGATCGTGGGACCGGATTCGATCGCCTCTGGACCCTCCGCAGCGTTCGGCTCCGGGTCGGTCTCCGACCACCTACCGGCCAGCTCCTCCCAGGTCCTTGGCCTTTCCTCGCCCATCGCGCCTGTCCCGCGCTCCCGTTGAGGCAGCGGTGCCGGTGGCAGGACCAGCGTCGAGTCCGGGGACTCCTGGGCCCGCCACTCCCGGACGCTCACCAGGCCAGCGAACAACCCGATCAGCGCAAGGAGTTGGGCCGCGCCGCTGAACGCTCCCTCGCCCGCGCCCACCGGGTCGCCCGCCCCCGTCGCCGCCACGATCCCCGCGCCCGCCAGCGCCACGAACGCGATCGGGACGAGCAGCGCGTGGCGGCGGTATGCCAGTAGCGCCAACGCCGGTACCAGCAGCGCGAACCAGCCCGCGATCACCACTCCCACCAGCGTCAGTGCCACCGTGCCCAGCCACAACCCGGGCAAGGGCGGGGGCGGTTGGAGCTCGTCGGGATTGGGCTCTCGGCGGCGCCAGATGACCAGGGCCAGGAGGACGGCCACCGCCGCACCGCTGCCGATGAGGCCTGCCTCGTATGTTGTCGCCGGGGTGTAGGACAGCTTGATCGTGCCGCCCGAGCCTGCGGGGACGCGCCAGCCCTGTTGCCAGCCGTCCAGGCGGACCGGGGACAACTCCTTGCCGTTCAGGGTGGCTTTCCAGCCGTCGTTGTAGTTCTCGTACGTGGTGAGGTAGGAGGCCGCGCCCGAGCCGACCGTCACCTCGCGGCGGTCGCCGAGCCAGTCCACGACCCGTAGGCCCCGACCGGCGTCCGTCGCCGGTGTGACACTTCCCCGGGTGAGTGTCACGTCTGTCAGGGAGAGGGGTCCCGCGTCGCCGGCCTCGACGCGGTGCGTCCCCGACGTCAGCTCCAACGCCGGGTCGCCCTTTCCCTCCTGACAGAGTGTCACGTCGACCGACCGGCGCTCCGTCAGGTCCCGTACCGTCCCCGTCACGCTCGTCCGGTACAGCTCGCCGTCCACCGCCACCACCGGGCCCTTTCCACAGGCCAGCGTGAAGGTGCGGGTGGGGTCGGGCTGGGGGGTGCGGTACTGGTCGAGGGCGGGAATGTACGCCTCGGTCAGGCCCACGGGGAGTTGGAGGTTCTCGTCGGCCACCGGGTTGTGGAGCGTGAGCGGGGCCGTCTTCGTGATCGTGATGTCGAGGTGGTCCGTGGTGATGGGGTCGAAGCGGACCACGCCGTTCTCGTCGACGCCGGCGATCGTCGCGCCGTCGGGGGAGCTGATGTCGACCTCGGTCGCACGGGTCGAGAGACCGCCTGCCGGGGCCAACACCACTTCTCCCACTGCCTGTTTGCCGGTCCAGGACAGATGGATGGTCGGGCGGTCGCCCGCCACCCAGCCCGTCGTCAGGTCGCCGTCCGTCAGGTTGCGGGCCGAGAGACCCGCCCCGAGCGCCGCCGTGGAGTCCGCCGTCGCGGTGATGCGGTGCTGCTGGGCGGGGGCCACCTCGTAGAGGAGCTTGTCCAGCTCCTCGCCGGGGATCGCCACCGCGCTCGCCTTCATCTCGTACGTTCCCGCCGTCGGTGTCGAGAACGTGCGGTGCAGGCCCGCTTCCGTGCCCGTGGGGGAGAGACCGGTCGGGTCGGCCGTGCGGTGCAGGGAGATGATCTCGGAGGCGGCGTCTGAGGCGTTCGCGTCCGTGGGGAGTTTCAGGAGCCGGGTGACCTGGACGTGCGGCAGGGCGATCTCGGAGAAGCCCGCGCCGGTGAGACCGGTGCGGCGGGCCACCGAGTCGACGATGGTCAGCTTCATCCAACTCGTCGTGCCTGAAGGGGCTTTGATCGTCTGTGTCATGCCGTTCGGCTGGAGGTAGCTGGTCGCCGAGCCCTTCGCCGTCTCCACCCTCACCTCCGTGGCCGCCGCCCGCACGCTCTCCTGCGGGAGCGGGGTCACCTTGAACGAACCCGGCATGTCGTACGACCCGCCCGTGAAGGCGATGCGCAGCCACTGCCCGTTCGGGGAGCCCGCAGCGCCCTCGGCCCACGCGGTGTCGGGGTTGCCGTCGAAGGCGTTCACCGGGTCGAACTGGGGCAGTTGGAACAGCCAGTTGCCGCTGGAGGACGCCGTCACCGAGCGGGCGCCGCGCAGCTCGGCCACCGTCTGATGGGCGATGCCCTTCGTCGGCAGGATCTGCTTCGGCTTCTTGCCCGCGTCCTGCACGGCGTCCGGCGCGTTGCGTTCGTCGGGGGTGTACGTGTACGAGGTGTTGGCGTCGACCAGGCCGAACCGGGTGTCCGCGCGCCGCAGTCCGTCGCCGAGGATCTGGAGGGCGGGGGAGCCGAGCCCCGGATGGTTGTCGCCGGTCAACACCGTTGCCCGGCCCCGGAGTTCGGTCGCGAGGGGCAGCAGGGACTCCGGTCCGCCGGAGACCACCGCCGTGTCGGCCACCGGCGTCAGGCCCGCCTGGCCGGGGCGCCGGACGTCCTTGTCCGTCGGCTCGTAGATCTCCACCGCCCGTTGGCGCGGGTAGAGGCCCTCGACCTGGAGTGGGGTGTCGTTCGCGATCCGGCCGCCGGTCATGACGGGGCCGAGGCCGGTCACCCGCTGGTAGCCGGACTGTTCCAGGGCGCGTTTCACGGTGGTCGTGGGGACGTAACCGATCTGGTCGGGGTCGAGGTCGTTGCGGACGACGACGTAGTAGATGCCCGCGCGGCTCAAGTAGTCGGCCAGGCCCGGGACTTCGCCGCCGGAGTCCAGCGCCTGCTCCACCGCGTCCATCGCGCGCCGGTTGCCGGGGGTGCCCATCGGGACGTAGTCCCGTTCCGCCCAACGGGAGTTGGCCAGGACATCGAGGGGCTCGTCGATGGGGGAGCCCCAGGTGTAGATGCCGTGCGCGGTCGCCGGGACGACCAGGGCGCGGGAGTCGGGGGAGTACTTCTCCAGCCAATCCGCCGTGGACTGCCAGTACTTGGGCAGCTGCTGGAACGAACCCGGGTTCAGGATCGACCCGTTGAGATACGGCCACGCAAGGCCGGGGAGGACGAGGACCACCGCGATCAGCGGGGCGAACCGGCGCCCCCGGACCGGGCGGGCTCCGCGTGTCTCGGCCGCCACACCCACCAGGTGGGCCAGACCGAGGACGAGTGCGAGAGCGAGCCCCGCCTGGAACTTGTAGATGTTGCGGAAGGGGACGAGCGGGCCGTTCAGCCAGTCCTGGACCAGCCCGTGGAAGGGCGCACCGAACGAGCCGCCGTACCCGGCGAACAGGATCAGCGCGACCGACACCGCGACCAGCACCAGCCAGCGCCGCTCCGGCATGTCCCGGCGGGCCAGCCCGGCGAGACCGAGCCCGGCCGCGAGTGCCGAGCAGACGATCACGATCACCGAGGAGGCGACCGTCCAGCCGGCCGGTATCCAGGCCTCGCCGAGGTGCAGATAGGCGACCCAGTCACCGGCTCCGCGCAGGCCCTCCGTCGCCGACATGGTGTCCGTCGTGGTCTGCGAAGTCTCCACGTAGGGAAGGAAGTTCTCGCCGTAGACACCGAGCATGAGGAGCGGGATCCACCACCATGCCGTGGCCAGCACGACCCCCGGCACCCACCAGGCGATCAGCTTGCGCTGCCGTGGTCCGGCCGGGCGGGAGAGCAGATACAGGCCCACCGGGAACAGGGACGCGAGGGTCGCCGCCGCGTTGACCCCGCCCATGAACGGGACGATCAGCGCCGAGCGCAGGGCGGCCACACGGGCCGTATAGCGCTCGTTGGTCAGCGGCAGCAGGACCCAGGGGAGGAAGGCGCCGGGGAGGGCGGCGGCCGAGGTCGAGCCGACGACGATCGTGAACACCGGCCACAGCGCGTAGGTCACGGCGGCGAGCAGTCGGGACGCCGGGTTCCCGACCCGCAGCCGCTCGGCCAGCCTCAACGCACCCCAGAAGGCCACCGAGACGACGAGGGACAGCCACAGGCGTTCCGCCAGCCACACCGGCAGGTGCACGGCGTGGGCCAGCCAGTAGAACGGCAGCATCGGCCAGAGGTAGCCCGCGTACTGGTCCTGGATACCGCCGAAGGAACCCCGGTCGTGCCACAACTGGCCCAGATCGGAGAGGAATTGGCCCGGGTCGACGGTGACGCCGAGCTTCGTGTCGAAGGTCTGCCGCCCCGGATGCACGACGAGGAACAGCACGAACACCACGGCCCAGAACCCCAGCAGCCAGCGCCACGACCTCGGACCCTCCGGGGGCCCCGCCAGGGTCGTGGTGGTGGGGTCGGCCGCCGGGGGCGGTGTCTGGACCGTGGTCGCCGTCATCGTGGACACCGCCGGAGGATGAGGAGGAGGTTCCAGGTGGCCAACTCCCTTATCCCGGGCGCCTTGACGACGGCTCGGTCGAGGAAGGGCCAGTAGCGGGAGCGCGCCGCGACGACCGTGACGTCGTCGCGGGCACGGACCTGCCGCAGGGTGGCGCCGATGTGCACGGCGAACAGGTTCTCGCCGAGGGTGTGCTTGGCGGGCTTTCCGGTACGGCGCCGGTAGCGGGCGCGGGCCCGTTCGGCACCGAGGTAGTGCCAGGGCGCCCACTCGTGACCGCCCCACGGGGACAGCCAGTTGGTGAACGACACATAGATCAGCCCACCGGGCCGGGTCACCCGCGTCAGCTCGCTGAGGAACGTCTGCGGATCGGCCACATGCTCAAGGACGTTGGACGAGAAGGTCACATCGGCGACCCCGTCGGACAGGGGCAGCAGATACCCGTCCGCGACGACCGCCCCGTCCGGCGGTTTCTGCCCCAACTCCCGTACGTCGGGCTCGAAGAGGTAGGCGTGGGCGCCGCGCCGCCGGAACTCCTCGGTGAAGTAGCCGCTGCCACCACCGACATCGACGACCGTGCGGCCGGTGACGGGGCCGTCGTAGGCCTCGACCTGGTTGACCGCGTCGGTCGCGAGCAGTGAGTAGCAGGACTCCGGGTCGTCCTGTTCGTGCAGGAAGGCTCGGAAGAGGGTCAGGGAACGGCGGAAGGAGGGGTCCTTGAAACTCCGGCGCGGTGTCGCGCCCCTTGAGGGGCGCGGGGAACTGCGCGCCCAGCCACAACGGCGCCGCACCCGCCTCACGACCCCCAGCCCCTCACCGCCTCGGCGGCAACAGCCCGAAACTGTCTGACGGTTCGATCCCAGCGATAGCGAGCGGCACGGTCACGCGCAGCCTTGCCCATCGCCTCACGTCGGCGCCCGGAAAGAGCCAACGTGCACCAGGCCGCCGCGAAAGAAGATTCCCCACGCGCCAGTACCCCCGTCTCCCCGTCCACGACGGAGTCCCGCAGTCCAGGCACGTCGAACGCGATCGCCGGCGTCTCCCTGGCGGCAGCCTCCGTCACCACCAGCCCCCATCCCTCCAGTGCGGACGGATGCAGCAACAGCCAGGCAGCGCAGAGGAGTTCATGCTTCCGCGACTCCGAGACATGCCCGGTGAACTCCACCCCGGGCCCCGCGAGCCGCTCCAGGGACGCACACTCAGGACCGTCACCGACGATCAGAAGACGCCCGCCGACCACGGGACGTACCCGCTCCCACAGCCGTAGCAGCAGATCGATCCGCTTGTACTCGACCAGCCGCCCCACCGCCACGAACAACGGCTCCGGCGAGCGCTCGGCACAGGGGCCGGGTTCCTCGACTCCGTTGTGGACGACCCGGATCCGGTCCCGCTCGATCCCGATCCCGCGCAGCGCGTGCGCGGTGGAGGGAGAGACCGCGACCAGCAGGCCGCGATGCTGCGCCCCGGTCAGCGCCCACTGTTCGAGCCGTCGGCCGATCCGTGCCGCCGGGGCCATCGGGCCGTCGAACCGCATCCTCCACACGTCCGTGTGGACGTGGTTGACCAGGCAGATCGTGGGGCCGTGATGCCAGACGGGAGCGAAGTAGGGCATGCCGTTGCACACCTCGACCAGCAGATCGCAGTCACCGATCGACCGGGTGAACGCCGCGCGGGCGCGCAGGAAGTGGCCGTAGGTGCCGCCCGCCGACACGACCCGGTAGTCGCGGTAGGCCGCGGGGCCGCCGCACAGCAGGGTCACCTGGTGGCCGAGCCGGGTCAGTCCGTCGGCGAGTCTGTCCACGAGGAGTTCGGAGCCGCCCGCCGAGGGGTTGTCGAGGTCCCGGTGGGCGAGGAACACGATGCGGCGCGGTTGCGGCACCGGCGCCGGGGAGTGCTGCGCGGCCGGTGGAGACGCGCTGCGCAGCGGGTGGTGGGGCACGTGCTGGGGCATGGGTGCTCCAACTCGTCTCGGGGTGCGGAACTCTGCGGGAACACAGGGGGACAAGGGCTGGCAAGGGCGGGCAAAGGG
>NZ_JAEQAZ010000319.1 GCF_016654115.1 Streptomyces sp. MBT53
CTGGCCCACGCCCATTCCGGGGGGGGTGCACTGTTGGGGGGGCGGGGGTGGTCCGGCGGTGCGGGGGTGGGGTGGTGGTGCAGGGCCAGTTCTCGGCGGTGCTGGGCCGATTCCGTGGTGGTGGACCGAGGCCGGTGGTGCTGGACCGGCTAGGCGGTGCGGTACCGATTCGGCGTTGCGGTACCGGGTCGCTCCGACGAGGCCGCTACGACGGCGGCAGGTGCTCCGGTTTCCGGCCCGTGAAGGTGCCGTACGTCCGCTTCGATCCCGCGGTGGGCTCCTGGATCAGCCGGGCGGTGATCAGGAACCCGGCCCGCTCGAGCAACCCGGCGATCCGCTCCGGCGGGAGCAGGTGGGACTCGTAGGACACGGGATGCCCGCCGTACGCCTGTGTCGGGCGCCGGAGTTCGCCCTCTCCCACGTGGCCGGCCAGCATCAGATGGCCGCCCGGAGCGAGGGTGCGGTGGAACTCGCCGAACACGATGGGCAGTTGTTCCGGCGGGGTGTGGTGCGTGGAGAAGTAGGCGAGGACGCCGCCCAGTTCGCCGTCGCCGATCGCCTGCGCAGTCATCGAGCCCACGGCGAAGGTCAGGTCCGGGTAGGCGAGGCGGGCCAGCTCGATCATCCTCGGGGACAGGTCGATGCCGAAGACGGGCACCCCCAACTCCGCCAGATACGCGGTGACTTTGCCTGGCCCGCACCCAAGGTCCGCCACGGGCCCGAGCCCCGCCGACCGCACGGTCTCCGCGAACGCGGCCAGCATCGCCCGTGACAGCGGGTCCAACTCGCGCGGATTCTTGACCAGTTGGACGTAGTCGGCGGCGACGGTGTCGTACGACTCCCGGATCGCGGCGAGGTAGGAGGGCTCGGTCATGCGGGCGACTTTAGGCGAGCGGGCCGAGACGGTAGGAGTGGAGTCGTGATCGAACGGACGGAACGCCCGCTGTTCTTCCTGGACGTCGACGGAACGCTCCTGCCCCTCGGCGGGGCGCGGATTCCGTCGAGCCCTCAGGGGTGCGAGGACTGGCAGGGCACGTCGAATCCCCAGCTGGCGAAGATCGACGTAGGTCACGTTCCGCGTCTGCTGGCGCTGCCCTGCGAGCTGACATGGGCCACCGCGTGGATGACGGACGCCAACGAGGTGCTGTCCCCGCTCCTCGGGCTGCCGCGCCTTCCGGTGGCCGAACTCCCGGACCCACCGCAGGAGTACGAGACCGGCGTACTCCACTGGAAGACCCGAGCCCTCGTCCGGGCCGCGGCGGGACGCCCCTTCGTCTGGGTCGACGACGAGATCACCGGCCTCGACCACGCCTGGGTGTCGGCCCACCACGGAGGGCACGCCCTGCTCCACCGCGTGGATTCGACCACCGGCCTCACCGGTGCGGACCTCGCGGTGGTCGAGGACCGGTTGCTGGAGTGGAGCAGGCGCTTCCGGTGCGGATAGGTGTTTGTTCCGGCCCGGTGGGGACCTGCGGTCGGGGCGGCCTCACCCCATCGACCCCAGAATGCGATCGAGTGTCCGGCGCCCCATCTCGCTCATCGTCGGATTGGTCTCGACGTAGTACCAGACAAGACCCATCGCCTGTTCGAACGCCCATGCCTTGCCGCGTTCCCATTCCAGGTCGTCGCAGGCCAGTGTCCGCCGGAGTACGTCCCGTGGGCCCGGTTGCAGCAGGTGCCAGGCGCCGACCAGGTCCAGGGCGGGATCGGCCGGGCCGAAGCCGCCCGTGTCGAGTACGCCACTGAGCCGGTCTCCGGCGACAAGGATGTTGTTGGGGATCAGGTCACCGTGGCTCATCACGTCGGCAGCCGTGCGGGGCAGCTCCCGAAAGTGGCTCCACAGCCGGCACAGCCGGGGCACGTCGAGCAGTCCCTCGCTCTCCTGGAAGCACTGCGCCATCCAGTCGTCGTGGTCGGCGATGACGCCGCCGCGATTGTCGCCGTCGAAAACCCGCCCCAGTGTCTCCGCGTTCCGCAGGGTCGCGATGAAGGAGGCGAGATCCTCGGCGAAGGCGTCCGAGTCGCTGGGGTCGGCGTCGATGGCGATCGTTCCCGGCAGCCAGGTCTGGACCGACCACGGCATGGGGTAACCCGCTCCGGGCTTGCCCAGGGCGACGGGTTCCGGGACGGGGAACCGGGACACCTGAGCCAGCTCCGCGCTCGCCCGCGCTTCCTGTTCGAGCACCGCCAGCACCTCGTCGGCGTCGGCCGGACGTAGGGGGAAGCGCGCGGCGAGGCCGTTCCCGATGCGGAAGATGGCGTTGACCGTCCCGGTCGACGCCAGGGGGCGGATCGTCTCGCCGCTCCACCGGGGGAACTGTTCCCGGATCAGGGTCGCGACGATTTCGCCGGTCACATCCACTTGGTCGGCATGCATGGTCGTCCAGTTATCCATGCGCCCGGGGCCGGATCAACCGAGATTTTTCGGGGGCTTGTCATCCGATCGGTTCCGATATATCGTTGACGCATCGCGACAGATCAACGATGGAATGGAGTGATTGCGATGCGTACCCACGGATACGAGCGTGGACATGGACAGGAAGGCCACCCCCGGCGCGGCTGGGGCGGCCCCGACGGACGGCGCGCGGCTTTCGGGCCCTTCGGTCCGGGTGGCCCGGGTGGTCCCGGTGGCCCCGGCTTCGGACCGGGCTTCGGTCCCGGCCCCTGGGGCGGACGAGGGCGCGGCGGCCCGCGAGGCAGGGCGCGGCGCGGCGACGTACGCGCGTCGATCCTCGCCCTGCTCAAGGACCGGCCGATGCACGGCTACGAGATGATCCAGGAGATCGCCGAGCGCAGCGGCGGCGCGTGGAAGCCGAGCCCCGGCTCGGTCTACCCCACCCTGCAGCTGCTGGAGGACGAGGGCCTGATCGCCAGTGCGACGGAGGGCGGCAAGAAGCTCTTCTCGCTCACCGACGCCGGCCGCACCGCCGCCGAGGAAGGTCCGGACGCGCCCTGGGAAGAGGCTTCCCGCGGTGTGGACTGGGAGGCCCTCAGTGAGATCCGCCAGGCCGGCTTCGGTCTGATGGAGGCCTTCGGGCAGGTCTGGAAGACCGGCAGCAAGGAGCAGCGCGAGAAGGCGCTGACCGTCATCAACGACGCCCGCAAGAAGCTGTACCTGATCCTGGCCGACGAGGACTGATGTCCTCGGGGTCGGAAAGGGCAGCAGGTCAAGGCGCCCCACGGGAGTTCCGTGGGGCGCCTTCCCTGTGCGTGTTCCCGTTTCTGCGGTGCCCCGGCGCCTTCCTCAGGCCACCAGCCCGCCCAGCTTGCGCAGCGATTCGTTCAGGGCGGCCGTCCCCGAGTCCTTCAGCTTCCCCGCCATCAACGTCACCGCCGCACCCGTGAACTCACCGTCGATACGGACCGTCGTGGCGTCGCCGTCGGGCGTGAGCGTGTAGCGCGTGGCCACGTTCACGGCCATCGGGCCCTTGCCGCGGATGGCCAGCACCCGGGCCGCCTCCACCTCCTCGACGGTCCACTCGACCTCCGCCGGGAAGCCCATCAGCTTCATGTTCTCCTGGAAGGTCGCGCCCGCTTCGAGGGTCTCTGGGCCGCCCTTGGGGAAGTTGGTGTGGGTCGTGTTCCACTCGCCGTACGCGGACCAGTCCGTGAGCTGCGTCCACACCTTCTCGGCCGGGGCCTCGATGCGTGCCTCCGCGCTGATTTCGGCCATACGACCACCTCTTCCTGTCGGGCTCGGTGCTGTCGGGCTACGGTGTCGCGGAACGTAGCCGCAGGGCGCGCAACATTCAATACTGATGAACCGTCAGGAAGTGTCCGCGGTAACCGAGTTCGGAGCGGAGCGACTTCGCCTGCGTGGGTTTCGTCGGCCTCAGCCCACGCGCCGTATCACTGCTGCGTCGAACAGGTCCCACGCGCGCGGGTGGGCGCTCTCGTCGTGGCAGTGCCACGCGTCCCAGAACAGATCGGCGGGCAGTGCGTCCTCCGGGGCGTACACCCGGTACACGTACTGCCTGCCGTCGACCGCCGGCAACGCCACCAGCCAGCACCTGCTCTCCATGTTCGCGAAAGACGTACGCCGGGTGCAGGGCGGTTGCGCACGGGGCGCGCGGCAAGGCGGCGCGCGCCTCTCGGGGTAGGAGCGGGTGATCTCATCCGTAAGGAGGAGATCGCGTCGCCCGGAGTCCACTCTGTGTGGGATGCCGAAATGCTCCCCTCCGGGGATGCCCTCAATGCGGGGGACTGATGGGGTAGGAGTGTGCAACCCCGTATTCCCAGGCAGTCGAACCGCGAGCAAGGCATTCACCGCGCGGACAACGATGCCAGGCTCAGTGCAGAGCTGGCAGCGGTGGTGGCGGGTGCCCGCCGCCGGGCCCTGCGGGACGGGGACCGGCAGATCGACACGGCCCACCTGCTGCACAGCCTCCTGGAGTCGGACCCCGAGGCACGTGCCGTCTTCGGCGACGGCCCCCAGATCGCGAGACTGCTCGGCTACCTGGTGCAGCGCAGCATCGGCTACGGCCTGCGCTGGCAGGGCAGCGTCGAGGACTCCGGCGCGATCCCCGTGATCCCGGCGGCGGAGGGCTGGTCGCCGCTGGCCGCGGGCGCCCTGGAGTACGCCTGTGAGCGCGCCGAACTCCGCGACGGCGACCTGGCGGGCGGCATCGACCTCCTGGCCGCGCTCGTCGCGGACCCCGAGGCCCGCGCCGTCGAGGTGCTCCACCGCGCGGGCATCGAGTACCCCGAGGTGCTGGTGTGGATCGAGAGCCGGCCGGGGGAGTACGTCGCGGGCGGCGACCAGGGCTGCTGATCGAGCCGATCGTCGACCGCGCGGAGGCCGTCCACGCGCTGAGACAGGTGTCAACGGGGGTGACGCTCATGTCATCCCCTGTCATCATGTGGCCGTGCATACGTCTGAGAGCAGTGCCGCCGGTGGTGCGAAGGGTGTCGGACTCGGGCTGGCGCTCGGGTCCGCGCTGGCCTTCGGAGGATCGGGGGTCGCGGCCAAGCCGCTGATCGAGGCGGGCCTGGACCCCCTGCACGTGGTGTGGCTGCGGGTGGCCGGCGCGGCCCTGGTGATGCTGCCGCTCGCCCTGCGCCACCGCGCGCTCGTCCGCCGACGCCCCGCACTGCTCCTCGGCTTCGGCCTGCTCGCCGTCGCCGGCGTCCAGGCCTGCTACTTCGCCGCGATCTCCCGCATACCCGTCGGCGTAGCCCTGCTCGTCGAGTACCTCGCACCCGCCCTCGTCCTCGGCTGGGTCCGGTTCGTGCAACGGCGTCCGGTCACCCGCGCCGCCGCGCTCGGCGTGATCCTCGCGGCAGGCGGCCTCGCCTGCGTCGTCGAGGTCTGGTCGGGCCTGAGCTTCGACGCCGTCGGACTGCTCCTGGCGCTCGCCGCGGCCTGCTGCCAGGTCGGCTACTTCGTCCTGTCCGACCAGGGCAGCGACGCCGGCGCCGAGGCACCCGACCCGCTCGGCGTGATCGCCTACGGCCTGCTCGTCGGCGCCCTCGTCCTCACCGCCGTGGCCCGCCCCTGGACCATGGACTGGTCCGTCCTCAAGGGCGACGCCCACATGAACGGCAACGCGGTCCCCGCCGCGTTCCTCCTCGCCTGGATCGTCCTGATCGCCACGGTCCTTGCCTACGTCACCGGAGTCGTCTCCGTCCGCCGCCTCTCCCCACAGGTCGCAGGCGTCGTCGCCTGCCTCGAAGCGGTCATCGCGACGGTCCTGGCCTGGATCCTCCTCGGCGAACACCTCTCCGCACCCCAGATCATCGGCGGAGCGGTGGTCCTGCTGGGCGCGTTCATCGCCCAGTCCTCGGCGCCCACGAAGGGCTCGGAGGATCCGGTCGCGACGGGCGGCCCCGAAAGGGAGTTGTCCCGCCGGGAAACGGCTGCCTAGGCTCAAGCCGAGCACGGGCAAGGAGGACCGGATGGGGCTCATGTTCTACCCGGCAGACGGTGACGTGACCAGCCCGGACGTCGAGTGGTCCTACAGAGGCTTCGCGGAGTTCAGGCAATGGCTGGCGCAGGCCGAGGGATTCGACCTCGACGAGATGTACGGATTCGGCGGAGACCGTAAGTGGAACAGCGTCACCACCGGGCTGGAACCGCTGCTCGACCATCCGGACGACGGCGTCTCCGAGTTCACACCCGCCCAATGCGCGGCGATGCTGCCCCGACTGGAAGCAATCGTCGAGCGACGCCAGCCCGATGGCAGCGACCCCGTTCTGCAACGCCATCTCGCTGACGCCCGCCGGCTGGTCGTCGTCATGAGGGTCTGCCTGGACAAACACGTCGAGCTCTACTTCGGCTGACCGCGGGCCGCACCGGCACCCGGACTCTCATCCTCATGCCCGCCCCCGCCTCACC
>NZ_JAEQAZ010000031.1 GCF_016654115.1 Streptomyces sp. MBT53
GGCCGGAACCACCGGCAGCACGATGCGGGAGGGCCGGGTGGGGTCGTGGAAGACCCGCTGGCGGGCCACCCGGGCCGTGGTCGCGCTCTCCTCGGGTTCGCCTGTGTTGAGGTTGCGGTCCCAGCGGGGGAAGTTGCTGGAGGTGACCTGGACCCGTATGCGGTGCCCTGCCCGGAAGACGATGCTGGTCGACCACAGGTCCACGACGTGCTCGGCCGGCTCACCCGGGGTCGCCCGCACCCGCACGATGCCGTCGGTCACATTGCGGGAGACGCCGTGCTCGTCGACGTCACACAGCCGTGCCACCCAGTCGGTCGAGGGCCCGTCCGTGGCCGCGAAGAGCACGGCCTCGACGCGGCCGGTCACCTCGATGTCCTCGGTGAGGGGTTCGGTGGTGAAGACCAGGACGTCCTCACGCGCCTCCACGTCCCTCTGGTCGAGAGGCCCGGGACGGAACTCGTCGGTCATCAGCAACGCGCCGCCGCTGGTGGGCACCGGATCCGTCGGATCGTAGGTGAACTCCTCGGCCTGCTCGGCGACAGCGGGCGGCTCCCGCGTCAGGCGCCCGTCGGCGCGCAGGTGGAAGTCCGTGTCCACGGCCCGCGACAGGGGCCATTCCGTCTCCTCGCGCCACTGGTTGACGCCCATGACGAACAGCAGCACCCTGCCCGTGTCCGGCTCCAGCGCCTCACCGTCGCCGATCGTGCGCTGGAACCAGTCGAGCTGGAGGCCGTGCAGGGGTCCGCGCATGCCCATGAAGGCGGAGTTCGCGCCGAACCCGAAGTTGACGTCGCCGATGACGTGCTGCTGGTTGGAGTGACTCCACGGACCCATGATCAGCGTGGCGGACCGGCCGGCGCGGCGCATGGCGGTGAAGTTGTCGAGTGTGCNCGTACCAGCCGCCGACCTGGAAGGTGGGCAGGTCGACCTCGTCGTGCCGGCCCGCGACACGGCAGGACCGCGCCCACTCGGGCTCCCGCCGGGACCTCTCGTAGCCCAGCTCGGGAAGGTCGTGCCGGACGAACGCGGGGAACCGCCCGGCGGGCAGTTCGCCGTAGCCGCCGTCGGCCAGGCCGTCGAGATCCCGCACGAGCCCGCCGAGACTGCCGCCGAGCGTGGCCGGGTCGGTGCTGTGCCGGCGCATCAGCGCGTCGGCGCCCATCATGAGGGACCAGGGCGCGGTGATGCCGAGTTCGATCGCGCCGCCGCGCGTCCACAGTCCGTCGTCCGGTTCGGACCACGTGACCATCGGCGCGATCGCCTTCAACTCCGGCGGCTTGGACAGCGCCGCCATCCACTGGGTGTTGCCGAAGTAGCTGCCGCCGATCATGCCGACGGAGCCGTTCGCTCCGGGAAGGGCGGCGGCCCACCGTACGGTGTCGTACCCGTCGCTCTCCTCGTACGTCCACGGCTCCCACTCCCCTTCGGAGGCGAACCGGCCGCGGGTGTCCTGGAGGACCACCATGAAGCCACGCCGAGCCGCCGCCAGGGGATCGAGGAGGGCGATCGCCAGGGCCATCTGCTTGCCGTACGGCAGTCGGCTCAGCAGCACCGGCCACGGCCCTGCACCCCCGGGCCGGTAGACATCGGCGCGCAGCACGATGCCGTCACGCATCTGAGCCGGAACGTCGGACTCGACCTGGATCTCTGCCACGCGCTGCTCCTTTGCATGCACGACGCTGTCAGACACATGCTCGAACCTGGTCTCCGTCCCCCACTACACCCGAACGGGGGTGACTACAGCGCCCTCGGGGCGGTCACGCCACCGCGTTCAGCAGGTCGGCCAGCAGGTCGGGCCGTTCCAGCGCGATGAAGTGGCCGGCCTTCGGCACCTGCGTGAACTCGGCGGCAGGCAGCAGCTTCTTGTTGGCCTCCCGGTCCGAGGGCCGGGACCAGTCCTTCTCCCCGTAGACGAGGTGGACGGGCGCCTTGACCTCGGGGTAGCGCGAGCGGGCGGCGATGAGGCTGGGCATGTTCTGGTACACGCCCCGGGCAACGCTCGGGTAGCCGGGGCGGCCGCCCACCTGGAGGAGTTCGTCGAGGTAGTCCTCCCGCAGCGCGGTCTTGTCGACCACCCCGCCCTGCAGGATCCTGCGGACCACGGGCTTGGGCTCCACCCCGGCGACCACCGGGCCCACCCCCGGAGTGAGGACACCGCCGACCACCCCACGGGCCAGCAGACTCGACCGGGCGATACCGCCGCGGAAGTCGTACGCGTTCACCGCGACGACGCGCCGGACCCGCTCGGGCAGGTCGGCCGCGGCGGTCAGGGCGAGCACCGCCCCCATGGACTCCCCGACCAACGTCACGTCGTGGAGGTCGAGTTCGGTCAGGAGCCGCTCGACGCCCGCGCGCATGGCCGGCTCGTCGTACGACGCCCCGGGCACGATCTCGGAGTAGCCCATCCCCGGCAGGTCGAGGGCGTACACGGTGTACTGGTCCGCGATCAGCGGGATGAGGTGGCGGAAGTGCTCGGCCTGGGTGCGCACGGTGTGCAGCAGGACCAGGGGGGCGCCGGTACCCGCCTTGAGGTAACGCAGGGTCCCCTCGTCGCTGCGGTGTCCTGCGCGCGGGGCGAGGGTGTGGCTGGTGGTTCCCTGAATGTGGATCGTGGGACGTGACTCGTGGCTGGGCATCTCGCCGACTCCTCGGGTGTAAAGGGGGTTACTTCGCCAGCTGGGCGTACAGGCCGGCAAGGTCGCCGGCCAGACCGGCCTTGACCTGCCGCGATATGTCGTCGGCGAGCACCTCGTACGCGCCCGTCTCGACGCCGTCGAGGGCGAGGGAGGCAACGTCACGCGGGTCGGACTTGGGCGCCTCGACGTCCGCCGCCAGGTCCGTGTCGACGTAGCCGACGTGCAGTCCGGTGACGGCGATGCCGCGCGGCTGCAGCTCCAGGCGCAGGGAGTTGGTCTGCGACCACAGAGCGGCCTTGGACGCGCTGTAGGAGCCGCCGAGGGCCAGCCAGGACAGCACGGAGTGCACGTTGAGGAGGTGGCCGCCGCCGTTGCGCTCGATGAGGGGGACGAAGGCGCGGGTGAGAAGCAGCGGGCCGTAGAAGTTGGTCTCGAACTCCCGGCGTACGTCGTCGACCGGGGAGTCGAGGAACGATGCGCCGACCGCGGCACCGGCGTTGTTGATCAGCACGGTCACGTCCTGCGCCTGCGCGGCGGCGGCCGCCACGGAGGCCGGGTCGGTGACCTCCAGCGCCACCGGGACCGCGTCGGGGTGCGTCACCGTGCGCGGGTCGCGGGCCGTGGCGTAGACCTTGCCGGCACCGCGCGCATACAGCTCTTCCACCAGGGCCTTGCCGATGCCTCGGCTGCCGCCGGTGACGAAGACGTTGGCGCCCTTGAGTGCGGTCATGACTGCCTCCACAGAATGAGAAACCGATCGGTTTCCATCACGGTAAACCGATCGGTTCCCAGACGCAAGCCCAACCGGCTCCCCGGACTCATCGGGGCGTTCTGTACCCGTGGATCCCCGGGATGACGAGCCCGTCACCTGTCTGACCGGCCTGGTCGATGTCGGCGTCGTCCAAGCCGAGTCGGAGCTTGAGGTCGAGTTTTCCGACCGTGTCGTAGAGCCACTCCGGGACGGTGTCGGGCGTGAGATGGAGGCGGAGGACTGGCGGCAGGGGGATGCCTTCGACGCCGGAGAGGGTGCCCGTCAGGCTCTCGATTCCCCCGGAGCCCCGGAAACCGATCGGTTTTCATTTCGTCCGTTTCGGGTTAACCTCGCGGTATGACCACCGAAGTGAAACTGAGCCCCAGGGAGCGATTGCTGGAGGCGGCGGCCACGCTCACCTACCGAGAGGGCGTCAGCATCGGCGTCGAGGCGCTGTGCAAGGCGGCGGGGGTGTCGAAACGCTCCATGTACCAGCTGTTCGAGAGCAAGGACGAACTCCTGGCAGCAAGCCTGAAGGCTCGCTCCTCCACCTACGCGGCGACCCTCCTGCCCGCGACGGACGACAACCGTTCACCCCGCGAGCGGATCCTGCACGTCTTCGCGCAGGTGGAATCACAGTCCGGCGCCCCCGAGTTCCACGGCTGCCGGTACCTGGCCGTACAGGTAGAACTCAAGGACCAGAGTCACCCCGCGAGCCGGGTCGCTCATCAGGTCAAGGCGAACCTGACCGCCTTCTTCCGTGCCGAGGCCGAGCAGGGCGGGGCGGGCGATCCCGATCTGCTGGCCCGGCAGCTCATCCTGGTCTTCGACGGCGCCAGCGCCCGCGCGGGAATCCAGGCCGACAACCTGACCGGGCTCATCGCCCCCACGGTGACCACCCTGCTCGACGCGGCAGGCGTACGCTGACGCATCGCCCGTCCGGAAAACGCCCTCACCGTCCGGTGCTCGCGGGAAGCCCGATGGCCGTAAGCGTGTTGCCGAGCATGCCGCAGGCGAAGAAGCTCGCGGTCGCGTCGGCATCGGCGCCCAGCGACAGGTGCACGGTTTCCCAGATCCTCATCCAGCCGGCCCGGACGACCTCACCGATCAGGTCATCGCTCTGCGCCTCGGCGGCCGCCACGGCGACATATCCCTGCATCTGCATCAGGAGCGTTTCGGGGCGCGTCGACATCAGGTGCGCGTAAGCGCTCGTCAATGACTGGAGGGCCTGCTCGCCATCCTCCACCCCGTCGGCCGCCCTCTCGAAAGCCAGGCGGGTGTCCTCCATGCTCCGCACCAAAGCGGCGACGAAGATCGCCTTCTTGTCCGGGAAGAGCCGGAAGAGATACGGCTGCGTGACACCCACTGGCTTGGCGATCGCCGCGGTCGAGGTGCCGTGGTAGCCCGTACGCGCGAACTCGGTGATCGCCGCGCGAATGACGTTCTCACGCCGCTCCTGCGCACTGATCCGGCCCATGACGACATTCTCCCTGCTTGAACCTGCATGCGGAAACCGATCGGTTTACTCTATCGGAAACTGATCGGTTTTGAGTGAGCGCGGGAGTCCGTGATGACGACGAACCGGCCGGTGGCACTCGTGACGGGTGCGTCATCCGGCATCGGGAAGGAAACCGCGCTCACCCTGGTCGCAGCCGGATTCAACGTGGTCGGCACAAGCCGTGACACCTCGCGCGTCACTCCGCTAGACGGCGTGACGTTCCTCGACCTCGACGTCGTCAACAACGCCTCGGCCTCCGCAGCCGTCCAGGAGGTGAGCGAGCGGCTCGGGCGGATCGACGTCCTGGTCGACAACGCCGGCGTCGGCTCGATGGGGGCGGCCGAGGAAACCTCCGTCGAGCACGCCCTGTCCGTCTTCGACACCAACGTCTTCGGGGTCATGCGCATGGTGAACGAGGTCCTGCCGCACATGCGCGCCCAGCGACGCGGGCGCATCATCAACATCTCGTCCGTGCTCGGGTTCCTGCCCCAGCCCTACATGGCCGCCTACGCCGCCTCCAAGCACGCGATCGAGGGCTATACCGAGTCCCTCGACCACGAGGTCCGCGACCACGGCATCCGGGCACTCATCGTCGAACCCGCCTACACCAGGACCGGATTCGAGGCCAACAGCGCGAAGCCCGCCCCCCCTTGCACGCCTACGCGAAGCAGCGGCAGACCGTCGACCGCGTCATGGCGCAGGCCGTCAGGAACGGCGACGCCCCCGCCGCCGTCGCCAAGGCGATCGTCGCGGCGGCGACCGACCCGAAGCCGAAACTGCGCTACACCGCCGGGCCACTGGCCGGACGCGCGCGCATACTGCGCCGCCTGCGCACCAGGCTGCTCCCGATGGGGACCAGAGTCAGCATCATCGCCGAGGCTTTTTGTGATCTTCGGGACTCAGGCGCGGAAGGGGCCAGCCATCCATGTGCACACGCAACGGCTCCGCGCAGTCGTCCCTGGCACGGACCGACCCCGTGCAGAAAGTGGCCACTTCAGCGCGGCACCCGCCCGTCCTGGAGCGCCGTGCCCATAGCGTGCCCTTCAGAGCGGACAATCACGGTCAACAACGGGGCCATCAAGCCCCCACACCAGCGGCGGCCGAACGGATCTGTGCAGGTCGGACGGCGTAAGGCTCCCCAAGCGCCGTCGCTTCCCAAGCTGAGAGTGCGAGTTCGATTCTCGTCACCCGCTCCAGAATTTGCCCCCAGGTCAGCGGCCTGGGGGTTGTTTGTTGTCTAGACCCATTTGAGGGTGGCGTGCCCTCCGCGTTTTCTTCTGCGCTATTGAGGGAGGGTGACCAGGGTGCGGCCGTGGTCACCGCCGGCGTCGACGTGGTCGTGGGCCTTGGCGATGTCGTCCAGCGGGTAACGGTTGCCGACGGGGACGGTGAGGGTGCCGACGGCGGCTGCGGAGGTGAGGTCGCGGGCGGCCTGGTGCTTGGCCTCGGCGGGGAAGTCGTCGCTGCCGAGCAGCCGCAGGGTGACGTTGTTGAACAGCAGAGGCCAGAAGGGGATCTCGGTGCGGTCCGCGCGGGTGGCGTAGGCGGCGATGACGGCCCCCTGGGCGGCGACGGCGTTGTCGAGGTCGGCGTTGTCGGACAGCGCGACCTCGATGATCCGGTCGACGCCCCGCGGCGCGTACGAGCGGATGACTGTGGCGGGGTCGCCGGTGTCCAGGGCGACGGCGTGGGAGACGACGGCCGGGTCGACGTGGTCGAGGTCCGCGGTGCGGCGGACGGTGGCGATCACGGTGGCGCCGGCCCAGTGGGCGAGCTGGGCGGCCAGGGAGCCGACGCCGCCGAGAACACCGTGGACCAGGACCAGTTGGCCGTCGACCGGGCCGTCGGCGAAGACGGTGCGGTGGGCGGTGATGCCGGGGATGCCGAGGCTCGCCCCCAGCTCGTCACTGAGGTGGTCGGGCAGAGGTACGGCCTGGTGGTCGGGTACGACGGTGTACTGAGCAGCTGTGCCGAAGGGGCGGTAGGACTGGGCGCCGTACACCCAGACCCGCTGTCCGACGCGGCGGGCGTCGACCTGGGCGCCCACGGCGTCGATGACTCCGGCGGCGTCGCTGTGCGGGATCACCCGCGGGAAGGGCATGGACGAGCCGAGCCAGCCGCGCCGTTTCTTGGTGTCGCCGGGGTTGACGCCCGAGACGGTGACGCGGACGCGGACCTCGCCGGGGCCGGGGACGGGATCAGGGAGTTCACCGACGTGCAGGACATCGCCGGCGGGGCCCTGGTCGTCGTACCAGGATGCAAGCATGGGGGTACCTCCGTGGACAGTCAGCTCGCGGGAGCGGCGGGCGCATGCGGATCGCTGTCGGTGCGTGCGGTGTCGAATGCGGGTGGTTCCTCGCCGAGGGTCTCGCGCAGCCAGGTCCGTTCGGCGCGGCTGGTGGCGCGGGCGGTGAGCAGCATGCCTCGCCGGTAGGGGTCGGCGACCTCCTCGGCACGCAGGGGGCGCTCGTTGTCGTAGAAGAAGCTCGCCGGTTCTTCCAGGAACTCCAGCCGTCTGCGCAGCACCGCGTGCCGTTCGGCCGCGTCGGGCAGGTGGGAGAGGAAGGCCAGGACGACGTAGAACCGGGCGTAGTCGGTGATCTCGTGGTCGGCGGGCTTGCGCAGGCGTTGAAGCATGTCCGCCCGTCCGGCCGCGGTCAGGCTGAGCATGTACCGGGCCGCCCCCGCGGCCGGGTCGGCGCGCCGCTCGACCAGGCCCGCCCTGGTCAGGCGATTGATCGCCGGATACAGGCTGCCGTCACTGACCGGCCGCGTATAACCGGTCAGCTGTGAGACGCGGCGGCGCAGCTCGTGTCCGGGCAGGGGCCCCTCGGCGAGGAAGCCGAGTATCGCGAGTTCCAGCATGAGGCCATCTTCGCACGCGAACATCGAATCGATGTGAACATCGATTCGATGTTACGCTCGCCGATACCCGCCCAAACGTCTCCGGAGAGGCACAGCAAGATGCCATCGCAGTCCACCGAGTCAGTGATGAACCGTTTCGTCGAGTTCATCAACACGGGCGACGAGGATCTCGCCCGCGAGGTCATTTCTCCGGACGCGGTGTTCCACGCGCCAAGCCACCCGGAACCACTGCGGGGGCCCGACGGGTACCTGGAAGTCATCGGGATGATGCGCGGCGCCTTCCCCGACGTCCAGTGGACGCTGGAGGAGACGGTCACCGAAGGCGACACCGTGGCCGCGCGGTTCACCATGCGGGGAACCCACGACGGCGAATTCTTCGGGATCCCGGCGAGCGGCAACAAGATCTCGGTGCAGGCCATGAACTTCTACTACCTGGCCGACGGCCGGATCGTCGGCGAACGGGGCCAGCCCGATCTCCTCGGGGTGATGCAGCAGATCGGTGCCGTACCGGCGCCGTGAGCCCAGTCGTGCCGGGTACCTTTTTTCGCGCGGAGCTACCGCTCCCTAGGGGCCCGTACGTCGCCGTGACGGAGGGCGCAGGCACACACCCGGGCGCGGGCGGCCGACGGGGCCAACCGCGAAGAGGTCGGTCTTCGAGCGGCTGGCGGCGGTGCCCACGGACACAGCGTCGGCGGTGACGATCACGGTGATGACCAGCCACGATGCCGCGCCAAGGTGCTGGTCCGGGACGAGCACGCCGATCAGGGCGGCGAACGCCGGGTGGACGCTCATGAAGATCCCGAAGAAACGGGCGGGGCGCTGATCTCCCGAGCCCGGCCGAAAGCGTGCTCACAGGCACCGCTTAGCATCACGGTGATGACTGGGCGGGAGCAGCACAGGGCGCATGGCGCGTGGCGGACCACGCGGACCGTGGCGCTCTGCCCTGCCCTTGCGGTGTTGTTCGCCGCGTTGGTGATGTGTCTGGGCGCCCTGGCCCACGCCACCGAAGCCCCGGCTGCCGCCCCCATGACCACCATGTCCGTCACGGCGGTCCCGGCGGACGTCTCGGGGACGCACCACGCCAGGACGTTCTCGGACCCGGGCGGCTGTCCGGCCGGTGACGTGTGCTGCGACCCGGTCGCCCACGGCGTACGAGCCGTCCGCACCGCGCCCGCCGAACCTCTGCCCGCGATCCTGCCCGCCGTGCGGAGCAGCCTCGGGCCGGGCACCCGCGCGCGTTGCCCCGCTCTCCCGCCCGCTCGTGGCGCTCCCGATCTCCACGTCCTCCAGGTGCAGCGGATCTAGAGAGATGCCCGCGCGCACGCGCACCGGCATGCCCTCACCCCTGCACTCACCCACCGCCGTACGACGACACCGTGCGGCGGGGACAAGGACGTACCCATGAGCAAGACCAGCAAGAAGGCGGCTGCCGCCGACCGTAAGGCCCGTATCGAGGCGATGCGCCGCGCCGAGAAGGCTCGCGACCGCAGAAACCGCATCCTCACCATCACCCTCAGCACGGTCATGGTCGCCGGGCTGGTCGGCTGGGGCGCCTACGCCGTCAACAACGCCAACGAGAAGAAGGACCAGAAGGCCGCCGCCGCGAAGAAGCTCATACGCGGCGAGAAGACCTGGGACGCCAAGAAGCTCGGCCGCAACCATGTCGAGACCAAGGTCAGCTACCCGATGAACCCGCCCGTCGGCGGCAACCACGCCCCGGTCTGGATGACCTGCAACGGCAACGTCTACACCAAGGCCATACCGAACGAGAACGCCGTCCACTCCCTCGAACACGGCGCGGTCTGGGTGACGTACAACGACAAGGCGACCGCAGCCGACCTCAAGACCCTCGCCGACAAGGTCTCCAAGACCCCGTACACGCTGATGAGTCCGGACAAGACCGAGTCCGGGACGGTCATGCTCTCGGCCTGGGGCCACCAGCTCAGCGTCAACACGGCTTCCGACCCGCGGGTCGAGGAGTTCCTCACCAAGTACGTGCAGGGTGCGCAGACCCCGGAGCCGGGCGCCGCCTGCACCAACGGGCTGACCGCCTCATGACCGACACGACCGCCACCGCACCGGACGACACCGACCTGGACGACGTACCCGCCCGCAAGCCCGCGCTCAGCCGCTGGCTCGTCGCCGGCGCGGCGGCCTTGGTCGCCGTCGTCCTGGCCCTCTCGTTGCTAGCCATCACGGACAACGACGACGGCGACAACAAGTCAGCCGCCGTCCCCACGGCCGGCTCCGCCGACGCCGGCTTCGCCCGCGACATGGCCGTCCACCACCAACAGGCCGTCGAAATGGCCTACATCGTCCGCGACCGTACGAAGAACACCGAAGTCCGGGGCCTCGCCTACGACATCGCCCAGACCCAGGCCAACCAGCGCGGCATGCTGCTCGGCTGGCTCTCGCTGTGGGACCTGCCGGTGACGTCCGCCGACGGCTACATGACCTGGATGCCCATGGGCGGGATGGGCCACCAGGTGAAGGACGGCTCCCTCATGCCGGGCATGGCCACCAACACCGAACTCGGTCGACTCGGCAAGCTCAGTGGCAAACAGGCGGAGGTCCTCTACCTCCAGCTCATGTACGCCCACCACATGGGCGGCATCGACATGGCCCGCGCCTGCGCCCAGCAGTGCACGGTCCCCCAGGAGAAGACGCTCGCCCAGGGCATGGTCGACGCCCAGCAGTCGGAGATGAAGGTCATGGCCGACCTGCTCCGGGAGCGGGGCTCGGCACCCCGATGACACCGAGGCCCGTGACACCCGAAGCCTGGGTGTCACGGGCCTCCCGTCCGTCGCGGGCACTCAGAACCGGTCCCGCAGGTACGGCCGTTCACGTCACAGACCGAAGGCGCCGCCCTCGACGAGGATGAGCAGGCCGATGCCGATCAGGACCAGGGGCAGCAGGATGTGACCCCAGCGGGACAGGGCCTTCGCGATGACCGGACGGGTCGCGAAGAACCGGCCGGCGAAGCACCACACCGCCACCAGCACGAGGAACACCACGGCGTACACGCTCATCCCGCCGACGCCGGCCGTGGCGAAGACCGGCACGTAGACACCGATGTTGTCGCCGCCGTTGGCGAAGGTGACCGCGGCGACCTCCAGCGGACTCGGCCCGCTCCCCTCGGCCTGCGCTTCCTCCTCGTCCCCGTCACCGTCGCGGTGGTTCCGCCACGCCTGCCAGGCGGCCTTCAGGCCCAGCGCCAGCGGCAGCAGACCGAGGTAGGGGATCGCGGACTCGGGCAGGAACGTAGCACCGAACGCGGCGGCCACCGCCACGGCGAGGATCGCGGCGAAGCCCAGGTACTGGCCGAGCACGATGCGGCGCGTGGAACCGTGGTGCCCGGCGCCCTGGGCGAAGAACAGCGCCAGGATCAGGATGTCGTCGACGTTGGTGACGGCGAACAGCCCGGCTGCCTGCCCGATGATGCCCAGGTCCACAAGTAGCGGGTCTCCTTCGGTGCCGGTGTCCCGGTGACGCTACCGAGAGCCCGGACCGAACCCCGCGCGGGGCCGAAGTTCAGTGGTCTTCGTCCCCGTGGACATCGAGCACGCTTACGTCGGACCTGGGCACCGACGAGTCACGCCTCCTGCCGTGCGTCGATCTCGGCGATCAGGGCCTCGATACGGGTCCTGATCTCGTCGCGGATCGGGCGGACGGCCTCGACACCCTTGCCGGCCGGGTCCTCCAGGGCCCAGTCGAGGTACTTCTTGCCGGGGAAGATCGGGCAGGCGTCGCCGCAGCCCATGGTGATGACGTAGTCGGATGCCTGGACGGCCTCGGTGGTGAGGATCTTCGGCCTCTGGTCGGAGATGTCGACGCCGACCTCCTTCATGGCCTCGACCGCGGAAGGGTTGACCTGGTCGCCCGGGACGGAACCGGCGGAGCGGACCTCGATGCGGTCACCCGCGAGGTGGGTCAGCCACGCGGAGGCCATCTGGGAACGGCCGGCGTTGTGGACGCAGACGAACAGCACGGAGGGCTTGTCGGACATCAGCGGTCTCTCTCGTCTCATGGCGACATCAGGCACGGATGGCATCAGGCGCGAGTGACATCAGCACCCCGTGGCGTCAGCCACCACTGATATGAAAGTATCAGCCCATGCTGACGTCAGTCGACACTGATCTGATCCGGGTTCTGGCCGACCCGCTCAGGCTCCGGATCGTGACCCTGCTCGCCCAAGAGACGCTGTGCACCACTCACCTCGTGGAGGAGACCGGTGCCCGGCAGACCAACCTCTCCAACCACATGAAGGTGCTGCGCGAGGCCGGGGTCGTCGAGACGGAACCGTGCGGCCGGTACACCTACTACCGGCTCAAGCCCGAGGTCCTCGCCTCCCTCGCAGGCCAGTTCGCCGAACTGGCCGAGTCCGCGCGCGCCGCCGCGCAGAACAAGAGGGCCTGTCCATGACCGCCGCCGAAGCCGCCCCGCAGGCACAGTCCTCCCCTGCGCCCGTTTCTGTCGGGTCCGCACCGGGTGCGACTCCGCCGCGTGCTCCCCTGATCGCCAGGGCCGCCGCCGAACTCATAGGCACCGCGGCCCTGGTGGCGATCGTGGTCGGCTCCGGCATCCAGGCCACCGAACTCACCAAGGACGTCGGCCTGCAACTGCTGGCCAACTCCACCGCCACCGTCTTCGGCCTCGGCATCCTGATCCTGCTGCTCGGCCCGGTCTCCGGTGCCCACTTCAACCCGGTCGTCACCTTGGCCGAGTGGTGGACCGCTCGCCGTGGTGGCCCCGGAGTCACCCCGCGCGAGGTGGCCGTGTACGTACCTGCGCAGATCGTCGGCGCGATCGCGGGAGCGATCCTGGCGGACGCGATGTTCGCCGAGCCGCTGGTGAAGTGGTCCACGCACGACCGCTCTTCGGGGCACCTGCTGCTGGGTGAGGTGGTCGCGACGGCGGGCCTGATCCTGCTGATCTTCGGCCTCGCCCGCGCCGACCGCCTGCGGTACGCCCCCGTGGCCGTCGCCTCCTACATCGGCGCCGCGTACTGGTTCACCTCGTCCACGTCCTTCGCCAACCCGGCGGTCACCATCGGCCGCGCCTTCACCGACACCTTCGCGGGCATCGCGCCGGGCTCGGTCCTGGGGTTCATCGGCATGCAACTCGTCGGCGCCGTGGTCGGGTTGGGGCTGGTGGCACTCATCTTCGTGCGTGGCCGCCCTGCCGCGTGACGTACACGGCAGAGGCGAGGGCGGAAGGCGGCGGCCAGTCCGGGCTCGCCGCCGACTGTCACCTGCGCGGCCTCATGCCTTCGTCCCCGCCGTCCCGGCCGGTGGACCTTCGACAGACGCCTGAGGGTGGCGTCACGTGGTGCGCGTCGCCGTGTCCACCCAGCGGGCCAGGACACTGAAAGCGGCGAGCTGTTCGAGAGCCTCGTGCTGGGGAAGCCCCGGCAAGCCGTCCTCGTGACTGTTGGGATTCCGGATACCGGCGTAGCAACCTTCGGCGAAGGCGGCGGCGCCACGTTGGAGGCTGCGGAAGGTGTCGCTGCCGTCGTCAATCATCGAACGCAGACGCGGCTGCCCGGGCCTCGGCTCGTCCTTCGAGAAGACGCTCTGGAACAGGGCGGTTTCGGTCGCGTCCCGTCGGCCGACCTTGTCTTGCGCCTCACGGTTGACCTTCTTGACCGCGCGGTGACCGCCTCCCGGAAGTGACCGTCACGCCACAGCGCCTTCGCCGCAGACCAGACCTGAGGACGGGGAAGCCCTGGCGTTCGCAGATCCGGATGATCCGGTGGGCGCGGGCCGCGGTGAGGTCGTGCGCGCGGCCGGGCAGTGCGGGTGAGATCCACAGCAGCCGCCCGGCCGGGTCGGTCACCACCTGGACGTTCACCCCGTGGCGTCGGTGTTTTGGGGAGAAGTCGGCCCGGCTGTCACCGACCCGATCGCGTTCCGCCAGGGTGCCATCGAGGAGGACGTAGGCGGGGTCGGCCTCGCGCGGGGTCCGCAGGAGCCCGGGTACCCGGTCGGCGAGCAGATCGACGACGACTGTGCCCGGACGAGCAGCCTGCGTGCATGGTCCGGGTCGACGCGGTCCACCGGGACGTCCTGTGCACCACGGCGATGACGGCCGCGGTGGACTGCGGGTCAGGGACCTGGCGCGCCGGCTCTCACTGGGGTTGCAGGATGCCGCGCAGGTCGCGGCGGGGTGAGAGGGCGGGGGTGCGGGTGTGCCCGACGCGGACCAGCATCTGGAGCTTCCCGGGCGGGGTGACGTCGGCGAGGGCGTCCATCCGGGCGCGCAGCCGGTCCATCTGCGGGAATTCCTGGAGGGTCTGGCTGAGCGGGTGGAATCTCAGGTCGTGGCCGGCCGCGGTGAGCTGTGCGCGCACATAGGCACGCCCGGTGGTGATCCAGTCCGCCATGGTGTTCGCCGGGGTCGTCAGGGTGAGCAGCGCCCTGGTGTCACGGACGGTTTTGGCGAAGGTCCTGAGGTAGCCGGACCGGTTGATCCGGCTGTGCCAGTTGCTCGGCCGGGTCGTCCAGCGGGCCGCGGCCAGGGGCAGGCCGGTCATGCCCGCGGTGTCGAGGTTGAGCCCGTCGCCCTTCGCCGCGATCTCGGCGTCGGTGAACCGGAACCACTGGTTGGTCTCCTCGAACGTGCCGTGATCGTCGGCCTCGACGGTCATGCCCTGCACGGCACACTCGATGGCGTCGGCCATCCGCTGCGCGCCGATCCAGCCCGGTTGTACGCCGGGACGGGTGGCGGCGGCCGATATCGCGGCGCGCTCGGCGTCGGTGAGCGGCTGGGGCGTGTGCGGCAGGCGGCTGCTGCGCCGGTGCAGGATCTGTGCGAACAGGGGGTCCTCGCCCACCTGGGAGTCGGCGACGAGTCTCAGGTGCGCGGTGGGTTTCGTACCGTACTCGGCGAGGGTCATCCCGCCCTCGGGCAGCACGTCGACGTCCGTGCGGTACCCGAGATGGGTGGCGGCGATCGAGGTCATCTCCACCAGAGTGCCGTGGCTGATGTGCACCTGTCGGCCGGGCGGGTCGGTGACGGGAAGCAGCCGGGCCGGGTCGAAGTAGACCCGCGCCTCGGTGTCCGACACCACCTCGATCCGCCACGGCTGGGTGTTGTGCGCGCTCGGCGCGGTGATCCCGTAGCGCAGCGCCTGCACGATCGGCGGGCTGTCCGGGGCCACCGTCGACAGCGGACGGTCCCCCTCGGAGCCGAGGCGGTAGAGGGTCATCCCAGCTCCCCGCTCGATGCCGAGCCGCCCTGCCCTGGCGGGCTCTTCTTGCGGATGCCCTCGTTCATACGCCACCCCTCAGGTCTCTTTCCAGGAAGTATCTCGCGCGGAAGATATTCCGTTCTGCGGGTAAGGTCAATGCCCGTGGGAAACTCAGAGATCGCGCCGACCGCGTTGGCCGCGCAGGTGGAGCGGGTGCTCGCGGAATGGCGAGTGGCCCGGCCCGACCTCGACCCCACGCCGTTCCGCCTGTTCAGCGCCCTCGCCATCGCCGGCCGCCAGGTCCAGGAGTTCTACGACGCCAGCACCGCCCAGCACGGCCTGTCGGGCCCGGATTTCTTTCTGCTCGCCGAGCTGCGTCGCCGCGGCGAACCCTTCCAGGCCACGCCCGGGGAGCTCACCCAGGTGCTGGTCCGCTCCTCGGGCGGCACCACGAAGCTGCTCGACCGGCTCGTCGCCGTCGGGCACATCACCCGTGTCGCCAACCCTGACGACCGCCGCTCCACCCTGGTCCAGCTGACCGACAACGGCCGTCGCCTGATCGACGTCGCCCTCCAGGACCACCTGGCCGCGGAGGCGACGCTCCTGCAAGACCTCGACCCCGCCGACACGACTCTGGTCATCGACCTGCTGTGGGCCCTGACCAGCCGCCTACGCGCCTGGACCCGTCCGGACTAGGTGTTGCACACGCTGGCGCGAGGCCCGGACGGGTCGGCTCGGCGGCATATCCGTCGACGCTTTGATCTTGGAATCCGGTCATACCGTGGTGTGGCGTGCAACGTATGCGCGCCTGCGGGGGCAACAGCGCATCCGGACCACTGCGATCATGCGGAGGGCTCGGTCGGCCTGGCGGTCCCCGCCTCGACCGAGTCGGTGTCGGTCCCTGCGTCCGGAGGAATCCGGAACTGGAGCGGCACCCCACAGAGCGGCGAACGCGGCCTCTGTGCGCAGGCGTTCGGAGTTGTCGCCGGCCGGGACCAAGAGCTGACCGGCGGTCCCGGTGCCCACACTGAGCGGTGATTCCTCATGCGGTTGGTCAGGCCGCGGTCGGAGCGATGGTCAGCAGCTTGCCCATCGCTGCCAGCACGGACGCCTCGACACGGTAGTAGACCCAGGTGCCGCGCCGCTCGGAGGTGAGCAGGCCCGCTTCCTTGAGCTTCTTCAGGTGGTGGGAGACGGTCGGCTGGGAGACGCCGACGTCGGAGATGTCGCACACGCACGCCTCGCCGCCCTCGTGCGAGGCAACAAGGGAGAACAGGCGCAGCCGTACCGGATCACCGAGCGCCTTGAACATCCGCGCGGCCGTTTCGGCTTCCTCCGCGGTGAAGGGGCGCTCGGTGAGCGGAGGGCAGCACGGTGCCGCAGCCTCGCCAGCGGCGGGTTCCAGCAACGGCAGCACCCGAGTATTCGACATGCATCTATGTTGACACATGTCGAACCAGTCGACGGGGGCCGAGATCGACTCCGTCCAGGGCGAGGCGTCGAGCGCATGCTCCGCGGTGCTGCCCGATCGACCTCTGTGTGAACTGGCCCCAGTCGGACTCGACCAGGTCGACGGTCCTGGCCATGACCTCCTCCGGCGACAGCCCCGTGTGCCGCACAACGGTGCCCAGCAGCGCCGCACCGAGCAACGCGTCGCTGTTGCCGATATGCACGGCGATCTCCGTCAGTTCGTTCCAGCCGGCGACCATCTTCTGCACGTCACCGGCCTCGGCCCCCTCGCGGAAGGTCGCCTCGGCGGCGCCCAGCAGCGCCCGGTAAGGATCCGTCACGGCGTCGCCGGAGTGCCCACCTCCGCCGGCGGCCAGCTTGTACACGTTCAACATGGCGTCGCTCGCGCGCTGGTTGAAGTCGGCGCGGCGAGCCTCAATGGTCGTCTCGGTCATGCCCGTACCCCACGAGACCCCACTGACAATGCCCGCTGACCAGCGACGATCAGATTCTCCGGGCCGGAATCGACCATCAAATTCGACAAACGTCTATGTTGACGCTTGTCGATACAGGTGTCATGCTGGCCGCGCAAGCCATCGACAAACGTCGAAGTAAAGGGGAACCCAGTGAACGCGCTCACCACCGACCAGCTGCCCGTAGTGGTCATCGGTGCCGGTCCCATCGGCCTGGCCGCCGCCGCCCATCTCGTCGAGCGCGGCGTCGAACCCCTGGTCCTGGAAACCGGCCCGGCCGCCGGGAGCGCCGTACGCGAGTGGTCGCACGTCCGTCTGTTCTCCACCTGGGGTGAGGTCACCGACCCGGCCGCCGAGAAGCTCCTCGCGCCAACCGGCTGGACCCGCCCCGACTCCTCCGCCTACCCGACCGGCGGCGACTGGGCCGAGCACTACCTCCAGCCCTTGGCCGACGCCCTCGGCGACAAGGTCCGCTACGGCACGACGGTGACCGGAGTCGCCCGCGCCGGCCGCGACCGCATCGTCGACGCCGGCCGCGACGAGCAGCCCTTCACCGTGCACATCCAGTCCGCCGACGGCCACGAGGAGCGGATCACCGCCCGCGCCGTCATCGACGCCTCCGGCACCTGGTCCAACCCCAGCCCGTTGGGCGCGGACGGTCTGCCCGCCCTCGGCGAGAAGACGGCCGCCGACCGCATCGCCTACCGCGTCCCCGACCTCAAGGACCCTGCTGTACGCGCCCGTTACGCGGGCAGGCGCACCGCCGTCGTCGGCTCAGGCGCCTCCGCGTTCACCGCTCTCGCCCTCCTCGCCGACCTGGCGAAGGAGGAGGACGGCACGCACGCGGTGTGGATCCTGCGGCGGGGCATCGGTACGAACACCTACGGCGGCGGTGAGGCCGACCAACTCCCCGCACGCGGCGCGCTGGGCCTGCGCGCGAAGGCGGCCGTCGAGGCCGGTCACGCGAGCGCGACCACCGGCTTCCGTACACAGGCTGTGGAGTACGACGGCGACCAGCTCGCCCTCGTCGCCGAGGACGGCCGCCGCCTCGACCCGGTCGACGAGGTCATCGTCCTGACCGGCTTCCGCCCCGACCTCTCCTTCCTCTCCGAACTCCGCCTCGGCCTCGACGAACGCCTCCAGGCCCCGACCGCGCTCGCCCCGCTCATCGACCCGAACGTCCACTCCTGCGGCACGGTCTACCCGCACGGCGTGAACGAGCTCTCCCACCCCGAACAGGGCGTTTACCTGGTCGGCATGAAGTCCTACGGCCGCGCCCCCACGTTCCTCGCCATGACCGGCTACGAGCAGGTCCGCTCCATCACCGCCGCCCTCGCCGGCGACCAAGAGGCCGCCGAACGCGTCGAGTTGACCCTCCCGGAGACGGGTGTGTGCGGCGGCGCGGGCCTCTTCGACGAGCCGGAGAACGCCGAACAGTCAGGCGGCGGATGCTGCGCCGCCCCCGCCACCCTCCAGATCGGCATCGGTACCCCGGCCGCCACCTCTGGCGGCTGCTGAACTCCCCACCCACTCAAGGAGCTTCACCATGACATCTCGCGTACAGCTCGCCCTCCGCGTCCCAGATCTCGCCGCATCCATCGCCTTCTACACGAAACTCTTCGGCACCGAGCCCGCCAAACTCCGCGACGGCTACGCCAACTTCGCCGTCGCCGATCCCCCGCTCAAGCTCGTCCTCATCGAAGGCACCGCAGGCGAGGCGACCCGCATGGACCACCTCGGCGTCGAGGTCGAGACGACCGAGGCGGTCCACGCCGCCTCCACCCGCCTGGGCGAGGCCGGCCTGACCACCGACGTGGAGAACGACACCACCTGCTGCTACGCCCTCCAGGACAAGGTCTGGGTCCACGGCCCCGGCCAGGAACCCTGGGAGGTGTACGTCGTCAAGGCCGACGCCGACTCCCTCACCAAGCAGCAGGGCAGCACCTGCTGCACCGGCGCGGCCGAGGTCGCCATCGGCACGAAGGAACCGGCCGCCGCGGGCGGCTGCTGCTGACCTGCCCGATGACCAACCTTCGCGCCGACCCGGCCGTGACCGGAACGGGAGACCGGTCGCGGCCTCGCGCCGCCCTGCCCGCCCTGTGCGCCACCCAGATCACCAGCTGGGGAATCGTCCACTACGCCTTCCCCGTCCTCGATCCGCAGATCACCGCCTCCACCGGCTGGTGCTCCACAACCACCACCGCGGCCTTCTCGGGCGCACTCCTGGTCCCCGCCGCCACCGGCATCCCGGTCGGCCGGATCCTCGACCGCCGGGGCCCACGCGCCGTGATGACCACCGGCTCGCTGCTGGGCGTCGTAGTCGTGCCGGCCATCGCCTACGCGCCCGACCTGATCGCGTTCTCCGCCGCATGGCTTCTGACCGGTATTGCCATGGCCGCCACTCTCTACCAGCCAGCCTTCGCAGTCCTGACCCGCTGGTGGGGCGAGGACCGCGTTCGCGCGCTCACCATCGTCACGATCGCGGGTGGCCTGGCGTCCACCGCCTTCGCTCCACTGACCGCCGCGCTCAAGGGGCGGTTCAGTTTCACCACGGAAGGCGTGCGGGGCGACGACGCCATCGAGGCCCTCGCAGACCTGCTGATGGGCAGCCCAGCACCTTTGCTGGGTGCCGCGTTGGTGCCCGGGGCACTCATAGGCATCGTCGTACGACGAGGATCCGGGGGACGACGGCCCGACGGCTGATCTGACCGACCGCTATGTCGGCGTACTCCTGGACGGGCTGCGCGCCCCTGGTTACGAGACCCTCGCCCAACCCGCCCCCGGCCGCCGGGAGATCGATCAGTTCTTCCGGACCGTGTACGGCCGGTGACGGTTCTGGCCCTTTGTTCCGGGCGCTGCCCGGGGTTCGCTCACCCGCCGTCGGCGCGGATCATCCGCCGTACCAGGTCCGCCCAGGTGGTCTGGAGGCGTGCCACGGGGACCTCGCATTCGACGTGCAGGTAGTCCGTCGTCTCGAAGGTCGCGAAGGCGAGCAGGGCGTGGGCGAGCATGTCGTGGTCGCCGTCAACTCCTGCTTCTTGCAGGAGAGTTGAGATGTGCTGGTGGAAGGCGCGGCCGGTGTCGGAGGCGTGCCGGCGGTCGTGGAGCACCTGGCGTCCGAGCGCGGCGCCCAGGTCCTCGTCGGCGGCGACGCGCTCGATCAGCGCGCGGCCGAACGCCTCCAGCCGGTCCCTCGGGGGTACGCCCGGGCCCAGCGGCGGGGGACCTTCGGTGTACGCCTGGTGGAATTCGGCCTCGGCTTCGCCCAGGAGAGCGAGCAGGAGACCGTCGCGGTCGCCGAACCGGCGGAAGAGCGTTCCCTTGCCGACGCCGGCGGCCTCCGCGACCTCGTGCATCGTCACGTGTTCGGCCCCGCGCTCGGCCACCAGCCGGGCCGCCGCCTCCAGTAGCCGGGCACGGTTGCGGGCGGCATCGGCCCGCTCGGCGGCGGCGTCGGTCGGTGCGTCCCTCACGGCGTTCCTGTCACTTGGACGTGCACGTCGCCGTCCTCGATCCGCACCGGATACACGGGCACGGGACGGGTGGCCGGACGGTCGAGCGGATGGCCGGTGCGCAGGTCGAAGCGGGAGGAGTGCAGCCAGCACTCGACGGTGAAGCCGTCCACCTCCCCCTCGGAGAGCGAGACGGCGCTGTGCGAGCACACGTCGTGGATCGCGAAGACCTCCCGCTCGGTCAGGACGAGCGAGACGGGCACGCCCTCCACCTCGAAGCGCCGCGGGACACCCTCCTCCAACGCGTCGAACCTGCAGACGTACGTGTATCCGCTCCTGGACATCGCGCTCTCCTCGGGTGCATCCATGGCGCCGGTGGTGTGCCAACCGGTTCACAGGGGTGCATCGGGCGGTGGCCTACGGCGTCCGGCCCGGAGCGGCACGTGTGAGTGGGGCTGATCGCCGAGGCTAACGACGTGGAAGCGGGCCGGGATCCGGCGCCGGTCCGAGGCGGCCTCGGCAGATGGACCTAAGTCTCATCAGGGGGTGAGCTGCTGGTGCCCTATCACCGAGAGCAGTTCCAGCTTGCTGTGGCTTTCCGTGCCCGGGCGGGTGGTGAGCACCACCAGGGTCTGGGCGCGGTTCTCGGTGAACAGGACCTGGCCGTCGACGTCGATGCGGCCGAGCTCGGGATGGAGGATGGTCTTGCCCTCGTCGTAGCGCTGGGCGACCTCCTGGAGTTCCCACAGGCGGACGAACTCGGGGCTGTGTTCCCGGAGTTCGGCCAGGATCCGGGAGGCCCGGGGGATGTCGCTGCCGGCGGTCAGTGCGACCCGTAGGCGCGCTGCCTGGGCGCGGCCGTGGCGTTCGTGGTCCTCCTCGGGATACACCAGGCGGTCGGCGGGGTCCATGAACCAGCGGTAGTAGGCGCTGCGGGCCAGGCCGGTGTGGTGGGTCTGGTCGCCGAGCAGGGCGATGGCCAGCGGGTTCATCGCGAGGGTGTCGGCCATGTCGGTCAGCACCAGGGCCGGGGAGTCGTCCAGCCGGTCCAGCACCCGCATCAGGGTCGGGCTGACGTGCTCGGAGCGGTGGAAACGGGCCGGGGCGTTGTGGCCGATGAGGACGAAGAGGTGGTCGCGCTCGTCCAGGGTCAGCCGCAACGCCCGGGCCAGGGCGGTGGTGATCTGGACGGAGGGCTGCGGCGCGCGCTGCTGTTCCAGGCGGGCGTAGTAGTCGGTGGACATGCCGGCGAGCTGGGCGACCTCCTCGCGGCGCAGCCCCCGGGTACGCCTGCGCGACCCCTCGACCAGGCCGACGTCACGCGGGCGCAGCGCCTCACGCCGGTGACGCAGGAATTCCGCCAGTTCCTTCTTGTCCATGCCCACCATCCTCACCGCTTGCCGCCGGGCTATCCAGAGACCGCCGATCCATGGCTGAGCACCCCGCCCGGCGTGACCTCCGGAATGCCAAAGATCGCAGGCAGGGACCGCCGATCCGTGGATGAACCGTCTCTCCCACCCGCGCGAAGACGCTCATACGGTCGACCGGTCGACGCCGGCATCCGCCAGCACCTCCCGAACGGACGGAAGAGCCGATGACCGTTTTCAGCGATCACAGCATCGAGCTTTCGCACCTGCCTTTTCACTGTCGCGAGGCGGGTGATCCCGATGCGCCGCCCGTCGTTCTGCTGCATGGCCTCATGTACGACGCCCGGGACTGGGACGAGATCGCGGGTTTCCTCGCCGAGGACTACCGCGTACTGGCCCTCACCCAGCGCGGCCATGGCGAAAGCGCCTGGCCCGGCAAGTACTCCTTCGAGCTGGGATGCGGCGATCTCGAAGCCTTCACCGACGCGCTCTCCCTGGAACGGTTCACGCTGATCGGCCACTCGATGGGCGCACGGGTCGGGTGCGTCTTCGCGGAGAAATGGCCCGAGCGGATCGAGCGGATGGTCTGGGAGGACACCGCTCCCATCGACGTGGACTTCCCCGAGGGCTCGGAGGAAGTACCGGGGGCGGCACCTTTCGATCTCTCCGCGGCCACTTCACTGGTGCACCAGATCCACCACCCCGATCCGGCCTGGTGGAACGACCTTCCCAAGATCACGGAGGAGTACAGCGAGCTGCTGCGGAAGTTCCTGAAAGTGGATCCCTCATGACTGCGAACCGCATCACGCTCAACCTCGGGGACACCTGGATCACCGGCATAGAGGAAGCAGGCCGTCCCGGGATGTCGTTGCTGGTCTGCCTTCCCGGAGGCGGCTACAACGCCTCGTACTTCGACGTGCCCGGGTATTCGCTGATGGACGCCGCGCGACGCGAGGGCTTTCCGGTGGTGTCGCTCGACCGTCCGGGCTACGGCGGCAGCACCGCGCTGAAGGGGGAGATCTCCTTCCGCCGGAATGCTCAAGCACTCCAGGAGGCCATCACCGAACTCTGGCGCCGACACCTCCCCACCGCCCCCGGGATCGTCCTCGTCGGACACTCGGTAGGCGGTGCGATCGCGCTGCATCTGGCGGCCGGTGATCGCACCTGGCCGCTCCTCGGCGTCTCCGTCACCGGAATCCACCACGAGTCGCGGCGGTCGAACGAAGCGCTGAAGTCAGCGCCGCCGGGCAGCTCGATGGAGTTCAGCCGCGAGCACCTCCTGCGGTTCATGTACGGACCGGAGGACACGTACGACCCGGGTGTGCTCGACCTCGCGAAGCACACCGAGTCGCCCGTTCCCGTAGCGGAGCTGGTGGAGGTGGCGGGCCAGTGGGGCACGGATTTCGCGGGGATCACCGCGAAGATCGAGGTACCCGTCCACTACGGGCTGGCCGAGCACGAAGGGTTCTGGCACAGCAGCGACGCATCGGTCGCCGCCTTCGGGAACGCCTTCACGGCCGCACCCTCGGTGACTGCCCGGCGCGTCCTGGGCAGTGGCCACAACATCGACCACCACTACGTCGGCGCGGCCTTCCACAAGGAACAGCTCGACTTCGCGAGGGGGCTGATCTCCCCCGCCCAGTAGATGTCGGCCAGGTTCAGAACATGGTGTTGTCGTTCGCGGACGTCTCCGGGATGTCCTGGATGACGTCCCAGTGCTCGACGATCCTGCCGTCCTCGAACCGGAAGATGTCCATCACCGCGGCACCGCGGTCGGCCGAGTCGTAGGTCCTCTTGTAGTGCACCGCCACCAGGTCCTTCTCGCCGAACACCCGCTTGAAGTCGAACCTCAGCTCCGGGGACAGGGTCGTCCGCCACGTCACGTACGCGACGAACGGCCCCGTTCCGTCGGCCGACAGCGGGTTGTGCTGGATGAACCGCGCGCCCACGTACCGGTCGGCTGCCTCCTGGGGTTGCTTCTTGTTGAAGGCCAGGTCCAGGAAGGCGACGGCGACACGCTTGTTGTGCTGCACCTGGCTCTCGGGCCGGTGTCTCCTGTCGTCGGATTCCGGACGGGCGGAAGCAGTACCCGCGGTGGCCAGTGCGACCGCGGCGGACGCGCCGAGAGTCGCGGCGACGGCGGAGCGGCGAGAAACAGGGTTCTTCATGATCATCTCCCGAGGTGGGGACCGAATTGATGCGCGTGCGGCGCCTTCGCCAGGGCGGCCACTACGAGGCCGAGGCCGTGGACACGTGCCCCTGACGGTCACTTGAGCTGTATGACCCGCTTGGAGATGCGCCAGCCGTCGGCCGTGCGGCGCAGCTCGTCGGCGTGGACGGCGCTGACGACGGTGCCGCCGACGAGGCCCAACGCCTTGGAACGGACCCGGACTTCGTCGCCCGGACCCTCCGACACGACGATGTTCGTCGTGTGATGGGCGCTCGCGTGCCCGTCGGCGCTGAGGACGGAAGTGATCGCCTCCAGCCCGACGACCGGGGTGAAGCCGAAGACGCTGCCGTCCCATTCCGCGTCTTCGGTGAGGACTTCGCCGAGCCGGTCCAGTTCGCGGTCGTCCATGAGATGGCCCCACAGGGCGAGCACGCGCGCTATTTCGACGGTGTCTTCACGGGTGGGTCGCATGCCGGATCTTCCTGTCCCTGTCCCTGTCCCTGTCGCTCAGACGCCGCTGAGGAGGGCGAGGACGTTGTCGTAGGAGCCGTTGGCCTCCGCGTCGCGCACGAACCGGGCGCGTTCTACGACGAGTTCCTTCGCGTCGGGGTTGTCGCGCAGGATCCCGAGGGTCTCGTCGAGGAACTCGTCCAGCGGCATGGAGTTCTCGTCGTCCTGCTGGCCCAGCAGGGTCGTGCGCACGCCGGGCGGGGCCACCTCGATCACCTGCACGCCGGCGCCTGCCTGCGCGAGCTGCACACGCAGGCTCTCGGAGAAGGAGTGCAGCGCGGCCTTGGTCGCGTTGTAGGTCGGGGTGATCGGCAGCGGTACGAAGGCCAGCGCGGAGGTGACGTTCACGACGGCCGCGTCGGGCTTACCCACGAGCAGCGGCAGGAACGCGTACGTCACCCGGATCGTGCCGAGCAGATTGACCGTGACGTGGTCCTCGGCGACCGGGAGCGAGGCCGGGTCGAGGAGGTTCTCCTTCAGCATGATGCCGGCGTTGTTGACCAGGACGTTCAACTCGGGGTGACTGGCCGCCACGGTCTCATGGACCCGGGCGATCGAGTCGGGGTCCGTGACGTCGAGGACGAGGGCCTCGATGCCCGGGTGCTCGGCCGTGATCTCGTCCAACAGCTCCTTGCGCCGGCCGGCGACGATCACCTTGTTGCCGGCCTCGTGCAGACGCAGGGCCAGGCCGAGGCCGATGCCCGAGGTGCCGCCGGTGATCAGGATCGTGTTGCCGGTCATCTTCATGGGGGTCTCTCCTTCGCTACGGCGGACCGGTGAGCGCCCGCAGCCCCGACCGTAGGAGCGTGCGCAGAGAGGCGGGAGAGGAAGGTTTATCCATGGATCGGCGGTCTCTGCCTGGTGGAGGCCGTGTCGCCGACCGTCGCGCCCGCCCAGAAGATGAGCGCATCGGTCCCACCAAGAAGAACCGACGCCTCTTCGACATCACGGCACAGAGCGTGCGGGACGGTCCTGGACGCGCGCCCGCGCTGGGCGGTCGCCGCTGCTTGATCGGCGACTCGTGCGAGCTGGCTCCTGCCTGGCAAGCCCCCGTTAAAAGCCTTGGGCCCTTGCGGTGTTGGTGGACGAGGATGCAACTGTGACCTTCATCAATGTCCGAGGCGACGCCAAGGACGGACCGTACCGCTGCCCTTGCTGCGGCTTCATCACCCTCGCCGAGCGCGGAGCGTACGAGATCTGCCAGGTCTGCTTCTGGGAGGACGACGGCCAGGACGAGCACGACGCGGAAGAGGTCCGAGGAGGCCCCAACCACGGTCTGAGCCTCCGAGAGGCCTGCCGCAACTACCAGGAGATCGGCGCGTCCAACGCGCGGCGCACCCAGTTCGTGCGAGCCCCGCTCCCCCACGAACACCCCGACAGCGGCACACAGTACGGAACGGGGACCGTCCACGCCCACTGACAAGCGCAGGGACGCAGTCTGCCTCCGCACCACAACCGCACCACAACCGCACCAGATCCAGCGGGGAACAGCGGGGAACCACGGTGAAAGCAACCGAGCCCGACGAGGCCGCACCCGAACCGTTCGCCCAGGTCAGCAGCCTGGGGCTTATCTGTTGGCCGGGGCGCATTCGCGAGGCCACAGCCCGAGCGCCGACATCGGCATCGGCATCGGCATCGGCATCGCCGACGCCATCGGCATCCCCGGTGAAGGCCTGCGAAGGGTCAGCCGGGGGCCGGTGCCGGCAACAGGTACCCCCCGCGCTACGGTGTCGTGTTCATGTCGCGCACCTATGGGGGGTTTGATGCGGCGAACCACGGCAGTCGCGAGTGTCGTCACCATGCTCGTGCCGCTTCTCCTGGCCGGTGTCGGCGCTTCCACGGCGTCGGCCGCGGCCAATGGCTCACTCACCGTCAGGACGTTGGACCGGAGCGGCAAGCCGGTCTACGCCCAGGTGGCGGTCTACAACACCAGCACGAACGACTTCCGCTTCATCGAAGGCAACAAGAAGACCTCGCTGCCCAAGGGCAGTTACGAGCTCGCCACCTCCTTCACCGGCGGCAACGGCGAGGACGGCATCGTCGGCGGCCACAGTGTGAAGGTCTCCGGGGCCACGACGACCACGTTCGACGCCCGGAAGGGCCGTCCGGTCAAGGTCTCGATCAGTCCCGCCCCGGGCAGCGGATACGACCGCACGGTCAGCGCGGCCGTCTGCGCCACCGACAACAGCCCGGCGACCATGAGCACGTCGGCCGCGCCGGGCGACCTGTACGTCATCCCGAACAGCAGCAAGGCGTACGAGCTGGCCTACGGCACCACGTACGAACCGCGGTCGACGACCGGCGGCGACTTCTGGCTGGCCTCCGCCACGCACAGCCGCGGTGTGCCGTCCGGGGTGTCCGCGACACTCAGGAAGTCGGGGCTGACCACCCTCAAGGTGTACGCGCGTTCGGGTCCCGACAGCGGGCAGGCGCGGTTCTCGTTCAACGGCGAGCCGACGGGCGGCTCCGGCTGCTCGTCGTCCATGGACATCCTCGACATCCAGCGCGACCTGCCCAACTCCTTCTCCGTCCACGTCCCGGCCGGCCAGTGGACAGTGGGCCAGCAGGCCAACGACTTCATCTACGGCGGCTCCCACAAGTACGCGGCCGGCAAGACCGCCACGCTGGCCCTCGGCCACGCGGTCTGGGGGCCGGGCGGGCAGTTGCCGTACACCTGGTACCACCAGCTGTACTTCGGGGACGACAACCCGTTCGCCGACCCCACGCTTACGGCGGGCGGGGTTCTGGCCTCCGGCACGGTGAAGCTGACGCACGCGGGCAGGACGCTCTACTCGCACAAGTACAGCCCCTCGCAGGAGCTCGGCGCGCAGCCGCGGATTCCGGGGTCGGGCTGGTACACGATCACCGAGACCGGTCACCGCGACCATCTGCCGGCCGGTTCGCTGTCGACCTCCTCCAGCCTCTCTCTGCACTTCTACGCCGACGCCGGCAAGAACCAGCAGATCCGCGCCTACATCACCCGGTTCTCGCCCGGGGCGCTGAACTCCAGGAACCAGGCGGCCGCCGGGTCGACGACGACCGTCGGCCTGGGCATGCAGCGCAACGGCACGGGCGACAGCACGATCGGCCGGCTGTCGGACAGCGTGAAGTCCGTACGCGCCTGGTACACCACCGACAACGGCTCCACCTGGCACGCCGTCACCACGAAGCTGTCCGGCGGCAGGTGGACCACTACCGTCCACAACCCGGCCGCCGGCCGCGTCGGCCTGCGCTCGACCGTCACCGACACCCACGGCGACAGCTCGACGACCACGGTGTACAACGCGTACGCCGTGGCCTGAGGACCGAGGACCGCCCTCCCACGAGAGGGCGAGAGAGCCGGTTCAGGACGCCCGAGGCGGAGCCGTGGTGCCGCGGGTGACGAGGTGGGGGGGATGACGATCTCCGTGTCGTCGAAGCCGACGACCGAGATCTCGCCGGGTACGGCGATCCCGGCGCGCAGGAAGATGTCGAGGACGCCGATCGCGCAGTGGTCGTTGAAGGCGAGCACCGCGGTGGGCCGGGAGGCTTCGGCGAGCAGCGTGCGGGCGGCGGCGCCGTGCTCCTCGGTCAGTCCGCCGCGGACCAGGCGGGCCCGTTCGTCGAAGCCGTGGCGGTTCATGGCGGCGCGGTAGCCGCTGCGCCACTCGGCCGCGCCCGAGGGGCTGGCCGACCCGCAGTTCGTCGTCTTCCAGACCGACGGCGGCACCTTGGTCCACATCGAGATCTACGTCAACTCCCGCCCCGGCTACCAGGTCCAGGCCGAAGCGGTGTGCGAGAACGGCGCCGCCCGCATCGGCGAGGGCCACGGAATGCTCGGCACCGCCGACGGCCGTTGGGGCGGCACGGTCACCTCCCGGCTTCGTCGAGCGCTTCGAGGACGCCTACGACCGCCAGGTCCAGGCATGGGTCGACGCCACCCGGCGCGGCGAGGTCACCGGCCCCAGCGCCCGGGACGGCTACGCGGTGGCCGCGGTCTGCGAGGCGGGCGTCCGCGCCCGGACCGAGCGCGGCCCCGTCGAGGTGCAACTGGTCGAGCGCCCCGCGCTCTACCGCTGACCACCCGCCGCCCGTCGCTCAGACTCCCCCACCCACAGAACCGGAGACCCCGCATGAAGATCGGCCTGAACACCGACAGCGTCGGTCGGCTCACCCTCGACGAGACCCTCGACCTGACCGCCGAACTCGGCCTGGACTGCGTCGAGTTCGCACCGGAGCCTGGTCCACCGGCCCTCACGTCGACCTCGACCGACTGCTCGCCAGCGACACCGCGCGCCGCGACCTGCTCGCCGAGGTAGCCGAGGTCGCCGAGGTCGCCGACCAGGGCCTCACCATCAGCGCCCTGACCTGCTCGGGCAACCCCCTCCACCCGGGGCCGAGCGGACGCGAACACGACCGGGGCATCCACAAACTCGCCCTCGAAATGCACGCCCACCAGGCCGTCCACAACGCCCCCCTGCTCCGCCTGCGCGAGGCGATCTACCACGTCCACGCGAAGGACACCCGCCTCGAACCCTCCCGCCAGGCCCTCACCGGCCGCCTGGAAACCCTCCCCGTCATGGCCGCCGAGGACCGCTCCTGGAACCACGGGACGACAGCGTGTTCCCCACCCCAACCGCCGTGCCGTCCAAGGAAGTTGGTCACAGGGACGGGCAGCCCGTGAGGATATTCCGGCGCCGGGTGGGGAAGGGCACCTGCACGGAGGTGGGGCCGATGTGGCCATGGTGGGCGAGAGACCGGTCGTATCCCCACCGGGCCCGGAACGATGCCGTGGTGCCGCCGTTGCCCGCGGCGTTGCGGAAGGCCGCGGCCCGGGCGCGGCGCCGTGACCTCGGGCAGCATCCGAGGTGGGAGGAGGAGGTCCGGCGCGGCATCGTCCTGGCCCCGGCCGACCCCTCCCAGTGGAGCCACAGCCACCGTCTCGTCGACTCCCTCGAACCCCGGGACCGCCGGCGGCTGGGGCTGGCGTTGTTGAGCAACCCGCACGACACCCGGGGCGACATCTGCATGGAGGCCGCGCTGACACGGCACCCGTGCGGCTGGTCCCCGGAGGAGGCCGAGGAACTGCTGGCCCTCGCCCTGGCGGAGTCGGATCACGACCCCTACGGGTTCCACCGGGTGTGCCGTTGCCTGGGGTTGCCGCTCGCCGCCGTACGGGAGCAGGAACCGTCCGAACGGGCCCGCTACCGGCCTGGGTTGCGGGCCGTCCTGCTGGGCGCCCGCGACCACCACGACTCGGCCCGCTCCGAGCAGTGCCGCTGGCATCTCTCGGTCGAGGAGGCCACCGGCCTGCTGGACCTGCCGTACGACCGCGAGGTTCTCGAGCGGCTGCCGCGGGTCCTCCCCGTCGGGGACAACGGCGGCAACCGGGCCCTGGCCGAACTGGGCACGCTGGTCTTCGAACCCGGCGTGCTGGACCTGCTCGCGGTGCTGCTCGGCATTGACGGTTTCCGTCCGGCCCAGCCCTGGCTCGGCCAGGTCCGTGAGCGGCTGGAGCTGCTCGCGGTCGCCCCCGAGGTCGTGGGCGCCCTGCTGCGCATGGACACGAGCCGGCCCGACCACCTGACGGAATCAGCGTTCAGCAGGCAGCGGTACGTCCACGACGAGGCGAAGCTCATGGCCGGCGCCGCCTGGGCGGCCTGCCTCACCGGAGACCCGGCCCTCATCGGGCTGGTGGCCGCGCAGGCCCTGGGCCGCGGCCTCGACCGGCGGCTTCCGGGCCTTGCGGACCGGGACGTTCTGCCGGCACGGGCGGGTGTCACCGCCCTGAGTGCCGCGGCCGGCATGCCCGGGCTGGGGCGGCACCGCAGGGCACTGTCGGGGCTGCCGCCCGAGGCGGTCGCCGCGGCCCGCGCCGCGCTGGACGCGATCGCCGACGAGTTCCTGTCGGAAGGGGCCCGCGAGATCGCCCTCGACCACCACACGGCCCACCTGGCCGTGCGCCCGGACGGTTCCGTCGGCGTGGAGATCCGCACCGACCGGGGACAGCCGGTGACGTCGTACGGGATGCGGCACCTCAACGGGAGATACGTCCTCGAACTGACCGCTCTGCGGCTGCGGCTGCCGCGGCTCGCCGCGGAGGCCGATCGCGTGTGTGGTGTTCTGGCCGAACTCCTCGCCACCGGAACCGAGTTGACCGGTGAACCGTTCGGCGCGCGCTGGCTCGACCACGACGTCGCCGGGCCGCTCTGCCAGGCCCTGGTCTGGGAGGCAGACACCGTCGACGGCACCTTCACCGGGCTGCCCGTGCGCGGCCCCGGCCGCCGGTGGCTGCTGCGGGACATCCGGGGTCGGACGCACGAGGTCACGGCGACCGACACGCTACGGCTCTGGAACCCGGTCCACGCCGACCGGGCCCAGATCCGCGCCTGGCAGGTCCATCTGGAGCTCGGCGACCTGAGACAGCCCATTCGCCAGGTGCCCGTACGACGGGGTGCGTCCCGCCGCGCGACGGGCGACGCCAGGCCACCGCGGTCGTCCTGACCGACGCCCGTCCGCACCGCCGTCACGGGGTGATCAGGGCCTTGAGAACCTCGCGGTCGGCCATCGCCCGGTACGCGGCCGGGGTCCCGTCCACGGGGAAGGTGCGGTCGAAGACCCGGCCGGGCGTGATCGTGCCGTCCAGAACCTCGGGCAGCAGTTCCTCGATGTAGGCGCGGGCGGGGCTGACGCCGCCGGTCAGGGTGATGTTGCGCCTGAAGACGGCCGGGCCGATCGGGCCCTCCGTGTACTGCGGGGCGCCGAGTCGGCTGATGGTGCCGCCGTCCCGGACCGCGCCGAGCGCGGTGTCCAGGCTCGGGCGGGTGCCGACCGCCTCGATCACCTTGTCCACACCGCCGCCGGTCAGTTCGCGGATACGCGCGACGCCCTCCTCGCCGCGTTCGGCGACGACGTCGGTGGCCCCGAACTCGCGGCCCAGGCCGGTGCGTTGCTCGTGGCGGCCCGCGAGCACGATCCGTTCGGCACCCAGCCGCCGGGCGGCGATGACCGCGCACAGGCCGACCGCGCCGTCGCCGACGACGAGCACCGTGTCGCCGCGGCCGACGCCGGCGGTGACCGCGCCGTGGTGGCCGGTGGTCATCACGTCCGACAGGGCCAGCAGGGACGGCAGGAGGGCCGAGTCGGCGGCCACCGGGAGCCTGACCAGGGTGCCGTCCGCGTACGGGACGCGGACGGCCTCGCCCTGTCCGCCGTCGACGCCCGCGAAGCCGTAGCGACCGCCGTTGCGGCAGGAGGTCTGCAGGCCCCTGGCGCAGTAGTCGCAGGTGTTGTCGCTGTACGTGAACGGCGCCACGACCAGGTCACCCGCCTTCAGGCCGGTCACCTCCGCGCCGGTCTCCTCCACGACACCCAGGAACTCGTGTCCCATGGGGCGGCCGGTGTCCGTGGCCGGCATCGACCGGTACGGCCACAGGTCGCTGCCGCACACACAGGCGGCGACGACGCGGACCACGGCGTCGGCGGGCTGGACGATCTTCGGGTCGGGCCGGTTCTCGACGCGGACGTCGCCGGCTCCGTACATCACTGCTGCACGCATGACAGGGGTTGCTCCAGACAGTGGGCGGACGATCAGCGTTCGAGCATCCGCGCCTGGGCCTCGGTGTGGGTGTCGCCCGCGGCGGGCGGCAGGCTGCTCAGCTTGTCGAGCTGCTCGGCGGTGAGGGTGACGGCGTCGGCGGCGGTGTTCTCCTCGACGCGGCCGACCCGCTTGGTGCCGGGGATCGGGGCGATGTCGTCGCCCTGGGAGAGCAGCCAGGCCAGCGCGATCTGGGCGGGGGTGACGCCGACCTCGCCGGCCAGGGCCTTGACCTCGTCGGCGAGAGCGAGGTTGCGGTCGAAGTTCTCGCCGCTGAAGCGCGGGTTGTCGCGCCGGAAGTCGGAGTCGTCGAACTGGTCGGTGGAGCGGATGGTGCCCGTCAGGAAGCCGCGGCCCAGCGGGGAGAACGGCACCAGGCCGATGTTCAGCTCCCGCAGCACGGGCAGGACACGGTCCTCGATCCCCCGGGTCCACAGCGAGTACTCCGACTGCACCGCGGTCACCGGCTGCACGGCGTGCGCGCGCCGGATCGTGTCCGGGCCCGCCTCCGAGAGACCGAACGCCCGCACCTTGCCCTCGGCGATCAGCTCGCCCACCGCGCCCGCGGTCTCCTCGATGGGCGTGTTCGGGTCGACGCGGTGCTGGTAGTACAGGTCGATGTGGTCGGTGCCCAGCCGCTTGAGGGAGCCCTCGACGGCGGCACGGATGTTGGCGGCGCTGGAGTCCTGGTTCCAGGCGCCCGCACCGGCGTGCGAGACCAGACCGAACTTCGTGGCCAGCACCACCCCGTCCCTACGGCCCTTCAGGGCCCGGCCGATCAGCTCCTCGTTGATGTAGGGGCCGTAGATCTCGGCGGTGTCGATGAGCGTGACGCCCAGCTCCAGGGCCCGGTGCACGGTCCTGATCGACTCCGCGTCGTCGGTGCCGGAGCCGGTGTAGCCGTGGGACATGCCCATCGCGCCGAGGCCGATCCGGGAAACCTCCAGGTCACGCAGTTTGATGTAGTGCATTTCGCCCTCTCCGGTCCGTCGCGGCGTGCTTCCCCTCCACCTTCGCCCGGATCACGGCGATGTGGCAGGGCGGGCTCTTCAGGGGTAACGACAGGGCCCCCCACCCGCCTGCGCGACGCGTGGGGAGCGGGCGAGACTGGAGGCATGGCAACCGAGAGCGCGCACAGCGAGGGCGCCGAGCTGGGCCGCTATCTGCGCGCCCGCCGCACCCAGACCAGCCCCGGCCACGTCGGCCTCACCGTCGGCGCGGGCATCCGCCGCACCCCCGGGCTGCGCCGCGAGGAGTTGGCCACGCTCGCCGGCATCAGCATCGACTACTACGTGCGGCTGGAGCGCGGCAAGGAGACCCGCCCCAGCCCCGCCGTCCTCGACTCGCTCGCCCGCGCCCTGCACATGGACGACCAGCAGCACCAGCACCTGCGCGAACTCGCCGCCCGGGCCGCCCGCTACGCCCCCGAACCACCGCCCGCGCCCAGCCGCACGGTCCGCCCCCACCTCAAACTGCTGCTGGAATCCCTCCGCCCCAACCCCGCGTACGTCATCAGCCGCAGCCTGGACCTGCTGGCCTGGAACCCCGGCGGCCTCGCCCTCTACGCGGGCCTGGACGACTGGCCGGTCAAGCAGCGCAACCTGGCCCGCTACTTCTTCCTGCACCCCGCCGCCCGCGACCTCTTCGGGGACTGGGAACGGCAGATCGCCACCTGCGTCGCCCGCCTGCGCGCCATCGCCGGCACCGCCCCCGACGCACCCGACCTCACCAACCTCGTCGGCGAACTCCTCCTCAAGAGCCCCGACTTCGCCGGCCTCTGGGAGCGCTACGAGGTCACCGGCCGCAAACCGACCCACAAGACCTTCCACCACCCCCAGGTCGGCACGCTCACCCTCATCTCCCAGTCCCTCCACATCGAAGGCACCCCCGGCCAGCGCATCGGCGTCTACACCGCCGAGCCCGGCAGCCCGGACCACGACGCGATGCTGCTGCTCGACAGGGTCGACATGGGTGGCATGGATGGCATGGATGGCATGAACGACGTGGGTGGCGTGGACGACGTGAGTGGCGTGAGTGGCGTGAGTGGCGTGGGTGACCTGACCGCACCGCGACCGGCTCAACGGCCGTAGCCGGGCGGCCGGGTCTCCGCCTCGCAGGAGGCGGGCAGCCGCTGGTCAACTTCCACACGGCGGGCACGGGTTCCCTGGTGCCGGTTCGCGGTCATGGTGCCCCGGGACTCGAACACCCTGGACGTCTACGTCACTCCGGACGCCGGCCGGACCTGGACCGGCCCGGCGACGATCTCCACCCCGGGCGCTCTGAGGCCGGCGATCGACTTCGGCGCGAACGGCGATCTGGGGGTCATGTGGCGGACCACGATGCTGTCGAGCAGCCAAGGCCGCCGCCGGTCGACCACCCGCAGCCGGCTCAGGATCCGCGGCAGCGTGCGCGTGACCGGGTGCGCCGAGACGGCGTCGGCGCCTGGGCCGGGGGCCGCCAGGTCGGGTGCCGGGCCGGGGGCCAGTTCAGGGGCCACCCGTCACTCGTACCGGTACTTCAGCGCGTCCGCCTCCCTCTGCTCGATGTCGGCGATCGTCAGTTCCGGCATCCGCAGTTGGGCGAGCGTGACCTCGGCCGAGGCCGGCTGGGCGTCGGCCGGGAGCCACTGCTCCGGCTTCCAAGCCCCGCTGCGCAGCAGGGACTTGGGGCAGTGCGGGTAGACCTCGTCGATGCCCACCACCAGCGCGCTGGCGGGCGGCTTGCCCACGGCGGTCAGTTGCGACAGCAGCTCCGGGTGGGTGGAGACGCAGGCCCGGCCGTTCACCCGCAGTGTGGTGGTGCGCCCGGGGATGACGAACAGCAGCCCGGCCCGGCCGGTGGCGATGACGTTCTGCAGGGTGTCCAGGCGCTTGTTGCCGGTCGCGTCCGGTATCGCCACCGTCCGTGCGTCCAGGACGGTGACGAAGCCGGCGGGACCGCCGCGCGGGGAGACGTCGCACCTGCCCTCGGCGTCCGCGCTGGCGACCATGACCAGTGACGAGCAGCCGATCAACTGCCTTGTCTGCTCGGTGAGTTCGGTCATCTGCTTGCGCACGGCGGCTTCGCCGGGGAGGTCGTAGACCCGGCGCAGCGCGTCCTGGTCGGACACGGCGTCGAGACGGAGCAGGTCGAAGGCACTACCGGCAAGAGGCGTCGTCATGCCTCCGACCCTACGACTCCGAGGTGGCGACCTGCCGTGCTCGGCGATCAGGCGGAGAACCCCCGACCGCCGTCGCCACCGCCACCGTCACCGCCACCGTCACCGCCACCGTCACCGTCGTCATCGACGAGCTGCTGGATCGCGGAGAGGATTCCCTCGACGGCGGCGGGCTCCGCGGCGAGGGCGGTCAGGGCGACGGACGGCCAGCCGTTGTAGCCCTTCGCGGGCAGCGCCTCCAGTTTCTCCGTCAGGCCGGGGAGGGCCGGCAGGGCAGCGGCGAACGCCGCCGCCCGCCCGAGGCCGAGGTGATAGGCGATCGAGCCGAAGGCGAAGGAGAGGTCGTCCTTCGCCGGGTCCTCGCGCAGGGAGAGTGTCGCGACCGGCACGTCCCGGCCGCCGGAGGCGCGGTAATACATGCGCATGCTGCGGTACTTGGCCGTCCCGCACTCCAACCGCCCCTCGGCCGCCGCGTGATCGAGCAGGGCGGTCGCGGTCCGCCGTACGTCCGGGTCGGTGCGCGACGCGATCGCCGCGTCCATGTCGGCCCGGGTGGTCCGCTGCGTGGTGCGGTGCCCCGAGGGGGACTTGGCCGCGGTGGCGACCTCGCCGTGCACGCGGGGGACGAGGACACGGAGGTCGCCGCCGCCTCGGTACTGGGTCAGCTCGACCGCGTACACGTCGGTCTGCCGCAGCTGCCGGTTCAGGAACTCGACGATCGCCCGCAGCTCCAGCGGAATCTGGTCGGCGACGAACAGCAGCCGCATCTGCCCGGCGGCCAGCCGTTCCTCGACGGTCGTCCAGAACTCCTCCGCGGAGCGGTCACCCCGGTCGCCCTGGTCGCCCCGGTCGCCGAGGAGTTCCCCGTACGCCTCCTCCAGCGACCGGCCGTCCTTGGCGCAGGTCTCCTCGAAGGAGCGCCGCAGCAGTGCGGCCGGCCAGTAACGGGCCGCGTTCGCCGCGTAGTCCAGCATCTGGCCCACGACCTCGCGCCGGATCCGGGTGTCCGTGGCCCGCTTGACCTCCACCAGGGTCGGCACACCGTCGGCGTCGACGAAGAGATGGTCAAGCCAGTACGCCGGGCCACTCTCCGCGCCCGTCGGCACCCCCATCTCCCGGGCCACCAGCACCAGCCGCAACGGCCGGCCGTCGGCGAGCGAACCGAAGTCCAGCACCCGAGGATGCCGCGCGAGCAGTTCCTGGAACTCCGCCTCGGTCTCGAACCCGGCCCGCTCCAGAGCCTGCAGTCCCTCCCCCAGGACGAACACCGGCTGATTGGTCATGTGCTTCCACCCCCGCGCCCCGTACCCCACTCAGTCAAGTCGTAGACGGTACGACAGTAGGGGTCGTGGACGTCCTTGCGCAGACGGTCCGACTCCCCCGCCAGGAGGACCGGCAGCGCCGCGTGGACCGCCGTCACGCCGGCGACGACCGCGCCGTTCTCGTCCCGCAGCGGGAGGTCGACGCCGAAGGGCGGGGCGTTCTTAGAGTCGGGGGTGTCCAGGTACAGGCGGCACGTCTCCTCGTCGAGGAGGAGGAAGCCGCGGAGTCGCAGTTCCGCGGGTTCGTCCGGTTCCGGCGGGACGGTGAAGGCCTTGGCAGCCGCGTGCAGCGCGTCCGTCAGGTGGAAGCGCGGTCGCTCGACGAAGGCGTGGACGGCGGCGGACGCGTCGAGCACCGGAATGCCGAAGGCATCGCGCGGCGCCCGTTCGACCTCGGGGCCCGAGAGGTCGGCGAGTGCGTGGCGCAGGGCCGCCGCCAGGTCCCCCGACGGGATGTTCCCGCCGTACCGGTCGGTGAGCGGCAGATCGAAGGCGACCGAGCTGTCGAGCCGTCGTCCGTCCCATACGACGACGCGGCCGACGTCGCTCCGTTCCGGGGGCGTCACCACTCCGCGGACGAGCCGGACCTCCGGTCCGAGCGTGAACGCCGTTGCGTGGCCCAGCAGTTGATGTACCAGTCCGGCCTGCAGACCGGAAAGACCCGCCTCGTCCCACGTCATCGACAACTGTCCCCGCCTCCGCCTCGAATACTCCGTCACACCTGGTTCAACGCGTGGGGACAGCCCACCGCCCGCCCTCGCTAGCATCTGGCCATGCCTTTACGTCGGCGCCATGACAAGCTCGCCGCCCTGCCCCGCGATCCACGAGCCGACGACTACCCGATGCCGACCGTCCCGTACGGCTGGTACGCCGTGCTCCGCAGCGACGAGCTCCGGCCGGGCGAGGTCGTCAGCCTCCACTACTTCGGACGGGCGCTCATCGCCTTTCGCGGTGCGGACGGTCGAGCCGCCGTACGGGACGCGCACTGTCCGCACTACGGCGCGCACCTCGGTGCGGGCGGGAAGGTCGTGGACGGGTCGGTGGAATGTCCGTTCCACGGGTGGCGGTTCGGGCCGGACGGGGAGTGCGTGGCGGCGCCGTTCGCGCGCCGGACTCCGAAGGTGGCCCTCGGCGGCTTTCCGGTCCGTGAGCACAGTGGGCTCGTCCTGGTCCACTGCGGGCCGGGCGAACCCTCGTGGGAGGTGCCGGAGATCCCGGAGGCCGCGTCCGGGCGGTTCGCCAGGCCGATCGACGACGTCTGCCGGGCGCGCATCCACATCCAGGAGATGCGCGAGAACATCGTCGACGAGTCCCACTTCCACTTCCTGCACGGCCAGAGCGAACCCCTCGTCCAGGACTGGCGGGCCGACGGCCCCTTCGCCGAGGCCCGCGGCCGGATCCGGCGGCGCGTCCTCGGCCGGGACATCGACAACAGCTTCGACGCGTTCATGTACGGGCCGGGCGTCATGGTGGTCCGCACCCACGGCCCCGCCCTGTCGGTGACCGCCGTCGCCCTCACCACCCCCGTCGACGACCGCACGAGCGAGATGCGGATGCTGTACTACATCCGCAGACCGGACCGGTTACCGTTCCTGACGCCCCTGCTCAAGCTCGTGTTCCGGACGCAGGCCCTGGGCGAGGTGCGCGAGGAGCTCCGGATCTGGGACCACAAGATCCACCGGCCGCACCCGGTCCTGCTCCCCCACGAACAGGGCATCAAGGCGTTGCGCCGCTGGTACGCGCAGTTCTACGACGGCGGCCCGACCGCGAGTGCCTAGGCAGGAGATCCCGGCCGTTCCGCCGATAGGCCGACGGTTCACGGCGTGGTGGGCGCATGCTCGTGTCGGGACCGTGCTCGACGCCGGCAGGCGACCTCGCCGACCGGCGTGTGGAATGTAGGCAAGGACGGGAGAACTCACGATGGATCTCGGACTGAACGGACAGGTGGCCGTGGTCACCGGTGCCAGCAGGGGGATCGGGCTGGCGGTCGTACGGGCGCTGGTCGCGGAGGGCGTCACGGTCCATGCCGGGGCCCGGCACTCCTCGGCCGGGCTTGAGGAGCTGGCCGCGACGGGAAGCGTGCGGATCGTGCCGGTCGACCTGGGCGAGGCGTCGGGACCCGCGCGGCTCATCGAGGCCGCGGGCGACCGGATCGACATCCTCGTCAACAACGTGGGGACCGCTCCGGCCCGTACCGGAGGATTCCTCTCGGTCACCGACGAGGAGTGGCTCACCACCCTGAACCTCAACCTGATGGCGGCCGTCCGTACGACCCGCAGCGCCCTGCCGGTGATGCTCGCCCGGGGCCGAGGCTCGATCGTGAGCATCTGCTCGGTCAACGCGGCGCTCCCCGACCCGGCGGTCATCGACTACAGCGCCTCGAAGGCGGCCCTCGCGGGCTTCTCCAAGGCCCTGTCCAAGGAGGTCGGCCCGAAGGGGATCCGCGTCAACACCGTCAGCCCGGGTCCGGTCGAGACCGATCTCTGGCTGGGCGAGGGCGGGGTCGCCGCGACGGTCTCCGAGGCGACCGGCCTGAAACCCCAGGACGTCATCGACAACGCCGCGCGGACGACGGTGACCGGCCGTTTCTCCCGCCCCGCCGAGATCGCGGACGTGGTCCTGCTGCTGTCCGCGGACCGGACGGCGAACGTCACCGGCGCGGACATCACCGTCGACGGGGGCTTCATTCCCACCTGGTGAAACACGGACGGGCGGATCCGCCCCACCCAAGGAGTGATCGACCTATGACCACCATGCGTGCCGTACGAGCCCACGAGCGAGGCGGGCCCGAGCAGTTGACGTACGAGTCGGCTCCGCGTCCCGAACCGGCGCCCGGCGAGGTCCTGGTCGCGGTGCGCGCCGCGTCCATCACCTCGGGCGAGCTGGACTGGGACGCCAGCTGGACCGACAGCCTCGACGGGACGGGGCGCGACCGCACGCCGGTCGTCCCCTCCCACGAGGTCTCCGGGGTGGTGGCCGAACTCGGCGCCGGCGTCAGCGAGTTCGCGGTCGGCGACGAGGTCTACGGCCTGATCCCCTTCACCCGTGACGGAGCCGCCGCCGAGTACGTCACCGTCCCCGCGGACGTCCTCGCCGCCAAGCCCGCCCGGCTGGACCACGACAGCGCGGCGGCCGTACCCCTCGCCGCGCTCACCGCCTGGCAGGGGCTGGTCGGGCACGCGGCACTGGCGTCCGGGCAGCGGGTGCTGGTCCAGGGCGGTGCCGGGGGCGTCGGTTCCTTCGCCGTCCAGATCGCCGCGGCCCTGGGCGCGCGGGTGACGACCACCGCCCTGCCGCAGGACCGCGCGTTCGTCACCCGGCTCGGCGCGGAGCGGGTCGTCGACTACAGCACCGAACGTTTCGAGGACCAGGTCACCGATGTGGACGTGGTGTTCGACGCGGTCGGCGGCGAGACCCAGTCCCGCTCCTGGGCCGTACTGCGTCCCGGCGGCACCCTCGTCAGCATCGTCCAGCCCCCGGATCCCGCCGCGAGCACCGACGCCACCGCACGCGGTGTCTTCTTCGTCGTCGAACCGGACCGCGCCGGCCTGGAGGCCGTCACCGAACTGATCGACGGCGGCCGGCTCACTCCGGCGGTCGACCGCGTCGTACCCCTGGCCGAGACCCGGGCCGCGTACGAGTCCCTCGCCAAGGAACACCGGCGCGGCAAGATCGTGCTGCATGTGGGGGACGGGGGCTGACGCCGAGCGACGGGGACCGTCTCCGGCGGGGGCGCCGGAGGTGCCGGACCAGTGGGCCGCGCGACCGCTGGTCCGCGAGGGACGGCAAGCCGTCCGAAGCACCGGGCTCTTCGGACGACAATTCAGTCCACGGGAACGAAACCACCGCGTACGCGCAGCGGCAGGCCAGGAATGATCAGCTCGCCTTCCACTTGGCGGAGGAGCCAGTCCGGGACGCTCTCCTCGTACTCCTCCCACTCGGCCCACTGGCGGAACCACACGCCGATGCGCCATGTGCCCTCGGCTCCCCCCACCAGAAAGCAGGCATCGCCCTCCACCGTGCTCGCCCACTGGACCATGCCGTCGTCCTCGGGGAACACGGGATGGGGGATCGTGTCGGGGACGAGCTCCTGGTAGAGCGGGGCCATGCGCTCGATCGTCGCAAACATGTCGAGCGTGGCGGACCGCGGATGCAGCACGTTGAGGAAACCGCCGACGATGCCCGGACCGAACCCCGCCACGAACTCCTTGAAGTCCATCGGCAGCGGCCCCGTCACGGCTTCCAGCTCCTCCCAGGCCTCCACCCCGGAGTAGCCGCGGGGCGCACCGAAGCAGGCCTCGAGATCACTCATCGGCAGCATGATCGGTCCCTCTCCGCCGGCTTCTCACAAGCCGCACACTACGAGCCGAACGTCTCGACGTCTTGAGATCGCACGGCCGAGCAGTTCGGAGCAGTTCGCATCCGGACCCATCCGTGCGGGCGCCGACTCCGAATCACGGGTGAGGGACACGGAGCGGTGCCCTTACCCGTCGCCCGGCTGTGGCTGGGACGCTTCGGCCGGGCGACGAGGCACCGCCCTATTGCACACCTGTGACAGCAGACGCACAGCCCCGTCACCCGTCGCGGGAAGACTCCGTCCTGTCGCGAAGGGCAGCATGCCGAGCGGGCTGGTTCAGGTTCCGCCGAGCGGGCCGGTTCGGGTTCCGGGGACGGCCGGCGGTTCCCGCGTATCTCTCGTCGCAGTGTCACTCACATCACTGGGGGAACCTCGATGTCCGCTCGTCACCGCCGGCGCACCGGCGCGACCATCGTCACCGCGGGTGCCGCCGCCCTGCTCGCCCTGTGCGGGACGGCCTGCGCCGCGCCGGCCGCCCCGTCCTCCGGCGGAGCCAAGGGCAGCGCGGCGATGGTCGCCGCGGCCGCGTCCACCCACACGCTCACCGTGCCCCGGGGGCTGACCCTCAGCAACGGCACCCGCCACGTGATCGTCAACGGCAGGTCGATCGACTTCGGTACCACGGTCCGTGACCTGGCCTGGAACCCGAACGGCAGCAAGGCCGCGTTCATCGACGGGCACGGCAACCTCGTCGTCTCCAACCCCGACGGCACCCACCGTGTCACCGTCGCCGCCAACCCGGGCGGGCAGACCTGGTCGCACCCCACCTGGCAGGTGACCGCCGCCGACCGGACGAACCAGATCCCCGCGAAGAACAACATCGTCTTCTCGGCGAAGATCCACGGCAGCACCGTCCTGGAGGGCGTCAAGGCCACCGCCAACCACGGCAGGCCGGCCAGGATCAGCCTGAACGGCGAGGCGGGGGAAGGCGCCATCCCCCAGACCGACAACACCTGGCCGAACGTCGGCGGCAAGTACGGCTCGGCCGTCTACGAGAACACCCGCACCGGCGAGGTCTACATCCGCGACGACTACCTGCGGCAGCAGGGCGGCGCGCTGGCCAAGGGTTCCGAGCCCGCGCTCTCCCCGGACAACGAGGAGGTCGTCTTCGTCCGTTCCGTGCACGGCCACGACCACCTCTTCGTCGAGGATCTCGGCAGCTCCACGAACACCGTCAAGGACGTCACCCCGACCGCGACCACCGACTACACCGAGCCGACCTGGTCCCCCAACGGCAAGACGATCGCCTTCCGCGCCCCGACCGGTACGTACACCGTCACCAAGGGCGCCCACGGCTTCGGCAGGCCCGTGAAGGTCTCCACCCACACCGGCCTGCCCGCCTACCGCGGCTGACCGCCGCCCAACCGCCCGCCCGAGCGGGCGAGTTCGGCCCGCAGCTCGGGCAGGTGCTGGTCGGCCGTGTCGTGCGGCAGGTACTCGACCACGTCGAGAAAACGGAACAGGACCTGGGTCTTGGTGACGGCGAACTCGTAGTCGCCGAACCCCACCACGGCACCCATGTCCCCACGGACGGCGCCCCGGACGACATGAGCGGTCATGTCGTCCGGGCTTTCCGCCGTCAGCCCCCGCCGCGCGTTGGGGCGGGCCAGATACGGGCAGACCATCGAGGCGTAGAGCATGCACGCGCGGTGCCCCGGAGCCTCCAGCGTCGCCGCCATGTTGCGGTACGGCCGCCCGGCGTCGAGCGCCGTACGGATCGCCGCGCTCTCCGCGGCGCCGACCACCCGCCACACCGGCCCCTTGGGCATCAGGGTGTCGCAGACGGAACACAGCCGCCGCCGCGCGCACTCCGCGCTGCGCCCGTAGTCGGTGAGCGCGAACTGCGGTTCGTCGCCCTCCCACGGAGTGATGGCGGGCACGGGATAGCCACGGCTGTCGCGAGGCCTGGCCCCGACGGTGGCCGGCATGGGAACGGAATCGAATCGCACACCTCATGGTCGGCCACGCGAGCGCCCGCCGCGAGGGTCGACCGGACATTCACCGGCCCGGTGCCCGCCCGTCCGCCGCCCCGGAACTAGGTCATTGTGCAGATGCCTCCGCGCGACCGCTCCTCCTAGGGTCCATGACATGCCACACCGACCCAGCCGCCCGAGGAGTCCCATGAGTTCCGATGTTTCCCGCCGTCAGGTGCTCGCCGCCGGAGCGGCGGTGGCCGGGTCGGCCGCGCTGGTCGCCGGTGGCGCGGGAACGGCCGACGCGGCGAGTGCCCCGGCCGGTACGAGCAAGGAGAAGTCCAAGGTGAAGCCCACCATCGTCCTCGTGCACGGCGGTTACGCCGACTCGTCGTGCTGGAACGCCACCATCAAGGAGCTGCAGCACAAGGGCTACACCACGATCTCCGGTTCGAACCCGCTGCGCGGCATCCCGACCGACGCCCCCTACATCGCGAGCCTGCTGGACTCCGTCAGCGGACCGGTCGTCCTGGTCGCGCACTCCATGGGCGGGACGGTCATCACCAACGCCGCCGCCGGCAAGAGCAATGTCAAGGCGCTCGTCTACGTCGCCGCGTTCGTGCCCGAAGTCGGCGAGACGCAGGGCGAGTTGATCACCAAGTTCCCCGGCAGCGAGGTCGAACCGGTGAGCGTCCCGGTGCCGTACACGAAGGCCGACGGGACGACCGGCATCGACCTGTATCTGAGCAAGGACGGCCAGGCGGCGTTCGCGGCCGACATCTCCACCGCCGACTTCAAGGTCCTCCAGGCGACCCAACGGCCGTTCGACGCCGACTCGTTCACCTTCCCGACCACGGCCGCGGCCTGGAAGACGATCCCCGTGTGGGGCCTGGTCGCCGGTCAGGACAAGGCGATCCCGCCGGCCTGCGAGCGCTGGATGTACAGCCGCGCGAACGCCCGCAAGGTCGTCGAGGTCCCGGGCTCCTCGCACGTCGTGATGCTCAGCCACCCCAAGATCGTGGCCGGTCTCATCGAGGACGCCGCCAGGGCGACCGCCTGACCCGCACGACGAACGCCCCGGTCCACGGCCACGGACCGGGGCATTCCGGCTGTCTACCAGCAGCCCTCGACCGTCGCCGCGAGACCGTCCAGGCCCTGGGTGACGGTCGCGGTCGGCGCCGTGCCGTTCTCCACGAACGCGAAGCTCTTCCAGCGGCCGTCCGCGCCCTTGGTGACCCCGGCCAGCGCGGACACATCGCTCAGCGTGCCGGTCTTGGCGTCGACCTTTCCCACGGCGCAGGAGGCGGGGGTGCTGGTGAAGCGGCCGTAGGAGGTGCTGAGGGTGCCGTCGACGCCGGCGACCGGGAGGCCCTGCAGGATCGGCCACAACTTGGCCTGGTAGCGGGTGTCGACGGTGAGTCCGGCGATGGCGGAGAGCGCGTCGGCGGTCATCCGGTCGCTGCGGGAGAGGCCGCTGCCGTCGTACTCCTTCACGCCGGTGAGCGGGATGCCGTACTGGGCAGGGCCTCGACCCGAAAACCCGCGCCGCCGACCGCTACGTCCAGGTCGGCGCCGCCACCGTCCGCCCCGAGGACGGCGCCCTGCTCGCCCTGTACGGCGGCCCGGACGCCACCCAGCACTTCACCGACAACGCGGACACCTCCGGCGTACCGGCCGGGTCGGTGTTCAAGCCCTTCGCGCTCGCCGCCATCGTCGACGGCGAGCGGGGACCCCGCCCCCTCCACTGGCCGGTGACGACACCGCCACCCGGAATCGCCGCCATGCAGAGCGCGTTGGTGACCTCGGCGCACGCGCCCTTCGTCCAACTGGGCAAGTCCATAGGCTGGGTCTGGATCCGGAACGCGGCCGTCAGGGCCGGGCTGCTGAAGAGCAGCATGGCTCCGCTGGAGCAGACCTTCCCGATCGGCACCTCGACCCCCAGCGCCATCCGGACGGCCGACGCCTACGCGACCTTCGCCAGCAGCGGCAAGCAGAACGACCCCTACTCGGTGACCGGGGTGCTCCGGCACGGCGAGCCGGTCCCCGGTCTCCAACACCCGGACGCACGGACCGCGTTCACTCCGGGGGTGGCCGCGATCGTCGACAGGGTGCTGCAGGGTGTCGCCTCCCGGAACGGTTCCCAGAAGATCGTCCCCGGCTCCGCGTCCGTCGCCACCGGCGCCGACGACCTGACCAAGTCGGCCTGGTTCGTGGGCTGCACGAAGGACCAGTCCACCGCGATCACGCTCTTCCGCAACAAGCCCGGCGAGGCCCCGCTGCTCTCCCTCAAGGACACGGGCGGCAGGGCCCGGTTCATGGGCTACGACGGGGACTTCGCGCTCAATCGCCGGTGACCGAGATGACGGTGCCGATCTTCGCATCCTGGTAGAACCACTTGGCGTCGGCGCCGTCCAGGCCGATCCAGCCGCCGGTGCCGCCGGTGCCCTGCGCGCCGAGGGTCTTCCCCTTGTAGGAGCGGGTGACGCCGACGTAGACCGGCGTGTTGTCGGCGTCACGCAGTTCGACCGCGAGCGTGACCTCCGTGTACAGGCCCACTCCGTCGGTGGAGTCGGTGACGGTCACCACCTTGGTGTCGTGCTTCCCGTACACGGTCAACGGCCCGGCGAATGCGGGGCTGTTGGACGAGTCCAGGGTCAGCGGCATGACCCGGCCACCGAGGTACAGGGCACGCTTGGTGAGTTCCAGCGTGCCGGTGGCGGGCACCGCGGCGACGGGGGTCGACACCGCGGCGGAGGCGGAGGCGGAGGCGGAAGGCGAAGGCTCGGGTGAACGCGGCTGCGCCTGTTCCTGCGACGGGACGGCGGGCGCGGCGGCACCCGGGAGCTGACGGTCGTCGTCCTTCCCCGTGAGGTCCAGGGTCAGCGCGAAGCCCACCAGGGCGAGAGCCATCGCCCCCGCGCCCAGCATGCCGGCCGTCCGACGGCGCGCCCGGCGCACCGCACGGCCGCGGACCTGGGCGCCGGTGAGGACCGGACGGGTCTCCTGTTCGGCGGCCAACTCACGCAGCGCGACCGAGAGTTCGTCAGTGTCGTCCATGAACCCGTTGGATCCGCTGGAGAGTTCATCCGACACGGCCGCTCTCCTTCCGATTCCGGACCGGCACGTCCGCCTCGTCCGGACCCAGCTGCTTCGCCAGCGCCGCCCTTCCCCGGTACAGCCTGGCCTTGACCGTCCCCACGGGCGCACCCGTCTCGGAGGCTATCTGCTCGACGCTCACATCACACAGATGGTGCAGGACGATCACCATCCGTTGCGCCGTGGGCAGTTGGCGCAGCGCGGCGACAAGTGCCGTGTGATCGGGGCCGGGTCCGGGCGTGGACTCGGGCGGCGGTGTGCGGCGCACCAGCTCCAGCCAGCGTCTGGCCCGGCGCCAGCGGCTGACCGCCAGTCGCATGGCGACGGTGCGTATCCACGCCTCGGGCGCCTCGTCCGCGAGGAAGTCCCCGCGCCGGTCCCAGGCCCGTACGAACGCCTCCTGGACCACGTCCTGCGCCTCCTCGCGATCCCCGGTGAACGCCGCGAGCTGGCCGGTCAGACGGGGGAACGCGGCGGCGTAGAAGGCGTCGAACTCGTCCTCGGTCATGACCTCACCGGCGTCTTGGAATTCCGTGCAACCTGGCCGCCGCACCGTGCGTACAGGAAAGACGACGAACACACGTCCCGGGATCCACTTCCCCCACAGTCGTATCAGAGACAGCAGTATCGGAGGACCACCGAAGTGCCCGACCCCCACGACGACTTCACCACGTATGCACACGCGCAACTGCCCCGGCTGGTCACCACCGCGCACCTGCTCTCGGGCGCGACCGGAGACCCCCGCGAGGCGGCCGATCTGGTGCGGAGAACGCTGGTGGGGCTGCGCGCGCGGTGGCGCCGGATACCTCGGGACGACGTGGACTTCTATGTGCTGCGGTCCCTGGTGAAGGCGTTCCTGCGCGGGGCGCGCCGGCAACGGGCGCTGTCCGACGGTGTGTTGAAGGACACGTCCGCTCGCCAGCGGGCGGTGCTCGTGCTGCTGCACCGGGAGGGGCTGCGGGAGGCGGAGGTCGCCCAGCTGCTCGGCTGGTCGGCCGGTGCGGTGGGCAGCCGGGCCCGGCGGGGGCTGGCGGTGTGCGGGGGTGACGCGGGGCGGCTGCGGGAGCGCTTCGCGGAGGCCGCCCGAGCCGTCGAGGCCTCCGAGGCGGCCCAAGTCGGCGCCGGGGACGTCCCGTTCGGCGTGGCGCTCGATGACGTCGAGCGGCGGGGTCGGGCGCTGCGCCGCCGTAGAGCCGTGGTCGCGGTGGTCTGCGCGCTGTTGCTCGTCCCGGCGGGTGTCCTCGTCGCCGGGCGGATCGTGGGCGGTGGCACGGCGGACGGGTCGGTCGCCGGGGCGGTCGACGTGGCGCGGAGCCCGATACGGATCGTCGCGCCCGGCGAGCGGGTGGCCGCCGTGCCGGGGGTGCAGGTGTGGCTGACGAGCGACGGCAAGCACTGGTCGACACCGCAACGGCCCAACCAGTTCCTCGGGTTGACCGACGACAGCTACGCGAGCGCGTCGAAGGCGGGGGCCGCGAGCGAGAGGCCGGCCGCCTCCGTGCAGCCCGACCGGCTGAACAGCTCGTACTTCCTGTCCGGCCTGTACCGGGGCCTGTCCGGCGACCCGGCGCGCGTCGAGGTCACCGTCGACGAGAACAGGATGACCGGCACGGTCCTCACGCTGGCGGGCAGCCCGGGCTGGGGCGTCTGGTACACGCGTGCGTCGCTGTCGCTGGCGGAGCTGAAGTCGAGCTACGGCGACGGCGGTCCGACCGTCACGGTGTACGACGCGGCCGGCAAGGTCGTCGCGCGGGGCGGAGCCGACTGGTGAAACGCGCCGCAAGGTCCGCCAGGCCGCGCATCCCGCTCCGCCTGCGGCTCCGCCGTAACCGGGGCCGCCTGCTGCGGCGGCTGGTCATCGCCTTCCTCCTGCTGGTCGTGGCGCTGTGCACGGCCGCGGTCGTCGCGTACCGGCTGACGGGGATCCCGGATCCGCATCCGGAGACCGTCACCCAGAGCACGGTCTTCGTCGACGACAAGGGCTCCTATCTGGGCCGGCGCGGTCCCGTCGACCGCCAGGAGGTGCCGCTGTCGCAGGTCCCGAGGTATGTCCAGGACGCCGTGATCGCGGCCGAGAACCGCACCTTCCGCACGGACGACGGGGTGTCGCCGCGCGCCCTCGCCCGCGCGGTGCTGGCCTCGCTGACCGGCGGCGAACGGCAGGGCGGCTCCACCATCACCCAGCAGTACGTCAAGAACGCCCTGCTGAGCCCGGAGCAGTCGCTGTCCCGCAAGGCCCGCGAGGCACTGATCGCGATCAAGCTCGACCGCACCCGCTCCAAGGACGAGATCCTGGCGGGCTATCTCAACACCGTGTATTTCGGCCGGGGTTCGGCCGGTATCGAGGCCGCCGCGCGCAACTACTTCGGCGTGGACACCCGCGAACTGACCGTCTCCCAGGGCGCCGCGCTGGCGGGAATCGTCAACATCCCGTCGTACTACGAGAAGGCGGGCTCCGATCCCGAGGTGACCGCGACGCTCAGGGCGCGCTGGGAGTGGGTGCTCGACGCGATGGCGGCGAGCGGCAGCATCACGGCGAAGCAGCGCGCCGAGGCCGCGTTCCCCGCGTTCCGTTTCTATCCGCCGGGGGCGACCGAGGGGCAGCGGCAGTACATGATCGACGTGGCGGCGCAGGAGGCCGCCGATCAACTCGGCATCACCGAGGACCAGTTGGCGCGCGGCGGCTACACCGTGCACACCACCTTCGACCTGGCGCTCCAGGACGCCACGACCGAGGCGGTCAAGGACATCAAGAGCGGCAAGGGCGTCACGGTGCACACCGCCGTCGTGGGGATCGTGCCCGGCAATGGGGCGGTACGGCTGCTGTACGGGGGCTCGGACTACGCCCGGCAGCCGTTCAACGACGCGGTGGGCGGCGCGGTGGAGGCGGGCACGGCGCTGGACCCCTTCGCCAAGTTCCCGCTCGGCGCCCCGCTGACCGCGCTGTCGAAGACTCCGGCACCCACCCCGCTCACGCTCGCCTCGGCCTACGCGGCCGTGGCGGCGGACGGGGTGTACGCGGCGCCGTACACGGTCACGAAGATCACCCGGGACGGGCATCAGGTGTACACCGCGCACCCCGACACCCGGCGGGCGCTGGACGAGAAGTCCGCGTTCCTGGTGAGCGCGCAGATGTCCAAGTCGTACGGCGACGCGCTCCCCGCGGTCCCGACGGCCCAGCGGGTCCCCACACCCCAGCGCGCCCCGGAGACCGTGTTCACGGCCGGCGCGGGCGGCGGCATCACCCGCCGCACCGTGTGGTCGACCCGCCTGGACCCCCAACTCGCCCTCACCACCGCCCTGTTCGCCGACCGCCCCGGCAAGAAGAAGAACACCACCGCACCGGCCCAGCTGCCGAACGACCCGTCGCCGGTACAGTCCGCGACGGAGACCACGGCACAGATCTGGCGGCTGGCCACGACGGGGACGGGATAGTCCTGGGCATTTCCGGCGGAGCCGACGCCGTGGATACTGCACCTGTGACCGCCCCCGGCACCGAGGCCCCCTCGAACCCCAAGCACCCCGCGTGGCTGACCCGCAACGTGAAGGTGCTGTGCGGGGTGTCCTTCCTCCAGGACGCGGCCAGCGAACTCCTCTACCCGATCCTGCCGATCTTCCTGACCGTGGTGCTGGGCGCGCCGCCCGCCGCGGTCGGCGCGATCGAGGGGGCGGCGGAGGGGGCCGCGTCGATCACCAAGGTGGCCGCCGGGCGGCTGGCGGACCGGTTCGCCCGGCGTCCGCTGATCGGTGCGGGGTACGGGCTGGCCGCGGTGGGCAAGCTGCTGATCGCGCTGGCGACCGCCTGGCCGCTGGTCCTCGTCGCGAGGGTCACCGACCGGCTCGGCAAGGGCATGCGCGGGGCGCCGCGCGACGCCCTGCTCGTCGAGGGCGTCCCGGCCGGACAGCGCGGCAAGGTGTTCGGGCTGCACCGGGCCGCCGACACCGCGGGCGCGGTCGTCGGCCCGCTCCTCGGGCTGGTCCTGTACGAGGCGCTCGACCACCGGCTGCGCCCGCTGTTCTGGATCGCCGTGATCCCCGCGATCGCGTCGGTCGCGCTGGTCGCCGCCGTCCGCGACCCCCGAGCCGGAAAAAGGACGGGCAGGCCAGCCACCGCCCGTACCCCCTGGCGGTCCCTGCCGCGCCCCTACTGGCGGGTCCTCGCCGTGCTGCTCGTCTTCAACCTCGTCAACTTCCCCGACGCGCTCCTGCTGTTGCGCGCCCACGACCTGGGCCTGTCGACGGCCGGGGTGGTGGGCGCGTACGCGGTCTACAACCTCGTCTACGCCGCCCTGTCCTACCCCGCCGGGGCCCTGTCCGACCGGCTCCCCCGCCCCCTGGTCTTCGCCGCCGGCCTGCTCTTCTTCGCGGTCGGCTACCTGGGCCTCGGCCTGATCCACACCCCCTGGGCGGTCTTCGTCGTCCTCCCCCTCTACGGCGGTTTCGCGGCCTGCACCGACGGCGTCGGCAAGGCCTGGATCTCCACGCTCGTCCCCGACCACCAGCAGGGCAGCGCACAGGGCCTCTACCAGGGGGCGACCGGCGCCGCCGTGCTGCTCGCGGGCGTGTGGGCCGGGCTCGCCTGGGGCTCGGACGGCCATCTCCCGCTGCTGGTCTCCGGGGCCGTCGCGCTGGCCCTCGCGGGCGCGCTGCCGACCGTGGCCCGCGCGCGGACCGCGTGACGGTGTGACGAACAGGTCTCCTTCCGGCCATCGCTAGTGACAGGTTCTGGTCAAGGACTGTCCAAATGCCGGACTCCTCCCGGCCCCGGTGGTCGGGTCGTCCCGACGGCTGTATCCGCGCCCGCTCGGGAGGACCTGGTGTCACAACCGACCCGCAAGAGACGTTGGTTCACGATCTGCGCCATCACCGCATCCGCCGCACTCGTGGCGATACCCGCCGGCGCCGCGCCCGGCTCGGGCGGCACCCCCTTCGGGGTCCGCGCACTGGCTCAACTGGCCGCCGAACGAGGGCAGTCGACGGACACCGTCAGCCCAAAGGCGAAAGCCGACGACGACGGCGGTGACGACGGCAACGAGGCCGACGAGATAGCCGAGGGCGCCGACCAGTACGCCGAGGCCCGCACCTCGCCCGGCGTCGTCGCACCCGGCGCGTACGGCGCCGCCTGGACGAGCCTCACCAACTTGCAGAGCACCGGCGGCAGTTGGCGCAACATCACCGACCTGCCGTACAACTCCGACGACCCGCGCTACCGCGACTACGACTCCAACTCCAGCGGCGGCTCGGGCGATGTGACCGGCCGGATGGCGGCGATGGCCGCCGACGACGACGGCTACGTCTACGCGGGCAGCGCGGGCGGCGGAGTCTGGCGGTCCCGGTCCGGCGGCGGCCACTGGCAGCCCATCAGCGACAAACTGCCCGCACAGTCCACGGGCGCGCTCGCGCTGGACGGCACCGGGCGGCTGTGGCTGGGCACCGGCGAGGCGACGACCAACGCGGACGCGTATCTCGGCAGCGGTGTCTACGTCCTGTCGAACCCCCGCCACGGCACGTTCTCCGCCCGCGGCCGGGTCGGCGGCGACGAGCTGGAGTCCACGACCATCCACGAACTGCGCTTCGGCGGCGGCAAGGTGTGGGCCGCGACCAGCGAGGGCGTGTGGAGCCACTCCACGAAGACACTGAAGGGCGCCTGGAAGCTGGAGTTCGCGCCCAACCCGGCCTATCTGCCGGGCGGTTCACTCGCGAACGACCCCTCCGCTCCGTACAAGAACATCGCCAACGACATCGCGATCGACCCGAAGAACCCCTCGAAGGTGGTCCTCGCGGTCGGCTGGCGCAGCGGTGACGACTACAACGGCTTCTACACCAAGGACGCCGGCGGCACCTGGACCCGGATCAGCACGGGCTTCGGCGACCTGCCGACCGACGCGGACAACGTAGGCAACGTCACCTTCGCCCGCTCCGCCGACGGCTCCCGCTACTACGCCATCGACCAGTCCCCGGAGCAGCTCAACACCAATCCGGACAGCGGTCTCGAGGGCATCTACGTCTCCAAGTCCGGTTCCCCGACCGGCCCTTGGACGAAGATCGCCGACTACAAGGGCCTGGCGGCCGACGGTTCGGCACTCACCTCCAGCGGCTACATGCCCGGCGTGCAGGCCTGGTACAACCAGTTCCTGACCGTCGACCCGGCCAACGCGGAGCACGTCTACGCGGGCCTGGAGGAGGTCTACGAGACGAAGGACGGCGGCACCAACTGGTCGACCGTGGGCCCGTATTGGAACTTCGGCTTCCCCTGCTGGAGCATCGACCCCACCAAGCAGACCGGCGACTGCAACCCGACCACCCACTCCGACCAGCACGGCGTCGCGATCGGCAGCTACCACGGCAAGAGCTTCGTCTACGTCGGCAACGACGGCGGTGTCTACAAGCGCCCGCTGAACGGCTCCCAGGACACGTCCGGTCACGCCACCGACTGGACCTCGCTCAACGACGGCACCATCGACACCCTCCAGTACTACTCGGTCGGCGTCGGCCAGGATCTGACCTACGGCGGCCTCTCCGTCACCGGCGGCCTCCAGGACAACGGCCAGTCCATCCTGCGCAGCAACGACACCGTGATGGGCTCGAACTTCGGCGGTGACGGCGGCGACACGATCACCGATCCGGCCAACGGCTGCAATATCGCGCAGGAGTACGTCTACCTCGCCATCCAGGTGACCCAGAACTGCGCGGTGAACGACGGCAGTTGGGTCACCGACCCCAGCAAGATCACGTCGTACGGCGTGGCTCCCGCCGACAACGCCACCGGCGAGGCCCGCTTCATCGCCCCGCTCACGGCCGACATCAAGAACAGCTCGACCTGGATCGCGGGCGGCCGGCACATCTGGGTCCAGACGAACGGCTACGCCATCCGCAGCGGTTCGGAGTGGAAGAGCGTCTACGACCTCGGCGCCGGCCGCACCGCGACCGCCGTCGCGGCCTCGGGCGGCAAGGTGTACGCGGCCTGGTGCGGCCCCTGCAACAACCAGGGCTTCGCGCGCGGCATCTCCGTCGGCAACGCGGACGGCACCGGCTGGCACGACGTGAGCCTCCCGGTCGACGCGACCGTGCCCAACCGCTACCTCGCCGGTTTCGCCGTCGACCCGAAGAACGCCGACCACGTCTACCTCGCCGTCAACGGCTTCTCCCGGCACTGGACCGAGGGCCCCGGCGCCGGTGTCGGCCACGTCTTCGAGTCCACCGACGGCGGCACCACCTGGAAGGACATCTCGAAGAACCTCCCCGACGTGCCGACCAACTCGGCGGTCGTCACCTCCAACGGCGGCCTCGCCGTCGCCACCGACCTCGGCGTCGTCTACCGCGCGCCGGGCCGTACGCAGTGGAAGCGCGTCGGGAACCTCCCGGCCGTCGCCGTACTCCAGTTGAAGCTGAGCCCGGACGGCCGGACGCTGTACGCGGCCACGCACGGCCGCGGCATCTACACGATCGGCGTGCACGACCTCCGCTGACCCGCAGAAAGCCGACAGGGGTGACCCCGGACCACCGGGGTCACCCCTTCGCCGTGTACGGCACCACACTCACGTGCAGCGTGAAGACGGTCCGCGCCGCGCCCGCGACATCCGGCGCCTTCGCCGACGCCGTGACCTCGGCCGCACCGGCCCGGGTTCCCGCGCACCGCAGCGAGGCACGGGCCGTACCGTCCGCGTCCACCCGCCAGCCGGACACGAGGACGAAGACCGGCGCGGAACTCCCCACGGCCGTCCACCTCTTGTCGTCCACGCGCGGTTTCAGCACGAGCGACACGACGGTTCCGGGGCGCGCGCAGAGCCGCCGCACGACCGTGTCACCCGGGCTCACGGTGATCTCCGTGTGCCCGGCGACACAGCCACCAGGCGAAGCGGACGCCGACGGGCTTCCGCCCCTGGGACTCGCGCCGCTCTCCCCCGCGTGACACCCCGCCAGGACGACCGCCACGACGACCGTCCCGACTCCGGCCCACCATCGCATCCCGGCACCTCCCGGCCCGCGCGTACAGGACCACCAGCATGCCCCGGGTGAGGTCAGAGGGTGACCAGTACGCCGTCCAGGGTGACCGTCGACCGGGCCGAGGTGCTGCCCGCGAGGACCCTGAGCTGCACCTTGTGGGACTTGACCGTCGTGCCGAGGGTGGCGGTGAACACCACCTGCCGGTAGGCGGTCTTCGCCGCGTAGGTGTTGACCGTGCCGACCGTCTTGCCGTCCACCACGACCGCGAAGCGGCCTCCGTTGGACTTCTTGGTCGCGATCACGCGGAGTTGGGTGCCGTTCGCCGTGACGGAGACGTACGCGCCCTTCGTGGCGGAGGTGCGAACGGTGCCCGCCCACGCGGCAGTTGCGGACGCCGACTTCCACGTGCCCGTGTAGTGCAGGGCCGTAGAACGGTCGTCGAGCGGGATACCCGTGGTCGCCGTCCTGCTCCAGGCGCCGGTCTGGCCGGCGTCGTCGTGGGCGCGGACGGAGAAGCGGTAGGTGACTCCGGGCACGGGCTTGACGGGGCTGCCCGACTTGCCGAAGGTCGCCGACGTCGCCGTGGTCGCGGTGCGCCAGGTCTGGAGCGGGCCGAGCGTCCAGGCGCCCGCACTGTTGCGGGTGGTGACGCGCCAGGCGATGTCGTACGACTTCACGCCCGCCGTCTTCGCCGACCAGGTGACCGGCACGGCCGCGGTGGTTCCCGCGCTGCTCGCGACGGCCGGTGCGGTGACGGTGGCGGCGGGGACGGTCCGGCGCAGGGTGACCTTGCCGGTGGCGTCGGCCGCCGGGCGGCCGGTGACCGTGTCGGTCGCGGTCAGCGTCCAGGTGTAGGCGCCCTCGGCGGCGGCCGTGCCGGTCCCCGTGGTGCCGTTCCACGACGGGGCGACCTTGCCGGTGGAGCTGGTGCCGGTCAGTGAACGCACCTGTGTGGAGCCGGACTTGAGGGTGAGCGTCCAGTTCACCGGACGGTCGTAGGTCCAGGTCGGGCTCCAACTGTCCGACGAACCGTCGCCGTTGGGGCTGAAGCCGGTCGGGGCGGTCGCGGTCTTGGCCGCGGTGGGGACGCCCGCCCAGGTCACGTGGGTGACGCCGGAGGCGTCCATCCAGGCCGCCCAGGGGGCGTCACGGTCGACCGTCCAGCGTTCGGCGGCGCCCGTGTCGGCCCGGTCGGGGAGCGTGAAGAGCGCGTGTGCCGCGGTGTCCGTGCCGGTCAGGGACTGGGCGTTGAGGGTGACGGCGGTGCTGCCGGAGGCCTTGGTGAACGTGTAGAGGACGTCCGTGCCGAGGATCGGGCTGCGGACGAAGCCGGAGCCGTCCACGGTGGTGGTCGCCGAGCTGCCCGCCGTGAGGAGCAGGTAGGTGGAGGTGCCGGCTCCGCAGACGGCCAGGATGCGGGAGCCGCGTACCTGGAGACCTCCGGGTTGGCAGTTCACCGTGGCGACGGTGGTGACCGCGCCGGTCGTGATGTCGGTGCGGCGGATCGACCAGGTGGACGTGGTGCCGTTGCGCTCCGAGGTGTACAGGGCGCCGTCGGACAGGGCGCTGCCGGACGGCACCCGCTGGGAGTGCCCGTCCGCGAAGGTGTAGAGGAGCAGGGTGCCGTTGTACACCGTGGTCTTGTCCGAGAGCAGCGCGTGCGCGCCGTCGAAGTCCTCGACCGCCACCACCGAGGTGTCCGAGTACGCGAGCGGTGTGCCGACCTGCGTGCCGTTCTCGTAGACCTGGAACTGGCCCGCGATCCCGGCCTGTGTCTGCTCGACCAGGATCCGTCCGCCGGCCGCGGCCAGCGTCTGGTGCACCAGGCCGCCGGAGAACGCCAGCACCCGCGACGGCGTGCTCGCCGAGGCCCCGGACGCACCGACCGTCACGTCCGAGCGGAGCACGACCCCGTCGAGGCGGGACGAGTCGTCGGCGGTGTAGAGCGTGCCGCCGGACAGGGCCAGCGCGTCCAGCCGGGCAAGTCCGGCGGGGATGGTCGTGGCGTCGCCCGCGGTGGTGGAGATCCGGCCGTCGGTGAGGGTCTGGAACGCGGCGTCGACGTCGGGGCGGTAGAGCGAGGTACGCATCCTGCCGTCGTCGCCGACCTCCACGTCACCGAACGTGCCGCCGAGATCCTTGGCCGCGGTGGATCCGTCCCGGGGTATCGCGAACAGTTCGTTCGAGGCGTCGGAGTCGTTGCGCTGGTACCAGGCGAGGGTGTCGTCGCTGATCCAACGGGCGTTTGCGACCGGCAGGTCGACGGTGGCCGGGGCGTCGCCGGGCGCCGAGCGCTGCCACTCGGTCAGGGTCGAGCCGTCGACGACACCGAAGTGGCCGGGGGTGAACTCCAGGGCCTGCGGGAGTTCGCCGGTGTCGGGCTCGGCCACGGTGACCGTCGTACCGGTGGCGAAGTCGACGTAGACGATCTGGTAGCCCCAGCCGGGCGCGGTCCGCCGCTCCACCAGGGCGCCGTCGGCGTCCGAGTCGAGGATCTCGTACTGCTCGTCGCCGGAGAGGAGGGTGCGGTCCGAGGCGCCGGGGGTGCGCAGCAGCAGGCGGACCAGGTAGGCGGAGGTGTCGTCCTGGTAGCTCTGCTGGACGAGGATGCCGTCGCCGGCCTGTCCCCGGTAGCGCTCGTCGCCGGCGGCGCCCGAACTGTCGTAGGCGACCGGGAGGACGTCCTCGGCGCCGGAGCCGAGATGGCGCAGGGTCACGTGGTCGGCGAGATCGCCGTTCGGGTTGGTGGAGGTGGCCGCGGCCACGACACCGTCCTGGACGGACACCGTGTGGACGGTCACCGTCTCACCCGTGCCGGCGAGCCGGCCGAGATCCTGCGGGGTGCCTCCGGCGACGGCGAGCCAGCCGTGCGCCCCCGTGTCGGCCGCGGTCGCCTGACTCCAGACGACCGTCTGGCCGGAACCGGACAGATCGGTGGCGGCGGGCGCGGAGGTCGTCCGCGCGGGGAGTGTCGCCGACACGTCGGACGCGGATCCGGTCGCGGGTGCGGCGACGGCCGGGACGGTGGTAACGGCCTGGGCCACGGCGAGGGCCGTGAGGGCCGCTACCGGGACGGCTAGGAAGCGGCGTCTGTGGGAAGGCATGGCAGCCCGATCTCTCTTCGAACCCTCTTCGAACCCGCTCCGAATGGTTTCGAGCGGGTTCGAACATCAAGGCGGGGATTGTCACACGGAGATCAGAACCGGCCGACGGCGGGATGCCGTTCCGGACACCTAGGGGATCGGCCCCGGGAGTTCCACGGTGATCCGGAGTCCGCCGGTGGGGCGGGCGGTGAGGGTGAGGGTGCCGTCGTGTGCCTGGGTGATGGTCTTGACGATGGCCAGGCCCAGGCCGACGCCCGCCTGGTCGGTGTGGACGCGCTCGGTGCCGCGCTGGAACGGTTCGGTGAGGGTCGGGACCAGTTGCGGGGCGAGTCTCTCGCCGGTGTTCTCGACCGTGAGTGCCACCGTCCTCGGGCGGACCTCGGTGGTCACCCGCACGGTGCCCTCTACGGGCAGGTTGTGGACGATCGCGTTGTGCACGAGGTTCGTGGTCAGCTGCAGCAGCAGCGCCGACGATCCCGTGGTCGGGGTGATGTCGCCGCCGGTCTCGACGGTGACGCCGTGCTTCTCCGCGAGCGGGAGCAGCGTCTCGGTGGCCTCCTCCGCGAGCAGCGACAGGTCGACGTGTTCCGGGGTGAAGGACCGCTGGTCGGCGCGGCTGAGCAGGAGCAGGGCCTCGATGAGGTCGATCGCGCGGGTGTTGACCGCGCTGAGGCGGTCGATGACCTCGCCGGTGTCGCGGCTCGGGTCGGTGCGGGCCACGTCGAGGAGCGTCTTCGAGACGGCCAGCGGGGTGCGCAGCTCGTGCGAGGCGTTGGCCGCGAACCTCCGCTGACCGGCGACATGCGCTTCGAGCCGCGCGAGCATCGTGTCGAAGGAGTCGGCCAGTTCGCGGAACTCGTCCTTGCTGCCCGGCAGTTGGATCCGGTGCGCGAGCGATCCGGTCGCGGCCAGCCGGGTGGCGCCGGTGATACGGGTCAGCGGGGCGAGCATCCGGCCCGCCAGGAACCAGCCCCCGACGAGCCCGAACACCAGCAGGCAGGCCAGCGAGACGACCGCGATCGGGGCGAAGGCGCGGACGACGGCGCCCTGGTAGCCGGGCATGAGGACGAGCCCGACGTGGCGCACGCGGCTCAGGAAGACCCACACGGCGGCGAGCAGGAGCACACCGGCGACCATGAGGAAGCCGGCGTAGCTGAGGGTGAGTTTGACGCGGACGCTGAGGCCGGGGGGTCTGTCCATGGGACCGGGGGGCCTGTCCGTCGGACCAGGAGGCCTGTCCGTCAGACCGGGGGGCCTATCCATGGGGGCCTCCCTCACTTGCTGTGTCGATGCGGTAGCCGACTCCCGGCACCGTGGCGATCAGCCAGGGTTCGCCGAGCCGTTTGCGCAGGGCCGAGACGGTGATGCGGACGGCGTTGGTGAAGGGGTTGGCGTTCTCGTCCCAGGCCCGCTCCAGGAGATCCTCGGCGCTGACGACGCCACCCTGCGCGGCGACGAGAACCTCCAGCACGGCGAACTGCTTGCGGGTGAGCGCGACATGGCGTCCCTCGCGGAACACCTCCCGGCGGAAGGGGTCGAGGCGCAGCCCCGCGATCTCCCACACGGGCGGCCTGTTGTGGCCGCGCCTGCGGTCGAGGGCTCTGAGCCTGAGCACGAGTTCGCGGAGTTCGAAGGGTTTCGTGAGGTAGTCGTCGGCGCCGAGTTCGAAGCCGGACGCCTTGTCGTCGATGCGGTCGGCGGCGGTGAGCATGAGGATCGGGACGCCGCTGCCGGAGGCGACGATACGGCGGGCGACCTCGTCGCCGGAGGGGCCGGGGATGTCACGGTCGAGGACGGCGATGTCGTAGGCGTTGATGTCCAGCAGTTCCAGGGCGGTGTCGCCGTCGCCCGCGATGTCGGCCGCGATCGCCTCCAGGCGCAGGCCGTCGCGGACGGCCTCGGCCAGATAGGGCTCGTCCTCGACGATCAGCACACGCATGCCGCCGAGGCTACGAGCCCGCGCGTATCGGTGACGTATCGAAAAGTTCATACGCGGCGGCAACACGGGGTGGCCTGGACTGATGGCATGAGCGCAGAGGTGGATGTCGGTCGGGTGGACAGCGTCGGGCGAGAGGGAAGCGCGGGCCGTCGCGACACGGGCACCCGGCACACCCGCGTCCGCATCCGGGTCCGCGTCGGCCGGATGATCCGCCTCGCCATCCGGCCGGGGCCCTGGAAGCGGGCCCCGGTCTCGACCGTGCTCGCGTTGTCGCTCGGGCTGCTCCTGCTGCTGCACTCGTGGATCCCGGACCGGGTCGGGGGGCTCGGCAGCCTGGTGGAGACCTTCCTGCCGTGGTTCGGTCTGGTCGTGCCGGTGCTGCTGGCCCGCGCGCTCCGGCGCCGCTCCGCCGCCGCGACGGTCGCGCTGGTGCTGCCGGTGGCGGTGTGGCTGAACCTCTTCGGCGGACTGCTCGGCGACAAGTCCCACGGGCCCGGCGACCTCACCGTGGTCAGCCACAACGTGGGCGCCGACAACCCCGACCGGACCGGCACCGCCCGCGACCTGGCCGCCGCCGGCGCGGACGTACTGGCGCTGGAGGAACTGACCCCGCGCGCGAGTCGCACGTACGAGAAGGAACTGGCGACGGCGTACCCGTACCACGCGGTGCTGGGCACGGTCGGGGTGTGGAGCAGGCTGCCGCTGTCGGACACCCGGGCGGTCGACACCGCGATGGACGTCGGGCCGCTGGCGGACCGCCTGCCGGCCGGTGCCAGGGCGGCCGAGAACCGGGCGCTGCGCACCACGGTGACCACGGACCGGGGACCGCTCGCGGTGTACGTGGCCCATCTGGGATCCGTCCGCGTGCTGCCCAGCAGCGGCTTCAGCACGGGCGACCGGGACCGGGGCGCGAAGGCGCTCGCCAAGGCCGTCGCCGCCGAGCCGGACCGGCGGGTGGTGCTGCTCGGCGACCTCAACGGCACGACGGACGACCGCGAGTTCAAGGGCGTGACCTCACGACTGCGCTCGGCCCAGGACACGGCCGGGGACGGCTTCGGCTTCAGCTGGCCGGCGAGGTTCCCGGTGGCCCGGATCGACCAGATCCTGGTGCGGGGCGTGCGGCCGACGCGGTCGTGGGTACTGCCGGCCACGGGCAGCGACCACTTGCCGGTGGCGGCGGGGATCAGCTGGTGAACACGCGTGAGGCCGCCTGAAGTTGTGGGCGGCCGAGGCAAGTTGTCGGCAGCCGCAGCAAGTTGTGGGCGGCCGCAGCAAGTTGTGGGCGGCCGCAGCTGCGAAACGAGCGGCCCATATCGTCCGCGTATCGGAAACCGCATACGCGCCGGCAACACCGCGCCGCCTTGACTGAGGGCATGGTCCACAGCGAGCGAGCCCGAACAGCAGCCCGGAGTCTGACAGTTGAGCCGATCGGCGCCGACGAGCACCTGGCGTTCGTACGGGCGCAGCGGTCGGTCAGCTTTCTGCAGACCCCGGCGTGGGGGCGAGCCGCAGATGGGCGTAGGAGAACGTCCCGCGAGCGTAGAAAGCGGACACCCCACCGCGACACGGCCGGAAGTCGACGCACCGACCACCTTTGGTCGGGGTCCGACCAGCGCATTCGGCGCGGCAGCGCACGCCGGCAGTGATCAGCGCCCGGCGGCAGCGACCAGCGCACATCGGTAGGCATCGGCATCGACCAAAGTCGTACCCACCGCAGACCTTGCGCCGATGCGCCGGCCGACGGCCCGTCGCAGAGTGGGCGCATGGACACACAGCGGACACAGAGGACAGCACAGACAGCACAGACAGCACGCACAACACAGACCAGGCAGACCAAGGGCGACTACGTCGGCACCACCGCGGACGAGCTGCGCGCGAAGACCAAGGCCGACCGGATCTCGGCCGGCATCAGTCAGAAGGTCCTCTTCCAGCGGCGCGCGCCCGGCCACTTGGCCCGTCACTGCGGCTCGCCCCTCCGCGGCGGACGGGGAGCGATCGTCGCGGTGAGGGTGTCGGTCAGCCACTGCTCGTAGGTGGCGGTGGACCAGCCGCGGCCCGCTGTGAGTTGGGTGAACAGTTGGGGGCCGGCCAGGGCCCAGACGATGTCCACGAGGTGGGCCGGGTCCGCGTCCGGGGCGAGTGCGCCGGTCTGGTCGAGGTGGGTGACGAACGTGGTGACGCCGGTGAGGCGTTCCTGCTCGGCGGTGTCCAGGACCTCGCCGACGTCCGGGCCGGCCTGGGTCAGCAGGGCGAAGAGGGCGGCGACCCGTTCGTGGATTCCGCGGACGTACGCGGCGTAGAGCCGGAGCTTGGTGTCCAGTTCCCGTATGGCCAGGAACTCCTGGACCTGCGGGCGGTCCGCCATGGGCACCGGTTCGTCGTCCCCGGCGAGCGTGATGTCCCACAGGGCCTTCACCATGCCCGGCTTGCCGCCGAACGACTTGTACACCGTCTCGGGGGACACACCCGCCCGCTCGGCCACGGCCCGCACGGTCGTGGCGTGGTAGCCCTCCCGGAAGAGCAGCTCGCGGCAGGCCGTCAGCACCGCGGCCCGGTTGCGGCGCGCGGCCTCGCGGCGGCCCTCGGAGTTGTAGGACCGACGTGGCGTCCCGTCCGTCATCGGCGCACCATCCAATTCTGTTACAGTCGACTGTATCGAATACTGTCCGGTCGCCGGAGGCTCGTATGTCCCGTCCCGCGCCCACGCAGGTCGCCGCCGGTGTCCACCGCCTCGGCGACCACGGCGTCAACTTCTACCTGATCGAGGACCCCGACGGTCTGGTCCTGGTCGACGCGGGACTGCCCGCCCACCTCGCGCAGCTGCGCGCGCTGCTGGCCGACCTCGGCCGCGGCGAGGCGGACATCCACGCCGTGCTGCTGACCCATGGCCACCCCGACCACACCGGTCTGGCCCGCCCCCTCCAGGAGGCGGGCGCCGACCTCTGGGTTCATGAGGGGGACGCCGCGATCCTGCGCGACGGTCCGCGCAGCGCGATGAAGCACGCCAAGCCCGAGCGGTCGATGCTGCCGTATCTGCTGCGCAGGCCCGCGGCGCTCGCGCTCCCGCTGGGGCTGGCCCGTTCCGGGGCGTTCACCGCCCGCCCGGTGCTCGGTGCGCGGGAGTTCGACGCCGACCGGGTGATGAAAGAGGTGCCCGGCGCGCCCCGGGCCGTCGTACTGCCGGGTCACACACCCGGCAGCGCCGCGTACTTCTTCGCCGACCGGGGACTGCTGTTCACCGGCGACGCCCTGGTGACCGTCGACGGTTTCACCCACCGCACCGGTCCCACCCTGGTGAGCCGCTGCTTCACCCACGACAGCGGGGCCGCGCTCGCCGCCCTCGACCGCCTGGACTTCCTGACGGCGGACCTGGTGCTGCCCGGCCACGGCGAGCCCTTCACCGAGGGCATCCGGGCCGCCACCCGACAGGCCCGGGAGTTCGGCATCCACTGAACTCCCGTATCACCCCAGCCAGTTGTTCCGACTCTTCCGACACATGCCCTGCGAGGACACGACATGACAACTGCACTGCCGAACGACGGCGCGGCGACGGCGGACTACTACCGTCCGCGCGTCCTGCACGTCCCCGCCGACAAGGGGGTGGTCAAGTGGATGTCCGGCGATGTCTACGAGACCCTGGCGACGGCCGACGCCACCGACGGCGCACTCGGTTTCACCGTCTGCCGGGTGCCCCCGGGCGGCGGACCGATAGCCCACGTGCACAAGAGCGCCGACGAGTCCTTCTACGTCGTCTCGGGTTCGCTGGAGTTCCTGAACGGCGACCGGACCTTCGTCGCCGACGCCGGTGACTTCGTGTTCGTGCCGCGGGGCACCCGGCACCGGTTCCGCAACCGCACCGGCGAGCAGGCGCACATGGTGTCCTTCTTCACCCCCGGCGGGGGCGAGGGCCTGTGGCTGGAGGGTGGCGACGACCCCGTACCCGGTGCGACGCCCGAGTTCTGGCCGCCGGAGCGCGGTCTCGCGCTGGGCCCGCTGCTCGGCCGCCCGGACATCGACCTGGAGATCCTGCCCGAGGAAGCGGACCTCGGCGGGCCGGCCGACTAGGCCGGTGCGGTGCGGGCGGCACAGGGACGGGAAAGGGGGCTTCCTCGTCCCTGTGCCGCCTCCGTTCGAGGGGGACCGCTAGCGGAGGGACTCCGGGTTCGACGGGACCGGCCGGTCGTAGACGTGGTCCGGGGTGACGATCTCGGTGACCGCGCGGGCGACGAGTGAGGACGGTTCCTGGCCGCCGTAGGTGATGTCGGTGTTGAGGATCACGACCAGGGTGGCCTTCAGCGACGGGAGGTAGACGGTCACGGTCTCGTAGCCCGGGATGGAGCCGTTGTGGCCGATCCAGCCGCCGCTCTCGAAGATGCCCAGGCCGTAGCTGAGGCCGGGGAAGCCGGTCGGCAGCATCCTGAGCCGCTGCCGCTGGGTCTCCGGGCTGAGGAGCGTGCCGGTGGCGACGGTCCTGGCCCAGCTGCGCAGATCGTGCAGGTCGGAGATCATCGCCCCGGCCGTCCAGGCCCAGCTGGGGTTCCAGTCAGTGGCGTCGGCGACCGCGCCGCTCAGCGTCTGGTTGGTGTAGCCGCGCGCGTGCGGGTCGGGGAACTCGGGGCCGCCGGGGAGCAGCGTGTGCCCGAGGCGGGCCGGGCGCAGCACCTGCCGGTCGATGAAGTCGGCGGCACGCTGCCCGCTGACCTTCTCGATCACCAGGCCGAGCAGCACCAGATTGGTGTTGGAGTACTCGAACCGCGTGCCCGGCGCGAACGTGTTGTCGTGCTTGAAGCCGTACGCGAGCACCTCGCGCGGGGTGAACGAGCGGCTGGTGTCGCTCAGCAGATCCTGCACGAACCCGGGGTCGGCGGTGTAGGGGAACAGTCCGCTGCGCATCTCGGCGAGTTGGCGCAGCGTGATGTGCCGGCCGTTCGGCACCCCGCGGACATAGCGGGAGATCGGGTCGTCCAGCCGGATCCGTCCGTCGTCGACGAGCCTGAGCAGCGCGGTGACCGTGAAGGTCTTGGTCTCGCTGCCGATGCGCGCGTACAGGTCGGTGGTCATCGGGCGGTGGGTGACGGTGTCGGCTTCGCCGGTCGCGCGGACGTAGCACCCCTTGCCGGGCATCCACAGCCCGACGACGACACCGGGGATGCCGGCCTGGCGGCGGACGTCGGCGACGGCCTTGTCCAGCCGGGCGGTCGTCGTACGACCGAGGCCGCCCGCCGGGCCCGCCGGGCAGTGGTCCCGGTCGCCGCCCGCGAAGGAGACGGTTGCCGCGGTCGTCGTAGCCGTGGCGGATGTGGTTGCCGTCGGGATCAGTACGGACGCCGCCAGCAGCGCGGCTGCCACCAGGCGTCGGGAAGGAGTACGTCGCATGCCGGGCGCTTCTTCCGGTTGGGGGTTGAGGTGGCCACGCCACCATCCGGAGTCCGGCGGAAGGTTCTCCTGCGCTGCGCGTCCCTGCGAGTCCACTCGATCGGACGGACGTTCGTCACACTGCGGTCGCCGTGCCGCGGGAAGGGGAGTGCGGCGGTGACATCCCCGGCCACCGGCGTGCGAGCGCGCCGCGGTGGCCGGGGCCTGGGGTCATTTCCCGTACGCCTGGCGGAACTTGGCGATCTCGTCGTCCGTGACGCCGTTCGCGCCGCACACGGGCACCACGCCGTCCTTGGCGGCCACGACGTAGCGGTCGCCGTCGATGAACGTGAGCGCCTCCGGGCGGCTGGTGTCGCTGTCGAGGACGACCGTGCGGGCGGTGCCGCCCTTCAGCCAGTGGTCGACGCGGAAGGTGACCACGGTGCCCTTGATGGACGTGACCGTTCCGATGAAGAGCGTCGGGTATCCGCGCAGGGTGTCGGGGGTGGGCGCCACGCACTTGGCGGAGCCGCCCGCGGCGGTGAGCCTCAGGGCCCCGGCGGCGGCCGAACTCCCGCTGTGCTTGGCCTGGTTGCCACCCGTGCTCGCCGTGCCACCGCCGCCGTGCGCCATGACGCCGATCCCGATGCCGCCGCCGAGCAGGAGGAGGCCGACGGCCGCCGCGAGTCCGAGGAGGTGACGGCGGGGCCGTACCGTGGCGGTCTTCGCGGGCCGGAGCGCATCCGCGGTGGTGGTGTTCAAGGTGTCCTCCACAAGCTGGTCGATGTCGGGCGGCGGAGCATCGCGGGTCAGCGCCGGGTCCGCGGCCTTCAGCCGGGCCAGCAACTCGTCGTCGTTCACTGACCGCTCCTTCCTTCATCGCTCTTGTGTCCGGGCCGTGCGTCATTCTTTCGCCCCAGCTGGTCGGCGAGTCTCGCCTTCGCGCGATGGAGCCGGATGCTCACCGCGTTGGGAGTCGAGCCGGTCACCTCGGCGATCTGCCGCGGCGCCAGCCCCTCCCACGCCCACAGCCGCACCACCTCGCGGTCCGCCGCCCCGAGGGAGTCGAGCGCGGCATGCAGCTCACTGTGCTCGGCGGCCTCCTGCGGAGCGCGCTGCTGGGTCCCGATCAGCCGCTCCACCAGCCGGAGTCGGCGCCCGTCGGCGCGGCGGGCGTTCGCGAGGCACCCCCGAGCCACCCCGTAGCACCAGGGCAGTACGTCGTCGGGGTCGGGAAGGGACGCGGAATCGTCGCCGAGGCCGGGGACGTCGTCGAGGCGCCGCCACAGCACCAGCATCGTCTCCGACAGGACGTCCTCGGCCGTCTCGGTGCTCGTGCGCCGCACCAGATACCGGTGCAGCGGATCCACCACCACCTGGGCCAGCCCTTCGAAACGCGCCCGCCGCATCCGGCGCGTCTCCTGTTCCGTCATGGATTCCACGACCTGTCCTGTCCGGCCCCGGCCGGTTCCTTTCACAGCCGTCGCGAAATCATTTCCGTACCCGGAGTCGCCCCCGTCCCGGAGTCGCCCCCGTCCCGGAGTCATCCCCGTCCCGGAGTCATCCCCGTCCCGGAATCATCCCCGAGCCGGACCGTCCCCGTACTCGGGCCGCCGCATCCCGTGCAGATTGCGGCAGGCGACCCTGGCCGGCGGGGTCCACCCGGCCAGGAGTGCGGGGTCGGGCCGGTACACCTCGATGCCGAGCGGGCGGCAGACGTCGAGGGGGTCGCGGGCGTCCGGGCCCCAGAGGGGGACGGACAGATCGCCGCCGAGGGCACGACGATGGTCGTCGTCACCCGCGAGATGCGCTTCGCCCACGAGATGCGCTTCGCCCGCGAGGTCGCGGACTTTGAGCGAAGCGCCTCACTGGGCGCGGATCGCGTCGGCCGGTGGGGTCCGCAGGGCCTGGCGGGTGGGGAGTTCGATGGTGAGGAAGGCCGTCGCCGTGACGGTGAGGGCGAGCGCGGGCAGCAGCCAGACCGGGCCCGCCGGCCAGGGGCGGCCCAGGAAGCCCTGGCCGAGGAGGGCGAGGGGGACCGCGGAGAGCAGCAGGGCGGTGGTGAGCGCGGTGGCGGCGGTGACCGCGGCCTCGCGGCGCATCATGGCGCGGATCTGCCGTGGGGTGGTGCCGTTGAGGCGGAGGGCGCCGAGTTCGACCCGGCGCTGCGCGGTGGCCGCGACCAGCTTGTTGGCGATGCTCAGCAGCAGGTAGACGAGCAGGACCACGATGACGGCGAGGTTGATCCACACCTCGGGCGGGGCGTCCGAAAGGCCGCCGGTGGAAGGGGAGTTGGCGGGCGCGAGGACCAGACCCGGGCGGTCGGCGGCGAGCGCGGTCAGGTGCTGCCGGGCCGCGGCCGTGCCGTCGGTGCGGATCAGGAGCGACTGGTCGAGGCCCGTCGTGGTGTGTCCGGCGGCGAGGTCGTGGGAGAGCACCACCGAGCCGAAGCCCAGGCCCCGCCCGTACACGGCGACGACCTTCGCCTTCACGTGGGTGCCGTCGCCGAGGACCAGACTCACCGTGCGGCCCACCGTCGCGGCGCGGGTACGGGCGACATCGCTGCCGACGGCGACGGTCGCGCCGGTGAGCCGGTCCAGGCCGCCGTCCCGCACATCGAGGTCGAGGACGCCCGCCGCGTCCGGGGTGAGGACCGTCGCGGCACCCGACTCGGCGGCCTTGTCGCCGAACTGCTCGTACTCCCACACCACGGTCGTCGTGCCGACCGGCGCGGCGGCCCGCACCCCGGCCGTCTTCCGCACGGCGGCAAGTGTGTCGGCGGGAAGGCCGCCCAACCCAGGTGCACTGAGCCGCAGTTGGGCCAGTGTTCCGGTGCTGGTGTCGTGCGCGGTGGCGGCCAGCACGGTGGTCTGGGTGAAGGTGTACGTCAGCACGAACACGACCGCCATCGCCAGCGTGGAGACGATGCCCGCGTTGCGCAGGGCGTAGGCGCGGAGGTTGGCCATGGCCAGCCAGGTCGACGCCGAACCGCCGTGCCGCGTCGCCCGGACCGCCGCACCGCCGATGCCCCGCACCAGCGCCGGACCCACCATGGCCAGGCCGATCGCCCCGACGATTCCCGCGATCGAGGTGGCCGTGGCGCCGATGACCGTACGGGAGAACAGCGGCAGCGCCGACATCACCATCGCGACGGCGATGACGACGAGCCCGATCCGCGTCCGGGTCCGCGACGGCTCGCGCGGCTCGCTGCGGGACTCGGCGACCGCCTCGGTGGCCGGCATCCGCGAGGTCCGCCAGGCCGAGCAGCGGGCGGACACCTGCACGGCCAGGAGCAGCAGCACGATCGCCGCGAACGCGGGCAACGGGCTGTACGTGAGCGGGAGTTCGGGCGGCACGACCCCACGGTCGGCGAGCAGTCGCCGGAACTGTCCGGCGAGCAGATAGCCGAGCCCGACGCCGGGCGCGACCGCCACCGCGGCCACGACGGTGGACTGCGCGGCGGCCAGCCGCCTGATCTGCTTCGGGCTGGCCCCCACGGCCCGCATCAGCGCGAGGTCACGGCGCTGCCCGCCGATCGACACGGCGAGCGCGCTCGCCATCACGAACCCGGTGATCAGCACGACGATCCCGGACAGCGAACCGGCCAGCAGCACCAGCAGCGACCGGGACGCCCCGGCCCCGGGCGCGGCCGTGTCGCCCCGCCCGGCCCCGGTGACGGCCAGCAGCCCGGTGCCCTTCAGCTTCGTACGCACCTCGGCCGCGACCTTCGCCTCGGCACCGGGCGCGGTACGCAGCCCCACCAGGTCGACCCGGCCGGAGCAACTGCACAGTCCTACGGCCGACTTGTCGGCGAAGTAGACGCCCGCGCCCGGCGCGTCCACCACCGCCGAGACCCGATAGCCTCTGGCCGGGCGGGCGTTGACGACGACCCGGACCGTGTCGCCCGGCTCGATGCCCGCCGCTGCGGCCGTGACGCTGTCCACGGCGATCTGGTCGGAGGCGGTCGGCGCACCGCCGTTGATGTGCGGCGCACCGGCGAGCAGTTCGGTCGAGGACCAGCCGTGCCCCGCCACCTGCGGGTCCTTCGCCGCTACGACCCGCCCGTGGGCGTCGAGGAGTGCGGCGGGGAAGCTCAGGTCGCCGACCGCTCCGGTGACTCCCGGCAACTCGCCCAGTTCGCCGACCAGTTGGGCGGGCACCCGGCGTCGTTCCGTAAGCGCGAGCGGGAGGTCGCCCGCCGGGTGGTACTCCTGGTCGGCGGCGACCACGACGGACGCTCCGGCGAGCCGGCCGGCGGGCAGGTGGGAGCGGAGGCCGGACTCGGCGAGCACACCGGTGGCGGTGAGCAGCGCGGCACCGCCGAGGACCGCGCAGGCCACGGCGATCAGTGCGGTGATCCGGTGTCCGACCATCTGCAGTGCGAGACGGAACATGGTTCAGGACCTTCCCAACTCGACGAGACGGCTTGCCAGTTCGGGGGCGGTCGGCGCCTTGAGAGCCTCGACGACCCGGCCGTCCGCCATCACCAGCACGTGGTGCGCGCGGGCGGCGGCGGCCGGGTCGTGGGTCACCATCACGACCGTCTGACGCAGGTCGTTCACGAGGTCGCGCAGCAGATCCAGAACCTCGTGGGCGCTGCGCAGGTCGAGCGCGCCGGTCGGTTCGTCGGCGAACACGACGGCGGGCCGCGCCACCAACGCCCGTACGACGGCTGCCCGTTGCTGCTGGCCGCCGGAGAGCTCGGCCGGGCGATGGGACAGCCGGTCGGCCAGCCCGACCCGCTCCACCAGGGTGCGCAGCCAGTCGCGGTCGGCACGGCGGCCCGCCAGCCGCAGCGGGAGCGTGATGTTGTCCTCGATCGAGAGGGAGGGGATCAGGTTGTAGGCCTGGAACACGAACCCGACGCGTTCACGGCGGAGTTGGGTTCGGCGGGTCTCGTTCAGCCCGGCGATCTCGTGGCCGTCGATCCGGACACTGCCCGATGTCGGGGAGTCGAGCCCGGCGGCACAGTGCATCAGCGTGCTCTTGCCGGAGCCCGAGGGTCCCATCACGGCGAGGAAGGTGCCGCGCTCCACGGTCAACGACACGTCGTCCAGGGCCCGTACGCCTCCCGGGTAGGCCTTGCTGACGCCCTCCAGGGCGATGGCCGCAGTAGTGACCGTGGTGTTCATCGACGGCCCCGCAGGTTCCGTACGACGAGGGTGCCCGCGCACAGCACGGTGACCGCGCCGCACAGCAGGTGCACCCAGGTGTCGGCGCCGCCGTAGGAGGCCGCCATGTTGGCGAGCGCGCTGGCGACCACCACGATCCAGAGCAGCGCGCGGGCGATGTCCCCGGCCCCGATCCGGTCGACGGGATCAGCGGGATCGGGGGTCGTCGTGTGTTGCATCGGGGCTGCTCCTGGGGTTGCGTACGGCTTCCGCTGTCGTCGTCGACGCTATGGACCGGCACCCCTCGCGGCCGATCCCGCAGCCCACCGGATACGAGGTACAGCAGGCTGTACTCCTGCCGTTCCGCGCCCGCGCGGAACTGCCGTACGGCATAGGGTCGTTCGTATGACAGCCAGCAGCACGAGCGAGGCCGGGGGTGGGACAGCCGTCCCGCGCGAGAGCGTCCGGCACCTCGCGCTACGGACCCTGAGCGGCGCGGGCCAGGCCCTCGCGCAGCTCGTCTCCGGGCTCAACACGGCAGTGCTCGCTGCGCTGTTGGTGCTGTGGCTGGCCGTCACCGCCGCGACGAGTGTCGTAGGGGTCGGGCTGCTCATGGCGCCCGCGCTGCTGCGTGCCCTGCACTCCCTGGCCGGCCGGGAGCGCGAGCGGCTCGCCCGCCGGGGCCCCGAGGTCGTCGCCCCGGAGCCGCCGCCCACCCGGCTGCGGCTCGCCCTCGTCGACGCCGCCACCCGCCGCGAACTGCGCTGGCTGGTACGGCACTCCACCCTGGGCCTGCTGCTCGGGCTGCTCGGCGCCCTGCTGCCGGCCCTCGCCGTGCGGGACACGACGTTCCCGCTGTACTGGACGTTCCTGCCCGCGAACACGACGGCCACCTCCCTGGGCGTCGGCAACGCGCACACCTGGCCGGACGCCCTCGCCGTGGCGCTGCTGGGCGTGGGCTGGATCGCCATCGTCCTGGGGCTGACGCCCGGCATGGCCCGGCTCCAGTCCGACCCCGGGCGACGGCTCCTGGCGGCCGGTCCCGACGTCGATCTCTCCCTGCGTGTCGCGGAGTTGACCGCCACCCGGGCCGCCGCCCTCGACGCGCACGCCACCGAACTGCGGCGCATCGAGCGCTCGTTGCACGACGGTGCGCAGAACCGCCTTGTCTCCGTGGCCGTGTTGATCGGGGCGTCCCGCCGCATGGTGGCCCGCGACCCGGCCGGCGCCGACGAACTCCTCGAACGCGCCCAGTCCGCCGCCGAACAGGCCCTGGCCGAACTGCGCACGGTCGCACGCGGCATCCTGCCCCCGGTACTGGCCGACCGTGGCCTCGCGGGCGCGCTGTCCGGTCTCGCCGCGGACTGCGCGGTGCCGTGCCGCATCGACGTCGACGTGCCCGCGCGCTGCGCCGCCTCCGTCGAGGCGACCGCCTACTTCGTCGTCGCCGAGGCACTGACCAACATCGCCAAGCACAGCGGCGCGCGGCACGCGGTCGTCAGGGTACGCGGCAGCGGCGGCCGACTGGTGCTGTCCGTCGAGGACGACGGCCGGGGCGGAGCTGGGGGCACCTCCCAGGCTTTCGGCTCTGGGGGAGAGGACGGCGGCTCCGGCCTCACCGGCATCCGCCGCCGTATCGCGGCCCACGACGGCAGTCTCACCCTGACCAGCCCGCCCGGCGGCCCGACCGTCCTGACGGTGGATCTCCCCAGTGGCTCCTGACGTACATGAGAGGGAACGTGTCATGCGGATCGTGATCGCCGAGGACGACCCGTTGCTGCGCGAGGGGCTCGCCCTGCTGCTGCGCGCCGAGGGGCTGGACGTGGTGGCCACCGCCGGCACCCCCGACGAGGCGCTCGACGCCATCGACGTGCACAAGCCGGACGTCGCCATCCTCGACGTACGGATGCCGCCGACGCACACCGACGAGGGCATCGTCGCCGCCGTCGAGGCCCGGCGCCGCCGCCCCGAACTGGCGGTGCTCGTCCTGTCGGCCTACGTCGAGCAGAGCTTCGCCACCGAACTGCTCGGCGGCGGTGTGAACGGGCTCGGCTATCTCCTGAAGGAACGGGTGGGCCGGGTCGAGGAGTTCCTCGACGCGCTGCACCGGGTCGCCGCCGGGGGCACCGCCATCGACCCCGAGGTCGTCGCCCAGCTCTTCACCCGCTCCCGCCAGGACACCCGCCTGGAACGCCTCAGCCCCCGCGAACGCGACGTGCTCGCCCTGATGGCCGAGGGGTTGGGCAACTCCGCCATCGCCGAGAGGCTCGTCGTCACGGACGGCGCCGTCCACAAACACATCCGCAGCATCTTCGCCAAGCTCGACCTGTCCCCCACGGACCAGGTGGACCGCCGAGTCGCGGCCGTCCTGCGGTACTTGGAGGATCTACGGCGGCTGGTCTGAGGCCGGGCGTCCGGTGACCGGCCCGCGAACGCTGTCGGGGGTTTCCGCCAAGTAGGGGGTGAGAGACCGCCGTTCGGCGGTCCTGAGACGGAGGTCCCATGACAGCGGGCCCGGACGACGAGGAGCTGCTGAGCCGTACGGCTCGCGACCCAGCCTCCTTCGAACCGCTCGTGCAACGCCATTCGACCGCCCTGCACGGCTACTTCGCGCGCCGCGCGCCCACCGCCGCCGACGATCTGCTCGCCGAGCTGTGGCTCCAGGCGTATGCGACGCGCCACGGATTCGACCCGGAGCGCGGGTCGGTACGGGCCTGGCTGTTCGGTGTGGCCAGGAACGTGCTCTCCACCCACTGGCGCCGGATCGCGACGGCCCGCCCCGACCTCCCGCGTACCGACGGGGACGACGATCCCTGGGAGGCGGTGGACAGCCGCCTCGACGCGGCGGCGGTGGCGCCGAAACTGCGCACGCTCCTCGGCCAACTTCCAGCGTCCGAGCGGGAGTTGCTGCTGCTGGTCGCCTGGGAGCAGTTGACGCCCAGCGAGGCCGCCGCCGTGGTCGGCATACCCGCCGCGACGGCCCGTACCCGTCTGCACCGCGCCCGGAACCGGATGCGCTCGGGCGCCCCCCTCGACCTGACCGGAGAACGCACATGACCGACGTGACCGATCTGACCGAACGCGACGACTTCCTCGACTTCCCCGGCGCGGACGAACTCGTCGCGGCCGGGACGGTGGCCCCGCCCACGGACGACAAGATCATGGCCGTACGCGAGATGCTGGCGCTGATCGCGGACCGCGAGAACGAACAGGCACTCGCCGCCGTGGCGCACGACAACACGACACCGCTCGGCGCGGCCCGCCGCGACGGGCCCACGGCGGCGCTCGCACCCCCGGGTGAGCCGGAGCCCGTCGCCCGGCGGCGCCGGCTCTCCCGTCGCGGGCGGCGCGTCCTGGTCGCGGTCGCGGCGGTGGCCGCGATCGCCGCAGGCGCGACGGTGTACCCGGTAGTGGACATGGGCGGCAAGCCCGCGGCGACGGCCTCGGCCGGGTCGCGCTTCCTCAACGACATGGCCGAGGTCTCGAAGGAGACACCGGTGACCCACGGAAAGTACTGGATGGTCAGCCTCTGGGCGAAGGACGGTCGGCACACGGCGCAGTACACCGTGTACAACGACGGGTCCCGCTTCACCTGGACCCGGGCGGCGAACGGCAAGCTGGTCTGGTCCGGCCACACCATCGACAGCTGGAACGTGGGCAAGCGACGCCTGCCCTGGACCCAGTTCGGCCAACTGCCCACCGACCCTGAGAAGTTGAAGGCCTACTTCCCGAAGAATCCCCAGGAACGGATCGAGCAGATCATGAGGTTGCTGGCGGAGTCGCCCGCGAGCCCCGCCCTGCGATCCGCGCTCTACCAGATCGTCGCGAAGAGCCCTGACGTGACCATGAAGCCCGGGGTCAAGGACAGTCACGGCCGTCCGGGCACCGCGATCGTCGTCCACGTCCACGGCACGGACATGTTGCCCCTCAAGACCGCGCCGACCGGCAAGAAGTATCCCTTCCCCTACGACTACTACAACCGCTACATCATCGACCCGAAGACGAGCCGCATCCTGGAGGAGGGAGCCCCCGGCCCCGACCCGAGCATCCGGACGACCTATCTCAAGGTCGGCTGGACGGACCACATCAGCTGACCCCGCAGGTCCGACACCCCCGTCCGACCAGCGGACACACTTGCGGTGGAAGTTAGGTAACCCTTACCTTTCCCTTTCGCACCACTAAGGGCCCCGACCGCACCCCGGTCCGCCCGCGGCGAGCGCTTCACCGACGCAGCCTGGCCGTCCGCAGCCGCAATCCGCTCACAGGACGGGCACGTGAATCACTCGACCTTCGGTCTGTACGACCCTGCCCGCGACCACAGTGACTGCGGTGTCGGTTTCCTGACCCGTCTCGACGGGACGCCGTGTCGCGACGTGATCCGCAAGGGCGACGAGGCGCTCCGCGCCATCCCGCACCGCGGCGGCAAGTCCGCCGAGGGGGTCGGCGACGGCGCGGGCGTCAGCGTCGACCTGTCGGTGGAGTTCTTCGGCGCGCTGACCGGCGAGCCGCTGCGCACCGGTCACTTCGGCGTCGCCAACTGCTTCGTACCGAAGGACACTTCACGCCGTGCCGCGGCCGTCGCCCTGGTCGCCCGCAGCATCACCGACCAGGGCTTCGAGCTGCTGCTCGTACGGGACGTACCCGTCGACCACAGCGTGGCCCGCCCCGCCGCCGAACCGCACCAACTCCCCCTCGTGCAGTGGGTGTTCCGCGCCCCGGAGGACTGGGCACGCACCGCCGTGGACGCGGCCGCGCACCGCGCCCTGCTCGCGATCGAGGCCGTCGCCTACGCCGACGACACCTACGCGGGCCTGTACCCGCTGTCGCTCAGCGCCCGCACCCAGGTCCTCAAGGGACGCCTCAACTCCGGTGAGGTCATTGGGTACTTCAGCGACCTGAACGACCCCCGGCACTCCGTCCGCTCGCTCTACTTCCACACCCGTTTCTCCACGAACACCGAGCCGCACCCCACCATGGCGCAGCCGTTCCGGCTCATGGCGCACAACGGGGAGCTGAACACCGACCGCAACCGAGCCTGCGCGGCGAGGCGTTCGCGATCCGACCCGGGTCGATCGCACTCCGCGTCGACCCCGCCGGGATCGCGGCGGCGGTGATCGCGCGGGACGAGGACGCCGTAGCCCTGCGACTCCTCGACCCGGCCGGACGGACCGTGCACCAGGGGCAGTTGCTGTCGGAGGGCGACCGCCTGCTGGCGGGGCTGGCCCCCACGGTGCAGGCGGGGGCATCGGGCGGCGGGCCGCGGTCCACGGCTCCCGAGGTTCCGGCCGCCTGGGAGCAGGGTGACCAACTCGCCCAGCTGGACGCGGTGTTGGTGGACGGCGGGATGGCGCGACGGTCGGCGTTCCACCGCTACCGAGGCGGCGCGTAACGCCCGGTCGAGGTCGACGTCGTGGCCTCGGTGCTGGACCACGTCTGCTCGGTCGGACTCCCCGTCGGCGTCGCGGTGTTCGCCCCGTCGGCCATGGCCATGCAGGCGTGCGCCGGCCGGGTCCACGTCACCGACCGGACCGTGGGCGGGCGGGTGTTCGCCGCGATCGCCGACAGTTCGGTGGAGCTGGACCTGGCCTCCGTCCGCGCCTGCCACCTCGTCCGCTCCACCGCGGCGCACGCCNTACCGGGTCGGCCGGGGTGGGGCGGAGACTCGTCCCATGGTGGGCATGGTGAGCACGGGGGAAATGGACCGGTTCCGGGAGGCGGTCGCGGAGTGGGCGTCGGCGGCCGGTGACCCCGGTGAACCGGCGCGCGAACTGGCCGCGGAACTCGGCGTGCGGGTCGCCGTACTCCTCGAAGGCCCCAGCGATGTCGCAGCCGTGGACGCGCTCGCGACCGCCCGCGGCCGGGACCTGCCCGCCGAGGGAGTCTGCGTGCTGTCGATGGGCGGCGCGATGAACGTGGGCCGCTACGCCCGCCTCCTGGGCCCGTCACCATCCGGCCCGGGCCTACGCCTGACCGGCCTGTGCGACGAACGCGAACACCCCTACTACGCCC
>NZ_JAEQAZ010000320.1 GCF_016654115.1 Streptomyces sp. MBT53
TCTCCCACCCGCGCACCGCCCGTTTACGGTCCGTTGAGAGGCTCGGGTTTCCCGTGGAGCGTCTCGCCGTCGGCGGCTGGCCCTTCGACCCTCCGGCGTGCAGCTGCCTCCCGGTTGTTGTCCGGGAGGCAGGCAGGGTTCGGTCGGCGGGTCAGCCGTTGCGCGGGCCCGGGAAGGCTGTGGGCCTGGCCTCGTCGCGGAGGGTGGGGCTGCCCGCTGTGGGCTGGGTCGGCATGGAGCGGGCGGCGGGGACCGTGGGGAGCGCGGGCATCGGGGGGAGGCCCGTGTTCACCGTGACCGGGCGGGCCGTCGCCGCCTCCGTCGTGCGTTCGGCGTCGGCCGCCGCCTGGGTCGCGGCGCGGCGGGCGCCGTAGCGGCGGTGCACCGCCTGCTTGGTGACCCCGAGGGCCGAGCCCACCGCGTCCCACGAGAAACCGAGCGAGCGGTCGAAGTCCACGGCGGCCGTGACCAGGGTCTCGACACTGTCCCGCAGCTCCTGCGCGAGACGGACCGTCGGGGCGGGAGCCCGCCCGTAGACGACGAAGCCCGTGGACGGGCCGGAGCGGCGCGGGCGGTAGACGTTGCCCAGCTGGGCGGTGAGCGTGCGCAGTGCGTCCACCTGCCGGCGGACCCGCTCGATGTCCCGCACCAGCAAGTGCAGGCTGGCCCGAGCCTGGGCGTCGTGGGTTGCGTGGTCGGCCATGAACAAGCCTCTCGAACCGGCGTTGAAAAGGATCGGGCCGCGTGAATGCGGCCCGTAGTGGTCAACTCTTTCTTGACCAACGCGTAGGCGCTCCGCTGGTCACGCAACGGGGGCGTAAGGGCATATGCGTACGCCCCCGGTGGACCGGTGTGCGCTGCGGGCGTCCGTGCGTCCTCCGGCGTGGGCGTCCGTGCGTCCTCCGGCGTGGGCCCCTGGGCCCGCGCGCCATAGACTGGTGCGCTGCCCGCACACTCCCGCCCGAGAGGCCCGAACGCACCCATGAAGCTCGTCTTCGCCGGTACCCCCGAGGTCGCCGTTCCCGCACTGGACGCCCTGATCGCCTCCGGGCGGCACGAGGTGGCCGCCGTCGTCACGCGGCCCGACGCGCCGGCCGGGCGTGGGCGCAGGCTGGTGGCGAGCCCCGTCGCCGAGCGGGCCGAGGAGGCGGGCATCGAGGTGCTGAAGCCCGTCAAGCCGCGCGACCCGGAGTTCCTGGAGCGGCTGCGGGAGATCGCGCCCGACTGCTGCCCCGTCGTCGCCTACGGCGCCCTGCTGCCCCGGGTCGCCCTCGACATCCCCGCCCACGGCTGGGTCAACCTGCACTTCTCGCTGCTCCCCGCCTGGCGCGGCGCCGCCCCCGTGCAGCACTCCGTCATGTCCGGCGACGAGATCACCGGCGCCTCCACCTTCCTGATCGAGGAAGGACTCGACTCCGGGCCCGTCTACGGCACCGTGACCGAGGAGATCCGCCCGACCGACACCAGCGGCGACCTGCTGACCCGGCTCGCGTTCGCGGGCTCGGGCCTGCTCGCGGCGACCATGGACGGCATCGAGGACGGGACGTTGAAAGCCGTACCGCAGCCCGGCGAGGGCATCACCCTCGCCCCGAAGATCAACGTCGAGGACGCGCAGGTGGACTGGGCGGCCCCCGGCCTGCGCGTGGACCGGGTGGTGCGCGGATGCACTCCGGCGCCCGGCGCCTGGACCGGCTTCCGGGGCGAGCGGCTCAAGATCGTCCAGGCCGTGCCCGTGCCGGAGCGGACCGACCTCGCGCCCGGTGAGCTCTCCGTCGGCAAGAACAACGTGTACGTGGGCACCGGGTCGTACGCCGTCGAGCTGGTGTGGGTGCAGGCGCAGGGCAAGAAGCCGATGCGGGCGGCGGACTGGGCGCGCGGGGCGCGGATCGGGGCGGGGGAGACCGTCGGGACCCTGTGAACTCCCGGGGCGTGACGTCCCGCGCGCGGTCGGGCCGGTGCGACGTAGGCTGGACGCACATCTCGGCCAGAAATCCGGAGCACCTTTTTCGTGAGTGAGCAGTCCCCGCGACCCCGTAAGCCCGGCAAGCCCTACCGCCGGCCGCAGAAGGACCCCGTCCGCATCCTCGCCTTCGAGGCGCTGAGGGCCGTCGACGAACGGGACGCCTACGCCAACCTCGTGCTGCCGCCGCTGCTGCGGAAGGCGCGCGAGAAGGGCGACTTCGACGCGCGGGACGCGGCGCTCGCCACCGAGCTGGTCTACGGGACGCTGCGCAGGCAGGGGACCTACGACGCGATCATCGCCTCGTGCGTCGACCGGCCGCTCCGCGAGGTCGACCCGCCGGTGCTGGACGTGCTGAGCCTCGGGGTGCACCAACTGCTCGGGACGCGGATCCCGACCCACGCCGCCGTGTCCGCCTCCGTCGAACTCGCCCGGGTCGTCCTCGGCGACGGACGGGCCAAGTTCGTCAACGCCGTGCTGCGGAAGGTAGCGCAGGACGACTTCGACACGTGGGTCGAACGGGTCGCGCCGCCCTACGACGACGACCCCGAGGACAACCTCGCCATCGTGCACTCGCACCCGCGCTGGGTCGTCTCCGCGCTGTGGGACTCGCTCGGCGGGCCGCGCGCCGGGATCGAGGACCTGCTGGAGGCAGACAACGAGCGGCCCGAAGTGACCCTCGTGGCCCGCCCCGGCCGGTCCACCACCGACGAACTCCTGCACGAGGAGGCCGCGCTGCCGGGACGCTGGTCGCCGTACGCCGTGCGGCTCAGTGAGGGCGGCGAACCCGGGGCCGTGACCGCCGTGAAGGAAGGCCGGGCCGGAGTCCAGGACGAGGGCAGCCAGCTGGTCGCCCTCGCGCTGGCCAACGCACCGCTCGACGGGCCGGACAAGACCTGGCTCGACGGATGCGCGGGGCCCGGCGGCAAGGCCGCGCTGCTCGCCGCCGTCGCCGCCGAGCGCGGGGCGACGCTCCTCGCCTCCGAGAAGCAGCCCCACCGCGCGGGCCTGGTGGCGAAGGCGCTCGCCGGGAACCCCGGCCCGTACCAGGTCATCGCCGCCGACGGGACCCGCCCGCCGTGGCGGCCCGACAGCTTCGACCGCGTTCTGATGGACGTGCCGTGCACCGGCCTGGGCGCGCTGCGCCGCCGTCCCGAGGCCCGCTGGCGCCGCCGTCCCGAGGATCTCGACGGGTTCGCGCCCCTCCAGCGCGGGCTGCTGCGCACCGCGCTGGAATCCGTACGCGTCGGCGGCGTCGTCGGCTACGCGACGTGCTCGCCGCACCTCGCGGAAACCCGGGCGGTCGTCGACGACCTGCTCAAGCAGTTCCCGCACACCGAACTGATCGACGCCCGCCCCCTCCTGCCGGGCGTCCCGGCCCTCGGCGACGGTCCTGACGTACAGCTGTGGCCACACCTGCACGGGACCGACGCGATGTATCTGGCGCTGATCCGCAGGACGGGCTGACGGGCGCGGCGCGGGGCGCCGTCATCTGCGGGACCGGCCCCCGCGCACCGCTGAACGCGCTGATCCGCAGGACTAGTTGACGCGCGCCAGTCGCAGGGCGTGTCCATCGGCAGGACGGGCTCGCGTGCGGGCCGGGGAATCCGCTGATCCGCAGGACGGGTTCGCGCGCGGGTTGCCGAGCGCGTTCGTCCGCAGGCGCAGTTGATGCGCTGGTCTGCGGTGCGTTCATGTGGAGCACGGGCTCGCGCGCCGGGAAACGCGTTCGTCGGCCGGGCCGGTTGATGTGTCGGTCGCAGGGCGTGTCCATCGGCAGGACGGGCCTGCGTGCAGGCTGCGGAACGCGCTGATCCGCAGCGCTGCTCATCCGCCGGTCACCGGCGCGTTCATCCGCGGGACGGGCTTGCGCGGGCTACCGAACGGGTTCGTCCGCGTCATCGGATGATGCACCGGTCGCGGGACGCTTTTATCTGCGGGTCGGGCTTGCGCGCGGGTCGCGCAACGCGCTGATCCGCAGGGTCGGCTCACCCGCTGGTTACCGGAGCGTTCGTGTGCGGGGCCGACCCCGCGCGGGTCGCGGAACGTGTTCATCCGTAGTAGCGACTCACCTGCCTGTCACCGGTCCGTTCATCCGCTGGGCTGGCTCCCGCGCCGGTCGCGGGGCGCGTCCATCTGCAGGATCGGCTCCCGCGTGGGGCGCAGGACGCGTTCATCCGCAGCACCAGCTCACCCGCCGGTCACCGGTCCGTTCATCCGCAGGACCGGCTCCCGCGCGGGTCGCGGAACACGCTGATCCGCAGCACCGACTCACCCACCAGTCGCCGAACGCGCCCATCCCCAGCACCAGTTGACGCGTGCCGTGCCTCACGCGACGCGCTGAAGTGCCTCCCCCGTCAAATCCGCCAGTGTCGGATATCCGTCGACCGCCATGATCAGGTCCGTTTCCGCGAGGAGGGAACGCAGGACGTGGACGATGCCGTCCGTGCCGCCCAGGGCGAGGCCGTAGGCGTACGGGCGGCCGATGCCCACCGCGGTGGCGCCCAGGGCGATGGCCTTGACGATGTCGGCGCCGCTGCGGATGCCGGAGTCGAAGAGGACCGGGAGGCCGTCCGCCGCCTCGACCACGGACGGGAGGGCGTCGAGGGCGGGGAGGCCGCCGTTGGCCTGGCGGCCGCCGTGGTTGGAGCAGTAGACGGCGTCCACGCCCCCGTCCTTGGCCCGGCGCACGTCCTCGGGGTGGCAGATGCCCTTGACGATCAGAGGGAGGGTGGTGAGGGAGCGCAGCCAGGGGAGGTCGTCCCAGGTGAGCGGGTTGCCGAAGAGCTGTGTCCAGAGGAGGACCGCGGACTGGGGGTCCTCCTCCGGGGTGCGGGTCAGACGGGATCTGAAGACCGGGTCGCTCGTGTAGTTGGCCAGGCAATGGCCGCGTAGTTGGGGGAAGTTGGCGGTGGAGAGGTCGCGGGGGCGCCAGCCGGTGATCCAGGTGTCCAGGGTGACCACGATGCCCTTGTAGCCGGCCTGTTCGGCGCGGTGGACGAGGCTTGCGGCGAGGTCCCTGTCTGTGGGGGTGTAGAGCTGGAAGAGGCCTGGAGTGTCGCCGAACTCGGCGGCCACCTCCTCCAGCGGGTCGACCGTGAGCGTGGAGGCCACCATCGGTACGCCGGTGCGCGCGGCGGCCCGCGCGGTGGCCAGGTCGCCGTGTCCGTCCTGGGCGCAGAGGCCGATGACGCCGACCGGTGCCATGAAGACGGGGGAGGGCAGTTTCAGCCCGAACAGGTCGACGGACAGGTCGCGTTGGGCCGCGCCGACGAACATCCGGGGGACCAGGCCCCAGTGGTCGAAGGCGGTCACGTTGGCGCGCTGGGTGCGTTCGTCGCCGGCGCCGCCCGCGACGTAGGACCACACGGAGGGTGGCAGGGCCGCGCTCGCCCTCTCCTCCAGTTCCGCGAAAGCCATGGGGTACGACGGCACGATGCCGCCGAGCCCGTTGAAGTAGATCTCGTTCTGATAGGAGCCGAACGGCTGTCCCATGCCATCTCCCTCTTCGCTCAGGGAGGGATTCTCGCAGTGGGCCCGACGGCCCCGTACCCCGCACCCGACCCCGTCCGCGACCGACCGATGCCGCTAACCCCCGCAGGACATGGCAGGCTTGGGGCATGGCCGTGCAGATCAACCCCAGCATCCTGTCCGCCGACTTCGCCCGCCTCGCCGAGGAGGCCAAGGCGGTCGAGGGCGCCGACTGGCTCCACGTCGACGTCATGGACAACCACTTCGTCCCGAATCTCACGCTCGGTGTGCCGGTCGTAGAGTCACTGGCCCGGGCGACGGACACCCCGCTGGACTGCCATCTGATGATCGAGGACGCCGATCGCTGGGCCCCCCAGTACGTCGAGGCGGGTGCCTCCTCCGTCACCTTCCACGTCGAGGCGGCCGCGGCTCCGGTGCGGCTCGCGCGTGAGATCCGGGCCAAGGGCGCCCGCGCCTCCATGGCGCTCAAGCCGGCGACGCCCATCGAGCCGTACGAGGACCTGCTGCCCGAGCTGGACATGCTGCTGATCATGACCGTGGAGCCGGGCTTCGGTGGCCAGTCCTTCCTCGACATCATGCTGCCGAAGATCCGCCGTACCCGTGAGTTGATCAGGAAGCACGGGCTGGAGCTGTGGCTGCAGGTCGACGGCGGCGTTTCGGCCTCGACGATCGAGCGCTGCGCGGAGGCCGGCGCCGATGTGTTCGTCGCCGGTTCGGCGGTGTACGGGGCATCCGACCCGGCCGCGGCGGTACGTGCATTGCGCACGCAGGCCGAAGAGGTCGTGAGCAAGGCATCCTGGGCGTGCGACCACTGAGCGGCAGGTATGTGAACGGCGGCCATCAAGGCTGATCAAGAGCGCCGGATCTGCAAGGATGAACGGCGAATCCAGAGTGTGAAGAGCAGTGAGGAGATCGCCGTGTCGGGTATGTCGGCGGGCCGGTCAGCCATGCGGATGGGACCCGCAGAGCTGGTGCAGGCGGCGGCCATGGCCCGCCGCTTCTACCTCGAGGGCAAGTCCAAGATCCAGATCGCGGAGGAGTTCGGCGTCAGCCGCTTCAAGGTGGCCCGGGTCCTGGAGACCGCTCTCGAACGGGATCTCGTACGCATCGAGATCCGAGTACCGGCCGAACTGGACGCGGAGCGCTCGGACGCGCTGCGCGCCCGCTACGGCCTGAGGCACGCCGTCGTGGTCGAGTCCCCGGCCGAGGTCAGCGAAGAGTCGCCCGACCCCGAGAACCTCGGGGAGGTCGCGGCCGACCTGCTCGGCGAGCTGGTCAACGAGGGCGACGTTCTCGGCCTCGCCTGGGGCCGGTCCACCATCCACATGGCCGCGGCCCTCGACCGGCTGCCGCCCTGCACGGTGGTCCAGCTGACGGGCGTGTACGACGCCGGGACCGCCGAGCGCGGCTCGGTCGAGGCGGTACGGCGCGCCGCGCAGGTGTCCGGCGGCGACGCCCACCCCATCTACGCGCCGATGCTGCTGCCGGACGCGGCCACCGCGGAGGCGCTGCGCCACCAGACGGGGATCGCCCGCGCCTTCGAGTACTTCGACAAGGTCACGGTCGCCTGCGTCTCCATCGGCTCCTGGGAGTCGGGCATCTCCACGGTGTACGACATGCTCAGCGCCGAGGAGCGGGCGCACTACTCGTCCCTCGGTGTCGCCGCCGAGACGTCCGCGCACCTCTTCGACGCCGAGGGCCGCCGGGTCGGCCGGGACCTGGGCGAGCGGTGCATCACCGTCAAGGCGGACCAGCTGCGCCGTATCCCCGAGGTCGTCGCGATCGCGGGCGGGCAGCGGAAGGCGGCGGCGATCGACGCGGTGCTGCGGTCCGGGCTCGTCACCAGCCTGGTGACGGACACCGCCGCCGCGGACTATCTGATGACGGCCGGCACACCGCCGAAGTCGGCGCTCGGCCGGACGGACCCCGACGGGATCTGACGGGCCCCGGCAGCGACTCCTACCGGGACGACCGTGGCAGCATCGGGCGCATGCTGCTGCGGTTCGTCTCCCGACTGCTTCTCGTCTGTCTCGCCGTACTGCTGCCCGTGGGCTGTTCGTCCACGGCCACGAGCACAGGCACCGTCAAAGCGTCCCAACTCCCCGCCGAGGCACGGCAGACCCTCACCCTCATCGACCGTGGAGGCCCCTTCCCGTACGCCAAGGACGGGGTCGTCTTCGGGAACTACGAGAAGCTGCTGCCTGCGCAGAAGCGCGGTTACTACCACGAGTACACCGTCCGGACGCCGGGCTCGCGCGATCGCGGGGCCCGGCGCATTGTCACCGGGCAGGGCGGCGAGATCTACTACACCGATGATCACTACAAGTCGTTCAGGACGGTACTGAGATGACGCAGCTCGCGGTCACCCTCGACCTCGACGGGGTCACGGACAAGGCCGGCCTGATGGACGGTGTCGCTGGCTCCCTCCGGCTCCCCGACTGGTTCGGCCGCAACTGGGACGCCCTCGCCGACAGCCTCGGCGACCACACCGTGTGGCCCGAAGAGGCCGTGGAACAGGGCCTGTTGGTCGTCGTACGGAACTGGCGGGCGTACGCGAAGGCGCGGCCGGAGGAGTGGGAGACGGCCGTCGACGTCTTCGGCGACGCGGTCGACCGGACACCGAACCTGTCCGTGGTGCTCGCCCTGGGCGGAGCCGGGCACTAGGCCCATTGTCCGAGGCGGCTGGCAGAGTGGTCGGTATGGAGCAACAGGAGCAGCGCACGTCGGTGCGTCTCGTGGTCGTGGATCCGGATCTCGACGCGCAGTGCGACCGGGTCGAGGAACACCTGCTGGCGCCGCTGGCCGAGTCCGCGCGGGGAGCCGGTGAGCACGCGCTTTTCGCGGACGGGCTCGTGGTCTTCCGGCGAGTGCGGGAGACGCTCGCCGAGGCGGTGGCGCGCGGCCCCAAGGTGTGGACGCCGAACGGCCGTTGGGAGCACGAGGGCCTGCGCATCGTCGAACTGCCCACCGGCGACACGGACTTGCTGTACGCGCTGCTGCGCGAGCTGTCCGGGCTCCTGGTGGCACCGCCGGACCTGCCCGACCCCTCGGGCGTCGTGGCCGCGGTCCGAGGCACTGTCCTGACACCCGAGAAGACCGCCGTCGGCCTGGTCGGCGCGCTGGCGCGGGTGCTGTCCCTGGTGGACCTCACGCCCGACGCCGACACGGCCACCCTCTTCGCGGCGATCGAGGCGGCCGACGGCGACGAGGACGTGAGACTCAGTTATGGGCAGGACGAAGCCTGGCAGCGGCTCGCCCACCGGCTGACCATGTTGCTCACCGAGTCGGCTCCGCTGCACCGGTTCCTGTACTGACCGCCTGTCCTAGCGGGAGCGCCTGCGGCGGCGGAGGACGAGCAGCGTGCCGCCGCAGGCGCTCCCGCT
>NZ_JAEQAZ010000321.1 GCF_016654115.1 Streptomyces sp. MBT53
CGCATCGCGAAAGACGTGCTCAGCGCGGGTGCGGCGACCAAGGTGTGCATGCCGGACGGGCCCGAGGAGTTCGCCCGGGTCCTCGCGTCCGGCATGCACACCTTGGTCGCCGCACCCGCGCTGAGCACGTCTTTCGCGATGCGGACGGACTCTCCGTCGGTGCGCCGGGCGACCGGATCGATGACGACCAGGAGCTGATCGGAAGTCGCGAAAGTCGCCACCTCGGCCATGCCTCGCTTCCTCGGGTAGCATCTTTGTGCAAGAGCCCCTTGCGCTATTGCGCCAGGGGCTTCGTCTATTCCGGGGCATCCGGTCCGACGGGTTGCGGCCGACGAGGGTCGCTGACGTACGAGGCACACGCTGTGCGGCGTACGTCTCTGACCTTGGACATGCCCCGCCCGGAAGGGGTGTACGCGCGTGCCCGCACTTGTGCTGCTCGGTGCTCAGTGGGGTGACGAAGGCAAGGGAAAGGCGACGGACCTGCTAGGTGGTTCCGTCGACTATGTGGTGCGCTACCAGGGCGGCAACAACGCCGGCCACACGGTAGTCGTGGGCGATCAGAAGTACGCCCTTCACCTGCTCCCTTCCGGGATCCTCACACCGGAGTGCACTCCGGTCATCGGCAACGGTGTCGTCGTCGACCCGTCGGTCCTGTTCTCCGAGCTGAACGGGCTGAACGAGCGCGGCGTCGACACGTCCAAGCTCCTGATCAGCGGTAACGCTCACATCATCACGCCCTACAACGTGACGGTGGACAAGGTGACCGAGCGCTTCCTCGGGAAGCGGAAGATCGGGACGACCGGCCGCGGCATCGGCCCGACCTACGCGGACAAGATCAACCGCGTCGGCATCCGGGTCCAGGACCTCTACGACGAGTCGATCCTGACGCAGAAGGTCGAGGCCTCCCTCGACATCAAGAACCAGATGCTCACCAAGCTCTACAACCGGCGCGCGATCGCCATCGAGCAGGTCGTCGAGGAGCTGCTGTCCTACGCGGACCGCCTCAAGCCGTACGTCGCCGACACGGTCCTCGTCCTCAACCAGGCGCTGGACCAGGACAAGGTCGTCCTCTTCGAGGGCGGGCAGGGCACCCTCCTGGACATCGACCACGGGACCTATCCCTTCGTCACGTCCTCCAACCCCACCGCGGGCGGCGCGTGCACGGGCGCGGGTGTCGGCCCCACCAAGATCAGCCGGGTCATCGGCATCCTGAAGGCGTACACGACCCGGGTCGGCTCGGGCCCGTTCCCGACCGAGCTGTTCGACGCGGACGGCGACGCGCTGCGCCGGATCGGCGGCGAGCGGGGCGTCACCACCGGCCGTGACCGGCGCTGCGGCTGGTTCGACGCGGTCATCGCCCGCTACGCGACCCGCGTGAACGGCCTGACCGACTTCTTCCTCACCAAGCTCGACGTCCTCACCGGCTGGGAGCAGATCCCGGTCTGCGTGGCCTACGAGATCGACGGCAAGCGCGTCGAGGAACTCCCGTACTCGCAGACCGACTTCCACCACGCGAAGCCGATCTACGAGAACCTGCCCGGCTGGAGCGAGGACATCACGAAGGCCAAGACCTTCGCGGACCTCCCGAAGAACGCGCAGGCGTACGTGAAGGCGCTGGAGGAGATGTCGGGCGCGCCGATCTCCGCGATCGGTGTCGGACCGGGACGTACGGAGACGATCGAGATCAACTCGTTCATCTAGGACGGCGGTTGAGCCGTTTTCGACGGCCGCACTTGGGCCGGTCTTGGGAAACCTTGACCGGCCCTTGGGCTGTCCGTGGTTACGCCGGTAACAGGTGGAGGCCAGCATCTACGCGGGTAGCCCGCCGCGCCCCGCACGCACCACCCGCCCTCTGTGCCCTTCCAGGAGCCCTGAATGCCCGTCAATCCCATGAACCGTCGTGAGTTCGTGCAGAAGTCCGCCGTCACCGGCGCTGTCGTGGCCGTCGCGGGGACGGCGGCGGCGACCCCGGCCGAGGCCGCCGACCGGCACAAGCCGAAGCCGACGCCGAAGCCCAAGACCTGGTCGTTCTCGATCCTGGGCACGACCGACCTGCACAGCCACGTCTTCAACTGGGACTACTACACCAACGCCGCCCCGGTGGACTCCAAGGGCAACACCTACGGCATCGCCCGCATCGCCACCCTGGTCAAGAACCTGCGCGCCGAGAAGGGCGAGCACCGGGTGCTGCTCGTCGACGCGGGCGACATCATCCAGGGCACGTCCCTCGCGTACTACTACGCGAACGTCGACCCCATCACGGGCAAGGACGGCAAGCGCGGCCCCAAGCACCCCATGGCCGTCGCCATGAACGAGATGCGCTACGACGCCGCCGCCCTCGGCAACCACGAGTTCAACTACGGAGTGGACGTGCTGCGCGCCTTCGAGAAGCAGTGTCACTTCCCGCTGCTCGGCGCCAACGCCCTGGACGCGAAGACCCTCAAGCCCGCCTTCGAGCCCTACACCGTCAAGTGCATCAAGGTGCCCGGCGCACCGGACATCAAGGTCGGCATCCTCGGCCTCACCAACCCGGGCATCGCGCTGTGGGACAAGGACAACGTCAGCGGCAAGCTGGTCTTCCCCGGGCTCGTCGAGCAGGCGAAGAAGTACGTGCCGCGGCTGCGCGCGCTCGGCTGTGACGTCGTCTTCCTCACCGACCACTCCGGTCTGGACGGCTCGACGTCGTGGGGCGACGAACTCCCGTACGTGGAGAACGCGTCGAACCTGGTCGCCCAGCAGGTCCCCGGCATCGACGCGATCCTCGTCGGCCACACCCACGTCGACGTCCCCACCTACACGGTGAAGAACGACGAGACCGGCGAGGACGTCCTCCTGTCCGAGCCGTACTGCTACGGCTACCGCCTGTCCGTCTTCGACTTCGAGCTGGAACTCGTGCGCGGCTGCTGGAAGATCACCAGCAAGACGGCGACCACGCTCAACAGCAACACCGTCGCCGAGGACCCGAAGATCACCGAACTCCTCACCGCCGACCACGACCTGGTCGTCAAATACGTCAACACGGCGATCGGCACCAGCACCGTGGACATGTCGACCGCGGAGGCCTGCTGGAAGGACGTCCCCGCCATCGACTTCATCCACGAGGTACAGATGGAGACGGTCAAGGCGGGCCTGTCGGCGGCGGACGCCGCGCTCCCGCTGATCTCGGTGGCGGCCTGCTTCAGCCGCACCGCCGACATCCCCAAGGGCGACGTGACCATCCGCGACGTCGCCGGCCTCTACATCTACGAGAACACCCTCTACGGCAAGAAGCTCACCGGCGCCCAGCTCAAGGACTACCTGGAGTTCGCGGCGAAGTACTACCACCAGGTCCCGGCCGGCACCGCGGTCGACACCGCGACCCTCACCAACGCCAACAGCTTCTGGGACTACATGTACGACACGGCGGCCGGTGTCTCCTACGAGATCGACATCGCGGCGGCCGAGGGCTCCCGCATCAAGAACCTCACCTACAACGGCGCCGCCATCCCCGACGACCAGGTCTTCGTCGTCGCGGTCAACAACTACCGCGCCAACGGCGGCAGCGGCTACCCGCACATCGCCGCCGCGGAGTCCGCCTACAGCTCCACCAACCAGGTCCGCGACCTGATGATCGCCTACGCCACGGCCAAGGGCACGATCGACCCGTCGACGTTCGCGGCCTCCAACTGGAAGCTGACCCAGGCGGGTACGGCGGTCTTCTAACGGTCCGTTCCTGTGAGTTGCTGTGAATGATCAACTTCACGGCATCCTCACACCGGACATTCGCTACGTTCCGTCCATGCCCTATCGAAGACGGTTGTCCCCGGCGGCGCTCCTGTTCCTGTTCCTGGAGGGAGCGCTCGCCGTCTTCGTCTCCGTGGGCCTCTACGGCGACGGGTCGAACGGCATGTGCGACTTCGCGACCCAGGACCTCCACCGGCACGTGGCCTACGCACTGTGGGCCTCGCTTCCGGCGACCTGGGCGCTGCTGTACCTGGGCAACACCTGGCTGCGGTACGTCACTTGGGCGGCCGCGGGACTACGACTGCTCTTCGGTACGGCGACGGGGACGCTGATGCTGATCGCGGGAGGGACGAGCCTGTGCTGAAGCCGCTCCGGGAGGAACTCGTCGGACTCTGGGCCGAGTCGCTCCTGACCGTGACGTCCGCCGCGTGGTGGACCTACCTGGTGTGGGCCCACCCCGACGCCCTCTACGCCGACCCCGCGCCCGTGGTGCTCATCCTCACGGTCGTGCTGTCGTTGCTGGTGACGTGGACCGTGTGGCTTCGGACGGATCGGCTGCGGAGCGCGAACCTGGCGCTGGTCGCGGTCCGTGGCGTAGTGGTACTGACGTTGTCCCTCTGGTTCCTTCAGGATCTGTAGGTCAGTCGGGGCAGGTGAGCGGCAGGCCGAGGCAGGCGTGCAGGGCCTGGCTCAACCTCCTGTCGACAGCCGCCCGTTCGGTCTCGGAGGGCGGCTCCTCCGGCGGGATCAGTGCGTACGGCAGCGCCGTGGTCAGCACGGCGAGCGTGACCGTGTCCCGTTCGGTGCCCCAGGGCAGATGCGGGGTCACATGCTCGGTCAGCCAGTCCCAGGCACTCCCGTGCCACTCGGTGTCCGTACGGAGGACGGCGGCGTACGTCATCGCCGGTTCGGTCCGTGCCATCGCCGCGACGACCGGATGCTCCCGCAGCAGCCGGGCCGCCCGCACCACGAAGTGCACCCCCAGACACTCCCGTGGCGGCAGCGGGCCGGGGACCTCCAGGGCCCGCTGCAGCACGCGCTTCAGTTCCTGCAAGGTGGCTTCGCGCAGCAGTACCTGGGGATCGGCCCAATTCCGGTAGAAGAACTGGCGGTTGGAGTCGGCCAGCCGGGCGATATGGGTGACACCCACGCGCCGGGGCCCGCGCATGGCCATCGCGTCCAGCGTCGCGCGGTGCACGGTGCCCATTCCGGGCGGAGCCTGGACATGCTTCGAGCTGCTCATGTGAGCAGTCTGGCGTGGGGGGAGGGTGGGTGTCCCAAAAAAGTGTGTCGGTTTCGCCTGAAAGTGTCACGCTTTTTTGGGGAGGGGGTAGGAGGAGCTCTCACCGGGACGCCCCCTTTGTCCGGGCATATCCTGAAGTGGTCCGCCCCGCGCACGCCGACCAGGAGAAGGTGACTGCGATGCGCATGATGCTGAAAGCGTCCATGGACACGGAGAAGGGGAACGAGGCCATCCGCAACGGGACTCTGGGGAAGCTGATGGAGGAGTCCCTGGAGCAGATCAAGCCCGAGGCGGCCTACTTCACCGCCGACGGCGGCAAGCGCACCGCGTTCCTGTTCTTCGACCTGAAGGACGCCTCCGACATTCCGTCGATCAGTGAGCCGTTCTTCCTCAACCTGGGTGCCGAGCTGACCTGGACCCCGGTGATGAACGCGGAGGACGTCCAGACGGGTCTCGGCAAGATCCGCTAGGTCATCGGTCCTGCGGTGTCCCCTGGATCTTGGCGAGGGTCAGGACACCGCCGCCGATGCCCCATCCGGCGTCGGCGACCTCTTCCACCAGGACGAGCGTGGTGGCCCGTGCGCCGTCGCCGAAGATCTCGGCGTACAGGTCCGTGGTGCGCGTGATGATCTGCTCCTTCTGCTCGGCGGTGAGGGCGCCGGCGGGGACCTTGAAGTTCGCGAACGGCATGGTGCTCTCTTTCGTAGCGCTGTCGGTGTGGGGCAACTGTCCGTCCCCGACGTCCGCCGGGCCAGGGCTGAGCCCACCCAGGGGTTGCCGGCCCCTGGCTCGGACCCCGCCGGAGAGGCGACGATGAGCGGGTGAACCTTCCCGAGCTCGCGGCGTTCCTCAGGTCCCGGCGTGACCGGGTCCGGCCGGCCGACGTCGGGCTGCCCGTCGGGCCCCGGCGCCGGGTGCCCGGCCTGCGGCGCGAGGAGGTCGCGCAACTGGCGGGGCTGTCGGCCGACTACTACACCGAGCTGGAGCGCGGACGCGGCGCCCAGCCCTCGGCCCAGACACTGAACGCCCTCGCCCGGGCGCTGCGGCTGGGCGGCGACCAGCGCGACCACCTGTTCCACCTCGCCGACCGGCCGTTGCCCGAGTCGGCGCGCGGCGCGGGCGCGCGGCACGTACAGCCCGCCCTGCTCGGGCTGTTGGACCGGCTGGCCACCACCCCGGCCAGGTCATCACCGACCTGCACGAGACCCTCGTACAGAATGAGTTGGCCGCCGCCCTGCTCGGGCGGGCGCCGGAGCCGCGCGGTCCCGCCACCGGGTTCGCGTACCGCTGGTTCACCGATCCGGCCGCCCGCGCGATCTACCCGCCCGAGGACCATCCGCACCAATCACGGGTCTTCGTCGCCGACCTGCAGGCGGTGGCCGCCCGCCGGAGCCGTGACAGAGAGGTCGCCGGGATGACGGCCGCGCTGCGGCGGCGCAGCGCGGAGTTCGCCGCCCTGTGGGACACCCACGACGTGGGCCTGCGCCGCACCGATCACAAGCGCATCGTGCATCCCGCGCTGGGGGTCGTCGAGCTGGACTGCCACAGTCTGTTCAGCGAGGACGGCCGCCAGCGGCTGCTGTGGTTCACGGCCCCGCCCGGTACCGAGGGCGCCGCCCAGCTCGAACTGCTCGGCGTCATCGGCACGCAGGACATGGCCGCGACCGAGGACACCCCTGGTACGCGTCGTTAGCTGAACACGATCATCGAGCCCTGGGCCAGGCTGCGGGTCGCCGCCGCGTGCAGCCCGAGCCAGACGTGCCGTTCGCGCGCGAACGGGCTGGGGTCGTACGGCGCGGCGACGGCCGGTTCCTCCAACTCCGTGGGAGCGGCGGGGGGTTGCGGTGCCGTCGGTGGGTTGGCCGGGTCGATGCCGATCGTCGGGGCCACGAACTCCAGCTCCCGAAGCAGTGTTTGGGACGAGCCCAACGGGCCGCCGCCCGCGAGGAGTTCGTCGTTCGCGAGGGGGTGCGGGAAGTCGACCGGGACGTAGGCGCCCGCGTGGTCGTAGTGCCAGACCAGGTGGGACTGCTGGGCCGTGGTCTCGAACATCTCCAGGAGCTGTTCGTAGTCGCCGCCCAGGTCGTCCACCGGGGTGACCGGGAGCCCGCAGACCTGGAGGAGGTAGGCCCGGCGCAGGAAGTGCAGCGCGTCGTAGTCGAAGCCCGCGACCGGGGCGACCTCCCCGGACAGCCCCGGCATGTACTGGTACACCGGCACCGGGGGGAGCCCGGCCTCGTCCAGCAGCGAGTTGTAGAGCGCGAGTTCGTCGGCGAACGGATTGTCGGGGGTGTGGCACAACACGTCGACGAGCGGGACCAGCCACAGGTCACAGGCCAAAAGGGGCTCCTCGGTTACTCGCTGCGCAGCGTGGTGTTCGCATGGTGGTCAGGCAAGAGTAGGGGGAAGAGTAGTCGGTGCGGCCCGGGTCAGCTCCCCTCGTGCAGGTCCCATACCCACACGCCGTCCACCCACTTACCGGGTTTGCCGACCAGCTTTTCCACAGCGGTGCGGAGCTTGTCGTCGTTGGGCTGCGGCGCGACGACGAGGGCGCCCGCGTGCCAGTACGCGAAGTCGGCCTTGGCCTGCGCCTGCCAGTTCTTGCCGATGGTGGGGATGACGCCGGTGTAGCGGACGTCCCGCAGCATGTTGGAGGTGTAGCGGGGCGAGGCGCCGTAGATGCCGATGCGGTCGGCGCCGTAGGGGCCGTTGAAGTAGCCGCCGGGCATCTTGAAGCCGAGGTGGGCGGCGGTCTGCCAGTGCAGCGCCTCCGCCGCGCCGGGGTCGGCCAGCGGGAGCGGGACCAGGGACTCGCCGGCGCGGACGTACGACTTGTAGGTGCCGTCGGTGAAGAAGGCGGGTACGGCCGCCCGGTCGACCGCCTTCAGCGGTGCGGGGACGAGGGGGAGCAGCGCCAGGCATACGGCGAGCAGGCCCACGTACTGCGTGCCCAACTCCCGTGTCGCGGCCAGGCGTTCGACCGCGAGCGCGACCAGCATGCCCAGCGCGGGTGCGCAGATCATCGCCACCCGGCCCTCGATCACCGACTCGAAGAGCGGCTTGTGGGCGAGCAGGGCCCAGGGGCCGGGGTAGATCGTGTCCGTGAGCGGGATGCGGATCTTGGGGCCCATGGAGAGGATCGCGGCGGCGACCGCGGTGAACGCCAGCGCCTTGACCAGGGCGTGTTCCCACAGTCGTACGACGATGGCGAAGGCCAGGGCGACCAGCGGCCAGCCGTAGAAGGCGTTCTGTTCGGTGGGGTTGAGGGAGAGGGAGTTGGCGCGGATCTCGTCGCCCGCCATCAGGGAGCGTTCGGCGAAGGAGAGGAGCGCGAGGGGGCTGTTGCCCGCGTTGTCGCCGTGCAGGACGCTCTTGTAGCTCTGCGGACCGACGAACTGATACCAGAGCGGGATCAGGATGATCGGCGCGCAGATCCCCGCCGCGATGCCCAGGCCCTTGAGGAGCGGGCGCCAGGACGCCCGGACGACATCCCTGTTGAGGACGCCGTAGGAGGCGGCGAACAGGACCATGCCCATCGACGCCAGGAGCAGGGGCTCCTCGCCGAGGAAGATCTGGTACGCCGCCATCAGGCCGAGCACGACCCCGTCGCGGACCACTCGCGTGCCCGCGCACAGGCGCAGGGCGCGGTCGATGATCAGCGGGATCATGAAGAGGATGACGAAGTTGGGGTGCGCGTTGGCGTGGCTGACCATCGGCGGGGCGAAGGCCGCGAGCGAGGCGCCGACGAAGGCCGCGGCCCGTTGCCGTACGACCCGCTTCACGATCAGCCAGTACCAGGCGGCGGCCGTGGCCGCGAGGCCGAGCGCCATGCAGACGCTGAGGGAGACCGCGGGTCCGGCCAGCAGGGTGAGCGGCGCGAAGGGGACGGACAGGCCGAGCATGACCGTGTTGGCCATGAGGTTCACGCCGTCGGGGAAGCCCTGGAGGTTGGAGAAGAACGGGTTGTGGAGGTGGGCCACGTTGTCGGCGGTGACCGCGAAGAACCACTCCCACTGGTTCTGGTCCTGGAGCGAGTCCTCCAGGTAGCGGTGGCTCGGGTCGAAGAAGCGGCCCGAGTAGAGGGCGACCGACATGAGGAGGAAGAGGAGGGGGACCAGGACGTCCACCGGGCGCAGGGAGCGGGCGCGGAGGCGGGCGAGTTCGGTGAGGACCCGGGCGTAGTCCAGGGGCCGTACCTTCGAGCCGGACTGGTGGGACCAGCGCACCGGGACCTCGGCGACGTCCCAGTCGGCGCGGCGGAAGTGCTGCAGGACCTCTACGTCGATGCCCCAGCCGTTGATGCGGGAGGCGGCGAAGGCCTCGCGGGCGCGGTCGCCGTCGAAGAGCTTGAAGCCGCACTGGGTGTCGCGTATGCCGGGCACCGCGGCCTTGCGTATCAGGAAGTTGCCCGCGCGGCCCAGGAGTTCACGGACCGGGTGCTGGTGGCTCTCGATGGTCGCGCCGGGCGCGGCCCGGGAGCCGATCGCCGCCGCACGGCCCTCGCCGAGTTCCTTGTCGAGTTTCTCCAACTCCTCGATGGGCGCGGCCAGATCGGCGTCGGTGACCAGGACCCGGCGTCCGCGCGAGGCGGCGACCCCGAGGCGCAGGGCGTGGCCCTTGCCGCGGTTGCGGGGGCTGGTGACCAACTGCACACGCCGGTCGGCGCGGGAGGTGACGACCTCCCTCGTCCCGTCGTCGGAGCCGTCGTCGGCGACGATGATCTCCCAGTCGCCGAAGCGGCCCTCGTTGTCGCCCAGATACGCGGTGATCGCGTCGAGCGTCGGCCCCAGCCGCTGTTCCTCGTTGTAGGCGGGCACGACGACACTGAGGTCCACGACGACGACACTGGGGTCCACGGCCGGAGCGGCCCTTTCCGGTCCGGTCACCGCGCGGCCAGCCGCTCGATGAGGGCGAGGGAGTGCGTGTTGTACGCCAGGACGATCGCGCGCGCGGCCGGGGTGTCGCGGCGCGCCAGGGCGTCGACGAGTTCGGTGTGCTCGGCCCACAACTGCCCGCGCAGATCGGTCAGTCGGCGCAGATGCTGCACGGTGCACACCCAGGACTGGACGCGCAGCCGGTGCAGGAAGTCGCCGAGGTAGGGGTTGCCGAACATGGTGCTCAGCTCGCGCCAGTACCGCAGGTCGTAGCCGATCAGCACGGTGAGGTCACCGGCCTCGGCGGCGCGCTGCGCCTCCTCGCCGCGGCGGCGGACCCCGGCGAGCGCGGCGACCGTACGCGGGTCGTCGGTGCGGTCGAAGACGGGGTGGCCGCCGGCCAGCGCCAGGAACATGCCCTCGGTGACCAGCGCGCGGGCCTCGATCATGCCGCGGTGGTCGGCCACCGAGTACTCGTGGACGCGGAAGCCGCGGTGCTGGTCGGCCTCCAGGAGTCCCTGCGCGGAGAGATCGACGAGGGCTTCCCGGACCGGGGTCGCGGAGACGCCGTACTGCTCGGCGATCTCCTTCACCGTGAACTCCTGGCCGGGTTGGAGCCGGCCGGCCAGGACCTCGTCGCGAAGCGCGTCGGCGATCTGCTGCCGCAGGGTGCTGCGGGTCACGGCGCCGTTGCCGCTGCTTCCGGGCATCGTCGGAGCGTCTCCCTCGTCGCGTTCGATGGCGTACTCGTATATGTCTACGAGCACGTCACCTTACGCGTTCGGGTTCCCGCCCTGCCCGTATCCGGGCACCAGGGAGACGGACCCGCCCATTCCGGGTACTACGAGGTGAATTCGACGGCGTACTACGACGTGAATTCGTCCGCCACGGACAGCGCGGTGTCCAGAGCGGCGAGTCCCTCCTTCAGTTCGGCCTCGCTCACATTGAGCGGCGGGACGACGTGGGTGCGGTTCATGTTGACGAACGGCCACAGCCCCTGCTGCTTCGCGGCGGCCCCGAACGCGGCCATCGCCGCGTTCGCCTCACCGGCCGCGTTGTAGGGCACCAGCGGCTCGCGCGTCTCCCGGTCCTTCACCAGGTCCAGCGCCCAGAACATGCCGACCCCGCGGACCTCCCCGACGCTCGGGTGCCGCTCGGCCAGCGCGCGCAGCGCGGGCTCGACGACGGTCGTACCGAGGTGCTTCGCGTTCTCCACGACCCCCTCCTCGGCCATGACATTGATCGTGGCGACGGCCGCGGCGCAGGCCAGCGGGTGCCCGGAGTACGTCAGGCCGCCCGGGTAGGCGCGCTTGCCGAAGGTGTCCGCGATCGCGCCGGAGATGGCGACCCCGCCGAGCGGTACGTATCCGCTGTTCACGCCCTTGGCGAAGGTCATCAGGTCCGGTACGACGTCGAACAGGTCGGCCGCGAACCACTCACCGGTCCGCCCGAACCCGGCCATCACCTCGTCGAGGACGAAGACGATCCCGTACTTGTCGCAGATCTCCCGCACCCCGGCGAGGTAGCCGGGCGGCGGCACCATGATCCCGGCCGTGCCCGGCACGGTCTCCAGGACGATCGCGGCGATCGTGGCCGGCCCCTCGAAGGCGATCGTCGTCTCCAGGTGCTCCAGCGCGCGCTCGCACTCCTGCTCCTCGGTCTCCGCGTAGAAACGGGACCGGTACAGGAAGGGCGCCCAGAAGTGCACGACCCCGGCCGAGGCGCTGTCGCTGGCCCAACGGCGCGGATCCCCGGTGAGGTTGATCGCCTGCTGCGTACCGCCGTGGTACGAGCGGTAGGCGGAGAGCACCTTCGGCCGGCCGGTGTGCAGCCGGGCCATGCGCGTCGCGTGCTCGATCGCGTCGGCGCCGCCGTTGGTGAAGAAGATCTTGTCCAGGTCCCCGGGCGTCCGCTCGGCGATCAGCCGGGCCGCCTCCGAGCGGGCCTCGATCGCGAACGCGGGCGCGAAGGTGGTGAGGGTCGCGGCCTGCTCCTGGATCGCCGCGACGACCTTCGGGTGCTGGTAGCCGATGTTCGTGTAGACGAGCCCACTGGTGAAGTCCAGGTAGCGCCTGCCGTCGTAGTCCCAGAAGTACGACCCCTCCGCGCCGGCCACGGCGAGCGGGTCGATGAGCTCCTGCGCGGACCAGGAGTGGAACACATGCGCACGGTCCGCGGCCTTCACGGCGGCGCCGGCCTGGGGGTTGGGCTGAGGGGTCATGGCGGCGAGCGTAAATGTCCGCGATGCGGAAAAGGTATCGGCGGTCTGTCTGCGGTAGCGGGGTTTCCGCGACAGGTTGTCCAGGGTGGGTGTCCGGTACGGGAGCCCGCCGAACTGTGTAGGTGAAACTAACCGGTCACAGGGGTGGACTGGTTAGTTTCACCTACACAGT
>NZ_JAEQAZ010000322.1 GCF_016654115.1 Streptomyces sp. MBT53
ACGTCATTGGGAAGTCTCCTCTTCCATCAGGTTGGTGGGCGGTGGCTGCAGGCATAGGCGCCTGCGTGTCGGCTGGGCCAGGGGGCCGACTGCGGTGGCGGATCCGTAGTGCATCTCGCCACCACGTGCCGCGCCCGGAACAGCCGGTACAGGGGAGGTGATATGGCCTGGCTGGAGGTGGTCGTGCCGCATGCGGGACGGTGTGCACCCCAGTCCGCGTGCCCCTTTTTCATGTGCGGTGTGGCGTACGGGGGTCCGGGGTGCACACCGGGGGAGTCAGGTGGACTCTTCCTCGGGCAACGCGCGGCTGCTGATCGCGTCGGTGATGGCGTAGGCGGTCTCGACGAAGGACTCCGCCTGCTGCTCCGACAGATTCCGGGCGGTGGTCTCCTCCAGGGCCTGCCACAGGGCCGTGATGGGCTCGCGCATCGCCCGGCCCTTGTCGGTGAGGTGGACCACCATGACGCGCCGGTCGTGTGCGGCCGGCTCGCGGATGACCAGGCCGGCGTCCTGCATGCGGCGTAGCGCCTTGGAGAGGGTGGAGTGGTCCACGCCGAGACATTCGATCAGCTCGGACTGGGACTGGCCGTCCCGGTCGAAAAGGTGCATCAGCACCAGTTCCTGTCCGGGATGCAGGTCCATCTCGCGCAGCAGAGCGGCAGCGTAGGCGCGGTGGGCGCGGGCGAGTTGGAAGATCGCGTAGCTCATCGGTCCTGCGTCGGCCGTCGTGGGGATGCGGGGTTCGGGGGTGGGCATGGTTCGGTTCCTCGGCCAGTGTGGGTGGCGTAGTCGGTGCAGTCGGCCGCTCCGCCGCCTGGGGAGGCGGTGGGCGGGCGTGCTCAGCCGACGGTCAGGACCGCGCTTGTCCCGCACGCTCAGCGTCGCTGGCTGACTGGTCGAGCGGGCAGGTACTGACGGTGGTGACGAGCTGCCGGCTACGGGAGCTTGCGACTCAAGCTGCCCATTGTGCGGGGAGTCGGACGATCGCCTGGCTGCAGGGCTTGCGCCGGCTGCGGATCCGCTGGGAACGACACGACGACATCCACGAAGCCTTCCCCGGCTTCGCCGCCTGCCTCACCACCCACCGCCGCGTCCAACGCCCAGTTCCGTGAGACGTCTTTGTCAGGACTTCTTGAGCCAGCGTTGCAGCGCCTCGGGCACGTTCGTCGGATGTGAGCTGAAGCTCAACCGGATGTCGGGCTGGAGGTCGATGAGCACGTTGACGATCCGTTCGAACAGGACGGTGTACTCCGGGACGTTCTTGATGCCGCCGCCGATGAGCACCACCCCGTATGAGTGCGCGTCGAACAGCCGACGCAGCTCGGCCTCGGCCTCGTCGGGGTCCAGGCTGACATATCCCGCCTCGCCGTCGATGCCTGTCGCCTGGAGCGCAGCCCAGCTGCGCTCCCTCATGGCGACCAGCTCTTCGAGCGTCGCGACCCCCGGCGGGAAATCGTCCGCGGAAAGCGCATCAGAGGTGATGCCGAGGGTCAGCACGCGTTGATTGATCGGAGGCTTCACTAGAGAGTTCTCGTGGGACATGGGGTCTCCTCAGTTCTGCGGGGGAAGTTCAAGAGAAAGCGTGGCTAGCCACATGATTACCGTAACAGCAATCGTGTGGCTAGCCAAGTATTCGTAGGTGCGGGGCGGAGGTGGCCACCTCGGCGCGCTTCGGGGTGCGCCGGCCGCTTCATAGCCGAACGCCGCGAGCGTCAGAGTGTGCCCGTACCTCAGATCGCCCAGAAACCTGTCATCACAGGTCAAGAACAAGGGCCAGTGATCCTCGGTCGCCGCTCGACACACTCGCCGAGGCCGCAAGCGCGCGAGTGGAGTGCGCAGTTCGCACCGACAGACAGCCGATCCGCTGCCCAGGTACCGGCACCGACTCCGCGAGCGTGTCCTGGTAGAGGGACTGCTCCGCCTCCCGCGACGAGGGGTGAACACCGCGGCGCTGAAGGGTCAGGACGTCGGCCAGGCCCTCTCCTGTCCGTGAGGCTGGTCCGGCGAGCCGCGCCCGCTCAGCGAGAAGCGGCGAGTTTCGGAATCCGCCACGGACACGCAAATTACGCAAGCGGCCCCCGGAATCTGCGAGTTACTGGCAGAACTTGACCCATTCGAGTGGACAGCACTCCCGATTCGACAGCCGGCACGAACAGGTCGAACGCTCGATAGCTGGACGGGATCGAACCCGTCGGTACTCCGGTCGCCCGTGCGGTGTCTCCGGCCCGCCCAGCCGGCGGCACCAGGGCCACGAGCTAGCCGAGACGCGTGAACCGTCAGCACTTCAGGGGTGGCCGACTTCTCGCTCTCCTCGGATGCATCAAGCGCAAGGCGCGGCCTCGTCATGGTCGCCGTCGCGTAGACCTCGTTCGCAAGCTCGAAAGGCAGACCCGAGCGCGAGACGAGATCATCAAATGAAACACCTGTCTCCCAGGGCCTGCGGCGGTTCGGCCACGCCGGAGAAGGTTGTTCATCGGGCATCGGCGCGGTCGCGTCGCGGCAGCCGCTCGGCGACCAGGTCGTAGGAGTCCTCGACCGCGTCGGTGACCAGCCGCTCGGTGACGCCGGGTCCCGGCCCCAGTGAGATCCAGTGGCGTTTGTCGAGATAGCGGCCCGGTGTGATCGAGGCATGGCCGGGTACGCGAGCGCGGGCGTGTTCGGGCTCGCACTTGACCGTGATGATCTGTTCGTCCGGGTCGTCGGTGACACTGTCGGTGACGATCAGGAACACCTTGCCCGCGACCTTGTACACGTCGAGTCCCGGGGTGAAGGGGTAGCCGTGGCTGACGTCGGGGAGGGCCAGTGCCGCCCGGCGGGCGGTGTCCTGGAGCCGGTCACCGGCCGTGTTCACCGGGCCGCCCGCGTGCCGGTGCCGTAGGTGTGCGGGTCAACAGGCCGCTCGGCCCTGGACAGTTGGGCGACGACGAGCCGGTAGGAGTCGGTGACGAGCTCCCCGACGAGCTCCTTGTCGACGCCCTCTCCGCTCTCCAGGGTGATCCAGTGCCGCTTGTTCATGTGGTAGCCGGGGGTGATGTAGCTGTACTGCTCCCGCAGAGCGTCGGCCTCGCCGGGGTCCGCCTTGAGGATCACGACGGGACGCCCCGGGACCTCGGTCATCAGCATGAACACCTTGCCGCGCACCTTGTAGACCTCCCAGTCGGGGCCGAAGGGGTGCTCCAGCCGGGCTCCGGGGAGTTCCTCCGCGCAGTCGGCGGCGGTCTTGTGCAGGGCCGATCCGTTCATGGGTGGTGAGCCTTCTCAAGTGGTGACGGACTGTGGCGTCGAAGGAGGCGGAGGGCGCGCCGCGCGGGCGCGGTGGCACGTCCCATCCTTCCGTCGACGCCGACGGGAAGGGCGGTAGGCTGCGGACACGTGATGGTCGACAAGCGACACTCCGGGCCGAGTGGGCCAAGCGGACCGAGCGGGCAGGCCGGACCGGCCGCGGTTCCGCTGTACGGTTTCCAGCCCCCGGTCGGTACTCCGTACGGCCTTGAGGTGAGTACCGTCGAGGATTTCTTCGCCCAGCACGACGACTGGCCGTGGAACCCGCCCCGTCCTGGCCGTGCCACCTTCCACTACCTGATCCTGGTCACCGAGGGCGAGTTGCGGCACGACGTCGACTACGTCACCCGGACCGTCGCCCCCGGGCAGTGGCTGTGGGTGCGTCCCGGGCACGCGCAGTGCTGGCATGCGCCCGGCGCGGCCCGCGGCCCGTTCATCCTGTTCGAACCGGACGTGCTGCGGCCCGACCTCGCCCGTCTCCTGGCGCCGCTCACCGCGCACGAGGCCCCTGCCGTGCTCAGCCCGCACCCCGACGACACCGCCTGGCTCCAGCAGACGGCACTCCAACTCCTGGACGAACACCGCGCACTGGGGCGCCGCCCCCTCGGCATCCACCACGCCCTGCGGCGCAGCCTGCTCGAATCGCTGCTGCTGCGCCTGGCCAACTCCCCGGGCATCGCCCCCACCGGCACGGCCACCGCCGGCACCGGCCGCGCCGACAGATACGGGCGCTTCCTGGACGCCTTGGAGTTGCACTTCCGCGAACTCCACCAAGCCGCGGACTACGCCGAGTTGCTCGGCTGTTCGGTCCGCACCCTGAGCCGTGCCGCGCGGGACGCCACCGGCAAGGGAGTACGTGAACTCATCGACGAGCGGCGCCTCCTGGAAGCCCGGCGCCTGCTGGGAGGTGAACGGTGGGATGCCCGGACCGTGGCCGTCCACCTCGGCTTCACCGACCCCGCGAACTTCGGCCGCTTCTTCCGCGACCGCACCGGCCTCACCCCGGCCGCCTTCGCCGCCGGCGAGGCCACGAACGTCCCCTCTCCGCCCCCTGGTTGACGATCTCGGTTGACCATCCCGGTGGTCCCCGGTCGGGTCTCAGTCGACGGCCTCGATGGTGACGTCGACCGTGCCGTCGTACTTCTTCAAGGCATCTACCCCCGAGCCGATTTCAGCGAGGACGATGATGCCGGGGTCGGGGATGGACTGGCCGTCGTGGGCATAGAAGACGGCGATGTCGGGACCGGGTGACCAGTAGGCGATGTCGCCGACTTCGTAGCTGAACCGCGGCTCGCCGCCTGCGGTGAGGGACCGGGGCAGGTGACCGTACTTCTCGCGCTTGAACAGGTCGTTCATCTGCAGCGTCAGCGGAAGCAGCGAGGCGAAGTCGCGTGCCGTCGCGTTGTCGTCGAGGGGTGCGTCGAGGACGGTTACTCCTGCGGTCAGTCGGATTCTCATAGGGGTTCTGCCCTCCGGGGTGTTGTCGGAGTGATCGTCGGCAGGACGACGACGTGTTTGCCCGGTGTGGTGCCGGACTCGACGTCGGCCTGGGCGGCACGGACCTGTTCCAGGCCGTGGTGGACCTTCGCGACCGGGACTTCGAGGCGCCCTGCGGTGATGGCCTGGAGCTGGCGGGCGAAGACGTCGGCCGGGAGGTCGGCGGCCTGACCGCCGTAGGACGTCAGCCGCACCCCGTTGGGGATCATGAACGGGGTGAAATCGGGGATCGTCCACTGGCCCGCCAGGGCTCCGGTGAAGCAGACCGTGCCGTGCCGGCGGACGGTGCGGAGGGTGTCGGGGAGGACCGAGCAGCCCACCAGCTCCAGTACGGCGTCGACGCCTTCCGGCATCAGCTCGCTCACCCGGTCGGCGATCGTGCCGTTGTCGACGAGGGGATGGTCGACGCCCGCGGCCCGCAGTGCCCCGGTCCTCTCCGGACTGCGGGTGGTGGACAGCACGGTGGCTCCGAGGTCCTTCGCGATCGTGGCCGCGCTCAGCCCCACCGTGGAAGTGCCGCCGCGGATCAGCAGCGTCTGCCCGGCCTTGAGGTCCAGGCCGGTGGTCAGCGATCCGTAGGCGGTCTGGAACATCTCCGGCAGCGCACCGACGACCTCCCACGGCAGGTCGGTCTCGAACGGGATGACCTGCGCTGCGGGGACGGTCACGTACTGGGCGTAGGCGCCGTCGTACGAGCGGCCCATGCCGCCCATCATCGTGGCCACCTGCTGTCCCGGGCGCAGTTCGCCGTCCTCGTCGGCCTCGTCGACCATGCCGACGCCCTCGATGCCGGGCACGCGCGGGTAGGTGACCTCCGCGTCCGACTCCCCCTTGCGGGTGGCGACTTCGGACTCGTTGACGCCGAACGCCTTCACCCTGATCCGCACCCAGCCGGGCCTGCGTACGGGCACCGGCACATCCTTGATCTCCAGTGCGTCGAGGCCACCGGGTCGGGTGACGACGACGGCCCGCATCGTCGCCGGTGCGGGGTCGACGGTTGCTGCTGCTGTCGGTCGGCTCATGTCGAGTTCCCTGTCTGTGCTCGCCAACTGTGCTCGCCCCCAGGTGCGTTGTTCAGGATCGCCCGGTGGCCGTCAGGGGCGGGCGATGTTCTCGAACAGGTCGAGGACCGTCTGGTAGCGGGCGCTGGGTTCGTGGGGAGGGTTGCCGACACTTCCCGAGGTGGGCCGGTCCGTGACGGCGGGCCACATGCGGGTCCGCTCGCCGGTGACGAAGTCAAGGACGATGTCGCGGATACGCGTGTCACGCTCGGCCTGTTCAGGGCCGCGGCCCGGCCGTTCCTGGCCGACCAGGGCGT
>NZ_JAEQAZ010000323.1 GCF_016654115.1 Streptomyces sp. MBT53
TCCGCGATCGCGTCGGCGGCGGTTTCTGAGCGAGCGGTGGGGGCGGGAAAAACGGGCCCGGCGCACATGCGGCGCCGGACCCGCACAAGAAGGACGTACGTCAGAGCGAAGTCGCCGCCGACGCGATCGCGGAGGCGAACGTGGACACCTCGCTGTACACGCCCGGCGCGTTCGCGCGGGCGCACCCTATGCCCCAGCTGACGATGCCGACCTGGATCCAGGCGTTGGCGCTGTCCCGGCGGAACATTGGACCACCGGAGTCACCCTGACAGGTGTCGACCCCACCGGCCGTGTACCCGGCGCAGATCTCGTCACTCGCGACCAGCCCGCTGTACCCGCTGTAGGACCGGCAGGTCGCGTCACTGACGAACGGCACGGTGGCCTTGCGCAGATACCGCTGCTGAGCCCCGCCTTCACTGGCCGAACCCCACCCGGCGATGGTGAAGGTCCCGGTGTTGTACTGCGTGGTCGTGGCGATCTTCAGCGTCGGTACGGTGGTGATGGGCGTGGCGAGCTTGATGAGCGCCCAGTCCTTGCCGTTGCCGTTGTACCCCGGCGCCCGGTACACGTACGTCGACTTGACCTGGACCCGCCCGGTGGTGGACTGAAGGTCCACCACACCCGCGGTGGCGGTGATGCTGGTGTTGGCCCCGGTCCCGCTCACACAGTGCGCGGCGGTGAGCACGATCTGCTGGGTGTAGAGCGCACCGCCACAACCCATCGAGAGCCGGACTATGAACGGGAACTCGCCCTGCGCGGCGGTGGTTCCGCCGACGACGGGCGTGGGGGCGGCCTGTGCGGACGAGACGGGCTGAAGAGAGGCGATCGCGAGAGCGGCGGCGCCGACGGCCGCGCATCTCTTGAGGGCTGTGAGGAGCTTCTTCAACGTGATGCCTTCCGTGGGGGATGGGAATGACGCGGACATGTCAATCCAGAGCATCAAAGAAATGCTCAATTTCTGACATGGGCTGGTCAAATCTGTTGAAGGATTATGGGAACCCTGTGAACGTCCGCACAAGTGACGTATTTCAGCCATCGGCCAGCCGCTCCGGACCGCGACGGACCGGGGCGGCTGTGGCAGGGCGGGGGCAGTGCGCTCACCCGGGACGGCGGGTGCCGTACCTCTTGACGACTTGGAACTGTTCCAGGGCCGCGGAACCGCCGAAGCTGCCGTAGCCGCTCTGCTTGACCGGTGTGCCGGCCATCTGTGAGGTGGTCAGGCCGTGGGCGTTGAACCAGACCTCGCCCATGCGCAGTTCGCGGCCGACCCGGCGGGCCCGGAGGTCGTCGGCGGTGAACACCGAGGCGGCCAGGCCGAAGTCGGTGGCGTTGGCCCGGCGGATCGCGTCGGCCTCGTCCTCGAAGACCTCGAAGGTCTGCACCGGGCCGAACACCTCCTCCTGGACGAGGGGCACGTCGACGTCGTCGGTCTCGACCAGGGACGGCCGGTAGTAGGCGCCGTCGCGCAGCTCGGGCTCGTCCGGAATCCCGCCGCGGACCAGCACCTTCCCGTACGCGGCCGCCTCCTCGACGAGGCGGTCCACGCGGGCGACAGCGGCCTTGTCGATCAGTGGGCCGAGTCGGGTGTCGGGGTCGTCGGCGGGGCCGACCCGGACCGTCCGCAGCGCGGCGACGAGCTTGGTGCGCAGTTCGTCGGCGACCGCCCGGTGCACCAGAACACGCGACCCGGTGGCGCAGTACTGACCGTTCATGAGGGTCGCGGCCCGGACCACGACCGGCACGACGGCGTCGATGTCGACGTCGTCGAATATCAACAGCGGTGTCTTGCCGCCGAGTTCGAGGGTCGTCCGCTTCACCCTGGCCGCCGCTCCGGCGGCCACCAGCCGGCCGACCCTGGTGCTGCCGGTGTAGCTCAGCACGTCGACCTCGGGTGAGTCGACGAGGAGCGGCGCGACCTCGTTGCCCGTCTCGGTGAGGAGGCTGAGCACCCCGGGCGGCAGGGAGGCGGTCTCCGCCACGGCCTCGGCGAGCAGTGTGTTGGTCAGCGCGGTCTGTCCGGGCAGCTTCACGACGGCCGTGCAGCCCGCCGCCAGCGCGGGCCCGATCGCGCGGACGGCGAGCAGGACCGGCCCGTTCCACGGCACGATGATCCCGACCACGCCGGCCGGTTCCGGTACGGCGTGCCAGTACGTCTCCGGCGCCTGTTCAAGGGCCTGCCCGCCGGTCTGGACCCGCGCCCGGGCCGCGTTCAGGCGCAGCAGGCGCGCGGCCATCTCGGCTTCCATCCGGGTCTCCCAGAGGAGTCTTCCGGTCTCCCGGGAGAGCATGCGCCCGAGCTCCTCCCCGCGACGCTCGACGCGGTCCGCGAACTCGTCGAGCGTCCGTGCGCGCGGTTCGGCCTGGCGGGACCAGCCGGTGGTGTCGAACGCCGTCCGCGCGGCCGTGATCGCGGCCCGCGCCTCTTCGCCGCCGGCGGAGTGAAAGGCGCCGACCGCCCTGCCCGTCGAGGGGTCGAGGGACTCGTGGATCTCGCCGCCGTAGTTCCATCGGCCGTCGATCCAGTTCCCCGCGGGGGTGGATGTGTTCATGGTGACCCTCTCCTCACCCAGCAAGCGGATAATTATCCGTTCCGGCTCTCGGAACGTATCGGATAATTATCCGCTCGGCAAGAAAGTAGCCTGTGACCATGACAACGGAGCCCATCAGCTCGCGTCGGGCGGACACCCGACGCAACCGCGAGCGCATCCTCACCAGCGCGGAGCAGGCGCTGGCCGAGTCGGGCGAGATCTCCTTCAACGCCATCGCGAAAGCGGCCGGAGTCGGCGTCGGCACGATCTATCGGCACTTCCCGACGTCCGAATCGCTGGTCCTCGCGGTCTATCAGGCCGAGGTACGGCACCTCATCGAGATCGTGCCGACCCTGCTCGACTCCCACCCGCCGCAAGAGGCCTTCCGCGTCTGGGTCACCGACCACCTGGCCCACTACATGGCGACGAAACGCGGCCTGGGCGACGCGCTCCGCGCCGCGGCGACCGGCGGCGAGGTCTACAACCGCGCCTACGAGGAGGTCACGGTCGCGCTGGCCGCCCTGCTGAGGGCCAACGCCGAGGCGGGCACGGTCCGCCCGGGCCTGGACCCGCGCACAGTGATGCGCGGCTTGGGCGGCCTGCTCCTCCTGGACCCCAACGAGGACCAGGGGGCTCAGATCGCAGACCTCACGGACCTGCTGTGGCGAGGCATGGCAACACCGGGCGGGGGTGCGCCCTGAAGGGGCGCGGGGCTGTGACATTTGCGGCTCCGCCGCGCGGGCGCGCCCAGCCCCCACCGGCCCGCACTCAATCAACGACCTGCCATCCGCTCCATAATCGCCCCCGCCAGTTCAAGCACCCCTCGCTCGGTCTCACTCAATGAAGCCAATGCCCCCGCCAACCACACATCCCGCTCGCCCATGTCCCGGTCGAGGGCCTGCCGCCCCGCCGCCGTCAACGTGAGCACAGACTGCCGCCGATCCACGGTGCTGGGCTCGCGCGCGATCAACCTCTCCGCCTCCAACTCGCCGAAGGCCCGCGTGAGGGACTGAGGCCGCTGCCGCTCGGCGACCGCGACTTCCCCCGGCGTCGCCGAACCGTTCCGGTGCAGATGCCCGAGCACGATCAGCTGGTTGGGCGTGAGCCCACCCTCACCGCGTTCCTGTCGCAACCGCCGGTTCAGTCGCACGACACCACGACGGATCCGGGCGGCTTGGGAGAGATGATCCATGCCGGATATCGTACGCACTAACTTACTATTCAGCGCTCGTAGTGCCCGCTACTGTGGTGACAGTGACCGCAAAACTAATACGCAACGCGTACGAAGCGGCTCTGACGATGACCGCCGTCCTGCTCTCCTGGGGCGTGGCCCTCTGGCTGGAGGGTGTCGTGGGACTGCACACCGACGTGCTGGTCCTCGCGGTCGCCCTGACCCTCACCCTGTCCTCCACCCAGCGCACCGCCGACACCCGCCGGAGGCTCACCGCGCTCGTCCTGCTCCCCGCCACGGCCGGTGCCTCGATCTTCGTCGGCCGGCTGATCGTCTCCCACTACGCGATCGGCGCCGCGGTCTACACGGCGGGCATGGCGCTGGCCATCTGGATCCGCCGCTTCGGCCCCGTCGCCACGAAGGCCGGCACGCTGCTGGCGCTTCCGCTCGTGGCTCTCCTCGTCGTACCCGGCCCCGCGCTTCCGGCCAAGGCGCAGAGCGGGCTGGTCACTTGGGGCTGGTCGGCGTTGGTCGGGGCGATGGCGTGCGGGGTGGTGTGGCTGGTGCAGGGGCTGGGGGACCGGTTCGGCCCCCGACCCTGGCGCACGGAACCCGACCCCGGACAACCGCCGCGCCGCTCCCGCCTCCACCCCCGCCCCAGCACCCGCATGGCCCTCCAGATGGCGGCCGGGATCGCCGCCGCGTTCGCGGTCGGGCGGCTGCTCTTCGACGACCACTGGCCGTGGGTGGTCCTCACCGCGTACGTCGCCGCGAGCGGCAACCGGGGCCGAACAGACGTACTGCGCAAGGGGGTTGAGCGGCTGGCCGGTGCCACGATCGGCACCCTGCTGGCGGCGGGCGTCGCGTCGATCGGCGTCACCGGAGACACCGCCGTGGCCCTGATGTTCGCCGTCCTCGCGGTCGCGTTGTGGCTGCGGCCCCTCAACTACGCCTACTGGGCAGCCGGGATGACCTGCTCCCTGTCCCTCCTCTTCGGCTACTTCGGCCAGGACGCGCTGCAGTTGCTGCCCACCCGGCTCGAAGGGATCGCGGTCGGCGCGGTGTTGTCGGTGGTGTCGGCGTGGTGGCTGCTGCCGGTGCCGCGCGCCCGCCGTCAGCCGGTTCTCGGCACGACGAGCCCTGTCTCGTAAGCCATCACCACGGCCTGTGTACGGTCCCGCAGCCCGAGTTTCGACAGGATGCGGCTGACGTGGGTCTTCACGGTCTCCTCGCCGACGTGCAGGCGGACGGCGAGTTCCGGGTTGGACAGACCCTCCGCGAGCAGCCGCAGGACGTCGGTCTCGCGTGGGGTGAGGGCGTCAAGTGCGGTGCGTACAGGGGCGGTTCGGGGGCGTTGGCGCGCGAACTCGGAGATGAGCCGGCGGGTGATCGCGGGCGCGAGCAGCGCCTCGCCGGCGGCTACGACCCGCACCGCGTCGAAGAGCCGCTCCGCCGTCACGTCCTTGAGCAGGAAGCCGCTCGCTCCAGCGGTCAGCGCGTCGTAGACGTGTTCGTCGAGGTCGAAGGTGGTGAGGACGAGCACGCGTGGTGCGTCCGGGCCCTGGAGGCGTGCGGTGGCCTCGATGCCGTCCATGACCGGCATCCGTACGTCCATCAGGACCACGTCGGGGAGCTGTTCGCGGCAGACGCGTACCGCCTCGGCGCCGTCGTGGGCCGTGCCGACGACGGTGAAGTCGGCCTGGGTGGCGAGGAGTCCGGCGTAGCCGGCCCGGACGAGTTCGTGGTCGTCGGCGACGACGATGCGGATGGTCATGCCGGTGCCTCCTCGTCGTCGTCCGGGTTGACGGGCAGGCGGGCCTCTACCAGGAATCCGCCGCCCGGGGCGGGGCCGGTGCGCAGGGTGCCGCCCACGGTGGCGGCCCGCTCGCGCATGCCGAGGAGCCCGTGGCCGGAGTGGTGGGTGGCGGGCTGACCGGGCCCGTTGTCGCGGACGCGCACCGTCAAGTCCGCGTTCGCGTACCGGAGTTCCACGTCCACGGCGGCGCCGGGGGCGTGTCGGCGGGCGTTGGTGAGGGCCTCCTGCACGATGCGGTAGGCGGTGACCTCGATGCCCGGGTCGAGGGTCGTGACCGGCCCGCTGATGATGAGCCGGGTACGGGATCCGGCCGCGTCCCGTGACTCGTCGACGAGTTCGATGAGTTGACGGAGACCGGGCTGTGGCCGCCGCTGGACCCCGGTGTGCGCGTCCTCCCGCAGTACGCCGAGCAGCCGCCGCATCTCGGTCAGCGCGGTGCGCGCGGTGTCGCCGATGGCGAGGAGGCGGGTCGCGCCCTCCGTCGGCAGCCCCGGGGTGGTGAGGCGGGCGGTCTCCGCCTGGACGGCGATCATCGAGATGTGGTGGGCGACGACGTCGTGCA
>NZ_JAEQAZ010000324.1 GCF_016654115.1 Streptomyces sp. MBT53
CTGGGGGCTGCCGCCCCCAGGCCCCCGCTTCGGCCCTGAAGGGGCCTCGTCCTCAAACGCCGGACGGGCTGAACAGCGTCAGCCGTGCCCCACGCCCCGTCACACCTTCCCCCACGTATGCCGATCCCGGGCCATCGCATGCAGCGCCTCCACGTCCGCCGGCTTCAACACCCCGCCCGTCCTTGCCAGTCCGGGCAGTTCCGTGTCCTGGAGTACGCGGACCTCGCGGAGTGGGGTCGTCACCGAGACGTCCGCCGGGGCGACGAGGGCCAGGACCGGATGGACCTCGGCGGTGAGGGCGTAGGACGCCCGGTCGGCGTCGGCGCGGATTCGGCGGAGGAGGGGGAGCGGGTCGCGGCGGCCCAGGGTGACCACGGGGTCGGCGATGCGGACGCGTTGTTTACGGGCGTACAGCGCGTGTACGGCGAAGAGGCCGCCGGGGCCGATCACCAGGTGGTGGAGGCGGTCGCCGCCGGGGAGCGGGATCGAGTGGAGGGTGTGCCAGCCGGCGCCGTCGAGTGCGTCCAGGGCCTCGCCGACGGCCTGTTCGGCGGTGAGGTCGCGGCGGCGCTGGTCGGGGCGGAGCCGGTGCTGCGGTCCCGGGTCCCGGTCGAGGGCCAGGTGGAGCGCCTCGCCGGGGCGGTTGGGCGCGAGGTCGTCGTCGGGGTGGAGGGAGAGCCGCGCGAGTTCCGCGGGTGTCGGCACCGGTGGCGGGCCGATCGTGACCGGGCCGGTGAGGAAGGGACCGAGGGCGTGCAGCACGTCCTCTCTGCTGTCCTCGCTCAGCAGGTTGATCCTGGCCGCCTCCCGGTCGTACCAGGCGACGTTCCTTCCGTCCGTGTGACAGACGTACAGCCGTTCCTGACCATGGCGCCAGGTCGGTACGATGCGCAGTCCGCTCATGCACCATCACCCCTCGACCATGGGAACAGGCGGGGTGCTCAAGGGGCAAGAACCCGGTTACCTTTGGGTCAGTCGCTGGGGCTTGGGGAGGCGCCGTTGCGGACGCGCAGGAAGCAACCCGACGTACCCGCTCCGGACACTCCGTGGAGCGAGATCGTCACCGGTCTGTGGATGGGCGGGCACGAGTTCCGAGGGCGTTCGGGGCAACGGGAGTTCGCGGTGGTGCGGGACGAGTTCGATCTCGTGCAGACGCTGCTGCGGCTGCCGGGGCACGGGCCCGACTCCGGCGTCGAGCACCATGTGTGGCCGATTCCGGACGGGCCGCTGGACGGGACGCAGCTCGCGGGTGTGATGCGGCTGGCCCGGGCCGCGTGCGACGCGCTGGACGACGGGCGGAAGGTTCTCGTCCGCTGCTATCACGGCTACAACAGGTCGGGGCTGGTGGTCGCGCACGCGCTGGTCCGGCGCGGGTGCTCCACCGAGGAGGCGATACGGCTGATCCGCACCCGCCGCTCACCGTGGGCGCTGCACAACGAACTGTTCGTGGAGTATCTGCGGGCGGGACTGTCCACGGCCTGGCTGCTGGAGGAGCTGACCGAGTAGCCGGAGAGCAGAGAGTCGAGCAATCGTTTCGCCTGAACCACCGAGGGGCGCGAACAAAAAGGACTTCCGTACGAATAGGGTGTATGGGTGCTGTTCCGTCGTCCCGCCCGCACCACCGCCGTCGTCGCCCTGCTTCTTACGACCGCGGTGGCCTGTGGTGACACCGGCGCGCTGCGCGGCGCGGGCGCGACCCCTACGGCGACCAGCCCCGCCAAGCTCTGGCCGAACATGTCGCCCGCCGCCTCCCCCGCCTACGACTTCGACGAGGCCGACACGGAGACCGTGCAGGGTGTCACCGTCCCCGGGGACGACATCCGCAAGGTGGACCCGATCGCCGTCGTACGGGCCGAGATCGCCGCGAACCCGGGCGACTACGGCGGCTCCAAGGCGCCGTACCGGGGAACGGCGGAGCGGATCGGCGACTGTGCGAAGGGTGGGGACCGGAGCGCGTGCCCCGTCCTCAAGCCGTACTACCGCGACCTGACCGGTGACGGACACGACGACCTGACGCTCGGCTTCCGGCTGCTGCCCACCAAGATGACGGCCGTGCGCGTCTACACCGTCGAGAAGCACCGGCTCGTGCAGGTCATGGCCAACGACGACGCGGTGAGCGGGGTCGAGCTGGCCGGGCATTCGGTGATCATCCGCTCGCCTTCGGAGCTGGCGGGGTACGAGTACCGCGTGCAGTGGACCTGGGACGCCGACCAGAAGGCGATGCTGCTGACCCACGACGAGTTCCTGCGCACGGGCAGCCGTAAGCACGGTGTCCGCCGCGCGACGCCCGCGCCCGTGCCCTCGGCGACCTCGTGACGGGGCTCGCGCTGCCCCGGTGGGCCGGGACCCTCGCCTTCAAGTCCGCCGCGTTCATCACGGTGATGTGCTGCGCGCTGGCCGCCCTGCTCGGCGTGCTCGTGCATGTGTCGGTGACCGACCGGACCGTGGGCCAGGCCCGCGAACTGGCGCTGTCGCGGCTGCGGACGGCGACATCGCAGTACGAGGCCGGGGACTCGCTGCTGCACGGCGCCGGTGTCGACCCCGCGAGTCTGCCCGTGCCCCTGCGGCGGCTGGCCGCGGACGGCGACCGGGGCACGATGGTCGGCAGGCACCGGGGGCGCCCGACGATGTGGGCGGCGGGACCGGCCGACGGCGGGCGGGTGCTGGCCGTGGCGGTCGACTACTCGCAGGGCGCGGACACCATCGCCGGGCTCGACCGGGCGATCGTGTGGTCCTCGGCGCTGGCGATCGGGGCGACGCTGCTGGTCGGCGCGTTCGCGGTGACCCGGGTGACCCGGCGGCTGCACGGGACCGCGCAGGTGGCCCGGCGGATCAGCGCCGGTGACCTGGACGCGCGGGTCGACGATCCCCGCACGAAGGACGCGAGCCGGCCGCAGGACGAGGTGGCCGCGGTGGCCGCCGCGCTCGACACGATGGCCTCGTCGTTGCAGGGCAAGCTGCTGACCGAGCAGCGGTTCACGGCGGACGTGGCGCACGAGTTGCGCACCCCGCTGACCGGGCTGCACGCGGCGGCCGAACTGCTCCCGCCGGGGCGGCCGACCGAGCTGGTGCGGGACCGGGTGGCCGCGTTGCGCACCCTCACCGAGGATCTGCTGGAGATCTCCCGCCTCGACACCCGGCGGGAGAAACTGGAGCTGGGCACCGAGCAGTTGGGGGCGGTGGCCGCGCGGGTGGTCCTGGCGTCGGGGACGGACACGGAGGTCGTCGTCGTACGGGACGAGTGGGTGGAGACGGACCGGCGGCGGCTGGAACGGGTGCTCGGGAATCTGGTCGCCAACGCGCACCGGCACGGGCGGGGGCCGGTGGTGGTGACCGTGGACGGGGCGGTGGTGACCGTGCGGGATCACGGGTACGGGTACCCGGGCTATCTCCTGGAGCACGGGCCGCAGCGGTTCCGGACCGAGGGGGGTGCGACGGGGCATGGGCTGGGGTTGACCATCGCGCTGGGGCAGGCGGAGGTGTTGGGGGCGCGGTTGGAGTTCGCGAATGTGGACGACGGTGGGGCGTTGGCGACGTTGACGCTCCGTTGAGTTCGTCGGCTGCCGGCCGGTGGGGGCTGGTCGCGCCCACGCGGCGGAGCCGCATATCGGCACAGCCCCGCGCCCCTGAATGACAGGGGCGTGCTCGTGTGGACCAGTGTGACGAGCGACCGCTCTCATCTCCTCCTAATGTGGCGATTAGTCAGCTTCGTCCCCTTCCTGGAGGTACCCCCATGTCCCTCAGCCTCTCTCTCCGTCGTATCGGTATAGCGGTCGCCGCCGGTGCGCTCGTCACCGGCGCCGCCATCACGCCCGCCGTGGCCGACGACGAATGGGGCGACCAGGACCAGAGCGTCAGCCGCCCCCAGGACGACGACGGCTGGAACCAGCGCGGCGACGAGGACTCCGACGGCCGCGGCGACCACGACCAGCAGGGCGACGACAACGGTCGCGGTGACGACGACGGCCGCGGCGACTACAACCAGCAGAGCGGCTCCAGCCAGCACGGCGAGCACCACAACAACCCGCGCCTGTACCGGGGCGTCGTGACGGCGAGCGAACTGGCCCTGCGTTCCCGCCCGGACCGCGGCAGCAGGATCATCCGGTACGCCTACCGCGGTGAGCACGTGTCGATCTTCTGCAAGACCCGCGGCTCCAACGTCCAGGGCAACCACCTCTGGTACCTGCTCACGGACGGCACCTGGGCCTGGGGTTCGGCGCGCTACATCGACAACATCGGCCCGGCCCCCCGCTGGTGCAGCTGACGGACGAGACACACGCGCCACCCAAGGCACACAACCCGTCCCATTTGGGTAAGTTCCGGACATGACCAACGCCGGAACCACCGTCACAGCGGACCTTCCCACACCCGCTGTGCGCCTCCCCCGGCGCCGTGGCATCGAGCTCACCCTCATCGTCGTAGCCGTACTCCTCTCGGTGTACCTCTCGGTGTACGGCTACTGCGCTGTCGGTATCGCCAAGAACGGCACGGTCCCGCCCGGCGCCGCCGGCTACGGCGCCGGGCTCGGCGTACTGGCCCTGCTGGCCCACCTCGCGGTGCGGCTGCGGGCCCCGTACGCCGACCCCCTCCTCCTGCCCATCGGGGTGCTCCTCAACGGTCTCGGCCTGGTCCTGATCTACCGGCTCGACCTGGAGACCCCGGGCGACCGGGCGGCACCCACCCAACTCGTGTGGTCCACCCTGGGCGTGACGCTCTTCATCGTCGTGGTCCTCGCCCTCCGGGACCACCGCGTCCTCCAGCGGTACGCCTACGTCTGCGTGGCCGCCGCGCTCGTCCTCCTCACCCTCCCGGTCCTCTTCCCGGCCGTGAACGGGGCCCGGATCTGGATCCGGATCGCCGGATTCTCCATCCAGCCGGGCGAGTTCGCGAAGGTGCTGCTCGCGATCTTCTTCGCCGCGTACCTGGCGGCCAACCGCAACGCGCTCGCCTATGCCGGCCGCCGCGTCTGGCGCCTCCAGCTCCCCACGGGCCGCGTCCTCGGCCCGATCGTCGCGATCTGGCTGATCAGCGTCGGCGTCCTGGTCCTGGAACGCGATCTGGGCACCTCGCTCCTCTTCTTCGGCCTGTTCGTGACCCTCCTCTACGTCGCCACTGGCCGCACCGGCTGGATCGCGGTCGGCCTGCTGCTCGCGGCCCTCGGCGCGGTCGCGGTGGGCCGCCTCGAACCGCACGTCCACAGCCGGGTCCTGGACTGGCTGCACCCCTTCGCGTCGATCGACGCGGGCCAGGGACCCAACCAACTCGCACAGTCCCTCTTCGCGTTCGCGGCCGGCGGCATCCTCGGCACGGGCCTGGGCCTCGGCCACTCGATCCTGATCGGCTTCGCCGCGAAGTCGGACTTCATCCTGGCGACGGCGGGCGAGGAGTTGGGCCTGGCGGGCCTCTCCGCGATCTTCATCCTCTACGGCCTGCTCGTGGAGCGCGGCTACCGGGCCGGCCTCGCGCTGCGCGACCCCTTCGGGCGGCTGCTCGCGGTCGGTCTCGCCTCGATCGTCGCGCTCCAGGTGTTCGTGATCGCGGGCGGGGTGACCGGGCTGATCCCGCTGACCGGCATGGCGATGCCGTTCCTCGCCCAGGGCGGCTCCTCGGTCGTCACCAACTGGGCGATCGTGGCCCTGCTGATCCGGATCAGTGACTCGGCCCGCCGCCAGTCCGGCTACGACATCGAGGTGGCAGCGTGACCGACGCCATGACCCGCCACATCCGCCTGGCGGCGGCCTTCTGCACCCTGCTCCTGCTCGCCCTGCTGGTGAACGCCACCCGCCTCCAGGTCTTCCGGTCCCCCGCCTACGACGACAACCCGGCCAACCGCCGCCAGACGATCGCCCGTTACGACCAGCCGCGCGGCGCCATCCTCGTCGGCGGCAGGTCGATCACCGGCTCCCGGGACTCCGGCGAGCAGCTCCGTTACGAACGGACGTACAAGGACGGCCCGTTGTACGCGCCGGTCACCGGCTTCGCCTCGCAGGAGTACGGCACGACGTTCCTGGAGCACTCCGAGGACGGCATCCTCTCCGGCACCGACGAGATGCTCTCGCCGTTCCCCCTGTGGAACGACCTCACCCGTGGCCAGAACCCCGGCGGCAACGTCGTAACGACCCTCGACCCGGCCGCACAGAAGGCCGCTTACGACGGACTCGGCACCCGCACGGGCGCGGTGGCCGCGATCGAACCGTCCACCGGCCGCGTCCTCGCCCTGGTCTCCACCCCGTCCTACGACCCCGGGGCCCTGTCGGGCAACGGCCGTTCCGCGAACCGCAGTTGGGCCCGCCTGAACGCCGACCCGGACAAGCCGATGCTCAACCGGGCGGCACGGCAGACGTATCCGCCGGGTTCGACGTTCAAGGTGGTCACCGCGGCGGCGGCGCTGGACGCGGGGGTGGTGACGGACCTGGACGCGGCGACGAAGTCCCCCGACCCGTTCACGCTCCCCGGCACCTCGACGACCCTCACGAACGAGGGCGACGGTTGCGCGGACGCGCCGCTGCGCTCGGCCTTCGAGTGGTCGTGCAACACGGTGTTCGCGAAGCTGGGTGTGGATGTCGGCGTGCGGAACATGGGCGGCACGGCGGAGGCGTTCGGTTTCAACGACACCGGCGTGCGGATCCCGTTCGCGGTCTCCCCCAGCACCTTCGACACCTCGGTGGACAAGGCCCAGTTGGCGCTGTCGTCGATCGGCCAGTACAACACGCGGGCCACGCCGTTGCAGATGGCGATGGTCGCGGCGGCGGTCGCGAACGGGGGGCAGGTGCGGCAGCCGTATCTCGTGGAGCGCACGACGAGGCGGGGCGGCGAGACGGTGTCGACGGCCGGATCGTCCCGCCCGGTCCGGCAGGCCATGCACCCCGCAACCGCCGTACAGATGCGGGAACTCATGGAGGACGTGGTCACGGAGGGCACCGGCACGAACGCGGCGATCCCCGGCGCGACCGTCGGCGGCAAGACCGGCACCGCGCAGCACGGCATCGGCAACTCCGGTACGCCGTATGCCTGGTTCGTGTCCTGGGCGCAGGGCGAGCGGGACATGGAGCCGAAGGTGGCGGTCGCGGTGGTGGTGGAGGACGCGTCGGCGGACCGCTCGGACATCAGCGGGGGCGGGGACGCGGCGCCGATCGCCAAGGCGGTGATGGAGGCGGTGCTCGGCCTGTGAGACGGGGGGTGTCACGGCACGGGCGCCCGACCTATCGTTCGGTTCATGACTGAGCCGTTGACAGTACCCGCGTACGAACTCGCCCAGGTCAACATCGGCCGACTCCAATTCCCGCTGGACTCACCGGAGTTGAAGGACTTCGTGGACGCCCTCGACCCCGTGAACGCCGTCGCCGACGCGGCCGGGGGTTTTGTGTGGCGCCTCCAGTCCGACTCCGGCAACGCGACCGACGTCCCCGTCCTCGGCGACGAGTGGCTGATCATCAACATGTCGGTGTGGCGCGACCCCGACGCCCTGACCGCGTTCATGTACCAAGGGCAGCACCGGGAGTTGCTGGCCCGCCGCCGCGAGTGGTTCGAGCGGATGCGGGAGGCGATGGCGGCCCTGTGGTGGGTCCCGGCGGGCCACCGCCCCACGGTCGCGGAGGCGGAGGAACGCGTCCTGCACCTCCGCGCCCACGGCCCGACGCCGTACGCCTTCACCCTGCGGACGTCGTTCCCGCCCCAGGGCGCGGAACCGACCGCACCGGTCGACATCCCTGAGGGACTGGGCTGTTCGGTCTAGATCCCGGGACCGGGCAGGGGCTCGCGGCGCCGCAGCCAGTCCTGCGGCACGCCGTCGAGTCCCGTCCGGGCCGCCACGACGCCGCCGGTGATGGCGCAGGTGGTGTCGACGTCGCCGAAGCCCTCGGCGGTGGTCCACAGGGCGGAGGTCAGGTCGTCGGAGTGCCGGGCGGCCGACCAGACGGCGAAGGGGACGGTGTCGTCGGCGCGGACGCGCTGACCGTTGCCGAGGAGGTCGGAGGCCCGCCAGGGCTCGGTGGCGAACGGCACGTCGACGGCCCGCAACAGCCCTTCCCTCACGGCACTTTCGGGCGTCCGCGCCGCCACCGCCTCCAGGGTCAGCTCCCGCCGCACGGACAGCGCGGCGGCGACGGCCACGGCGACCGCGCCGGCGATGCCCTCCGGGTGGGCGTGGGTGACCTCGGCCGACAGGGTCGCCTGCGTGACGACCCGGTCGAGATCCTCGTGGAACCACGCGCCCAGCGGAGCGGCGCGCATCGCGGCACCGTTGCCGAGGCTGCCCTGGCCGTCGAACAGCTCGCGCGCCAACTGCCGCCAGCGGTGCGGTTCCTGGAGCAGCACAGGCAGCAACTGGTGCATTCCGTGGCCGTATCCCCGGGCCGGATCGGCGTCGTAGCCGAGCGCGAAGGCCCGGGCGAGGGGCTCCTGTCGGATCTCGCCGTGCTCGTCGAGCACCCGGAGGATACCGAGGGCCATCGCCGTGTCGTCCGTCCAGTGCCACTCCGGTTCCTCCGGGGTGCGCCGGGCACGGACCTCGTCGTAGGCCCGGCGGGGTTCGCGGAAGAGCGGGAACCAGCGTTCGCCGAACGCGTCGCCGAGGGCGAGGCCCTCCAGACTGCGGCGGGCCGGGGTCACTTGGCCTTCCTGGTCTCCGAGCGGACCTGGAGGGTCATCTTCGCGGCGAGCGCCAGGTCGACGTCGGAGGGGTCCTGGGTGAGGGTCGCCGCGGTGGTCCAGGCGACGTCGGCGCCGGTGTTGCCGTCGGCCCAGGCACAGGCCGGATAGGTGACGGTGACGCTGAGCTTCTTCTGGCTGATCACCTCGCAGGAGATCGTGACCCCGCCCTCGACGAAGTCCTTGCGCGGTACGGCGACGGTCACCCCGTCCACCTCACCGGTGCCCTTCAGCATGCCCTCGCGGGCCTCGTCCGTGTTCTTGAACCGGCCGTACATGCCCGACAGCACCAACGTGCCCTTGGCGGCGTCGCCGTTCAGGGTGTACGTCCCGACGACCCCCACGGTGTCCTTGGCGTCCCAGGCACCGTCCGCCTCCTGCTCGATCTTCTGCCCCTCGGTGTCCGAGAGGTCGTCGGCGAGTTCGAAGCGGCCGTCGACCAGCGTCTTGGGCAGGGTCAGTACGAAGTCGGCCTCGGGAAACCGGGTGGCGGTCTGGCTTCCGACCGTCAGCACGACGGCCATGAAGACGACCCCCGCGGCAGCGAGCCCCCCACCGACGACGCCCAGCACGAACCCGAGCCCGCGCTTCTTCGGGGGCGGCGGGAACCCGGGCGGAGGAGCACCCCAGCCGTAGGGCTGTTGACCGTACGGGGGCTGACCGTAGGGCTGCTGGGGCGGCCCGAACTGCTGCGCGGGATACGGCTGTTGAGGGTACTGCTGCGGGTACGGCGGCTGGGGTTGCGGCTGTTGGGAGTACGGCGGCTGCTGCGGCGGCGGAGGCATGGACACGACAGCACCGTACAGGCGGGACACGCAGAACATGCGGGCGGAGGGATTGACGAGCTTGCTGACAAGCAGTCTCATAAGACTCGGAGGATGTGACCCCGGGTAACACGCCGACGTGCGAGGTGGGAGAACCATGACGACCCTGACCGAAGCCGACGCGGTCGACGGGCTGCGCGACGCGCTCGGCCTGCTCAAGGACCGCGAGCAGGTGGCCGAGCGACTGCTCGCCTCCTCCGCCAGGCACTCCTTCGACCCCGACAAGGAACTCGACTGGGACGCGCCCTTCGAGGACGGCAAGTGGTTCTGGCCGCCGGAACTGGTCTCGCTCTACGACACCCCGCTGTGGCGGCGGATGGGCGAGGAGCAGCGGATCCTGCTCTCCCAGCACGAGGCCGCGGCGCTCGCCTCGCTCGGCATCTGGTTCGAGCTGATCCTGATGCAGCTGCTCGTCCGGCACATCTACGACAAGGCGGCGACCAGTGCGCATGTGCGCTATGCGCTCACCGAGATCGAGGACGAGTGCCGCCACTCGAAGATGTTCGCGCGGCTGATCTCGCGCGGGGACGCACCCTGGTATCCGGTGAGCCGGGCCCACCAGAACCTGGGGCGGCTGTTCAAGACGATCTCCACGACGCCCGGTTCCTTCACGGCGACGCTGCTCGGCGAGGAAGTCCTCGACTGGATGCAGAGGTTGACGTTTCCGGACGAGCGGGTGCAGACGTTGGTACGGGGGGTGACGCGCATCCATGTCGTCGAGGAAGCACGCCATGTCCGTTACGCCCGGGAGGAGTTGAGGCGACAGATGGTCACCGCGCCGCGGTGGTCGCAGGAGTTCACGCGGGTCACGTCGGGGGAGTTCGCGCGGATCTTCTCCATCGCCTTCATCAATCCCGAGGTGTACACGAACGTGGGGCTCGATCGGCGGGAGGCGGTGGAGCAGGTGCGGGCGAGTGGGCATCGGCGGGAGGTCATGCAGAACGGGTCGAAGAAACTGACGGACTTCTTGGATGACATTGGGGTGATGCGGGGGGTAGGGCGGAGGTTGTGGAGGGCTTCGGGGTTGCTGGCTTGAGTTCGTAGTGCGGGCCGGTGGGGGCTGGTCGCGCAGTT
>NZ_JAEQAZ010000325.1 GCF_016654115.1 Streptomyces sp. MBT53
CCCCTGGTTCCCGCCCTCCCCATCCTCTCGGTCCTGGCCTCCCTCTGGCTGATGCTCAACCTCCCCGCCGAGACCTGGCTCCGTTTCGCCATCTGGATGGTGATCGGCTTCGTCGTGTACTTCCTCTACGGCCGCACCCACAGCCGACTCGGACAGCAACAGGCGGCGGAGGCGGGCGGGTCCATCACACCGCCGGGCGGAAACGCCCCGTAGGCACACCGGTCGACCGTCGGCCCGGTAAGTCCCGCTCGGCGCGCGGGAGTTGCCGGGCCGCGTGCCGTCCAGGTCAACCCCGTACGCTGCGCGGCCCGGTGACCTCCGCACCCAACTCCGTGACCCTGCGCCGCAGTTCGCGATCGGCGGTGACCACCAGGCACGGCCGGCCGGCGGCCTCGGCGACCAGTTCGACCATCCGGTCGTCGCCGCTGCCGGGGGCCGAGTCGACCCGTACGCCCGGTACGGACGCCACGCCGCGGCTCGCGCCCTCCACGACGAGGACCAGCTCCACGGGGTCCGTGCGGCCCGGCAGACCGTCGCTCGCGAGCCGGTCGCGGAGACGCTCGGCGGCACCCCTGCGGTCGCGCCACCAGCCGTCGGGCACCGACCCGACGACATTGGCGCCGTCGACGATCACCAGCAGGGGAGTGTCCTCGTCCATGGGGCAAGGGTCCCACGCGGGCGGGGGGTGCCCCGTGCGCGAACGCCCGCCCCAATTACAGTGAACAGGTGAACGGCGACTGGCTCCTCCGCGGCCGTGACGGCCGGCTCAGTGTCTATCTGCCCTCGGGCGACGCCGTCCTGTGCCGGGCGGAACGCGGCCCCGACGGCCTCTGGGGCGCCCCGCGCACGGTGGGCGGCGACCAGAAGCTGCACCCCGGGCTGCTCGGCATCGGACAGGGCGCGGACGGTTACGCCCACCTGGTGTCCTGGCGGCCCACGCTGCCCGGCGAATCCGGGCTGGTCCACTCCACGCACTTCCGGCCCCGGCTCACCGCCCTCGACTGGAACCCGGTCGGTCACCCGGACAAGAAGGGCGACCGCACGGGCGTCCCGGCGGTCGCGGTCGACACGGAGGGGCGGGCTTATATCTTCGTCCGCAACGCGGCGGGCGGGGTGAGCATGCTGGCCCAGCGGGAGAAGGGCGGCTGGGATCCCTGGCGCGACCTCAAGGGGAGCGACGTCCACGAGGACCTGGCCGCGGTGACGGGGGAGTCCGGCACGGTCGAGCTGTACGCGGCGGTGCCCGGCGCGATCCTGCATTGGCGCCAGTTGGAGCCGGGTGCGCAGCCGGTCCTGGAGGAGGCGATGGAGGCCGCGATCAGACCGGGCACGCTCCGCGCGCTGGCCACCTCCCCGGAGACGACCACCCTCTACTACACGGACGACTCCGGCGACCTCTGCGCCTGGCGTCCCGGCGGCAAGCCGCTCGCCCTGCTGGCCTCCGCGGGCCCGGGTCCGGTCTCCGTCGTCCGCTGTGAACTCGACGGCTACGACTGCACGTTGCTCGCCCAGCGCTCGGCCAGCGGCCGGGTCGCGTTCGCCGCGTATCCCACCGAGCAGGAGTCGGCGGGCGCCTGGTGGACCGAGTCGGGCCCCCAACTCCCGGCGGACGCCGAGGTCTCGCTCACGCTGGACGAGAACGACCGGGTGGCCGCCGCGACGTTGTCCCCGTCCACCGGTCAACTCCTGGTCACCCGGCGCAAGGACGAGCCGGGCCTGGCCCTGGAGGCCTGGCGCGAGGTGTGAGGTGTGAGTGCGCCATGATGACCATCGTGGACACCGAATCACTCATCGCCGCGTGGCGGCTCATCCTCGACGGCTCCGAAAAGCCGTGGGTCGTGTTCGAACACGGCACGTGCGTGCTGCTGGAGGAGCCCGACGGCGATCCCGCCGAACAGGCCACCGGGATCCTGCGCGAGTTCGGCCCCGTACAGGTGGCGACGTCGGCGGGCGACTTCCGGGTACTCGAACTCAAGAACGGCGAGGGGTGGTTGGTGACGAGCCACCACCGGGACGTCGTCACCTTCGTCGGTACGGACGAGCCCGACGACCCCTCGCATCTGGCCGTCGGCATGCACGGCCGGTCCAAGCGCGACCAGGACGGCACCGAACTGCGTGTCGTCCACGTCGAGGACGTCCCCTGACATGCCGGTGCCCGGTACATCGGCCGATGTACCGGGCACCGTACGAAGGTACTAGGCCGGAACGCTCGCCAGACCCGGCGCCAGGAACGGCTTGCCGTTCACCCGCTCCGAGACACCCTCGCGGTCCAGGTACGGCGTGACGCCGCCCAGGTGGAAGGGCCAGCCGGCGCCCGTGATCAGGCACAGGTCGATGTCCTGCGCCTCGGCGACGACACCCTCGTCGAGCATGAGCCCGATCTCCTGCGCCACCGCGTCCAGGACCCGGTCCCGCACCTGCTCCTCGGTCAGGACGCTGTCGCCCTGCTTGAGCAACGCGGCGACCTCGGGGTCGAGTTCGGGCTTGAAGCCGTTCTCGGCGGAGTAGACGTAGAAGCCGCGCTTGCCCGCCTTGACGACGGCCGCGAGGTTCGGGGAGACCGTGAAGCGGTCCGGGAAGGCCCGGTTGAGGGTCTCCGAGACATGCAGCCCGATGGCCGGACCGACCAACTCCAGCAGCACCAGCGGGGACATGGGCAGACCGAGCGGCTCGACCGCCTTCTCCGCGACCGCGACCGGGGTGCCCTCGTCGATGACGTTCTGGATCTCGCCCATGAAGCGGGTGAGGATGCGGTTGACGACGAACGCCGGGGCGTCCTTCACCAACACGGCGGTCTTCTTCAGCTTCTTGGCCACCGAGAACGCGGTCGCGAGCGAGGCGTCGTCCGTCTGCTCGCCGCGCACGATCTCCAACAGGGGCAGAATCGCCACGGGGTTGAAGAAGTGGAAGCCGACGACCCGCTCGGGGTTCTTCAGCTTCGACGCCATCTCGGAGACGGACAGCGAGGAGGTGTTGGTGGCGAGGATCGCGTGCGCCGGGGCGACCGCCTCGACCTCCGCGAACACCTGCTGCTTGACGCCGATCTCCTCGAAGACGGCCTCGATGATGAAGTCGGCGTCGGAGAAGCCCTCGGCCTTGTCCAGCACACCGGTGACCAGGGCCTTGAGGCGGTTGGCCTTGTCCTGGTTGATACGGGACTTCGACAGCAGCTTGTCGATCTCGGCGTGGACGTAGCCCACACCCTTGTCGACGCGCTCCTGGTCGATGTCCGTGAGGACGACCGGGACTTCGAGGCGGCGCAGGAAGAGCAGGGCGAGCTGCGAGGCCATCAGACCGGCGCCGACCACACCCACCTTGGTGACCGGACGGGCCAGCGACTTGTCGGGCGCACCCGCCGGACGCTTGCCGCGCTTCTGCACCAGGTTGAACGCGTAGATACCGGCGCGGAGTTCGCCACCCATGATCAGGTCGGCGAGGGCCAAGTCCTCGGCGTCGTAGCCCTGTTGGAGGTCGCCGTTCTTGGCGGCCTCGATGATGTCGAGGGCGCGGTAGGCGGCCGGGGCCGCGCCGTGCACCTTGGAGTCCGCGACGAATCGGCCCTTGGCGACGGCCTGGTCCCAGGCCTCGCCGCGGTCGATCGCCGGACGCTCGACCTTGATCTCGCCCTTGAGGACGTTCGCCGTCCAGATCAGCGACTGCTCCAGGAAGTCGGCGCCCTCGAAGAGCGCGTCGGCGATCCCGAGGTCGAAGACCTGCTGGCCCTTGAGCTGCTTGTTCTGGTTGAGGCTGTTCTCGATGATCACCGAGACGGCCTTCTCGGCGCCGATCAGGTTCGGCAGCAGCGTGCAGCCGCCCCAGCCGGGGACGAGACCGAGGAAGACCTCGGGCAGGGAGAACGCGGCGATGTGCTTCGAGACCGTGCGGTACTCGCAGTGCAGACCGACCTCGACGCCGCCGCCCATGGCCGCGCCGTTGTAGTACGTGAAGGTCGGGACCGCGATGTCCGCGAGGCGCTTGAAGACCTCGTGGCCGCCCTTGCCGATGGCGAGCGCGTCGTCGTGGTTCTTGAGGAGCTCGACGCCCTTGAGGTCCGCGCCGACGGCGAAGACGAACGGCTTGCCGGTGATGCCGACGCCGACGATCTCTCCGGCCGCGGCCTCCTTCTCGACCTGGTCGATGGCGGTGTTCAGGTTCGCCAGCGAGGCCGGACCGAAGGTGGTCGGCTTGGTGTGGTCGAAGCCGTTGTCCAGCGTGATGAGCGCGAACCGCCCCGCGCTGTACGGCAGTTCGAGGTGGCGGACGTGCGCGGACGTCACTACCTCGTCCGGGAACAGCTCGGCCGCACCCTTCAGAAGCTCGGTGGTGGTGCTCACTTGTCCCCCTCGAAGTGCGGGTTCTCCCAGATGACCGTGGCGCCCATGCCGAAGCCGACGCACATCGTCGTCAGGCCGTAGCGGACGTTCGGCTGCTCCTCGAACTGGCGGGCCAGCTGCGTCATCAGGCGCACGCCCGACGAGGCCAGCGGGTGGCCGAAGGCGATCGCGCCGCCGTACTGGTTGACGCGCTCGTCGTCGTCCGCGATGCCGTAGTGGTCCAGGAAGGCCAACACCTGTACGGCGAAAGCCTCGTTGACCTCGAACAGGCCGATGTCACCGATGCCGAGGCCCGCCTTGGCGAGCGCCTTCTCGGTCGCCGGGATCGGGCCGTAGCCCATGACCTCCGGCTCGACGCCCGCGAAGGCGTACGAGACGAGACGCATCTTGACCGGCAGGTTGTTCTCGCGCGCGAAGTCCTCGCTGGCGATGATCGACGCGGTGGCACCGTCGTTGAGACCGGCCGCGTTGCCCGCGGTGACCCGGCCGTGCACCCGGAACGGCGTCTTGAGCCCGGCCAGGTTCTCCAGGGTCGTCCCCGGGCGCATCGGCTCGTCGGCGGTGACCAGACCCCAACCGGTCTCGCCCACCTGCTCGTTGGTGTTGCGCACCGAGATCGGCACCAGGTCCTGCTGGATCTTGCCGTTGGCGTACGCCTTGGCGGCCTTCTCCTGCGAGCGCACCGCGTACTCGTCGGCGCGCAGCTTGGTGATGTGCGGGTAGCGGTCGTGCAGGTTCTCCGCCGTCATGCCCATGAACAGCGCGGAGTCGTCGACCAGCTTCTCGCTCACGAACCGCGGGTTCGGGTCCACGCCCTCGCCCATCGGGTGGCGGCCCATGTGCTCGACACCACCGGCGATGACGGCGTCGTAGGCACCGAAGGCGATGGAGCCCGCGGTGGTCGTGACGGCGGTCAGCGCGCCCGCGCACATGCGGTCGATGGAGTAGCCGGGCACGGACTGCGGCAGCCCGGCGAGAATGCCCGCGGTCCGCCCCAGGGTCAGCCCCTGGTCGCCGATCTGCGTGGTCGCGGCGATGGCGACCTCGTCGATCTTCGCGGGGTCCAGACCGGGGTTGCGGCGCAGCAGCTCCCGGATCGCCTTCACGACGAGGTCGTCGGCCCGGGTCTCGTGGTAGATGCCCTTCGGGCCCGCCTTGCCGAACGGGGTACGGACGCCGTCTACGAAGACGACGTCCCTGACGGTACGAGGCACGATTGGCTCTCCTCCAGGGTGCGGGATCTGCACTGCTGCGATGCGCTGAGCGCGCGCTCAGGAACCATGCTACTTGTGAGTAACCAGGCTGCCCAGTCCCGGGGCTCCAAGCGGCGAACGTCACACTCCGGAACCCTCGCGATCATGTTCCGGGCGGTCCGGTCGACCCCCGAGGGGTCAGCACCGGAGTGGGCACGGGATGCGAACCGGAACCGTCCCCGGCGATCACCCCGAACAGCGTCCGTGCCGCGTCCGCGCCGAATCCGTGCACATCATGGCTCATCGCGGAGAGCGTCGGACGCGTGAGCCGGCACAACTCGGAGTCGTCCCAGGCCAGCACCGACACATCGGCCGGTACGGCGAGCCCCAGCTCGGCGGCGACCGAGAGCCCGGCCACCGCCATGATGTCGTTGTCGTACACGATGGCCGTAGGCCGGTCCGCCGGCGCACCCGCCAACAGTGACCGCGTGGCCCGAGCCCCCGCCTCCCCCGACTGATCGGTGGCCAGCTGCCGGGCCCCGACCAGCCCCAGCGCCCGCGTCGCCGCGTCGAAGGCGTCGGTCCGCAGCGTGGTGAGCGCCGCCACCCCACCCACCCGCGCGATCCGCCGATGCCCGAGCACGGCCAGATACCGCACCGCCTCGGTCACGGCGCCGACATCGTCGCTCCACACCGAGGTCAGCCCCCCGGTCAACGACGGATGCCCCACGGCCACCACCGGCAGCCCCAGCCGCCGCACCACGCCGACCCGCGGATCATCGGCCCGGAAATCGACGAGAATCGCCCCGCCGACCTGCCGGGCCCGCCACCACGACTCCTGCAGTCCGACCTCTTCCTCCGCACTCCGCACGAGCCGCAACAGCAGCGCACAGGAATGCTCGACCAGCACGCTCTCCACGCCGGATATGAACTCCATGTAGAACGGTTCGAGCCCCAGCAACCGCCCCGGCCGACAGACAGCCAGCCCTACGACGTCCACCCGCGCCCCGGCCAGCGACCGCGCGGTGAGATGGGGCGCCCAGCCCAACTCCCGCGCGGCCTCGAAGATCCGCTCCCGCGTCGCGTCGGAGAGCCCCGGCTTGTGATTGAAGGCAAGCGACACCGCCCCCTTCGACACCCCGGCCCGCGCGGCAACGTCCTTGATGGTGACGCGAGTTGTGCTCATCGAGGGGGAGTCTCGCAGCACCTTCCGCCGCGTGTGACCCGTTCGCGGAGTTCAAAGATCTTGGCGCGATATAGACGCTTCAACTTCTCGAGAAGCGTTGCCCTTCAGGGGCGCGGGGAGCTGCGCGACCAGCCACAGATCACCCGCACTCGCCACACAACGCCAATCGCTACGGCGCCTTGGCGGACAGTGCCTCCACCAAAACAGGCGCCACCTGCTCCACCTGCCAGGCCCGAGCCCCGTACCCCGCCAGTGCAGCCCCGACAGACTCAACATCCACATTCTTCGGCGGCTCCCAGCAAACCCGCCGAACCGTGTCCGGAGTGATCAGGTTCTCCTGAGGCATGTTGAGCCCCTCGGCCACCGCGGAAACCGCGGCGCGCGCCGCGGACAACCGAGCCGCGGCCTCGGGATCCTTGTCGGCCCAGGCGCGGGGCGGCGGCGGCCCGGTGACCGGCTGCCCGGGCTGCGGCAACGCCGAGTCGGGCAGGGCCTTGGCCCGGTCGACGGCCGCCTGCCACTGCTCCAGCTGCCGCCGCCCCATCCGATGCCCGAACCCGTTCAACGCGGCCAGCGCCTGCACATCCGCGGGAAGCGACAGCGAGGCCTCCACGATCGCCGCGTCGGACAGCACCTTCCCCGGCGACACGTCCCGCCGCTGCGCGATCCGGTCCCGGGTCTGCCACAGCTCCCGTACGACACCGAGCTGCCGGCGCCGCCGTACCTTGTGCATCCCGGACGTACGACGCCACGGGTCCTTGCGGGGTTCGGCGGGCGGTGCCGCCGCGATCGCGTCGAACTCCTGGCGGGCCCACTCCAGCTTGCCCTGCCGGTCCAGTTCCTTCTCCAGGGCGTCCCGCAGGTCGACGAGGAGTTCCACGTCCAGGGCCGCGTACCGCAGCCAGGGCTCGGGCAGCGGGCGGGTGGACCAGTCGACGGCGGAGTGCCCCTTCTCCAGGACGAAACCGAGGACGTTCTCGACCATCGCACCCAGGCCGACCCGCGGGAATCCGGCGAGCCGACCCGCCAGCTCGGTGTCGAAGAGCCGCGTCGGCACCATGCCTATCTCCCGCAGACACGGCAGATCCTGGGTGGCGGCGTGCAGCACCCACTCGACGCCGGAGACGGCCTCGCCGAGGCCCGAGAGGTCGGGGCAGGCGACCGGGTCGATCAGTGCGGTGCCCGCGCCCTCGCGGCGCAGCTGCACCAGATAGGCGCGCTGTCCGTAGCGGTAGCCGGACGCGCGCTCGGCGTCGACGGCGAGGGGGCCCGTGCCGGCGGCGAAGGCCGCGACCGCCTCGGCGAGGGCGTCCTCGTCGGCGATCACGGGCGGAATGCCCTCCCGGGGTTCGAGCAAGGGGATCGGCGCCGTTTCGACGTCGTCCGGAGGGGCGCCTCCGGTGGTTCGCAGTGAGCTGTCTGCTGCGGTTTCTTGGGCGTCGGTCACGTGTCAAGGGTATCCGTGTATGGACAACGCCCGCCGACGGAACGTTCCGTCGACGGGCGTCTGGGGGTCGTAAACCAGTCAGGTAAGTGAAAGATCCGGTTCACGGCTCGGCGGGGGAGTGGAGGACGTGGTTCCGGGACAGGGTCAGTGGATGATTCCGGTGCGCAGGGCCACCGCGACCATGCCGGCGCGGTCACCCGTGCCGAGCTTGCGGGCGATGCGGGCGAGATGGCTCTTGACGGTCAGTGCGGACAGGCCCATGGAGACGCCGATCGCCTTGTTCGACTGGCCCTCCGCGACCAGACGGAGCACCTCGACCTCACGGCCGGACAGTTCCGAGGCGGTCGCGGCCTTCGCCGCCGGCACGGGCCCCCTCGCCGTCG
>NZ_JAEQAZ010000326.1 GCF_016654115.1 Streptomyces sp. MBT53
ACGTGGAGGTGGACGCGGCGGCCAGACCCACACCCCGGCGCCCGCCGCGTCCACCTCCACGTCCACATCGACCCCGGCCCCCAAGAAACAGCAGCCGAAGAAGAGCGGGCCGCCCAAGTCCGGTACGAGCAGCGCCAAGACGGACACCAAGACAAGCAAGACCGCCAAGGCCGACAAGAACGACAAGAACGACAAGACCAAGAAGTCGGCCACCGGCAAGAACACGAGCACGAGCACCGGCACGAGCAAGGACGCCGGCAAGAGCGCGGGCCTCGACAAGGCGGCCAAGGGCCTCGACAAGAGCAAGAGTCCGGACAAGGGCAAGGGTCCCGACAAGGACAACAACAAGGCCACGGTCGTACAGCCGCCCGCGTCCACCGGCGGCACGACCACCACGACGACCCCGGCCTCTCCGTACGTCGCCCCGGCCGGCAACGCCGTCCCGACCCCCGGCGACGGCAACTGTCTCCTGTACGCCGTCATCGGCAGCGCGCCGCACCTGGTCCGCACCCACCTCCAGCAGGCGACCCCGACCATCGGCGCGGGCACCGCCGCCTGGCTCGCCCGGCCCGACGATGTACGGCAGACCCTCAGGACGGTGGCGGGGAACCCGCAGACGACGCACCGGGGAGCGGGCCATCTGCGGGCCGCACAGCAGGGGTTGCAGAACCTGGTGCTGGCCCGGCTGGCGGCGGCCGGCGACGGCAGCCGACCGCTCCCGGCCCAGGTGCTCGGCCAGCTCCGCGGCGTCCTCGCCGGCAACTTCACGAGGGCGGTGCAGGGCATGTCCGCCGCCCAGATCGACAACGAGCTTGTCCAGTACGGCATTCAGGGCGTGACCCATGCCGAGGACCTGGACCCGGTCGACCTTCAGACCCGCTATCTGCAAGCCGTCTCGATGCCGGGCGCCCCGCCCCCGCCGGCCGGCGCCGCGCCGAGCAACCGGCGGATGTTCGCCTATCTCCGTGCGGTGAACGCGCTGCCCACGCTCGCCACCATGACACCGGACGAGCGCCGCTCGCTGCTGATCGCCGGGTACCACCGGAGCACCGCCCCTCTCACCACCGACGAGGCGGACGTGCTCGAACACGCGGTGGAAAACTGGTCCGCCGCGTGGGCGCACCCGGTCGGGGACACCTTCCTGCCGCTGCTCGCCGACACCCTGGGCGCACCCATCCACGTCTTCCAGCCGATGCCCGCCGCCCTCGCCGGGACCACCACGGCCGGCGGTCCCCGGGGCATCGTGCTGCGCTACGGCCCGACCACGAACACTCCCGCGCTGGAGGTCCACTACACGGGCCTGAACCACTACAGCGCCAGCGACGTCCACCAGCCCGCCGTCACGCCGTCGAACGCGCCCCGGGGTCCGCAGGACGCCAACAGCGTTCAGCCGGGCGGTCGTTACCGTCCTGCGCCGACCCGGGATGCCGCTGACGACCTGCCCGCGTCCCGTGTCGTCGATCCTGCGCCGAAGGATTCTTGGTTCGGGTTGCGTGCGTATGCCCGTCCTGCCGTGCACAGCACGGAGCGGTTCGATCCGCACGCGGACCAGAGCAACGCGCCCCGCCCCGGTGTCCTGAGCGGTGCGACGACACTCGTCCGCACGCGTGTCCGTCGTATCCAGGCGCCCAACGGTCAGTGGGTCCGGGACTACACGCTCAACCTCCCGGTCACCACCAACAACCCCGTGCTGACCGGGCAGTTCAAGGACCGCATCACCGCTCTCCTGGACACGCATCTCAACTCCGGTCTGGAGCTGCCCAGTTCAGGTGACCAGCTGCACGTGACGCTCAATCTGATCGACGACCCGTCCCACCCCGAGGCGATCACCCTCACCCACACCACCGACCCGGCCCGCGCCGACCAACTCCACCTGGACCTGGGCCACTCGGACGCGGACCTCCTCCACGAGGCCCTGCACTACCTGGGCCTGCCCGACGAACAGCGCGACAACGACTTCCTGTTGCGCAACCACCCCAACAGCACCACCGTCCGCACCACCGGCCTGATGGCCGACACCCAGAACCCGGTGCACATCCCCCGCCGCTATCTCCGCACCATCGAGAATGTCACTGCGGCCGGCCCTCAACTCCACGACCATGCAGGCCAGTTGGAAGGCGGCCCCGTCCAGGACCCCGACACCACCCCCCTCCTCGACGTTCGTCCTCGCCTACGGCTCCCAACTGGACGGCAACGTAGGCCTGGTGCACCTGGAACCGCTGTCGGCGGAGGTCGTGAACGGGCTGCACCAACAGGTGATGACGGCGCTCGGGCTGGGGGGCGCGGCGGACACGCATCCCGTGCGGGAGCAGTTGCGGACGGTCGCGAGCGCCGAGGTGCTGGTGATCAACCTGCCGTATCTGCGCGGCAGTCTGGGCTTCCGGATCGCGCTGACCGTGGACGGCCGGGTCCGGAACGTGGATCTGCGCCTGCGGCTCGCGGACCCGGTCGCGTCGGCCCGGTACGGACAGGCCGAGGGTGCCGTGCGGGACGTACGGGTGGAGCGGCGTGGCATCGGTTCCCAGGAGTCGGTGTCGTCGGAGGCGTCCGGCACCATCCGTACCCTGCTGCTGCCTTGGACCGCGCTGTTCCCGGTGAGCAGGGCGATCCCGGTGCGCGGTGTCGACGCGGCGCTGACTCTCGCGCTGACCTTGAACCAGCTCTCGTCGAGCGCGTCGGTGACCTCGGTGGTGCAGTCGACGACGGCACAGCGCAGCAACGAGCCTTCGGAGCCGTACGACTTCACCGCCCTGTGGGACGTACGGCTGGACACTCCGGTGCTGGCCGCGCCCGTCACCTGGGGGGCGCCGCAGTCGCACGGGCCGGTGACCTTCTGGTTCCCGCAGCATCTGGCGCGGGACGAGGACGGGGAGTTGCCCGCGGCGGCGGATCTGGACATCCTTCCGATCTGGGGCGTGGACACGGTCGCGGAGCCGGGGCGGCTGCTCGCGGAGGCGTTGCAGCACTTCGACGCGCGGCTGCGGAACCTGGACAAGGACTCCCTGGCGGAGCTGGAGACGTTCCTGTCGGAGCCGTTGCTGCGGGGCACCCTGCCGATGCAGCGGGACCGGGGCGTCTTCTCGCCGGTGCTGCTCGACAGTTCGGGGCGTGCGGTCGGCATGTTCCAGTTGCTGACCGACGTGGAGGTGGGGGAGCCGCTGCGGCGGAGCGTCCCCGGGAAGATCAACCTGGAGAGCCATCTGACGCAGGTGGTGAAGATCGACGCCCAGTCGAAGTACAGCAGCGGTGTGTCGCTGTCCGGGAGTGTCGGTCCTGCGTTCACCGGCGACCACAGCGAGGGGCACCCGGACGCGTCCCGACGTCCCGGCGGCGGTGTGCTGGGGCGGGTCTCGGTCCAGGCGGGGACGAACGACGCGCTGACCCAGAGCGGCAGTGCGGCCCTGATGCACGCGGTGCGCACCAACCGCAGCCATCTGCTGGCACCGGCCCAGGTGCGGCACACCCTGGTGCTGCATCTGCCGGGCGGCGGACGGCAGACCTTCGACCCGGGCGACTGGCCGCGCGGTATGCATCTGCGGCTGCTGACCGCCGAGGACGCCCAGGGGCATGCCCCGACGGCCGACGAACTGCGGCGCCTTCCCGTGGAGTTGGAGCATCTGCGGTCGATCGGCAGCACGGCGACACCGCTCGGCGTGGACGGCACCGAACCCCTCTTCGTGCACGCCGAGAACTGGCTGCGCCGCGAGGGTTTCCTGCCCGCCGACACCAACGCGCGCAACCGTGTGCTGCCCGACGAGGCGTTGGTGCAGGCCCAGTTGAACAATCTGCGCCGGTTCGAGCAGACCCGCTCGCAGGTCGGGCAGCGGGCCGCGACGGACGCCATGGTGGACGGCGGCCACTCGCTCTTCCTGGAGATCCCGACCGTGAGCGGCACCCGCCGGGTGCGGCTCGTGCTCAGCGCGGTACGCGGCGCGGGCGGGAGCACGCACACCACGGTGCTGCCCGATGTGCAGGGCGTCGGTCTGTCCTCGCTGTCGACGGTGGCCACCGACCAGAACGGGTCGCAGTACGGGGCGTCGTACGGCGGCGGCGGTTCGTTCGGCGTGCCGGTGCGCGGCGGCGCGTGGACCGTCGGCGGCACCGGCGACCATGTGCGCTCCCACCAGGCGCAGCACGACAACAGCGCGCAGGTGTCCCTCGGGCACGACCAGCAGTTCATCGGCAGCGGCGAGGGACAGCGCAGCGAGGTGTTCGAGGTGCCGGCCGAGCTGGCGCTCGACCTGTACGAGGGACCGAGGGAGGAGCCCCTGGTGCGGTTCGCGCACGAGACGGTCCAGGAGCCGTACGTCCCGCACGGTGCCCCGCCACCCGGCCCGGACGACCCGCCCGCGCCTCCTCCGCCGGACCGGGTGCGGGGCGTGCTGCGGCTGTCGGTGCCGACGCACCGTACGCTGCCGGCCGACGAGCCCGTCCCGGCGGCGCCCGCCGCGCACACCGTGCGGGCCGCCACCGCCGCCGACCGCACGCTGCTCGACCTGACCGACGCGGACGGCGGCCCGCTGCCCGACTCGGTGCCGCTGCCCGACGACGCGATGGTGGAGGTGTTCCGGGCATCGGCCGCGCTCGACGACGCGTTCCGCGCGGTGCTCGGCAACACCTACCAGGGGCATCCGGCGCGCGGTCTGCTGGACGGCGTACGGGACGCGGTCGCGGAGCGAACTCCCGCGCCGGTGGTCCGTGTCGGGCGTGCCGTCGGCGAGTCGCTGGCCGGCGCCGCGGCCACCGACCTCACCACGGTGACGGCCGAGATGCTCACCGCCGCCCGCAGCCCCGCCGCCCTGTTGGCCCGCGGCCACCAGGTGTTCAAGGGCGCCTATGTGGTGGAGGGCCTCACCCTGCCCGGGCTCGCCGCGGACGAGGTGCTGTCGGTGGAGATCAGGGGCACCCTGCGCCGACCGCACGCGTCGGGCCCCGTCACCCAGTACTTCGAGTCCGGGCTCAGCGCGGCCGACGGCGCCGGACAGCAGCGTGGGGTGTCCGGCGCGTCGCAGTGGGCGGGCGGCGTCACCGCGGTCCGCAACAGCTCCTCGGTCCAGACCCCGGGCTCCGACCAGGCCGCGGGCAACGACGGCGACATCGGAGGCCTGGGCGAGGGCGGCACGATGCGCCGCCGCGCCGACGAACCGGCCCAGCAGGAGGGCGCCGCCACGACCGGTTCGGCGCCCCGCCCGGCGAGCCTCAATCCCTCGGGCCGCTACACCCGCACCACCCGCACCGACCGGTCACGGGCGCTCGCCTCCTCGACGGTCGTCAACCGCACGGCCACCGAGGCCGGCGCCCAGCACCGCATCGCGGCCGACGCACTCCTGCTGGTCACCTTCCGGCGCGGCCGCCGCAACGCCGTGGGCAACGCGTTCGGGCAGGGCGAGGGCCGCGCCGTGACGGTGGCGGTCGAACTCCCGGACGCCGTACGGTTCCTGGCCACCCCGGCGCAGATCCGGCGGCACGCCGCATGGTTCACGACCGTCCCCGGACTCACCGTGCCCGCCCCGGTACCGGGCTCCGTGCCGCTGCCGCGCCGCTTCGTCGCCTCCCGCGAGGTGGGCCTCGGCAGCGTCCAGGCGATGGACGAGTACACCGACGCCACCCGCACGGTGCAGCGCCCCGACCTACTGCGCCGCCAACTCCTCACCCTCATCGAGGACGAGGCCCCCGGCACCACCCGCCCGGGCCACTCGTCCTACCTCTCGGGCGTGGCCACCCGCATCGCGGACCTCACCTCCACGGCGGGCCTGCGCACCCTGGCCGGCCGAGGCCCCGGCCGCGTCCAACGCTTCCGCTACCGACACGTCGGCTACGGCGGCGCCCGCATCGTCGAGGTCACGCTCGAGGCCCGGCCGGACGCCGACGACCACGCGCTACGACTACTGCGCGGCCACCCGGCGGCAGCGGGCTCCGGCATCGAGCAGTACCACGGGCACACCCCGTCCTCGGTGACCGACCGGACCGCCGACAGCACCCGGCACTCCGGGTTCGCCCAGCTCCAGACCCGGCTCCCCAGGCCCACCGGCGGCCCCCGCACCGACCGCGCGGGCGCCCTGCTCAGCGCCGACACGGTACGCGGCAACTCCGCCCGGGTCACCCGGGCCGCCGAGGACCGGTACTGGCTGCGCACCGACAACGTCGTCGACTTCGACGGCGTCCCGTACCGGATCACCGCCACCGTGCGGTCCACGGTGACCGCCGACTGGCTGCTGGACCTGCCGGGCAGCGTGTTCCAGCACGGCGTGCTCAGCCTGACCGACGCGAACACCCCGCTCGCCGACCGCATCGCCCACCTCTTCTTCGGCCGCCCGACGCGCACCACCACCGTGCACACCGTCGCCGCGCTGCGCTTCACCGGCAGCGAGACCGCCGAACCCGCCCCGACCGAACGGCAGTTGACGGCAGGCCGCTCGGAACGCCGGCCGACGGCGACCGGGCACCGCTTCACCCCGGGCGGCCCCGCGCCGGTCTTCGGCTTCGACGCGGGCACCGAACTCGCCGCGGCGCTGGGCGAGGTGGCCCCGGCGCTCACCAACTCCTGGCGGTCGCTGGCCAGTTCCGACTCCGCGGACACCACCGCCGTACGGATCGGCGAACTCCTCCAGGCCGGCACCATCGCGCTGGACCACCCGCGCGGCCCCGGCGGTCTCACCACCACGATGCCGGGCGCCCGCCCCTTCCAGGGCGCCCCGGCCACCCCGCCCCGGCTCACCGTGGAGCTGTACCGGCCGCGCCCGGTGACCGACGCCGGCGATGTGACGGTGGACCGGGTGCGGCTCAGCACGTTCAGCGCGGGCTCCTCCTCGCACGCGGGCATCACCGGCGGCCTCTCGGCGCAGGGCGGCTTCAGCGCCGACGACTCCAACCGCCAACTCCTCGGCTTCACCGTGCCGGTACTGGCCCGCCAGGCGCAGGACCCGGGCGTGGGCGCGGGCGTCGCCGGCACCCGCCGCGAGTGGTTCAAGCACGGGAACACCAGCACCCCGGCCGGCTCGCGCGGCACGCGCAGCCACGAGATCGTCGCCGACGCGCTGCTCACCGTCCACGGCCCGAACGGCACCCGGTACGTGTCCGGCACGGTTCGGCTGCGCCCCCTGGAGCGCGACCTCCTCGGCCACGGCGTCACCACCCCGCGCACCGACCCGGGCGTGTACGACGGCGCGTCCCTGACCCGCGCGACAGCCGACGCCCAGGACCCGGACGGCCGCGCCCCCGACGTCCTGCGCGACTGGCGCACGGTACCGCTCCGCGACCTCCCCACCCTGCTGGCCCAGGGCATCGAGGCGGCCCAGACACCGGCGCCCGACACCGCCGCCCTGCTCCAACTCTGGCTGGCCACGGACGGCAGCGCGGAACAGACGGCCCGCGCCCTGTACGCGGCTTCGGGTACGGCCGTGCAGCTACGGCGGCCCGTCGAACTCGCCCTGCGCGACGGCGAGGGCGTGCGCTTTCGCCGGTTCGACGTGAACGGGGACCCGGAGGTGACGCCGGGGGTTGGCGACGAGGAGCCGCAAGACCGGGGTCCGAGCAGCGCGGGTCCGAGCAGCGGGGGCAGGGGCGGGGACGGCGCGAGTCAGAGCGACGTCGCGCACGACGCCGGCTGGACGGCCGTAAGCGATCAGATGCGGATGTTGGAGGCGGCCGGACAGGCGGAGGACGACGCCAGGGCGCGGGAGGCCCGGCTCCAGGAGCGGATGCCGGAGGCCCGACGCGTGCTGGCGGAGACGCTGCCGCCGGTGGCGCGGGCGGAACGGGACGTCTTCGACGCCGGTGCCGCCGCGGACACCGCGGCCGACCAACTCCTCCTCGCCGAGCGGGCCGTCACAGACGCCGCCGAGGTCGATCGGGAACGGCGCGCCCGCGTAAGGGAGTTGACCACGGATCTTCAGGGCCACACCGAGCGGGCGATGGACGCGACCCGGGCGGCGGAGGAGCTCCACGAGGCCGTCCGCACGGCGGAGGGAGAACTGAGGGCGGCGCAGGAGGCCGTACAGGAGGCGGCGCAGGCCGCGCGCGCAGCCGCGGAACGGGCCGCCCGGCAGTCCGCCGACTCGGCTGCGCAGGGCGGGAGTTCGGCTCGCGGTGAGGACAACTCCGCCTCGGGCGGGCCCGGTTCGCCCGCCCGAGNGGTCGTCGCGCGCGACGCGGCCCAGGAGGCGTTGGACGCTCTCGGCTTCGACATCACCGACACGCTCGCCGAGCAGGCCCGGCAGGCGGCCCGGCAGCGTCACGCGCAGCGGGACCTCGGCGATGTCGTGGCTCTGCTGGAAGCACAGCGCGCGGCGGCGGGCGACGGCACGGCACTCCTGACGACCGGTTCCCTGGCCGCCACCCCGGCCGCGTGGCCCGGTCGTACGCCCCGCCCGACACCGGCCCGCAGCGCTGCCCGTCCGACACCGGCCCGCAGCGGCGCCCGCCCGGCACCGGTTCGGAACGGGGCCCGTCCGTCGGCCGAACCGACGGAGGAGCCGGAGCGCGAGCCGGAGGTCGAGCCCCAAGCAGCGCCCCAGGAGCGGGAGTTGCGGCCGGGCGGAGCCGGGAACGAGGCCGGCGGGGAACCCGGAGGGATCCGTCACCGCGCCGCCGTGTCGCGGGCGCAGGGCCCGGAGACGTTCGCCCGTTCACTGGCCCAGTTGCTCACCGCCCCCGGCACCACCGCCTCCGACACCGCCCCCACCTGGCCCCGCACAGGCGACCCCCACACCGCCCTCCTCACCTGGGCCCAGGCCGACGTAGCGGCTCACGGCGCTCCCGACGACGCGGGGCTCGCGGCCCCGGACACCTCGGTGCCGACCGGCACG
>NZ_JAEQAZ010000327.1 GCF_016654115.1 Streptomyces sp. MBT53
GCGGGGCGGCGTGGGCATGGGGGACACCTCCGCGAGGGCCGTACGTGGGATCTTGAGCACCGTAGGCCCATACGATCTGATACCGCCGCAGCCGCCCGGGCGGGGCGCGTCCGTGTCCCCCGTTCGCGGTAACGTGAGCCCCCTATGAACGCCAAGCCCGACGTGCGACTCCCCGCCGTTTCTGTGATCATGCCCGTCCTCGACGAGGAGCGGCATCTGCGCGGAGCCGTCCAAGCGATCCTCGCGCAGGAGTACGCCGGCGAGATGGAGGTCGTGCTCGCCCTCGGTCCCTCGAAGGACCGCACGGACGAGATCGCGGCCCAGCTCGTACGCGAAGACCCCCGTGTGCACACGGTCCCGAACCCGGCCGGCCGCACGCCCGCCGCCCTCAACGCCGCGATCAAGGCCTCCCGCCATCCGATCGTCGTCCGCGTCGACGGCCACGGCATGCTCTCGCCGAACTACATCTCCACCGCCGTACGGCTCCTGGAGGAGACCGGCGCGCAGAACGTCGGCGGCATCATGCACGCCGAGGGCGAGAACGCCTGGGAGGACGCGGTCGCCGCCGCGATGACCTCGAAGATCGGCGTGGGCAACGCGGCCTTCCACACGGGAGGGGAAGCAGGCTCCGCCGAGACGGTCTACCTCGGGGTGTTCCGGCGCGAGGCGCTGGAGCAACAGGGCGGCTACAACGAGGAGTTCATCCGCGCCCAGGACTGGGAGCTGAACTTCCGCATCCGCGAGGCCGGCGGCCTGATCTGGTTCTCGCCGGAGCTGAAGGTGTCGTACCGCCCGAGGCCGAGCGTGAAGGCGCTCGCCAAGCAGTACAAGGACTACGGCCGTTGGCGGCACGTCGTCGCCCGCTACCACGAGGGCTCCATCAACCTGCGCTACCTCGCCCCGCCGACCGCCGTGTGCGCGATCGCGGCCGGGATCGTGGTCGGTGCCGCCCTGACCCCGTGGGGCTTCCTGATCCCCGGCGGCTACCTCGCGGCGATCGCGCTCGGCTCGCTCCCGGCGGGCAAGGGCCTGTCGCTGAAGGCCCGCCTGCAGATCCCCGTCGCCCTCGCCACCATGCACATGTCGTGGGGCTTCGGCTTCCTCACCAGCCCCAAGTCCCTTGCGCGCAGGGTGATCGCGTCCCGGCGGCCCGCGGTGCTCAGCCCGTCCAACAGCTGAGCACCGCCACGGAGAACGACGACCCGGACTACGACCAGACGTAGTTCGGGTCGACGTGCATACAGGCCGTGGTGTCCGAGCCGTTGAGGGCGTCCGCCGACGTCGGTGTCGTGTCGTCCGCGGCCGGGGCCTTGTACTTCGTGCCCGTGCTCCAGTCCGCGCCGACGACCAGGGTGACCCCGGAGACGCTCGTCGACTTCTTCACCGCGCTCGTCGGGATGCCGAGCGCCTTGGCGACCCGCTGGGCGTCGCCCTCCAGATCGGCGCTCGGATAGCGGACGACCGTGGTGGCCTCGCTGGGGGCCGTCGACGAGTCCGCCACCGCCTCCTTGAAGCCCTTGCCGACGAGGAGCCCGGCCACCGCCGTCGCCCGCCCGCGTACCGCGCTCGTCGTGCTGGTACGGGTGCCGTTCTCCACCTGTACGGCGATCTTGTCGTCGGCGGCGGCCGGATCGGTCGACGCCTTCACCGGGGTCGTCGTCGTCTTTTTCTTGTCCTTGCCGTCCAGCGCGATGTCCTCACGGACCAGCCGGAACAGCTGCTCCGCGTCGGTCGCCTTGGGCACCACCCGGCCGCTGCTGCCCGAGTACTCCCACGGCATCGTCGTCATGGTGATCCGGCCGGTCGGAACCTTCTTCAGTTCCTTGCTCAGGTCGTAGAGCTTGGCGACCGTCCCGAGACCGTTGTCGACCGTGATCGCCTTCGTGGCCGTCTCGGCGAGGCTGCGCAGCTCGGTCGGGTTGCTCAGCGTGGCGTTCTCGCGCAGCTGGCGGACCATCGAGTTCATGTACTGGTGCTGCGCCTTGGTGCGGGCGATGTCGGTGTCGTCCTCGAAGCCGTAGCGCGTGCGCAGCCACTGCAGGGCCTGCTGGCCCTTGATGGACGTGGTGCCCTTCTTCAGCTTCAGGCCCGAGCCCTTGCCGGAGGAGGTGTGCGAGTAGATGTTGGCGTCCACGCAGACCGGCACCCCGCCGATCGCGTCCGCCATCGACACCACACCCGAGAAGTCGACCATCATGAAGTGGTCGATGTGGATGTCGGTCAGCTTCTCCCAGGTCGCCACCGTGCAACCGGGGCCGCCGCGGCCCAGCGAGTCGTTCGTGATGACGTCCGTCTCGGCCGCGTACGTCTTGCCGGTGTCCGGGTCCGTGCACTTGGGGATGTCCGTCAACGTGTCGCGCGGCATGCTCACGACCGACATGTTGGTGCGGTCCGCCGAGACGTGCAGCAGCATCTGGACGTCGGCGCGGGCCGGGGTCCCGAAGGTGTCCTTCGCGCCGCCGAGCTTCTGGTTCTCCGCGGAGTCCCGCGCGTCCGAACCGATCAGCAGGATGTTCAACGGCTTCTGCCCGGCCGCGTTGGCCTTGGACTCGGCCGCCCGGTCCTTCTCGTCCCCGATGTACAGGGGGTCCTTGTTTATGTTGCGGTTGAGGTGCTCGTAGTACAGATATCCGGCGCCGGCCGTCCCGGTTATGACCACCGCGAGGACGATCGCCGACCAGCGCAGCACCCGGCGTCTACGGCCCTTGCGTCTGCCCCCGTCGTCGTCCGCCGAGCCCTTCTTGTCCGCCGGTCTCTTTCCGTCCGCCGGCGTGAGCGACATCGTGTCCTCAACCGCCGGCCCCTCCCCACGCACGCTGCTCCGAGTCAAGTCCCCACCCCTCCCACGACGCGCCCTTGACGCACGGGTCCGCCCCGCGTCCCGTTAGACGCGGAACGGACCCGTGTGGTCACTTACTTGGCGCACTCAACCTTGTCCGCCGTGGACTTCTGGACCCCCTCCGGCGTCGACCCCGCGGTCGAGGTGAGCGGAACGCCGGCTCCCTTGAAGTCCTTGCCCAGAGTCAGCGTTATCGCCGGCAGCCCCTGGGAGTTGATCACACTCTTGCCCGGCTTCATCGCGGACCCCGAGAGGCCCATGATGGCGGCGAGCCGTCGAGCCTGGTCCGCCTGGTCGGGTGCGTACTCGAGGGTCGTCTTCGCGAGCGCCGCCGGAGCGTTGCCCGCGTTCTCGGACTTGAGCACGCCCTCATCATTCTGCAGCCACGTAAGAGTTTCCTGTGCGCTGCCGGCGTCGGCCCCTCCGTTGAGGATCCGCACCCGCACCGCGGAGGCGGCGGACTTGGTGCCCTTGAGCCGGGCGGCCACGGCGGCCTTCTCCTTCGCGGCCTTCTGCTTGACCGCGGTGAAGGAGGTGTCGCTCTTGATCAGCGAGAACACCTGGGGGGCGGTCGTGTTGTTGAGGACGACCGTCACCGGGGTCTTCTCCGCCGGGTTGTCGACGACCGGCACGGTGGTGAACGTCAGGTTCTTCGGGTTGAGCTTGCCCAGCTCGAGACCGAGGTCCTTCAGCTTGCCGATGGTGTCGAGGTTGGAGTCGACGGTCAGCGCCTTGGTGCCGGCCTCCGCCAGCTTCAGCATCTTCGAGGGGTTGGTGAGCGTGGAGTTGGACTTCAGCTTCCGCATCAGCGCGCTGAGGAACTGCTGTTGCAGCGTGATCCGGCTCAGGTCACCGCCGAACCCGACCGAGTGCCGGGTCCGCACGAAGGCCAGCGCCTGCTCGCCCGTGAGATTGTGCGTGCCCTTGGACAGCTTCAGATGCGAGTCCGAGTCGTCGATGTTCTTCGCGAGACAGACCTCGACCCCGCCGACCGCGTCCGTCAGCGTCTTCACGGCGTTGAAGTCGGCCACCATGAAGTCGTCCGGCTGGATCCCGGTCAGCTCGGTGACCGTCCGCACGGTGCAGCTGGGCGTACGGCCTGACTGGCCGAGGCTGGTGTTGAAGCGGACGCTCGTCGAACCCGGGATGACCTTGGTCGTGCCGTCCGACTGGGTCGTAGGACAGTCCGGTACGTCGGTGATCAGGTCACGGGGGATGCTGAGCGCGGTCGCGTTCGAGCGGTCCTTGGACACGTGCAGCAGGATCGTGGTGTCCGCGTGGCCGACGCTGCCTGCGTCGCCGTAGCCCTCGTTGCCCGCGCCCGTGCGCTTGTCGGTGCCGATCACCAGCAGGTTGATGGCCTTGCCCTTGCTGAAGCCACCGGTGCTCGCGCCGTCGTCCGAGGCGGTCGTGATGTTGTCGTTGAGGTGCTGGATGTAGAGGTACGCGGCCGCGGAGACGGCGACCAGCACGAAGGCCAGACCGCCGCCGGTCCACATCAGGATCTTCTTGCCCTTGGCCTTCTTCTTCACCGGCCGGCGACCGCGCCGGGCCGGTGGTTCCTCGGGCGCGCCCCGCCGTCTGCGCGGCGCGGGCACCTCACGCCCGGGGCTCTTCGGGACCGTCTCCCGCTCCGGAGCCACCGTGCTGTTGCGCACAGTGGCTCTACGGGGCCCCGGCACCGCTGACTGCGGTGTGGAAGGAGTCAGTCGCAGTTCGTATTCGCCAGTGTTCGGATTGATTACCCACTGGTCTGCGGGGTCGATGTTGTCCGCCCGCCCACGGCCTTGCGCGTCCACGGTTTACCGAATCCTCCGTCGGGGCCACGCGGCGCCTTCCCCCTTCAGGCGCTCGGGTCTCGTTCATCCGGCGCCCAAGCACACGGCACACCGGATCGCTCACACTATCCGTCCAGTTGAGCGTCAAGTGACGGCGGTGACAAATTCCACGTCCCTACAACCGGTCAATCCGCCCTATTTTTCGGAACAGAAGTTCGTCGACTTGGTGCGCGCTTTACCCGCAGCCGTCCTCGGCGGCGGTGTTCCCGCGAAACGTGGGCGCGGGCGTGGCCCCCGAACCACCCGCCGGATTAAGGGCGTTTGCACCGGAATCCCGCGGAACTTCGGGAACTTCCCCGGCCACCGCGACCGTAGCGTCCATGCGAATCCGGGCGAACAGCTTTTCGGCCTCGGGCTCCACGAGTTGGTCGCGATTCGCGTTGTAGATGTACGACTCCCGTGGAACGGTAAGGAATTGCACATGTTCGGTGGGGATGTCCCGTACGCCGCGCACCAGTTCGTACAGCCCGCGCAGACTCGCGAGATCCGGATCGGTCGTCAGGGACGAGGTGGCCGCGTCCAGCACCGGATACAACTTCGCCGGATTGAACAGCACATCGTCGCTCTGCACCTTGTTTACGAGCGCCCCCAGGAACCGCTGCTGACGGTCCATCCGGTCGGTGTCACTCCCGTTCCCCAGCGACTTCCGCGCCCGCACGTACCCGAGCGCCTGCTCCCCGTCGAGCGTCACCTTGCCCGCCGGCAGCCGCAACTTGGCGGCCTTGTCCCGAATGGGAGCCTTGAGGCACACCTCCACCCCGTCCACGGCATCGACCATGTCCTTGAACCCATGGAAGTCCACCACCATGTGATGGTCGATCCGCACGTCCGTCAGCTTCTCCACGGTCCGGATCGTGCACCCCGAACCCCCCACCTGGAACGCGTAGTTGAACATCGCGAACATCGGCTCGGTCCGCGTCCCGTCCGGCCGCAGACACCCCGGCACGTCCACCATCAGATCCCGTGGCAACGACACCGCGGTGGCACTTCGCCGGTCGGCCGCCAGATGCAACAGGATCGTCGTGTCCGACCGCTCGGTCCCCGAGTCCCGCCCGTACTCGGCGTTCCCGTCCCCGGACCGCGAGTCGGACCCGATCAGCAGAATGTTCTGCGCCCCCTTCACGAGGGCGGTCGGCCGTTCCTTCTCGTACCGGGCCAGCTCGGCCGCGGCGGCGTCGTCCGGCGTGATGTTCCCGTCGAGCTTCGCGTAGACGGCCCACCCGGCCCCGAAGGCCCCGAGCACGACCACCCCGACCCCGACC
>NZ_JAEQAZ010000328.1 GCF_016654115.1 Streptomyces sp. MBT53
TGGCCGAAGCTCTTGTGGCGGCGGTGGCCACTACGGCGGTCACGGCAGCCACCACCGCCACAAGAGCTTCGGCCACATGCTGTTCTCCAGCTGACCGGCACACGGAAGAACCCCCGGCCGTACGAGACGGCCGGGGGTTCCGGGGTGTGGACGATACTGGGATTGAACCAGTGACCTCTTCCGTGTCAGGGAAGCGCTCTCCCGCTGAGCTAATCGTCCTCGGGACCACGATCCGGAGATCATGGGCGGTGCGTGCGCGATACTGGGATTGAACCAGTGACCTCTTCCGTGTCAGGGAAGCGCTCTCCCGCTGAGCTAATCGCGCGGGGATCCTCGCGGACCAAGTCCTTGCGGACCAGTGGACGATACTGGGATTGAACCAGTGACCTCTTCCGTGTCAGGGAAGCGCTCTCCCGCTGAGCTAATCGTCCTTGGAGGTGGAGACGGGATTTGAACCCGTGTAGACGGCTTTGCAGGCCGTTGCCTCGCCTCTCGGCCACTCCACCAGGAGTGCGGGGGGTCGGGAAGATCCCCCACTTTCCTGCGAGCGGACGACCAGGTTCGAACTGGCGACCTCAACCTTGGCAAGGTTGCGCTCTACCAACTGAGCTACGTCCGCTTGTCGTTTCCGCTCGGCTTGCGCGTCGCGGCGACGAGTTGAACTCTAGCGGATTCCCCGGCCAGCACAAAAACGCGTTTGTGCAGCGTGCTGGCCTGCGACTACGGGAACGCATGGTCAGGGCACCCGCGGTGACATGGCCGGGCAACCTGTGAGACACCCGCCATAGACTCGACGGCGTGCTCGACCTCGTCCCTCTCGCCCGTTTCGGCGGCCGTGTCGCCGCCGGCCTCCTCGATGTCACCAGCGATCCCGCGGCCCTGGACTCCACCGGCTTCTGGGCGGTCGCGGCCGACTTCGAGGGCCGTCTGACCTGCGCGCGCTTCCGCGACGTACGCCCCGAACCGGTCCCGGCACCCGCCCCCGGCGCCTGGCACGGCCCCGCGACCGACGCCTGGACCACCTCCCTCGACCGCGCCGCCTACACCGCCGGCGTCCGCCGCATCCGGGAGCACATCGCGGCCGGCGAGGTCTACCAGGCCAACCTGTGCCGTGTCCTGTCCGCGCCGATCGCCCCCGACGCCGACGTGGACGCCCTCACGGCGCTGCTCGCACGCGGCAACCCGGCGCCGTACGCAGGAACGATCCGGCTGCCCGGGCACGGCGTGGAGATATCCACCGCGTCACCCGAACTCTTCCTGCGCCGTACCGGGCGGGTCGTCGAGTCGGGCCCGATCAAGGGCACCGGGCGGACGGAGGCGGACCTCCTGCAGAAGGACTACGCCGAGAACGTGATGATCGTGGACCTGGTCCGCAACGACCTCGGGCGCGTCTGCGCCACCGGGACCGTGACCGTGCCGGACCTGTGTGTCGTCGAGAAGCACCCCGGTCTCGTCCATCTCGTGTCGACCGTACGAGGCGAGCTGCCCGCAGCCGCCGGCTGGCCGGAGCTGCTGGCCGCCGCCTTCCCGCCCGGGAGTGTCACCGGCGCCCCCAAGTCCAGTGCGCTGCGCATCATCGACGCCCTGGAGACCGCACCCCGGGGCCCGTACTGCGGGGGCATCGGCTGGGTCGACGCCGACCTGGGGACCGGTGAACTGGCCGTCGGCATCCGCACTTTCTGGATCGACCGCGCCGACGGCATGCTTCGCTTCGGCACCGGCGCCGGCATCACCTGGGGGTCGGACCCCGAGGGGGAGTGGCGGGAGACCGAGCTGAAGGCGTCACGACTGCTCGCGGTAGCGTCGGGCGCGTACGAGGTGAGCGGAGGGGCTCTTTCATGAAGATCTGGCTCGACGGCGGGCTGCAGGACACCGAGTCCGCCCGTGTCTCCGTCTTCGACCACGGACTGACCGTGGGCGACGGCATTTTCGAGACGGTGAAGGCGACGGACGGGAAGACGTTCGCGCTGACCCGCCATCTCGACCGGCTGACCCGCTCCGCGCGCGGCCTCGGCCTGCCCGACCCCGACCTCGACGAGGTCCGCCGCGGCTGCGCGGCCGTCCTCGACGCCAACCCGCTGCCGTTCGGCAGGCTGCGCATCACCTTCACCGGCGGCCACGGCCCCCTCGGATCGGATCGTGGCGAGCACGGGCCGACCCTGGTGATCGCGCTGGGCGAGGCGAAGCGCCGCCCCGACTCCACAGCCGTGGTCACCGTCCCCTGGACCCGCAACGAGCGCGGCGCCCTCGTCGGCCTGAAGACCACCTCCTACGCCGAGAACGTCGTCGCCCTCGCCCGCGCCCACCAACACGGCGCGTCCGAAGCCCTGTTGGCCAACACGGTCGGCCAACTCTGCGAAGGCACAGGGTCGAACGTCTTCGTCGTCCTGGACGGCGAGATCCACACCCCGCCGGTCACCTCCGGCTGCCTCGCTGGCATCACCCGGGCCCTGACCGTCGAATGGACCGGCGCCAAGGAGACCGACCTGCCGCTGGACGTCCTGGAGCGCGCCGACGAGGTCTTCCTGACCTCCTCGCTGCGGGACGTACAGGCCGTCCACCTGCTCGACGACCGCCAACTCCCGGGCGTGGCAGGGCCGGTGACCGCCAAGGCCATGCGCGTCTTCGACGAGCGGTCGGCCGACGACCTTGATCCGTAGAAGCCCCATTTAAAGGGCTGACCTGCGGCTCCAGGTCGGGTAGAACACAGGAGATGACCACGACCCTGCGGCCGACCGAGCCGCTGCAGCGCGAGGCCGACGGGACGCGTTCACGCCGTTACCAGGTGTGTGTGAACAGCCGTCCCGTCGGCGCCATACACCTCGGCACGAGTCCGCTCTTCGGCGATTCGGTGGCCCGGATCCTGGACCTGCGCATCGAGGAACCGGACCGCCGGCGCGGCCGGGGCACCGTGGCCGCGCTCGCCGCCGAGGAGGTGGCGCGGGGATGGCGCTGCGACCGGATCGAGGCATCCGTGCCTGCCGAAGCGGAGGCGGCGCTCAAGGTGGCGACGGCTCTCGGTTACGTCGTCCGCAACCGCCACATGGAGAAGCCGCTCGGCGACACCGCGCCCGAACTGCCCGCGGGGAGCCGGGGGCGGCCCATGACCTCGGAGGAGTTCGACCCCTGGAAGGAACTCGACACCGAGTCGTTCGTACGGAGCTGGACCGAGCGCGGGGTGCCCGAGGCCGAGGCCCGGACCAGGGCTCTGGACAGCAACGCCGAACTGCTGCCCGACGGACTCGCCACCGCGGACATGCTCATCAGCGTCCTGGAGCACGAGGGCACGGTGGTGGGCACGCTCTGGACCGGCCTCCGTGACGGCAAGGCCTTCGTCTACAAGGTCGAGTCCGACGCCCGCTACCGGGGCAAGGGCCACGGCCGCTCCCTGATGCTCCTGGCCGAGGCGCAGGGCATCGCGGCCGGTCTGCCGGCCATCCGGCTGAACGTCTTCCAGGGCAACACCCCGGCCGAGCGGCTCTACGAGTCACTCGGCTACGAGACGGTCACCTACCACCTGTACAAGAGCCTGCTCTGAGGCGTGCGTCGAGACCCGCTCCGGGGCTCACTCGCCCTCGGCGAGCAGCCGGTCGGCGATCTCCTCGACGCGGGCGCGCAGCCCTTCCTGGCTCTTGCCGCCGTCGAGGCGTTCGCCGTCGATGACATACGTCGGGGTGCCGGTCACGCCGATGGCCTTGCCCTCGGCCTGGTCGGCGTCGACGATCAGGATGTGCCGGCCGTCGATCAGGGCGGTGTCGAACTCCTCGGCGTCCAGGCCGAGTTCGCCGGCCACCTCGACCAGGAAGGGTTCTCCCCTACGGTCCAGCTCCTCGACCCGGGCGAGCACGGCCTCGACGTAGTCCCAGCCCCGCCCCTGCTCCACGGCCTCCTCGGCGGCCTGCGCGGCGGCGAAGGAGTGCTTGTGCTTGTCCACGGGGAAGTGCCGCAGCCGCAGTTCCAGCCGGTCGCCGTAGCGGGCCCGCAGGGCGCGCAGATCGTCCAGCGCGGTGCGGCAGTCCGAGCACTGGAGCTCGCACCAGACGTCGAGGACGGGGGTGCGCGCGGGGGAGAGGTCACTCATGGGACCAGTCTCCCAGCCCCGGATCCACCGTCCCAACCGGGATCACGCGGACCTCGGGGCGCGGGTGTACGACGACGACCGGCACCTGGGGAGGATGCGACCCGGAGATGTCCCTGATGTCCTACCGGGGCATGGCCTCCCGGGGACCGGACGGTGCAGGATGGAAGGGACGAAGTGCGACCTGCCGGACCGACGTGTCCGAGCGGACCGACCTCGTCCGACCGAGACTGCCCGACGGAACTGCCTGGAGGACCGGATGATTGCCGAGACCGTCTGTTCCGCCGTCTCCGCGGCAGGCCTGGGCATCGCGGCGGTCACCGCGTACCGCAAGCGTTTTCTCTCCGCCGCGCGTATCGCCGCCTATTCGCTGGTGCCCGTGGGCCTGGTGATGACCGGGGTCGTCGGCTGGGCCGCCGACACCGCGTTCAGTCCCGTGGCCTGGGCGGGCTTCGTCGTACTCGGCGGTGCCTGGCTGCTCTTCTCGGGCACCCGCGCCGTGGAGCGCCGCCGTGGCGGTACCCGCAAGGAGCGCAGGGCGGCCCGGGCCTCGGACCGGTCGGACGCGGTGGCGCCCACGGCCTCCGCGCCCTCCCTCGGCCCTGCCGTGCGCCCGGCGTCCCGGCCCGCCGCCGCGCCCCGCGCCAAGAGCGGGGACGACTTCAGCGACATCGAGGCCATCCTGAAGAAGCACGGCATATGACGGCCGCACAGCGACTGAAACGACACAGAGCGAGCCGGGTCCGCCGGTAAGTGTTCAGGACGCGACGCGACCCGAAACGGACATCACGGAATTCGGCGAACTCCCTCTCCTATCGGGCGTGTTGATCGCGTGAGGGGTCCTCGCTGCGTCATCATCGCGGCGAGATGCTGGACACGACACAGAGCGACGCCGCGCCGCCGAAGGACGAGCCGCGCGGCTGCCTTTTCGCCCTTTCCCAGCCACCGCTGATGATCTTCCTTGCGGTGATCGGGTGTCTGCTGCTCATGGCCTCGCTGCACGACCTGCTGATGCTGTGAGCCGTACTCGTGGTCCCCGACGTCACCCGCCGGGGGCCACGACCTCATCGAGAGACGCCGACCCTCAGCCCGCCGCTTCCTTGCGCCGGGCCCGGTACGCGGCGACATGCAGCCGGTTTCCGCAGGTCCGGCTGTCGCAGTACCTGCGCGAGCGGTTCCGGGACAGGTCGACGAAGGCGCGCCTGCAGTCGGGGGCCTCGCAGCGGCGCAGCCGCTCCTGTTCGCCGGCCACCACGAAGAACGCGAGCGCCATCCCGCAGTCGGCGGCGAGATGGTCGGCGACCGAGGCGCCGGGCGCGAAATAGTGCACGTGCCAGTCGTAGCCGTCGTGGTCCGTGAGGCGGGGTGTGGTGCCCGCGGCGGCGACCAGGTCGTTGATCAGTCCCGCTGCGGTCCGGGGGTCCGGCGCCCCGAACACCGCGGTGAACCGGCCGCGGATCTTGCGCACGGCGGAGAGGTCGAACTCCGAGAGCTCGCCGACATCGCTGATCTCGTGGTTTCGTACGAAATCCGTCAGCAGCGCGACGTCCGACAGTCCGTCCGGCGCCGCGGCGTCCTCCGGTGCGGTGTTCACCAGATCCACCACGGTGTCGAGGGCACACCGGGTGTCGTGGGTGATCAGCACGTTTAGCTCCCTGGCCTGGGGGTCGGGCGGGCGCCCGCCGATGCTGGCCGATGGTAGTGGCTTCCCGGAGGGCGGCCCCTGCCCTGTGAACGCCTTCGTGTCCCTCACGGTTCCCCGGACTACGGAGAGTCGCCCCCTGCGTGGCCGATAGGGGACCGTCGGCAGCGGGCACCGCACGCACCGGCGCCGCCCCCGCGACGAATCGCGGCGACGGCGCCGGTGTGTGCCATATGCGGTTGTCCAGGCCCGAGCCGTCTCCCCGAGTTCGGACGGCGCCGGGTGGTTCTGGGTCGGGGCCTTGCGCTAGCTCTCCGCCAGGATGTGCGACAGCTCCTGATCCAGGTCGAAGTGCCGGTGCTCCGTGCCGGGTGGCACGGCGGCGTCCGTCCGCTTCAGGAAGGACTCCAGGGCCCGTGCGGGAGCCTCCAGCAGGGCTTCGCCCTCGGGAGAGCTCAGTGCGATGCAGACGACGCCCTGACCGTGACTACGGGATGGCCAGACACGGACGTCGCCGGTACCGGTGGGCCGGTGGAGGCCCTCCGCGAGAAGGTCGCGGGCGAACACCCACTCGACGGTCTCCTCGGCTCCGGTGTGGAAGGTGGCGTGCACGGCGTAGGGGTCGGCCGTGTCGTACCTCAGGCCTGCGGGAACAGGCAGGGATGACTCGCTCGACACAACGAGGCGCAGGTGCAGCTCGCAGCTGACCGTGGTGTTCATAAGCGCCAGGGCCTTTCGCTCAGTGTGCGCTCGGGGATTCGCACGTCGGCGAAATCGACATGCCACCTACGGTGCCGTTGTAAACCCCTCTGAGTGTTTTGCGTGCCTTTACGTAACTCTTCCGGCCGAGGGCTCGATCGCTCGGTGCGGCCATTCCGGTGACCGGTTTCCCTCGGGTAGGGTTTGTCCGTATGAATACGGGGAGTGACGGGCCGGGTGAGGTTGTCGTGGCGTCGGACGGAGTGGCCGACGAGGCGCCGGACGGGGCTGGAGCGGACGGGGCGAGGGACGAGCGGGGGCTCGGTTCCAAGGCGCCGGAATTCGTCAAGGCGCGCCGTGCGCTGCATCTGAGCTGGCAGGTCGGTGTTTTCGTGATCGGCCTCGCGGTCGTGGCCGCCGGCATCGTCATGCTGCCGCTGCCGGGACCCGGCTGGGTGGTGATCTTCGGCGGTATGGCGATCTGGGCGACCGAGTTCGTCTGGGCGCAGCTGGTGCTCCGCTGGACGAAACGCAAGGTCACCGAGGCGGCACAGCGCGCGCTCGATCCCGCGGTGCGCCGTCGCAACATCGTCCTGACCTCGATCGGCCTGGTGATCGTGATCGCGCTTGTGGGCGTCTACGTCTGGAAGTTCGGTGTCGTGATGCCCTGGAAGATCAAGGATCAGTGACCCGGTGGCAGCGCCTGGGTGCCTTGCTGTGCTGGTCGGAGGCACCCGCTGACATGGGGTAATGTTCTCCGTGCGTCCGGGCGATTAGCTCAGTGGGAGAGCGCTTCGTTCACACCGAAGAGGTCACTGGTTCGAACCCAGTATCGCCCACCCGGACCGACGGCCCGCCTGTGATCACGCAGGCGGGCCGTCGTCGTTCGCCCGCCGGCGGCGAGAAGTCAACTCCCCGCCGCCCAGGCCTTTTTCGGCCGGTCGCCGACCAGTGCGGCAGGCCGCTTCCTGTTCGGCCGGCCGATCGCGGCCGTCTCACCTGCGATGTCCGTCCCGCTGCTCCCGTGATGCGCCCGGCGGCGCCGTCGTAGCGCTCAGCCGGTCCACAAGAAATTCCTGTCCGAATCATTGACGCACTCCGAGGGCCTCCGTAACTTGTGCCAGCAAGCGCTTACTTGAAACGATTCATGCAGGTGGCAACGACGCTACGGGGAGGGCCCGTCATGGGAACCGGCACGAATGTGGAGAGGCGTACGGTCTTGAAGGCCGCCGGAGTCTCGGCGGTCACGCTGGGACTGGCCGCGACGGCCTGCGGTGGCAACGACGGCACGTCCGCGGACGGGACGGTGACGATCCGTTACTCGTGGTGGGGTGCCGAGGAGCGGGCGAAAAAGATCAATCAGTCCATCGCGCTCTTCGAGAAGAAGTATCCGAAGATCAAGGTGAAGACGGACTTTCAGACGTATCAGTCGTTCTGGGAGAAGTTCCAGACGCAGGCCGCGGGCGGAAATCCGCCGGACGTATTCCAGAACGCCGTCGGATTTCTTCGGAAGTACGACAAGAGAGGCATTCTGCTCGACCTCAACTCTCAGGTAAAAGCAGGCAATCTGAGCCTGGATCACTTCCGCGCGGGCGTCACCAAGGTCGGCGAGGTCGACGGAAAACAGCTCGGTGTTCCGGTCGGCTCCAACACCATGGCGCTGGTCATCGACAAAAAGGTGTTCGAGAAGGCGGGCGTCGACCCGGCCACGGGCTGGACCTGGGACGACTACTTCAAGGCCCTCAAGACGATCCACGACAAGACGAAAGTCCCGGGCGACACGGGCTACTTCGCCATCATGTACCTGTACGACCTCTACCTCCGCCAGAACGGCGAGGCGTTCTTCACCAAGGACGGACTCGGTTTCGACAAGTCAGATCTGACGGAGTGGTGGACGGACGGCTACGGCCGCGTGAAGGCCGGAATCGTCACCGACCCGAAGGTCGTCGCCCAGGACCAGCCCAAGTCCTCGCTCTCCGCCGGACACGGAGCCTCGGAGTTCACCTGGGACAACTTCACCGTCCGCTACTCGGCGGAGGGCAGCAGCACCTACGGCCTCGCCCCGATCCCCACCATGGACGGCAAGGACACCGGCCAGTACCTCGCCTCGCTGATGCTGAGCGCCTCCGCTCACACCGCGCACCCCAAGGAAGCCGCGCAGTTCATCGACTTCATGGTCCACGACCCGGCGGTCGGCCAGATCATGGGCTACGACCGCGGCATCCTGGCCAGCACAGAGCAGTACGCGGCGTTCAAGCCCACCGACACGGTGAGCAAGGAGATCGCGCAGTACGAGGACACCACCGCCAAGTCCGGCGTCCTCGGCACGATCACCCCGCACCCCTCCGGCGCCGACACCGTCGAGGCCGCGTTCCTGCGCATCGGCGGTGACCTCGGCCAGGGCAAGACCAAGGTCACGGATGCGGTGAAACAGTTCTTCACCGAGTCCGAGGCCGCCTTCCAAGCCTGATGGGAACCGCCGTGACGCTCGTCAAGGACTCCGTGCCCACCACCCGGAAGGCACGCTCCGCCGCCCCCGTCACCAAGGGGCGGCGGGGCCGCCGGGAGAACCTCGCCGGCTATCTCTTCATGTCCCCCTGGATCGCGGGCTTCCTGCTGCTGACCGCGGGCCCCATGGCCGCCTCGCTCTACTTCGCGTTCACCGACTACAACCTCTTCAACAGCCCGAAGTGGGTCGGCCTCGACAACTTCACCGCGATGTTCGACGACCCGCGTTGGCGGAAGTCCGTCGAGGTCACGGCGAAGTACGTCGTCATCGGCACCCCTCTGAAACTGCTGCTCGCCCTCGGCGTCGCCCTGCTGCTGGCCCAGAGCCGCCGCGGCCAGGCCTTCTACCGGGCCGCGTTCTACGCCCCGTCGCTGATCGGCGCGAGCGTCTCGATCGGCTTCGTCTGGCGGTCGCTCTTCTCCGACGGCGCCGTGGTGGACCGTACGCAGTCCTTCCTCGGCTTCCATGTCGGCGGCTGGGTGGGCAACGCCGACTGGGTCCTCTACTGCCTGGTCGCGCTGACCGTCTGGCAGTTCGGGGCACCCATGGTCATCTTCCTGGCCGGGCTCAAACAGGTGCCACGGGAGCTGTACGAGGCAGCCGAGATGGACGGCGCCGGACCCTTCCGCCGCTTCTGGAGCATCACGCTGCCGATGATCTCCCCGGTGCTGTTCTTCAACGTGCTGCTGGAGACCATCCACTCGTTCCAGATCTTCGGCTCGGCGTACGTCGTCTCCAACACGTACTGCGGTCCCGCCGACGCCACCCTCGTCTACACCTGTTACCTCTACCAAAAGGGCTTCAAGGACGCCCAGATGGGCTTCGCCGCCGCGATGGCCTGGATGCTGCTGCTCGCCGTGGCACTGGTGACCGCCGTCCTCTTCTGGTCGCAGAAGAAGTGGGTGCACTACGAGGAGGACGCCCGATGAGCGCCACCACCACGAAGCCCCCGGCCCTCGGTCGCCGCCACACCGGATCCCTGGTCTGGCACCTCGGCGCGCTGCTGATCCTCGCGGTGATCCTCTATCCGGTGCTCTGGGTCATCGGTGCTTCGTTCAAGCCGAGCAAGGACATCATCAACAGCCTCCAGCTGTTCCCGGGCCACCCCATCCTGTCCAACTTCAAGGGCCTCGCCGACGGCATAGCCGACATCAAGATCTGGACCTTCTTCGAGAACTCCCTTTTCTACGCGCTCGGTTCGGTCGTGGGCATCCTCGTCTCCTGCTCCCTGACGGCGTACGCCTTCGCCCGTATCAGGTTCGCCGGCCGCAACCTGCTCTTCTCCCTGATGATCGGCACGCTCCTGCTGCCGTACCACGTGCTGCTGATCCCGCAGTACGTGATGTTCCAGAAGCTCCAACTGGTCAATACCTACGTCCCGTTGCTCATCGGCAAATACCTGGCGACCGAGGCGTTCTTCGTCTTCCTGATGGTGCAGTTCATGCGGAACCTGCCGAAGGAACTGGACGAGGCCGCCCGCCTCGACGGCTGCGGACACCTCCGCATCTACTGGTCGATCGTGCTGCCGCTGTGCCGCCCCGCGCTCATCACCAGCGCGATCTTCACCTTCATCAACGCCTGGAACGACTTCATGGGCCCATTGATCTACCTCAATGAACCCAGTAAGTACACCGTCTCCCTCGGCCTGATGATGTTCCGCGACTCCGACGGCGTGGCGGCCAACTACGGCGGAATGATCGCCATGTCGCTCGTCGCGCTGCTGCCGGTGCTGCTGTTCTTCCTCGCCTTCCAGCGCTACCTGATCGACGGTATGGCGACCTCCGGACTGAAGGGCTGAGACGGTGGCCGGAGCACGTGTGAAGGCGCGGAAGGAGTCGGTCTTCGCTGAGCGGTTCGGGGTGTTCGCCGAATGTCTGCTCACCGGGGTGTGGATCGCCGTCGCGTCGGCGGGAGTTGTCACGTATCCCGCCGCATTCGCCGCCGGGGCACGGCACTTGAGGCGCCGCACCGGTCATGTGGGCGGCGGCTGGCGGGAGTTCGTCGCGGACTTCCGGGCGGCCGTGCGCGGCGGGTGGCTCGTCGGCCTCGCCGGGTGGGGTGCGGGGGCCGCCGTGTGGGTGGACGTCCAGGCCGTGCGGGCCGGGCTGCCCGGTGGGCCGCTCGTCGGTGCCGTCGGGGTGTTCGCGCTGCTCGGGCTCGTCGTCGCCGGAATGCGCGCGGCGGCGGTCTGGGCGCCGGGGGACACCTGGCGGGCCCTGCTCGCCGAGGCCGGCCGCCGTACGGTCCTCGACCCCGCCGGTTCCTTCCTGCTCGTCGGTGGACTGGTCCTCGTCGGCTGTTCCGCCCTGATCGTCGCACCGCTGGCGGTCCCCGTGCTGGGAGCCGTCGCCGCGGCGGCCGTCGCGGTGGAGGAGCGGTACCGCAGCCGCTGACGGGCGGTTCTACGGCAGCGGACCCCTGCCGTATCTCCATCTGTCATGCCCCTGACCAAACGGACGTGAGAAACGCTACCCGCACGGAAAGGACTTCCCAATCGTGA
>NZ_JAEQAZ010000329.1 GCF_016654115.1 Streptomyces sp. MBT53
CTCCTCCCCCACCCGCGGATCCTCCACCCGCGACAGCCACGTCGTGAGCAACCCCTCCAACGCCTCCGCCTCCCCCGGCGTCAGCAGGCCCAGCAGGCGGTGTTCGTTGCGGATGTGGTCGGTGAACGCCCGGTCGATCAGGTCGTGTCCGGGGCGGGTGAGGGCGACGATCCGGCCGCGCTGGTCGTCGTCGGAGCGGCGGCGGGTGACGAGTCCGGCTCGCTCCAGGCGGTCGATCCGCTTTGTCATCGCGCCGGTGGTGACCATGGTGTGGGCGGCGAGTTCGCCGGGTGCCCGTTCGTAGGGCTCGCCGGCGCGGCGCAGTGCGCACAGGACGTCGAACTCTCCCTCACCGAGTCCGTAGCGCCCGTAGACGAGGCAGAGTTCCTCGGTCAGGTGGTCGGCCAGGCGGTGCAGCCGGCCGATCACTCCCTGCGGGGTGACGTCGAGGTCGGGGCGCTCGCGGCGCCAGTCGGCCTGGATGCGGGCCACACGGTCCGGCGGGTGGGGGTCGTCCATGCACACCACGATACCTTCCCAGGAAGCTATGCTGGCTCTATATTAGCTTCCATGGAAGCCAATATGCGATGGGTGGCACTGACCGCCGTCGCACCAGTCGCCTGGGGCGCCAACTACTACGTCACCCACGAGTTCCTGCCGCCCGACAGCCCGCTCTACGGCGCGGCCCTACGAGCCCTGCCCGCCGGCCTCGTCCTGCTGGGCCTGTGCCGAAAGCGACCGCGCGGCGCGTGGTGGTGGCGTTCCGCGGTACTCGGGCTGCTGAACGTGAGCGTGTTCTTCGTCCTCGTCTACGCCGCGTCCCAGCTGCTCCCGACGAGCATCGCCTCGACCGTCATGGCGGTGTCCCCGCTGGCGATGATGCTCATCGCCTGGGCCCTGCTGTCCGAACGGCCCGGCCGCGCGCACCTGGCCGGCGCGGCGATCGGGCTCGGCGGGGTGTGTCTCATGCTGTTCACGGGGGCGGGCGGGGTGAGCGTGCCGGGAGTCCTCGCCTCGGCCGCGGCGATGCTCGTGTCGGCCTTCGGTCACATCCTGACCAAACGGTGGAACGACACCCGTACCGACGTACTCGCCTCGACCGCCTGGCAGCTCACCGCCGGAGGGCTGTTCCTCCTGCCGGTCGCCGCGGTCGTGGAGGGCCCGCCGCCCGCACTCTCCCCCTCGGCGCTCCTCGCGTTCGGCTACGTCACCCTGGTCGCCACCGCGCTGGCCTTCGCGGCCTGGTTCACCGGGCTGCGGCACCTGCCCTCCGGAACGGTGGGCCTGATCGGTCTGCTCAACCCCGTCACCGGCGTACTGCTCGGCACGGTGGTCGCCGGAGAGGTTCTGACGGTCCGTCAACTGTGCGGACTGGCACTGGTCCTGACCGGAGTCGTCCTGGGCCGCCCCACCCGCGCGGGCCGCCGCGGCCCCGGCCGGACACCGCCCCACCCGGTATCGGACGAGCGTCCCGTCCAGGAGTCCGTCGCCGGCGACCCTCGATGAGGTTCGGTTCTGTACGACCGGTGCGCCGCCCCGAGAATCGCCAGCGCTCTTCGCTGCGATTCCGGGACCGTGCCGCCTCAGCGCCACCCCGCCGTCAGCGCGCTGCGCAGTCTCCGCGCGGAGTCGTCGAGGAGCGCCGGATCCTCCTCGGTCTTCTCAGCCTCCTCGGCCTCCTCGGCCTTCGCGGGCCACAGATACGGCATCCGGTCGCCCTGGTAACGCGGGACCACATGGACGTGCAGGTGGAACACCGACTGCGTGGCGACCGCCCCGGACGACTGGATGACGTTCAGCCCCTCGGGGCGGTGGGCGGCCCGTACCGCGTGGGCCGCCCGGAGCACCGCCGCGCCGACGGCCGCCGCCGTCTCCTCGTCGAGGTCCCAGATGTCCGCGACATGACGCCGGGGCACGACCAGAACATGCCCGGGGTGTACGGGTCGTACGGGCAGGAATGTCAGGGTCTCGGCGGTGTCGGCGACGACGCGGGCCGGTTCGGTGCCGGCGGCGATACCGCAGAAGACGCAGTCGACGCCGTGATGATCCACTGTCATGGGTCGACAGTAGGCCCGTGCGCGGGCGCATCTCTCAGCGGACGGCGGCGGCGGTGTCCGGACGCCCGCGCCGGACGAGCCCTCCGCCCGCCCCCGCCGACGTGCCGGTACCGGATCACTGAACGCACCGCGCCATCAGCTCAGTTGTTCAGGACCGGCTCCCACCACAGGACCCCCGACGCCGTCACAGCCCCGCCCTGTGTGACGTCGAACTCCCAGCCCTCCTCGCCGGGCTCGCACGCGACGTACGCGGGCGGGTCCCAGTCCGTGAACCGGGAGGCCGTCATACGGCAGCCGGTCAGCCGGCCGGAGGTGTCGCCGCTCGTGAGGCACACGGCCTGCCGGGCGGCTTCCAGGAGGACCATGCCGGGGATGTGGTCGCTGGGGTGGTCGAAGAACAGCGGATGGCGAAGGTCGGCCGGTGCCACCCGCAGGGAGCCGGTTCCGTCCCGGGCCACCATCACACCGCCGGAGGCGGAGGCCGACACGGCGGCGGGCGGGAGTCGCCGGACAGCCTCGCCGGACGGCGGAAGCGCATCGGCCCGGGCACCCCGCAGCGCCCGGTACTCGTCCTCGGTGAGAATGCGGGCCCGGCCCTCGGCGCTGCCGAACTCGGCGTCGCCCGCCGCCAGTTCGAGCCGGAGACTGAGCGCGACGGGATACGGGATGCCTTCGACGCGACGGAGGTCGGAGACCGTGGCGCGGCAGGTCACGTCGGTCGCGCCGTAGCCGACCACGGGTTCGGTGGCGGGGTCGAGGCGGAAGCCGATGGTCTTGATGACGGCCCTGCTCCGCTGGGGGACACCCAGGAAGCGCTGGCAGAGGTAGAGACAGCCCTGCCGGAGGGTTTCCGCGATCAGCAGCGGGTCGTGCCGGTCGCCGGATCCGGCCCGGAACGTCGTGTGGGAGCGTGACCATTGCGCGGCGAGCAGATACCGCCCTTCGTCCAGTGCGTGTCCGTCGGTGAGCAGAACCTCCGCGATCGATTTCCGGTGGACGAGATTCCGCGGTACGGAGCGGTCCCAGCTCAGCGTCGGGATCGCCGCCGTACCGAAGGGGGGAGATCCGGTTGATTCCTTCATAAAATAATAGGATGCGTGATTCTCGCGGGTGCGGATAAGAAATGCCGCACGGTCCGATAGATTCGCCTGAAAAGACGATTCGGCGTGAAGGGCAAGGGTCGTTGAGGGCGATGCAAGAACGCGCGGAAGCCACCCGGCAGGCCGTCCTGGCGGCGGCGGCAGTGCTGTTCGAACAGCATGGATACGTCGGGACGAGCATCAGCGACGTGGCGCGGAGGAGCGGCTACACCAGCGGCGCCATCTACTTCCACTTCGGCAGCAAGGAGGGCCTGGCCGCGTCCGTCTTCGAGGCCCACTTCGGTGAATGGCCGCGACTGGTGGAGAGCTGGACCTCGCTCGAAGGACCCGTCCTGGACCGGCTGGTGGGCCTCAGCCTCGCGGTGGCGCGGGAGTTCCGCGACAACGTGATCGTGCGGGCGGGCAACAGGCTCTCGAACGAGAGCAGATCCATCCCCGCCGAACTGCCGCAGCCGTTCGTGGGCTGGATCGAAACCGTCGCCCAACTCCTGCACGCAGCAAGGGAGAACGGCGAACTCGCCCCCGACACGGATGTCGAGCGGGCCGCGCGGGTCGTCGTCGCCGGATTCTTCGGCACCCACACCGTGTCCGCCGCCCTGGACGACCGCAAGCACGTCGAGCAGGCGGTGACCGACCTCTGGCTCTTCCTGCTCCCCGCCCTGCAGGCCTCCCCCGACCCGCACGGCTGCCTGGACCGGGCCCGCACCCTGCTGGACCGTGCTCCCGGGCCGAGGTCCGCCGCGTAGGCACCGCTCGCCCAGCCACCGCTCCCCTCGCGCTCCCGCACGCCCCACCCGAACGGGTGACGGGGCGCTGGGCAGCCACGCCCACCCTCTCCAAGATGGAACATAACGATCGTAATGTTCTGCGATCCGCTGTTTCTGCTACGAGGTGAGCCGCATGGCGTCCACGACCCGCCCCAGGGAAAACCCCGAGTCCGCGTCCGGAACGAACCCTTTCGAAGCCGCGTACCGCGCTCTCTTCGACGCTTTCGACGACGACGGAAGTCAGACGCTCTCCCGCGCGGAACTCGTCAGGAATCTCCACGCCACCGGAATCCTGGAGGACGATCCCCGGATTCAGGGCATCCTCGACGCGACGCAGGACGGCGACGGCGAGCGGGAAATGGGATTCCCGGAATTCGTGGCCCTGATCCAGCATCACAGCGGTCTGCTGCAGCGGGCGATGCGGAATTCCCTCATCGTGCCGGACTTCCTGTCGCTCACCGAGGAGATCGACCGGATCCATCACGATCTGCTTCCCGTGCGCGCCGGCCGGGTGGCCGACCACATTCCCCAACTCGCCCTTATCGACCCGGAACAGTTCGCGATCTCCCTGTGCACCGTCGACGGCCAGCGGCACACCGTGGGGGACGCCGATGTCCCCTTCTGCGTCCAGTCGATGTCCAAGACCGTCAGCTACTGCATGGCGCTGGAGGAACACGGCGTCGACACCGGGGCGATCATGAGCTGCGCGCTGATCCGTCCCGAGCTGCCCCTCGCGGACCGCTTCGACCACGTGGCGCAGACCTGGCAGCGGCTGGCCGGGGGCAGGCGGGTCGGGTTCAACAACTCCGTCTATCTCTCCGAACGGCGGACGGCCGACCGCGATTTCGCGCTCGGTCATTCGATGCGGGAGAGCAATGCCTTCCCTCCGGGCACGGATCTGCTGCAGACGCTGGAGTTCTACTTCCAGTGCTGCTCCATCGAATTGGACGCGCGCATGCTGGCGGTGGTCGCCGCCACCTTCGCCAACGGAGGGGTGTGCCCGCTCACGGACGACCGGGTCTTCAGCCAGGAGACCGTCCAGCAGTGCCTTTCCCTCATGTCCTCGTGCGGGATGTACGACTTCTCCGGCGAGTTCGCCTTCACCATCGGTCTGCCGGCCAAGAGCGGGGTGTCCGGCGCGCTCATGGTGGTGATCCCCGGGCTCATGGGGGTCTGTGTCTGGTCCCCTCGGCTGGACGAACTCGGCAATTCGGTACGGGGCATCGAATTCTGCCGTCAGCTCGTGAAGAAGTTCGAGGTCCATCCGCATGCGTCGGTCTCCAGCGGCTCCCGGCGCAAGGACCCCCGCAAACGCCCTAACCAGAGCGCCGTCGAGAGTGTCGTCGCCCTCTGCTGGGCGGCCAGCCAGGGCGACCTGGACGAGGTCCGCCGGCTCGTGTCCGCCGGAGCGGACATCGGCACGGGCGACTACGACGGCCGCACTCCGCTGCATCTCGCCGCGGCCGAGGGCCATGTGGAGGTCACCGGCTACCTCCTCGCACATGGCGCCGATCCCGAGGCGACCGACCGCTGGGGCGGCACCGCCCTGACCGATGCCCAGCGCGGCGGCCACACCCACGTGGCGGAACTCCTCGGGCCGCACACGGCCGTCCCCCGGCAGCAGGCCACCGGGGCCGACACCAGGTCAACTGCCGCCTCCGCCAAGTGAGTCGACGGACGGTGGCACGACGCGTCGTGCCACCGTCGCGGTGAGTTCGCAGATGCCGGGGGCGGGGGTGAGGAGCGGGGTGCCCGTGGCGGTCGCGGTGGTCTGGATCTCGCAGGCCTTGTCGAGGTAGTACATGCGCAGGAACGCCTGCGCGGGGGTCTCGCCCACGGTGAGCAGGCCGTGGTTGCGCAGGATCATCGCGGGGTGGCCGCCCAAGTCGCCCACCAGGCGCCGCTGTTCGGCGAGGTTGAGGGCGACGCCCTCGTAGTCGTGGTAGCCGAGCCTGCCGTAGAACTCCATGGAGATCTGGTTGAGCGGGAGCAGGCCGCTCTTCTGGGCGGCGACCGCGCAGCCCGCCCTGGTGTGGATGACGAAGCCGGCCGGGTTGACCGGGTGGGGGGACTCCTCGACGGGGTGGCCGGACAGGTCGATCTTGACGAGGTTCGATGCCGTGATCTCCTCGAAGAGGAGGCCGTAGGGGTTGATCAGGAAGTGGTGTTCGGGGCCCGGGAGGCGGGCCGAGATGTGGGTGAAGATCAGGTCGGTCATCCTGAAGTGCGCCACGAGCCGGTAGACGGCGGCCAGTTCGCGGCGCAGCCGCAGTTCTTCCGAGGACATGGGGACCTTTCGACGGGATACGGCACGTGCGGGTGCGGGTGGGGGGATCCGGTACGGGGG
>NZ_JAEQAZ010000032.1 GCF_016654115.1 Streptomyces sp. MBT53
GTGGGGGGCAGGGGACAATCAGTGGGTGGAGAAGCGTGCGTCGACTTCGTCGGCGGTGGCTTGGCCGTAGGCCAGCGGGGTGACGGAGTCGCCGTCGACGGCCAGCAGCGTGGGGAACCCGGTGACGCCGAGCTGGACGGCGCGGCGGAAGTCGGCGTGGGCCGCGGCCTGTGCCCCGGGTGCTTCGAAGGCGGCGACGACGGCATCCGGGTCGAGCCCGGCGGCCTGGGCGACCGTCCGGTAGGTCATCGCTTCGGACAGGCTGTGTCCGTCGACGTAGAAGGCGGTCTGGAGGGCCGCGGCCAGCTCCGCCGCGCGGTCGGGGGCGGTCTGGCGCAGGGCGGCGACACCGCGGGCGGCGGCCTCGGAGTCCATCACGAAGGAGCCGTCGGCGATCAGCCGGTCGTAGCCCTCGCCGAACTCGGCGCCGGTCAGCTCGGCGATCTTGGCGTTCGCGCCCTGGACGTAGCCGAACTCGCGGATCGGTACCCGGCGCGACCCGGTGAACAGGCCACCGGAGACGACCTCGACCGGCAGTTCGGGATGGCGGGCGGCGACCTCGCTCAGCGTTCCGGAGAATCCGTGCGACCAGCCGCAGTAGGCGTCGAAGACGTAGACGAGCTTCATGGATGACCTCGAAGGCGTGTCCTGCCCACCCGGTGTGGGCATTCGTCTGACGAAACAGTAACTGACTAGTCAGGTATTTCCTGGTGGGTGTGAGGTGGGACACACGGGTGGAGCTGTGGTCATTACATCGGGGCGGTCGCCCGCCCGCAGGTCAGGGCGGTCGCCGGTCCGCAGGTCAGGGCAGCCGGGGCAGCACGTCCCGGGCGGTGTGGCTGAGGATGCGGAGGTCCTCCGCGAACCGCTCGCGGTCCTCGGCGGGGAGCGGCGCCACGAAGTACCGCTTGATGTTCGCCACGTGCACCCGAGACGCGTGCACCACCGTCTCCTCACCCAGCGGAGTGAGCCGCACCAGCTTCGCGCGCCGGTCCTCGGGGGAGTCGGTGCGCGCCACGAGTCCCGCCGCCACCATCCGGTCCACCAGTCGGGTGGCGCCGCCCGTGGTCAGGACCTGTTCCTGGGCGATGGCCCGCATCGACATGCCCGGTGCGCCCGCCCGTCCGAGAATCAGCAGCACCTCGAACATGAGATGACTGATCCCGCACTCCTCCTCCAGGGCCCGCCCGAGGATGTACTCCAGCCGGTTCGCCGCCCCCTGGAGCCGCCCGAACGCGAGGATCAGTTCGTGGTCGGCGGCCGCCTTCGCCGTACCGATGCCCGCCTGCTCACTCACGGCCTCGCCGCCCCTTCTGCCGTCCCGGGTATCACCGTACCGATCATGCCCGGGACGGCGGGGTGTCAGGTCCGGCGGGCGCGGTCGCGGGGCACCGACCGGCGTGCCCACCCCAGGGCTACACCCCTGGGTGCAGTCCCAGCCAGCCGGGCGTCGGGTCGCCCTTGACCTCGCCGAAGTACAGGGCGAAGGTCTGCTTCCAGCGTTCGACCGCGGCACGGTCGGCCATGAAGCGGGGGAAACCGTCCACGTGGGCGTTCGGGTACTCCCAGATCGGCTTCAGTCCGGCCGGGGGAGTGACGTCGGTGCGGACGGACCAGCCGTTGAACGACCCGTTCTGCATCTCGGTCGACAGCTGCCAGTTGAGGAAGAGCTTGGCGGCCGTGGAGTTCTTGGCCTGCGCGAGGATCGCGGTGCGCTGTCCCCAGGCCATGAAGGGGTGCCCGGCGCCGATGGCGAACGTCACGGGAGAAGTGCTGACGGCGGACCCCGCCGTGCCGACGCCGATCGTCTTCTCGCCGCCGAAGACGGCGTCGCCCGGGGAGTTGCTGCCCCGCCCGAACTGCACGTCCTGTGTGGCGAGTTGGGCCACCCAGTCCCAGCCGTACGTGCGGGCGTACAACGAGTAGAGGTAGAGGACCGCGTCGTCGTCGTGCGGGTAGGCGGAGGCGATCCTGCCCTTCCACTTCGGGTCGACCAGGTCGCGCGGGGTGAGCGGCGTCGTCCCGCCGACCGTCGCCGTGTCGTACAGGAAGCTGAAGGCGATCGCCCCGGTGGCCACCCACGCGCCCTGCGGATCCTTGAACGCGTCGTGGACCTTGGAGAACCCGGCGGGCTTGTAGTGCAGCAGGCGGCCCTGCTGCTTCCAGCGGTCGAAGTCCTGGAGGGTCTGGAACTGGACGACGTCCGGGACGAGGGTGTCGGTGGCGAACTGGTTGTCGACGCGGACGTCGTGGTACTTGCTGTAGTCCACGATCAGCGTCAGGTCGATCTCCGGGAACCGGGCCTTGAAGGCCGCTTTGGTGCCGTCCTGCTGGGTGGGGGTGTCGCCGCCGGCGTAGACGACGAGCCTGCCGCCCTCCGTGAGCGCGGCCCGGTAGAGCTCGTCGAGCGTCCGCGTCTCCTCGCGCCCGCCCGTGCCGCGGAATCCCGCCGGGGCGGCCGCGGCCGGAGTCGTCGTGGCGCCGAGCGCGCCGACGCCGAGTGCGGCGCCGGTGGCGAGGACATGTCGTCTGCTGAAGGTGGACATGGTGGGGTGCCTCTCTGGTGGGGGGTGTCGTACAGAGGTCCGGCGGTGGAGCAGGGCAGCGCCATCGGGGCCCTCTCGCCATGTGTCTCCCGGACGATGGGCAACGTTACCCAATGCTTGAACTTGCAAGCAACTGGTGGGTTGGAGGTCCCACGGGCCCCGGGGCCAGGGTTCTCAGTCCGACGGCCGCGTCGTGCTCCGGCGCGGCACGAGCGTGGGGGAGAGGGTGACCTGGGCCGAACGCCGGCCACGGTCGGCGATCCGTTCCAGGAGGAGGCGTACGGCGTTCTCGCCCATCTCGCGGCCGCCCTGGTCGACGCTGGTGAGCGAGATCGGGCCGAACGCGGCGAACGTGGTGTTGTCGTATCCGGCCACCGAGAGGTCGCCGGGAACGGACAGCCCGGCCTCGGCGACCGCTTCGAGCACGCCCATGGCGACGATGTCCGCTCCGGCGAAGACCGCCGTGGGCCGGACGGGCCGGGCCAGCAGCTCCTTCGTGCCCCGGTGGCCGCCTTCCTGGGTGTAGCTGGTGGAGACGACGTCGATCCACTCCTCCAGCCCGTGCTTCCGCATGGCCAGCCGATAACCGTCGGCGCGACGGGCGTTGGGCATCTCCGTGAGGCGTGTCGGGTCGGTCTCGTGATGTTCGATGTGGGCGATCCGGCGATGTCCCAGGGCGGCCAGGTGGCCGACGACCAGGGCGGCGCCCTCGACGTCGTCGTCGACCACGGTGTCGTACGCGGGCGACGACCCGTGGCGGCCGATGACGACGGTCGGCACCGCGGTGCCGACGCGCTCCAGGTGGGCGCGTGACGACACGGGCGCGACCAGGATGATGCCGTCCATGCCCCGGTCGATCATCGCCTCGGTGACGCGGGCCTCCTCCTTCTCCCCGTTGCAGCCCGGGCCCAGGAGCACCTGGTACTCGGTGTCCGCCAGAGAGGTGGTGACGCCGTCGAGGATCTCGGGGAAGAAGGGGTTGCGGATGTCGGGCAGCATCACGCCGACGGTGTACGTCTGCCCGCGCAGGCTCCTGGCGCCGGCGCTCGGCCGGTAGCCCAGCTCGTCGATCGCGCGACGCACCTTGGCGCGCATCGCCGGGCTGGCGCCGTACGCGTTGCGCAGCACCTTGGACACAGCGGTGGTGGACACGTTCGCGTGACGGGCGACGTCGACGATGGTGACGCGTCGAGGCCGGGCCTGCGGCTCCATCCGGTTCCTTGTCCCTTCGGGAAACGTTGTCGGTGAGTGTAGGACGGAATGCGTGATTCGGCGGGGCCGTCGCAGACGCCGAGCCGTGCCGCCGTCGTAACGATCGCGCAGCCTGCGCGGCATCTTGACGTCACGCGGGACGCTCTCTAGGGTCTGGCAACATCTTTGGGGAACGTTACCCACATCACCCACGACGACGACCGGTCGGCACCCCCGCACAACAGCCCGAAGTGCCGGAGCCTCGATTCGACGCCCAGTTTGAAACGTTTCAAGGAAGGAGGTCCGACGGTGCCGAAGGTACGGCGAGCCCGAACCACCCCGCCCTGGTGGTTCGCGCTGCCCGCGATGCTGCTGTTCGCCTTCGTGGTCCTGGTGCCGAGTGCCCGCGGTGTGTACTACGCGTTCACCGACTGGGACGGTCTCGATCCCGACTTCTCCTTCGTCGGCCTGGACAACTTCTCCGAGATGTTCCGCGATGCCGATGCGGTGCAGGCCATCTGGCACACGTTGCTGATCGCCGTGGCGATCACGGTCGTGCAGAACGCGCTGGGTCTGTTGCTGGCGCTGGGGGTCAACTCGGCCATCAAGTCCCGGAACGTGCTCCGGGTGTTCCTGTTCGCCCCGGCCGTGATCACCCCGATCGTCACCGCCTACCTCTGGCGCAACCTGCTCGGCCCGGACGGCGCGGTCAACAGCCTGCTCGGCGCCGCGGGGTTGAGCGGCTGGAAGCAGGACTGGCTGGGCAGTCCGCGGGTCGCCCTGTGGTCGGTGATCGGCGTGATCGTCTGGCAGTACGCGGGCTACTCGATGGTCATCTTCCTGGCCGGACTCCAGTCCGTCCCCAAGGAGATCCACGAGGCGGCCGCGATCGACGGCGCGGGCCCGGTGCGCCGCTTCTGGTCGGTCACACGGCCCCTGCTGGCCCCGGCCCTCACCATCAACCTGATGCTGTCGATCATCGGCGGCATCAAACTCTTCGACCAGGTCTACGCGTTGACCGGCGGCGGCCCCGGCCACGCCACCGACACGCTCTCGACGCTGATCTACAAAGACGCCTTCACCCTCGGCGAGTTCGGCTACAGCATCGCGCTCGCGGTCGTCCTCACGATCATCGTGGCGGTCGTCTCGACCGGCCAGTACCTCGTGCTGTCCCGCAACGAGAGGGCCACGTCGTGAACCGCTACCGCCGTCGCACCTTCGCTCTGGAACTGTCGATGATCGCCATCGCCCTGGTGGTCGGCTTCCCGGTGTACGTCCTGGTCAACCTGGCCGTGCGGCCCGCCTCGGACACTGCGTCGCCGATCAGTCCGACCACCTCGCCGACCCTGCACAACTTCACCCAGGCCTGGCAACAGGGCGCCCTCGGTGGCGCGTTGGGCAACAGCGTGCTGGTGACGGTGTGCAGCGTCGTCGTCGTGCTGGCCGTCTCGTCCCTGGCGGCGTACCCGCTGGCCCGTGTCACGGCGCGCTGGTCCCGGGGCACGTTCCTGGCCTTCCTCCTGGGGCTGGTGCTGCCCTTCCAACTCGCGTCGCTGCCGCTCTACCAGACCATGCGCGACCTGGGCCTGCTCGGCACCCCGTGGGCCCTGGTCCTCTTCTACTCCGGCCTCCAGGTCCCGTTCACCGTCTTCCTCTACGTCGGCTTCCTGCGCGCCCTGCCCCGCGACTTCGAGGACGCCGCCCTGATCGACGGCTGCACCCCGCTGCAGGGCTTCCGCCACGTCGTCCTGCCGATGCTCAAGCCGATCACGGTGACCGCCCTGGTGCTCAACGCGGTCGCTGTCTGGAACGACTTCTTCACTCCGCTGCTGTACCTCAGCGGCAGCGCCCAGCAGACCATGCCGGTCGCGATCGCCGGGTTCGTCGGTCAGTACGTCACCGACTGGAACCTCATCTTCGCCGCACTGGTGATCAGCATCCTGCCCGTCCTGCTCGTCTACTTCCTGCTCCAGCGCAGCATCATCAACGGCTTCGCGGGAGGGCTGCGCGGATGACATCCGAGGTCCACCCGTCACCGATGCCCGGTGGCCCTTCCCCGAGGGGGACAACATGAAGACACGCCAACTGCCGGTCCTGATCGCCGCGTTGACGGCCGGCGCCCTGCTGGCAGCCTGTAGCGGCGGCACCAGGGCCGGGGGATCCGGCGGCGGTTCGAAGACCCTGACGCTCGCCTCGGTCGACCAGGGCTCGGTCGAGGACGTCGTGAAGGCGTTCGAGAAGGCCAACCCTGGTGTCAAGGTCCGCTACACCACCAGCGGCGCCGACCAGTACCAGCAGCAGATCCGTACCCAACTCGCCTCGGGCACCGCGCCCGACGTGATGTCGGTCTGGCCCGGCAACGGCAACCCGGGCGCCACGGTCGTGCTGGCCAAACCGGGCTACCTGCGCGACCTCTCGGGGCAGCCCTGGGCGGCAAAGATGCCGGACGCCATCAAGACCGTCGCGCAGTACAAGGGCAAGACCTACAACGCGATCTTCGGGCAGAACGGCATCGGCGCCGTCTACAACCAGCAGGCCATGGCGAAGGCCGGACTGACCCCGCCCGACACCTGGACCAGTCTGCTGGCTTTCTGCAAGGCCGCGAAGGCCAAGGGAACCCCCGCCTTCGCGCTGGGTAACCAGGACAACTGGGTGACCCAACTCGTCCTGTACGCGCTGGTCGCCACGACCGTCTACGGCCCCGACCGCGACTTCGACCAGAATATGCAGGCGGGCCGGGCCACCTTCGCCCGGTCGCAGTGGGCCACCGCGCTGGACAAGTACCTGACGATGGAGAAGACCGGCTGCTTCCAGAAGGACCCGCTGGGCACCACCTACGAGGCCAGCCAGGCCCTCGCCGCCTCCGGCAGGACCCTCGGCATCATCCAGGGCAACTGGGTGATCGCCCTCCTGAAGGGCAAGAACCCGCAGGGCACGTTCACGCTCAAGGCGCTCCCGGCCACCGACGACCCTTCCCAGACCCTCGTCCCGGCGGCGGCGGGCGCCGGCTACGGCGTCAACGCCAAGGCGAAGAACCCCCAACTCGCCCTGAAATTCGTGAACTTCGTGATGTCGCCCGCGGGCATGACCCTGTTCGTCAAGAAGCAGGGCGGTCTGCCCTCCCTGCCCGACACGGGCTACTCCGCGGACCCGTCGCTGGCCGAACTCTCCACGTTCATCGGGTCGGACCGCACGGTGCCGTTCATGGACCAGCGGTGGCCCAACGCCAAGGTCCAGCAGACCATGCTCAGCGGCCTCCAGGAGATCTTCAGCGGGCAGTCCACGCCCGAAAAGCTCCTCGACGAGATGGACGCCGACTACAAGGCCGGCTCCTGACCACCCCCCCAACACCCGAAGGGATGACGGTGTGAGCAATGCACCCCAGCACGCGGACGGCACGGACCGTGACCTCGGCAAGAGCGATGCCCCCGGCGGAGGCCACGCGGGAATCCGCCGTAGAACCATGCTCGTGGCGACGGCCGGCGCGGTGCCGGTAGTGGCCGGTGCCGTCGGCGGCCCGGCCACCGCGCAGGCGGCACCGTCCGGCCGTCCGGACGCCTCGGTGACCGGACTGACCGCGGAACACCGCACCGACCCCGTGGGCGTGGACGCCGAACGGCCGCGCCTCGGCTGGCACATGCGGTCCGCCTCGCGCGGGCGGAGCCAAGGGGCGTACCGGATCCTGGTGGCGAGCGCACCGGACAGGCTGACCGCCGGTCGCGCGGACGTCTGGGACAGCGGTCGCGTGCGCTCCGCCGATTCCGTGGCCGTCCGCTACGCGGGCAGGGCCCTGAACGCCTCGACCCGCTACCACTGGACGGTCACCGTCTGGGACGCCGAAGGCCGTTCGGTCGGCACTGCGCCTCGCGCCTTCTTCGAGACCGGCCTCATGAGCACCGACGGCGTCGGCGGATGGGCGGGCGCGCAGTGGATCGGGATGAAGGGGAAGGCCCCCAACTCGGCCGGGGCGCCGATGTTTCGGAGGCAAGTGGTCCTGAGGAAGGGGGTCCGCGAGGCGCGGCTGTACGTCTCCGCCCTCGGCGTGTACGAGGCCTACGTCAACGGACGCCACGTGACCGTCCCACAGGACGACGGCACCGCGATCGAACTGCTCCCCCCGGGCTCGACGAACTACGACGCGCGCGTCAACTACATGACGTACGACGTCACGGACCTCGTGACGCGAGAGCGCGGGGACGTCACCCTCGGGTTCGTCCTGGGCAACGGCTGGTACAACGGCCGTATATCCGACGGCAGTACGTACTACTCGGCGGACGGCAACGCCCTCGCCGTCAAGGTCAAGCTGCTGATCCGGTACGCCGACGGGACGTCGCAGACGGTCGTCACCGGGCCGGACGGCGGTTGGAAGGCGACCGACACCGGCCCCTACCGCGCCGACGACATCTACGACGGCCAGACCTACGACGCCCGGTTGGAGCTGCCGGGCTGGGCGGAGCGGGGGTTCGACGACTCCGCCTGGTCGGACGTGGAGCGAGTCGCCTTCGACGACAAGTTCCCGGACGCGCGGCTCCTCGCCTACCCGGGCGAGACCGCGCGCTTCCTGCACCGCTGGGACCGGCGACCGCGGTCGATCACCGTCGCCACGGGGGTGACCGGGCAGGACGGCAGCCCCAACGGCAGGGGCCGTATCGTCGTGGACCCCGCCCGGACGGTGACCGACCCCGCGAAGGCGGCCTCCGCCCCGGTCACGATCGGCAGCGGCGAGACGGCCGTCTTTGACCTCGGCCAGAACATGGTCGGCGTGGCCCGCTACAGCCTGCGCGGACCCGCCGGAGCCAAGGTCGAGTTCAGGTTCGGCGAGATGCTCAACGACGACAGCGCCGGCGCCGACGGCCCCGAGGGTTCCCTCTACCGGGCCAATCTCCGCAGCGCCAAGGCCACCAGCACGTACGTCATGAAAGGGAACCGGCACGGGGAGACCCACCAGGACTCCCTGACCTTCTACGGCTTCCGGTACGTGTCCGTCACGGCGACGGACACCGTCACGATCACCGGTCTGACCGGCAAGGTCGCCACGTCCGCGATCCGCGAGATCGGCACCTTCACGACCGACGATCCCGACGTCAACCAGCTGGCGAGCAACATCCGTTGGGGTCAGCGCGGCAACTACCTCTGGGTGCCGACCGACTGCCCGCAGCGCGACGAACGCCTCGGCTGGACCGGCGACACCCAGGTCTTCTCCACGACCGGTCTGTACAACGTGGACGCCGGGGTCTTCCTCAGTCACTTCCAGGACACGGTCGTCGACTCCCAGGCCATCTACGGTACGGACAAGGCCCAGTTCACCGGGGTCGCCCCCACCGGACGTTTCAACTTCCCGGGTGGTGGCAGCGGTTGGGCGGACGCCGGTGTCATCGTGCCGTGGGCCGTGTGGCAGATGACCGGGGACGCGACCGTCGTCAAGGACAACTGGCCCGCGATGACCCGCTACCTGGACTGGATCCAGGAGCAGACCGGCGACACCTACGCCGGACAGGGCTCCCTCACCGGCGACTGGCTGGGGCCCCAGAAGACCAGCGCCCAGCTGATGAGCGACGTCTACTACGGCTACAGCACCCGGCTGATGGCACAGCTGGCCCGCGCGATCGGCAGGACGGCCGAAGGGGACGCGTACGACCGGCTGTTCGGACGCATCAGGCAGGCGTTCATCACCAAGTACCTGAGCACAGCGGGCGGCACGGTCACGGTCAGGTCCAGCCTCGGGGACGCCTCCCCGATCGAACCGGGCTCCGACCCCAACCAGAAGACGGAGGACAACAGCCAGACCGCGCTGCTCTGGGTCCTCAAGCTCGGCTTCTACGAGACGGAGGCCCAACACCGCACACTCGTGGGCCTGTTGGCGGACAACATCGGCAACGACGCGGCCTACAAGGCGGCGCACCCGAACAGCAGCCGGGTCAGGTACGCCGAGAACACGCTGTCCGTCGGCTTCCTCGGCGTCAACGTCCTCGCCCCCGTCCTCACCGACGAGGGGCGCGCGGACCTGGCGTACAGGCTGCTCCACCAGGACGCCCTGCCGTCCTGGCTGTTCTCCGTGAAGAACGGCGCCACCACCGTCTGGGAGCGATGGAACTCCTACTCCAAGGAGGACGGGTTCGGGCCGGTCAGCATGAACTCCTTCAACCACTACGCCTACGGCGCGATCATGGAGTGGATGTACGCCTACATGGCCGGCATCGCCCGCGACCCGGACAGCCCCGGCTTCAAGCACTTCGTCCTGCGACCCCACGTCGATCCCACCGGCAGGATCACGCAGGTGTCGGGCTCGCACGAGTCGCCGTACGGCGAGATCAGGAGCGAGTGGAAGACGGAGGACGGAGGCGGGAGCCTCGTGTACGACGCGCTCGTGCCCGCCAACAGCGAGGCGACGCTGCGGCTTTCCGCCGTTTCCGCCGATGCCGTCCGCGAAGGACGGACTCCGCTGGCCCAGGTGGACGGGGTGCGTCTCCTGGGCCACAAGGACGGCGTGGCCTCGTACAGGTTGCCCTCGGGCCGATACCACCTGACCGCCCGGCTCCGCTGACCTGCCGCCAGATGTCGTGCACGGAGAGCCCGTTGCTGCACGGGACTTGGGGCACGGTTCGGCGAGGTGGGGCGAGGGCTTTGGAGAGGCCCTCGCGAAGTTCCGCCACCGATGCTGTGGCCCCCCGGAGCGTCCAGGAATTCCGCTTGCTCCGAGGCGTCGAGGGTGGATTTGGTCATCCAGCCAAGGGCGTGTGAACTGCAGTCGGCAGGGATCACTCGTACCTGGCCCGGTTTGCTGAAGTTCCGACTTTCCTTGTGGCAGGTCGGAGGTCGTTCTCTCATTGATGAGAGGGCGGCCTTTCGGCCACGGCTTCGGCTTCGGGCTTGGGCTCGGGTTCCTCGAGCGGGATGTCGCGCATGCCTCGTAGCGGTGAGAAGAACAGCCACAGTCCCGCGCAGCAGCCGCCGATCACGGCGATCCACAACGTGGTCCGGACGCCGAGCGCGGTGGCGAGTGCGCCGCCGGCCAGGCCGCCGAGCGGCAGGGTGCCCCAGGTGACCCAGCGGGCTGCGGCGCTGACCCGGCCGAGCATCTCCGGAGGGCAGGCGGCCTGGCGGTAGCTGGTCAGGGAGATGCCCGCGACGGTCGAGGAGAAGGTCCACGAGATCCAGCCGACGCCGAACAGCAGGACCCACCAACCGTGCCCGGCCAGGGGGATGAGCAGACCGGGCAGCGACAGCACGGTCATCGAGATCCAGCTGATCCGCGCCGAGCCGAACCTCAGGGCGAGGAACCGTGCCGCCACACCGCCCGCCACCCCGCCGACGGCCCCGAGCGCCAGCAGCAGCCCGACCAGGCCCGGCCGTAGATGCAGCGTGCGGATCAGGAATATCGGGCCGAGGGTCTCCACCATGATGACGAAGAAGTTGGCGGTGCCGTTGAACGCCACCGAGTTGCGCAGGATGGGGTCGCGGAAGACGTGGTCGAGGCCCTCACGGATCTGCGACCGCAGCGTGGGACGCCGGTCGGTCCGTGGCCGGGTACGGTGCGGTTCACGGGTACGGATCGCCGACAACGAGCACGCCGAGAACGCGAAGGAGATCGCGTCGGCGGCCATCGCCCCGGCGGCGCCCACCAGCGTCACCAGCCCGGCGCCCGTACTGGGTCCGGCGATCTGCGCGACCGACCGGGAGGCGGCGAGTTTGCCGTTGCCGTCCATGAGCCGGCCGCGGTCGAGGACCGTCGGCAGATAGGCCTGGTAGGCGACCGAGAAGAACACGGAGAGCACGCCGGAGACCAGTGCGACAACGTAGAGCTGAGCGAGCGTCAGCGCTCCGGCGGCGTGGGCCAGCGGCACCGAGCCGATCACCACGAACTGCGCGAGGTCGCACCAGATCATCAGCCGGCGCTTGGCGATCCGGTCCACTATCGCGCCGGCCGGCAGCGCCACCAGGAGAAACGCACTTGTCTCCGCCGCCGCCAGCAGGCCGACCTGGAACGCGGAGGCATCCAACAACACGACGGCGACCAACGGCAGGGCGAGAACGGTGATCTGCGTCCCCATCTCACTGACCGTCTGGCCGCCCCACAACAGCAGGAATTCGCGATTGCGCCAGATCGAGGAACGCGTTCCGCTGTCGTCGGCCATTCGTCGGATGGTGTCAGCGCGGCCCCGCTCATGTCCATGCCGCCCTCAGCCGCAGACATAGGCGAAATTCCGTCAGCTCCTTGCGGCCGGCCGGTTGTGAGTCAGGTCACCGAACTTTTCCTGTGCACCGCACAACTCACTGAGTGGACAGCGGTGCCGCACAGGCCCCGGACAGCACTCGCCTTGCACAGGAGCGAAGTGAAGATCTCGGAAGACCCGGAACGTACGGTCCGGCGTGCGCGGTTGACGCGGATTCCCCGGTTGTTCATCGCGCTGGCGGTGACGACCGTCGCCGCGGTCGGCTGCGGTGACGTACAGCCCGGAGCCGACAGCCCCGACCGGTCCACCTCCACCTCCGCCGTGCCCACGACCGGAGCCTCGCCTGCCGCTTCCTCCTGCGCCGCTCGTGTCCTGGCGGGAATGAGCCGGTCGCAGCGGGTCGGCCAGTTGTTCATGGGTGCAGTCTCGGCGGGGCCGGACGCCACCGTCGGCAGCGAGCGGGCGCAGGTGGCGGTGTTGAAGCGGCATGACGTCGGTTCGGTCATTCTCATGGGTCCCGTTCGGTCCGGGCTGAGCGGCGTGCGGGGGGTGGTGGGCGACATCGGGCAGCTCGACCTGTCGGTGGCTCACACCACGGTCGGCACCCTGGTCGCCACGGACCAGGAGGGCGGGCAGGTCCAGCAGTTGAGCGGGGCGGGATTCACCGACATCCCGAGCGCCCAGGTGCAGGGCGGGTGGACCGCGTCCCGGCTGCAACAGCAGGCGGCCGGCTGGGCGGAGGAACTGCACGAGGCGGGCGTACGCCTCGATCTCGCCCCCATCGCGGACGTGGTGCCCGTCTCGATCGGCCGGGCGAACGGCCCGATCGGCCGGTACGACCGGCAGTTCGGTTCCGGTCCGGAGACGGTCGGCGGCCAGGACGGCGCCTTCGTCAGGGGGTTCGGCCAGGCGCACGTCCTCACCACGCTCAAGCACTTCCCGGGGCTCGGCCGGGTCCGGGACAACACCGACACCACGGCCGGTGTCACGGACACGACCCTGACCCGCGACGCGCTGGATCTGAACTCCTTCCGCACCGGGATCGCCGCCGGCGCACGGTTCGTCATGGTGTCGCTCGCGACCTACACACGGATCGACCCGGCGCACCAAGCCGTGTTCTCGACCACCGTGATCGACGGAATGCTCCGCAAGGATCTGGGATTCGACGGCGTCGTCGTCTCCGACGACCTCGGCAACGCGGCCGCCGTCCAGGCCGTTCCGCCGGGGCGGCGGGCGCTGGCGTTCCTGCGGGCTGGCGGGGACCTCGTCGTGACGGTGGACACGGACGACGTACCTGCCATGACCTCCGCCGTCCTCGACGCGACGCGGTCCGACCGGGTACTGCGGACCCGTGTCGACGCGAGTGTGCGGCGCGTCCTCGCGGCGAAGCAGGCGGCCGGCCTGATGACCTGCCCCGCCTGATGACCTGCCCGGCCGCCTGATGGCCTGCGCCGCCTGACGACCTGCCCTGCCTGAGGCCGGCCTCGTACGGCCGGCACACACACGCGTGCCATGCCGCGGGTGACGACGTCCCGCCACGGCGGGCGAGCCCGCACCCCCGCACCGCACACACCGAGGCAAGGAGCCCCCACGCCATGCGCATCACTTCCATCGGCCATGCCGGCCTGCTGCTGGAGACGGCCGCCGGACGGATCGTCTGCGACCCCTGGTTCACCCCGGCCTACTTCGGTTCCTGGGTGCCGTTCCCCGACAACACGGGCATCGACCCCGGTCCGCTCACCCATGCCGACTACCTCCACGTCTCCCATCTGCACCGCGACCACTTCGACCCCGACTGGCTGAAGCGGCACATGTCGAAGGACGTGACGGTGCTGCTGCCGGACTATCCCGTCCCGCATCTGCGCGACGCCCTCGCCGACCTCGGGTTCCACCGGTTCGTGCAGACCCGGAACGACGAGGTCACGGAACTGGACGGCGGACTGAGAGTCCTCATCAGCGCTCTGGTCTCCCCGACCGACGGACCGATCGGAGACTCGGCGCTGGCGGTCGACGACGGCCGGGTGCGGGTGTTCAACCAGAACGACGCCCGCCCGGTCGCGTCGGGCCCCATCGAGGAGTTCGGGCCGCTGCACGCGCACTTCCTGCAGTTCTCCGGCGCCATCTGGTACCCGATGGTCTACGACTTCCCGGAGCGGATGAAACGGACCCTCGGGCAGCGCAAACGCCTCAACGGCATGGCGCGGGCGCTCAGTTACATCGAGCAGTACCGGGCGTCGCACGTGCTGCCGTTCGCGGGGCCGCCCTGCTTCCTGGACGAGGACCTGTTCCACCTCAACGACTTCGGCCAGGACGACACCAACGTGTTCCCCGACCAGTTCGCCTTCCTGGACTTTCTGCGCGAACGGGGGAGGGACAACGCGCATCTGTTCCTCACCGGCACCACGGTCGAGCTGACCCCGGACCACGAGTGCGCGGTGACACAGATACCGGACGAGGAGATCGCGCGCATCCGGGACCGGCGCCCGTACCTGCTGGCGTACCAGCAGAAGACCCGGCCGGTCATCGACCGCATCCTCGGTGAACTGCCGCAGGACCGCTCGGACTTGGTCGGCCGGCTCAAGGAGTGGGTCGAACCGCTGCTGCGGACCGCCGACCACACCTGCGCCGGAGTGAACGGCCGCATCCTGCTCGACGTCGGGGCCGTGGACGGCGGAGACGACGAGGCGATCGTCTTCGACTTCCTCAGCCGCGAGATCGTCGCGCACGACGGCCGGCCGTTCCGCTACCGGTTCCGCGCGGCAAGACCCCTGATCGAGCGGCTCGTTCGGGACCGGGCCGAGGACTGGGTGAACGAACTGTTCCTGTCGTGCCGCTTCGAGGCGTCCCGCTCGGGGCCGTACAACGAATTCGTCTATACCTTCTTCAAGTCGCTGTCGCAGGCCCGGATGGCGTACGTGGAGGGCTACTACGCGGAGTCGTCCGGGGTCGAGGAGTACGCCCTCGCCGACGGCCATGTGGTCCAGCGCCACTGCCCGCATCTCAAGGCCGACCTGGTCCGTTTCGGCACCGTCGCCGACGGTGTACTGACCTGCCGACTGCACGGATGGGAGTTCGAGTTGGCGACCGGGCGCTGTCTGACCAGCGACGACCGCAAGCTCGCCGTCCGGCCGCAGGAGCCGCTCGACACCCCGCCCGGCGAGGCGGACGCTGCGTACCCGCGGATCGCCGGTGGCTTCCCGGCCGACCCGGCGGTGAACGGCATCACCTCCTGACCCCACCGCCTTCCGGCCGGGACGCCGTACGAACGGCCGCCCAAGAACCACGAGTTCATCGTTGATCCCAGGGGTCCTCTCGCGTCAGGATTCGTGCTGCGATGACATCTTTCGAGCACCTTCCGATCCTCTCCGCCGCCGACGTCGAGCGGGCCCTGACCCGGGACCGGGCGGCAGCGGCCCTGACTCGCGCGCTTCGGGCGGGACTTGAGCCGGGCGAGGACCTGGAGCGGTCCGTCCTCGACGTGGCCGGCGGTCAGTTGCTGCTCATGCCGTCGGCGGGGGCAGCCGCCGTAGGTCTGAAGGCGGTGACGCTCGCCCCGGGAAATCCGGGCCGCGGACTGCCCCGGATCCAGGGCGCCTACCTGCTGTTCGGCGCGGAGACGCTCGAACTGCGGGCCATCATGGACGGGGTCGCGGTGACGAACCTTCGCACGCCGGCCGTCTCCGTCGCGGCGACCGATCCGCTGCTCACCCGGTTCACCCGGCCGATCGAGCTGGTGGTCTTCGGCGCGGGCCCCCAGGCGGTCGGCCACGTGGACGCGATCCGGGGCAGCCGCTCGGTCGAGCTGGCCGACGTCACCTATGTGGTTCGCCGCCCCGACCGGGCTCGCGAGCAGCTGCCGCCCCACGCCACGGTCGTCGCCGCGGACTCACCGGAGGTGCCGGCACGGCTGGGGCGGGCACAGGTGGTGGTCTGTGCCACCAGTGCCCGTGGCCCGCTGTTCGACTCCGCGCATGTCACGGACGGTTCGGTCGTCATCGCGGTCGGGTCCCATGAGCCGGACGTGCGTGAGCTGGACGGTTCGCTGATGGCCCGCGCGAACGTCGTCGTCGAAGACGTGGGCACGGCGTTGCGTGAGGCCGGGGACGTCGTCCTGGCGATCCGCGAGGGTCGCCTCCGCGCCGACGAGCTGATCCCGATGGCGGACGTCGTCCGGGGGACGCGCACCCTCGCCCCGGACCGCACCGCGGTCTTCAAGAGCGTGGGAATGTCCTGGCAGGACCTGGTCGTGGCCGAGGAAATCGTCGAACAGCACCTGCGCGGCCGATGAGGCGAACACCGCGCGGTCCGCTGCCGGATGAGCCGCGGGCCAAGATGCGCAATTCCCGGGGACGGGCACCTCTCCGTCGCTTTCCCGCCATTCGTCGACCGCGTCCGCGACGGCCGGGGCCCGCTGGAACCGGACAGCTCCGACTTCGGCGTCTCCGGTGCCCGGCGACCGCGTCCGGTCGTCCCGGAACGGTGGCGACGACAGTGCCCACGACCACGCCGGCGGCCTCACCAGCCCCCGGAGCGGTGAAGTCCTCTTCCCTGGCATATTCGATCAGTGCCGGACACCTCTGATTGCCAGTGCCAACGGTCCGGAGAACTCCCGCCGTCACCGGGCACACGGCATGTTTTGCGTCACCGAAGCACCTGCGGGCAGTCACAGATCTATCGACTCGGCGTCAAATGTTGTGCACAAATTCCACACAGACCTCTCTTCAGGCGGGCACACATGGTCTAGATTGACCTTGCTTCGCACGGTGTGACACCAGGCGACAAAAGATGATCTATGTGTCCGGCGATGCAGATGGCCAGCAGTTGTGTCTCTCGCGCCGGATGTGGGGGTGATCAATTCTGTTGGCCCGAGGGGGGCTTGGGGCATGGAGAGCATCCGAGGTCGCTACGGGTTCCCGTGCGGTTCAGGAGTCTGGTGGGACCTGCGAGTCCGTTGTCGACAGGATGAGGTACTCGCGAAGTATTGACATGGCCGAGACGCCAGGCGCCGGGGGCGCGGGCTTCCCGAGGGGGAACAGCGGAGCGGAAGCTTCCGCGGGGGAGTTGCAGTGCGGGGGGCGGGGGCCTCCCGTAGGGGAGTGACAGTGTGCGGCGACCACGTCAAAACCACTGGGGACCTTGGGGGGTTCTGTGCGGCAGGGGGGAATAGTCGGGCCCTTTCCGTCGGCGCGCGAGCGTCTGGCGGGCGGGGCGATAGGACAGCCGGCGATCGAATGGGAGCAGCGGTACAGACGTACCGTGATCTTCAGCGACACCGTGGCCACCGCCTGTGTGGTGGGGGCGATAGGCGACTTCTTCGGGGCCCGGGACGCGGCCAACTGGCATGAGAAATGGGGCATTCTCGCCTTCGGCACCCAGCTGCTGGTGCTGGGCGCGCTGGCGGTGAGCCGCTCGTGGTCCCCGGCCGTGCTCGGCCAAGGAGCCGAGGAATTCCGCCGGTTGGGGCGTTCGCTGTTCACGGCGACGGTCGTGCTCGCGCTCGGCGGGATCGCTCTGACCTCGCGCAACATCAAGCTCTGGATCTTCGTCGCGATCCCCGCGATCGCGATCGTCACCATGACCGAGCGGTATGTGCTCCGCCTCTGGCTGCACAAACAGCGCAACGAAGGCCGCTGCCTGAGACCGGTGCTCGCCGCCGGGAGCCCGGCGACCGTGCGCGACCTGATCAGCCGGACCCGCAAGTTCCCGCACCTCGGCTGGCGTGTGGAGGCCGTGTGCACGACGGACGGCCGCGGGGTCGACGGCGAGCAAGGCGCCCTGGACGGCGACCAGTTGGACGGCGTGCCGGTCATCGGCCTGCTGGAGGACGTCGCCAAGCACGTACGCCACGACGGCTACCGGGTCGTCGCGGTCACACCCGACCCGCACTGGTCACCCGACCGGTTGCAGCGGCTGGCCTGGAACCTCGAGGGCAGCGACGCCGAGATGATCGTCGCCCCCGTGCTCATGGAGGTGGCCGGCCCGCGGCTGCACGTCGACGCGGTGCTCGGGATACCGCTGCTGCGGGTCAGCATGCCGACCTTCACCGGAGGCCGCCGGGCCATCAAGGGGGTCGTCGACCGGCTGGGTGCCGCGATCCTGCTGCTCGTGTTCGCGCCGCTGATGATCCTCGTCGCGCTGTTCGTGCTGCTGGACAGCCGGGGCGGGGTGTTCTACCGCCAGCGCAGAGTCGGCAAGGACGGCCAGGAATTCACCATGCTGAAGTTCCGCAGCATGGTCGCCGACGCCCACAGCGCACGTGCCGCGCTCGCCGAACGCAACGAGGGCGCGGGCCTGTTGTTCAAGCTCCGCCGTGATCCGCGGGTGACCCGGGTCGGCACGGTGCTGCGCCGGTACTCGATCGACGAACTCCCGCAGCTCTTCAACGTACTCACCGGATCCATGTCGCTCGTCGGACCCCGGCCCCCGCTGCCGGAGGAGTCCGCCGCGTACGACCCGGACATCCGAAGACGGCTGCTGGTCAAGCCCGGGCTCACCGGCCTGTGGCAGATCAGCGGACGCAGCGACCTGCCGTGGGAGGAGGCCGTCCGCCTCGACCTCCGGTACGTGGAGGACTGGTCGCTCGCCCTGGACACAGTGATCTTGTGGAAGACCTTGCGTGCCGTGATCCACGGGCAGGGGGCCTACTGATGCGCGGGGGTCGTCCGACCGGCGCGCGGACCGCAGGCCGCAGGGGCCTGCCTGGGGGGAGAGACCGGTCATGAGAGTCAGCGTTTTCGGGCTCGGCTACGTGGGCTGTGTGTCGGCCGCGTGCCTGGCCAGCATGGGCCACGAGGTCATCGGGGTGGACGTCAACCAGGTGAAGGTCGACCTGGTCAACGACGGCAAGGCCCCGGTGGTGGAGGAACGTATCGGTGAGCTGATCGCCGAGGTCGTACGGACCGGCGCGCTGCGCGCCACCCGCGACGTCCGCGAGGCGATCGCGGACAGCGAGGTGTCCCTGATCTGCGTGGGCACCCCGTCGGAGCCCAACGGCAGCCTGTGCACGACCTACTTGGAGCGGGTCACCGAGGAGATCGGCGCCGCGCTCGCCGAGCGGGGCGGCCGCCAGACCGTCGTGTTCCGCAGCACCATGCTCCCCGGCACCTGCCTCAACCTGCTCGTGCCGATCCTGGAGAAGCACGTCGGCGGCACCGCCGGCGTGGACATCGGGGTCGCGGTCAACCCGGAGTTCCTGCGCGAGGGCACCAGCGTCAAGGACTTCTTCGACCCGCCGAAGACCGTCATCGGCGAACTCGACCCGGCCAGCGGCGACGCGGTCGCGGCGCTCTACGACGGCCTGCCCGGCGAGGTGTTCCGGGTGCCGATCCCGACCGCCGAGGCCATCAAGTACGCGGACAACGCCTTCCACGGCCTCAAGATCGGCTTCGCGAACGAACTGGGCGCCGTGTGCCAGGCCCTCGGCGTGGACTCGCACCAGGTGATGGACGTCTTCCTCGCCGACCGCAAGCTGAACATCAGCCCCGCCTACCTGCGCCCCGGCTTCGCCTTCGGCGGCTCCTGCCTGCCCAAGGATCTGCGCAGCCTGGTCTTCGCGGCGCAGCGGGCCGACGTCTCCGTGCCGATCCTGTCCCACGTGCTGGCCTCCAACTCCGACCATCTGCAGCGCGCGGTGGACCTGGTCGAGCGCACCGGCAAGCGCAAGGTGGGCCTCTTCGGACTCTCCTTCAAGCCCGGCACCGACGACCTCCGCGAGAGCCCGCTCGTCGAACTCGCGGAGCGGCTCTTCGGCAAGGGCTACGACCTCAAGATCTACGACGCCAACGTGAGCCTCTCCCGGCTGCTCGGCGCCAACCGCGAGTACATCGAGAGCCGCCTGCCGCACCTCGCCCAACTCCTCGCCGACTCCGTCGACGAGGTGCTGGAGCACGCCGAGGTGTGCCTGGTGGGCACCAAGGACGCGACCGTACTGTCGGCGCTGCCCCACACGGGCGACCCGGCGATCATCGACCTCATCCGCCTTCCCGACGCCGACGCGCGCCGGACCGAACCGGGGTACATAGGCCTTGCTTGGTAACGAGACCAGTGGCGACGGCACGAACCGTCGCGCGCTGATCCTGGTGGAGAACCTCTCGGTCCCCTTCGACCGACGGGTGTGGCAGGAGTGCACCACGCTGCGCGACGCGGGCTGGGAGGTGCACGTCATCTGCCCCCGTGGAGAGAAACGGGACACGGAGGCGGAGGCGGTGATCGACGGGGTGCGGATCCACCGCTACCCGTTGCGCGCGGCCACCGGAGGACCCGCCGGCTATCTGCGGGAGTACGGATCGGCGCTGTGGCACACGCTCCGGCTGGCCCGCAAGGTCGGCCCGGTCGACGTGGTGCACGCCTGCAACCCGCCCGACCTGCTGTTCCTGCCGGCCCTGTGGATGAAGCGGCGCGGCGCGCGGTTCGTCTTCGACCAGCACGACCTGGTGCCCGAGCTGTACCTCTCCCGGTTCGACCGCGGCGAGGACCTCCTCTACCGCGCCGTGTGCGCGCTGGAGCGGCGCACCTACCGGGCCGCGGACATCGTGCTCGCCACCAACGAGAGCTACAAGGACGTCGCGCTGAGCCGTGGCGGCAAGCGGCCCGAGGACGTCTTCGTGGTGCGCAGCGCGCCCGCGACCGACCGGTTCCAACCGGTGCCGCCGGAGCCTGAGTTGAAGCGCGGCAAGCCCCATCTGCTGTGCTATCTCGGCGTCATGGGCCCCCAGGACGGCGTCGACTACGCCCTGCGGGCCCTGGCGAAACTCCGCGACGAGGTCGGCCGGACCGACTGGCACGCGGTCTTCGTCGGCGCAGGCGACGCCTTCGACGCGATGGTCGAACTGTCCCGGCAGCTCGGCCTGACCGACCAGGTGCAGTTCACCGGACGCATCCCGGACGCCGACCTGGTGCGCTACCTGTGCACCGCCGACGTCTGCCTCTCCCCCGACCCGCACAATCCGCTCAACGACGTGTCGACCATGAACAAGGTCCTCGAGTACATGGCGATGGGACGGCCGATCGTCTCGTTCGACCTCCGGGAGGCGCGCGTCTCCGCCGGTGACGCCGCCGTCTACGCGCCCGCCAACGACGAGGCCCAGTTCGCCAAACTCGTCGCGCTGCTCCTCGACGATCCCGAGAAGCGGGACCGGATGGGGAAGATCGGCCAGGAGCGGATCGGCGGACCGCTGTCCTGGGAGAACTCGCAAGCGTCACTGCTCGCCGCCTACACCGCCGCCTGCCGGGACCAGGTCCCGGTGTCCGCGGGTGGGCCGGTCCGTACGGGGAAGAGGCCGCACCATTGAATGACGACACGATCCGTCTGGCCACGATCGGACGGATTCTCCGCCGGCGCTGGCGGCTTCTCGCCGTCCTCGCCGTAGTGGGCGCGCTCTTCGGCTACGGCACCTCGGTGCTGCTGCTTCCGCCGCGCTACACGGCAGAGGCATCGGTCCTGCTGCCGGGCCAGTGGGAAGAGCGCGAACTGCTCACCCAGGTGGACATCGCGACCAGTTCGGCGGTGGTCGACCGCGCGGCCGACGCGCTGAAGTGGGGCGTCAGCGGCACCGAGTTGCAGAAAGACGTGAGTGCCAAGGCCGACGACGGGAACATCATCAAGGTGTCCGGTACGGCCGACACCCCGGAGCGCGCGCAGCGGCTCTCCGACCAGCTGGCCCAGCAGTTCGTCACCTTCGCCACCCGTATCGCGGGCGGCGACACCGACCCCGCGGCGGACACGGCGACGGAGGCACTGCGCAAGCAGGTCGCCGAGACCAACCGCCGTATCACCGACCTGGCCAACTCGGCGGACCCGGGGCAGACCGTGGAGGGCGTGCAGGCCCGCACCGAGCTCGAAGGCCTGCGCACCGGACTCCAGGACGCCATGAAGAAGCTGGAAGAGGCCAACCCGGCGTCCGCCAAGGCCAACATGGTCGTCATGGGACCGGCCCCCGCGCCCACCGGCGCCGCCGCGCCGACCAGGACACAGCTCATCGGCGCCGGAGCACTGCTGTTCATCCTGCTCGGCGTCGTCGGCCATCTCGCCGCCGCACGCGTGAGCCGCAGGCTGCGCACCGAACCGGAGATCGTCGCCGCGCTCGGCTCGCCGCTCCTCGGCACCGTCGACGTGCCCGGCGAACGGCACGGGCACCGGCCCGAGAGCCATGGCGCACGGGCCCGGCTCCGCCGGCTGCTCGGCACCGACGTCCGATGGGACGTACCGGCCCCGCAGCGCTCCGGCGACGAGGCCGAGCGGCGGATCCGCTACCGGCGGGTGTGCGCCCGCCTCCGGGACCAACTGCCCGCCCCCCGGCGGCTGTTGGTCGTCGTACCGGAAGGCGACGAGGTTGCCCGGCTGGCCGCGGGACAGCTTGTCGCCGAGGCCACCAACGACCCCCGGCTGCGGGTCGTGGAGGTCTCGGTGGACCGGCCGATCGTGCCGGACCGCGACACCGAGTCCGGCGCCCTCGCCGTCCTCAGCGCGGGCAGCTGGACCGCCGCCGAACTCGCCGGCATCGCCGAGGCGTGCGCGGACGGCGGGCACGAGCTCGTCGGCGTCGTCGTCGCCGGCACGGTCCGCACCCGGCCGACGGAAAAGACCGCCGACCGACTTTCCGACGACGCCACTTTGACGTTCGCGGTCCATGGCCACGCGACAGGAGATCCAGCGTGACGACGAGCACGACTTCGGAGTCGTCGGCCGCCACCCCGCTCCTCGACCTCCAGGCACTGGTGGTCGCGGTGCGCAGACGCCGCCGCCTGTGGGGCGCCATGGCGCTGCTCGGACTGCTGGCCGGCGCGGCCGTGGCGGTCCTGCTGCCACCTGCCCCGGCCGCCGTGACCAAGGTCCTGGTCGCGCACCAGGAGGACCAGCCGAACGACACCGGAACACTGATCCGCACCGACGCCCAGCTGCTGGCGACCTCGCGGATCGCCGGTGCGGCCCTGAAGATCCTCAAGTCCCCGGAAAAACCCGAGGACTTCATGAAGGACTACCGGGGCACCGGACTCACCAACAACGTCCTCGAGATCGATGTGACGGGCAAGACCGACGCGGAGGCGGTCGCCCGCGCCAAGGCACTGGCCCAGGCGTTCGTCGCGGACCACGCCAAGCGCATCAACGACATCGCGAACGCCAACGCCCAGGGCCTGCTCGACCAGCAGGCCCGGATGCAGGCGGAACTCGCCGACGTCAACAAGACGATCGGCGGCCGGACGCCCGACACCGACCCGAAGGACTCGGCGAACCTCGAATCGCTCTTCGCCCAGCGGGCCGAACTCACCTCGCAGATCTCCGACTTCGGCCAGCGCGCCGAGGAGGCACGCGTCGGCGCCCCCCAGCTCGTCGCCGGCACCCAGATCGTGGACGCCCCGCGCGCGGTGGCGCACTCGCTGCCCAAGGCCCTCGTCACCGACGGCGTGGTCGGACTCGTCCTCGGGCTCTTCGTCGGGCTCGCGCTGGCCGCGGTCGGCGTGGTCGTCGGGGACCGGCCCGTGCTGCGCCGGGACATCGCGGCGAACCTCGGCGCCTCGGTCATCGCCGAACTGCCGCGCCGCTCCGGCAGGTTGTGGCAGCGGCGGCGGACCCGGGTGGCCCGCGAACGCCTCACCACCACGCTGGCCCGCACCTCACGCGGCGCGGCGGAACCGCTGTCGCTGCTGGAACTCGGCTGCGCGCGCAGCACGGCCGGGATCGCCCTCGGTCTCGCCCGGGCACTGGGGGAGGACGGTCCGGTGACCGTCGTCGACGGTCTCCCCGGCACCCAGCTCTCGGGCCGCCGCCCGAAGCCCGGAGACCCCACCGTGGTCGGCGGCGAGAAAGCCGCGACCGTGTCCCCGCAGGACCAGCGGATCGGCGTCGGCTCGGTCGCACCCGGCACGGCGTGGACCGACCTCCAGTACCTCGGCACCCGCACCGTGCTCGTCGTACGCGCCGGACACGGCAGCGCCACCTGGCTGCACATCGTGGCACGGCAGCTCGCCGACCAGGGCATCCCGGTCGTCGGTGTGGTGCTGATCGACCCCGACCCGCGCGACCGCACCGACGGCACGCTGTGGGACGGGCTGGCCAACGCCCTGCGCGGCCGGACCGAGCCGCCCGCCTGGCAGAACGCGCCGGGCCGACGGCTCACCGAACGGCAGCCGATACGGGCCGCACGGGTCCCGGACAACGACCAGGAGGTGCGGTAGACGTGTGCGGCATCGCGGGCACATACCGGTGGCCGGACGGAAAGGCCGTCACCGACCGGCTCACCGACACCCTCGCCCACCGCGGCCCGGACGGCTCGGGCCGCTACGGCCACCCCCTGGGCGACGGCGAAGTACAGCTCGGACACCGCCGGTTGGCGATCGTCGACCTGTCCGAGACCGGCGCGCAGCCGATGGTCTCGGACGGCCTCGCCCTCACCTACAACGGCGAGCTGTACAACGCGCCCGAACTCCGCGCCGAGTTGGAGGCCACCGGGGTGCGTTTCCGGGGCACCTCCGACACCGAGGTGGTCCTGGAGGCCTGGCGGCGCTGGGGCACCGACTGTCTGCCCCGGCTGCGCGGCATGTTCGCGTTCGGCATCTTCGACGAGCGCACCGGCGATCTGGTGCTCGTCCGCGACCAGCTCGGCATCAAGCCGCTGTTCCTGCTCCGGCGCGGCGAGGGCCTGATGTTCGCCTCCGAGCTCAAGGCGCTCGCCGCCGCGACCGGCAAGAAGCTGGAGGTCGACCAGGCCGCGCTCGTGGCCTCCCTCCTCTATTACTGGGTGCCGGACTCGCGCTGCGCGTTCCGCGAGGCGGAGAAGCTGCCGCCGGGCAGCTGGCTGCGGTGCCGGCCCGACGGCCGGGTGGAGCGCGGCACCTTCTGGAACCTGAAGGACGTCGCCGCCGAGGGCCGGGACCGCGCCCTGGCCGGTGAGCGGCCGGACCTCGCCGCCATCGTCGAGGAGTCGACCCGCCGCCACCTCATGTCCGACGTGCCGGTGGCGACCTTCCTCTCCGGCGGCCTCGACTCCAGCTATCTGACCGCGCTGGCCGCCCGCCACCAACCGGGGATCTCCGCCTACACGATCGGATTCCGCGCTGAGGACGCCAAGTTCGAGGCGATGCCGGACGACCTGCGCTACGCCCGGCAGGTCGCCCAGCAGTTCGGCGTCGACCTGCACGAGATCGAGATCGCCCCGAACGTGCTCGACCTGCTGCCGCAGATGACGTACAGCCTGGACGAGCCGATCGGCGACCCCGCCGCGATCAACACGTATCTGATCTGCATGGCCGCCCGGGAGGCCGGGGTCAAGGTGATGCTCTCGGGCATGGGTGCCGACGAGCTGTTCGCGGGGTACCGCAAGCACTTCGCCAACCTGCTCGCGCTGCGCTACCAGCGCGTCCCGCGACCTCTGCGGCGCGGGGTGTCCGGGATCGTGGACCGGCTGCCGGTCGCCTCGGCCACCCGCGGCTACCGGTCGGTGCGCTTCGCGAAGCGGTTCCTCTCCTTCGCCGATCTGCCGGAGGAGACCGCGTTCCGGCGCAGCTACACCATGTACGACCAGGACGAGCTGCTCGCGCTGCTCAACCCGGACCTGGCCGGGACGGTCGACGACGTGATCACCGAGCACACGGACGTCTACCAGGACAACGACCTCGACGACTTCGTCAACCGCATGTGCCTGACCGACTCCCGCATGTTCCTGCCGGGCCTCAACCTCGCCTACACGGACCGCTCCAGCATGGCCGCGTCCACAGAGGTCCGGACGCCGTACGTCGACATCGAGGTGGTCAGGGCGGCGTTCGCCGTGCCCGGCAACCGCAAGATCGTCGGCCGGCAGGGCAAGGCCGTCCTCAAGGAGGCGGCCACCTCGATCCTGCCCAAGGAGATCGTGTACCGGCCCAAGGGCCTGTTCAGCGCCCCGCTGCGGGCCTGGATGAGCCGGGACCTGGCACCGCTGGTGCGCGAGGTGGTCAACGACGGCGAGCTCGTCCGGTCCGGGCTGCTGCGCCGGGACGCGCTGGCCCGGATGGTCGCCGAGGACGCCGCCGGACAGGCGGACTACTCCAAGCATCTGTGGCACGTACTGACCCTCGAGTACTGGTATCGCGACGCGACCTCTGGCCCGGCCCAGAGCGCTCGGACGACGGCTTAGAAAACAGGAGTTCTGGTGAAGCAGGTTGTACAGAACTACAAGAGCGGCGAGCTGGCGGTGCTCGACGTTCCGGTACCGGGGTGCAAGCCGGGCGGGGTGCTGGTGCGCAGCGCCTACTCGCTGATATCCACCGGCACCGAGCTCATGAAGGTGTCCGAGGCCGGCATGTCGATGCTGGGCAAGGCCCGCTCCCGGCCGGACCAGGTGGCCAAGGTCATGCAGAGCGTGGCCACCAACGGACTGCCCGCCACCTACCGCAAGGTGATGGGCAAGCTCGACTCCTACACCCCGCTGGGCTACTCGCTGTGCGGGGTCGTCGAGCAGGTCGGCGCCGGCATCGACGACGTGAAGGTCGGCGACCTGGTGGCCTGCGCGGGCAACGAGCACGCGCTGCACGCCGAGCTGAACTGGGTGCCGAAGAACCTCTACGCCCCCGTCCCCGAAGGACTCGCGCCGCAGCACGCCGCCTTCGGCACCGTCGGCTCGATCGCGATGCAGGGCGTCCGCCAGGGCGAGCCCCAGCTCGGCGAGGTCGCCCTCGTCATCGGCCTCGGCCTGATCGGACAGCTGGTCGTCCAGCTCCTCACCGCCGCCGGAGTCCGCGTGGTCGGCGCCGACCCGGACCCGGCGCGCTGCGAACTCGCCGAGCGCCTCGGCGCCGCGGCCTGCGGCGACCCCGCCTCCGCCGCCGTGGAAGCGGCCGTCGCCGAACTCACCGACGGCCACGGCGTCGACCAGGTCTTCCTGGCCGCGGGCGGCGGCAGCAACCAGCCCGTCGAGCTGGCCGCCCACCTCGCACGGGACCGCGGCCGGGTCGTCGACATCGGCAAGTGCCGCCTCGACCTGCCCTGGAACGCGTACTACGAGAAGGAACTCGACGTCCGCTTCTCGCGCTCCTACGGCCCCGGCCGCTACGACCCGTCGTACGAACTGGAGGGCCGCGACTACCCGATCGGCTACGTCCGCTGGACCGAGCGCCGCAACCTGGCCTGCTTCCTCGACCTCGTCGCCCGCGGCCGCGTCGACGTGGAGCCCCTGGTCTCCCACATCGCCGACTTCGACGACGCCGTGGAGACGTACCAGCGCCTGAAAGACGGCGAGTTGAAGGCCGTCGCCGTGCTGTTCCGCTACCCCGAGCAGACGGAGGAGGCGGGGGAGCCGGAGGCCCCGTCGGTGGCCGTGCCCGCGGTGCCTGCCGCCACCAAGGTGTCCGCCCAGGCCCGGTCCGCGAAGACTCCGGTGCGTCTCGCGTTCGTCGGCGCCGGCAACTACGCGACGTCGATGCTGCTGCCGCACCTGGCCCGGCGCGAGGGCGTCGAGCTGGCGACCGTCGTCACCACGACGGCGCTCTCCGGGGCCAACGCGCAGCGGAAGTTCGGCTTCGCCCAGGCGACCACCGACCTCGACGCCGTCCTCGGCGACAAGTCCGTCGACGCCGTGTTCGTGGTCACCCGGCACAGCTCGCACGCCGAACTGACCCGGCAGGCGCTGCTCGCAGGCAAGACCGTGTTCGTGGAGAAGCCCCTCGCCCTCACCGAGGACGAGCTGGCCGGCGTCCTCGCGGCGGTCGAGGAGTCCGGCAACGACCGCCTCCAGGTCGGCTTCAACCGCCGCTTCGCACCGCTGCTGACGGAGGCCAAGGAGCGGTTCGGCGCCCGGACCGGTCCGGCGAACCTGCGCTACCTCGTCAACGCGGGCAAGCTCCAGCACGGCAGCTGGTACCTCCAACAGGGCGCCGAGGGCTCGCGGTTCGCCGGTGAGGGCGGCCACTTCATCGACACGGCGAGCTGGCTCCTCGACGCCGACCCGGTCTCCGTGTACGCGACGGCCGCGCCCGGCAACGAGGACCTCCAGGCTGTCCTGCGCTACCCGGACGGATCCACCGCCACCATCAGCTACGTCACCACCGGCGCCTCCGGCTTCCCCAAGGAGACCCTGGACCTGGTCGGGGACGGCAAGGTGCTGCGGCTCGACGACTTCGTCCGTGCCTCGGTCCACGGCCCCAAGAAGTGGGTCAGTTCGCGGCTGCCCAAGGCCCGGGACAAGGGGCAGAACGCCGAACTCGCCGCGTTCGTCAAGGCAGTTCGGACCGGTGGACCCATGCCGGTGCCGCTGGAGTCGCTGGTCGCCACCACGGCGGCCACCCTCGCCGTGGGCACCGGTCTGGCCGCCGGTGCTCCGGTGACGTTGGCGAGGACGCCATGACCATGAGCGCGGGCTGGTACCTGCGCCGGCTCTCCCGGATGGGCCCGCGCGAGATCGCGGGCCGGGCGGGCGACACCGTGCGCAGACGGCGGTGGCGTTCGGCGCGGCCCGACTCCCCGAGCGTGACCGGCGCCCGGTTCACCGCCGTCCTGCCCGCGGGCACGGCCGCCGCGGTGCCGCCGGACGCCGTGAAACGCCTTGTAGCCGAGGCGGACCAACTCATGGCCGGGCACGCCGAGTTCTTCGGAGTGGTCCGCGACGACCTCACCGACCCGGACTGGTCCTACGACCCGAAGACCGGGCGCCGGGCCCCGTCCGGCTACGCCTTCGACGTGCCGTACCGCGACGAGGAGTCGGCCGGGGACATCAAGCAGATCTGGGAGCCGTCCCGGCACCAGTACCTCACCGTCCTCGCCGCCGCCTACGCGACCACCGGGGACGAGCGGTACGCCGAGCGTGTCGCCGCGCACCTGCGGTCGTGGTGGAAGGCCAACCCGCCGCTGTCCGGCGTGCATTGGATCAGCGGCATCGAGCTGGGCATCCGGCTGCTGTCCTGGGTGTGGATCCGCCGACTGCTCGACGGCTGGGAGGGCGCGGCCGAGCTGTTCGAGGACAACCCGGTCGCCCTGAACCAGATCTGGCACCACCAGCGCTGGCTGGCCGCCTTCCCCAGCCGGGGCTCCTCGGCGAACAACCACGTCATCGCCGAGACCGCCGGACAGTTCGCCGCGGCCTGCGCCTTCAACTGGTTCTCCTCGTCGGCGCGTTGGCGCTCCGAAGCGCTGCGGTCGCTGGACCGGGAGCTGCGCGCCAACACCTTCGACTCCGGTCTCAACCGCGAACTGGCCACCGAGTACCACGGACTCGTCCTGGAACTCGGCCTGGCCGCACTGGCCGAGGCCGACGCCGCCGACGTGCCGGTGCCCGATTCGCTCCGGCTGGTGCTGCTGCGGATGACCGACGCGCTCGCCGCCGTGGTGGACAACCGGCTGCGACCGCCCCGCCAGGGGGACGCGGACGACGGCTTCGGCCTGATCCTGGACGGCGAGGGCACCGACCGCTGGGGCTCGCTCCTCGCCACCGGCGAGGCCGTGTTCGGCCGGCTCGACTGGTGGCCCGCGGTCACCGGCACCGACGTGCGCACCCCGCTGCTGGCCGCGCTCATCAGGCCGTACGCGAAGGACGGCACCGCCCGCCCGGCGACCAGGCCCGACCGCTTCGCCGACGCGGGGCTCACCGTCCTGCGCGGTCCGGAGGAGATCTGGTGCCGCTGCGACGGCGGTCCGCACGGCTTCCTGTCCATCGCCGCGCACGCCCACGCCGACGCGCTGTCCGTGGAGGTACGGCACGACGGCATCGACGTGCTCGCCGACCCGGGGACGTACTGCTACCACGGGCAGCCCGAGTGGCGGGAGTACTTCCGCTCGACCCTCGGCCACAACACCCTCCAGCTGGACGGCGGAGACCAGTCGGTCTCGGGCGGCCCGTTCCTGTGGACCCGGCACGCCCGCACCCGCGTGCTGGACGTGGACAACTCCGGTGCGGGGGTGGCCCGTTGGGCCGCCGAGCACGACGGCTACCAGGGCTCGGTGCACCGCCGCCGGGTGGAACTCACCGCCGAGAGGCAGGAGTTGAGGATCGTCGACGAGGTGCGCGGCGGCCCGCGCCGGGACGTGCGGCTGGCGTTCCACCTCGGACCCGAGATCGCCGCGGACCTGGTGGGACACCGCGCGGTGCTCACCTGGATCCGCGACGGCGAGGGGCGTTCCGCCGTGCTCGACCTGCCGGAGCAACTGTCCTGGCAGGCGCACCGCGGCGAGAGCGGACCGCCGCTGGGCTGGTACTCCGCCGGATTCGGGCGCAAGGAACCCACCACCACGCTGATCGGCACCGGCTCCGCCGACGGCACGGACGGGTTCACCACCGTGCTCGGGTTCCGCGGCCAGGGGGGCGAGTGCGGAACATGAGACGGCACTGGGCGTCGGCGGTGGCACCGCTGGCGCTGATCCTGCTGACGGCGACCGGCTGCGACAGCGCGTCGAGCGCCCCGGCCACGACGAAGCCGAGCGCCGCGCCGTCCACGGCCACGTCCGCCGCCCGGTCCGTGGCCCGGGTGTGCGCCAACCCCGCCGCCGGACCGGCGAAGGCGCCTGCCGGTGCGGTGACCGTGGACCCCAAGGTGGTCGGCGACCTGGCGACGAAGACCAAGAACAGCCCCCCGAACACCACGTTCTGGCTCAAGCCGGGCACGCACAGGTTGGAACACGACCGCTTCGCCCAGGTCATCCCCAAGAAGGGAGACCACTACATCGGCGCGCCCGGCGCGGTGTTCGACGGCAAGAAGGTCAACCAGTACGCCTTCACCGGCAACGCCGCCGACGTCACCATCCGCTATCTCACCGTGCAGGGATTCGTCGCGCCTCAGGACGAGGGCGTCGTCAACCACGACTCGGCCGACGGATGGGTCATCGAGCACTCGACGATCAAGGACAACTCCGGCGCCGGACTGATGGCCGGCGCCCGCCAGCAGGTCCGCGCCGACTGCCTGCGCGACAACGGCCAGTACGGCATGAACGCCTACAAGGGCAACGGCCCCCTCACCGGCCTGGTGGTCCAGGGCAACGAGATCGTCGGCAACAACACCGGCGACTGGGAGCGGAAGAAGAAGGGCTGCGGCTGCACCGGAGGCATCAAGTTCTGGGAGGTCAACGGCGCCGACATCAGCGGGAACTGGGTGCACGACAACCGCGGTGCCGGGCTGTGGGCGGACACCAACAACAACGACTTCCTCATCGAGAACAACGTGATCGAGGCCAACGACGGTGCCGCACTGATCTACGAGACCAGCTACAACGCGGTCATCAAGGACAACACGATCCGGCGCAACAACTGGGTCGAGGGCCGCAAGGCGGCCGACAGCGGCGACAACTTCCCGTACGCGACGATCTACCTGTCCGAGTCCGGCGGCGAACCCCGGGTCCCGGCCCGCACCGACAAGATCGAGATCTACGGCAACGTGCTGGAGAACAACTGGTCCGGGATCACCCTCTGGGAGAACGCCGACCGGTTCTGCAACAGCCCCGCCAACACCTCGTCCGGCGACTGCACCCTGCTGGTGAAGAAGACGAGCAGCTGCGTGCGGCCGGCGATCACCAAGGCACCGCTCTTCTCCGACTGCCGGTGGAAGACCCAGCGGGTGGACATCCACGACAACCGCTTCGTGCTCGACGAGTCCGTCGTCAAGTGCACGGAGATGTGCGACCGCATGGGGGTGCTCTCCAACTACGGCACCTATCCGGACTGGTCGCCGTACCACGGCGAAGGGGTGGCCGACGCCATCACCGAGAAACAGCACAACAGTTGGCACGACAACGTCTACGTCGGGCCGTGGAAGTTCGTCGCCGAGGACCAGAGCAAGGTGCTCGACTTCGGCCAGTGGCAGACCGCCCCGTACCAGCAGGACAAGGGCAGCACCCTCGACCTCCAGGCAGGTGGTTGAGATGAGCGAGAACTCGACGCGCGGACCGGACCCGGCGCAGACGCCGCCCGGCGCCGCACCGCGCCCGGCCGGCACACCGAAGATCGTCGGGCTCGTCTGGGGGCTGCTGGTCCTCAACACGCTCGGCTCCGCCGGGGCGAAGACCATCGTCCCGCTGCCCCGCTCCCTCATCCAGATGGTCACCATGGGCTCGCTGGTCGCCGCGTTCGGCCTGGCACTCCTGGTCAACCAGCGGGTGCGCATCAGGTCCAGCGCCTACGTGCTGCTGCTCAGCCTGCTGCTGGTGTCCAGCGTGATCTCCAGCGCGAGCCTGGAGTCCGGGATGGGCGCGCTGTTCCGCTGCTTCCGGCTGACGCTCTTCGTCGGCACCCTGTGGCTGCTCAGCCGCTGGTGGGACGGCAGCCTCACGTTCGTCCGGTACCACATCCGGGCCTACTTCGCGGTCCTCGGCTCGGTCGCCCTCGGCCTGCTCGTCTCCCCGGGCAAGGCCCTGCCCGACCTCTACGGCGGACGCCTCGTCGGCGCGCTGTGGCCGCTCACCCCGCCCCAGATCGGGCAGTACGCGGCGGTCATCATCGGGCTCACCGCGCTGCTCGTCATCGGCAGACGGACCGACCGGACCAGCGCCGTGCTGGTCATCGTGCCGTCGCTGGTGCTGCTCGCGCTGACCCACACCCGGACGGCCACGCTCGGCCTGCTGCTCGGGCTGACGCTGGCGATCGGCTCGCTCATCCTGACCAGCGCAGCGGCCCGCCGCTTCTTCAGCTGGTCGGTGCTGATCTCCGTGGTGGCCGCGGTCGGCTTCGCCTCCGCGCTGCAGACCTGGTTCCTGCGCGGACAGAGCCAGGAGAACTTCTCCAGTCTCACCGGCCGGGCCAAGGTCTGGAACGCCCTGCTGGCAGAGCCCCGGTCGACCGCGCAGCAGCTGTTCGGCGTCGGCCTCGGCGACAAGTCCTTCGGCGGGCTGCCGATCGACAACAGCTGGCTGGCCGTCTACAACGAGCAGGGCCTGGTCGGTGTCACTCTCGTCGCGGTGATCATCGTCGTGCTGGGCAGTGTCGCGCTGCTGCGCCCGCCCTCGCTCCAGCGGGCCCGCGCGATCTTCCTGATCAGCTACTGCGCGATCGCCTCGTACACCGAGGCCGGCCTCGGCGACGCCTCGCCGTATCTGCTCCATCTGGCCCTGGCCGCCTCGCTGTTGGCGGCACCCGCCCAGGCCGCTCCGCTGTCGACGCAGCCGGGGAAGCCGCTCGGCAGGCCGCTCGCGAAGCCTCTCTCGAAGACCTTCGCGAAGTCCGAGGCCCCTCGACGGCACGTCCCGCGCTGGGCCCGTGGCTCGGAGGTGAACTGAGCATGCACGTCCTCGTGGTGCACAACCGCTACAACTCGGCGCAGCCGAGCGGGGAGAACAACGTCGTCGACCAGGAGGTGGAGCTGCTGCGCGCGGCCGGCCACCGGGTCGAGCTGTTCGAGCGCCGTAGTGACGACATCGGCGGACGCTCCCTCCTCGGCAAGGTCGCGGTGCCGCTCCTGGTGCCGTGGAACCCGGCCGTGCGCAAGGAGCTGGCGGCCAAGCTGCGCGCCGAGCGACCGGACGTGGTGCACGTCCACAACGTGTTCCCGCTCCTGTCGCCCGCGGTCCTCGCCGCCTGCGCCGACGCCGGAGTGCCAGCTGTCGCCACGCTCCACAACTACACGCAGGTCTGCCCGCCCGGCACCCTCCAGCGGGACGGCCGGCCGTGCACCGAGTGCGTCGGCTCGACCCCGCTGCCCGCCGTCCGGCACGGCTGCTACCGCAACTCCAGCCTCGCCACCGTGCCGCTCGCGGTCAGCCTGTCGGTCAACCGGAAGCGCTGGTGGACCGGCGTCGAGCGTTTCCTCTGCATCTCCGCCGCGCAGCGCGACGTCCTGGTGACCTCCGGCATGCCGGCCGAACGCCTCGCGGTGAAGCACAACTTCGTCCCCGAACCGGACATCCGCCGGGAGGGTGGGGGCGAGCAGCTGCTCTATCTCGGCCGGCTCGCGGAGGCCAAGGGCGTACGGCTGCTCATGGCCGCGTGGGACGAGATCGCGGCGGGCGGAGGTGTCGGCGTCCCGCTCGCGATCGCCGGCACCGGGCCGCTGGAGAAAGAGGTCGTCTCCTGGGCGGCCGGCCGCGACGACGTGCGCTACGTCGGCCTGCTGGACCCGGCGGAGTGCCGCAAGGCCATCGCGCGGTCCGTCGCCGTCGTCGCGCCCTCGACCTGGCTAGAGGCGTTCGGCCTCGTGGTCGTGGAGGCGATGGCGGCCGGGGTGCCGACCGTCGCCGCAGGGCACGGCGCCTTCGTCGAACTCGTCGAGGACGGCGTCACCGGGCTGCTGCACACGCCGGGCGACGCCGCCTCGCTCGCGGCCGGCATCCGCCGGATCGCGGCCGACCCGGACCGCAACCGGGAGATGGGCGAGGCGGCCCGTCACCGTTACGAGCAGGGATTCAGCCCGGCCGTCGGCCTGGAGCGCCTGCTGGAGGAGTACCGCACCGCGATCGCGGGACGGTCAGCACTGGCTCGCGGTGGGGACACCCACGCGGGCAGGGGGGATGGGGAGAGCACATGACACGATGCCGACTCTGCGGCTCGGAAGCGACGGCGAGCGTCGTCGACCTGGGGGCGACACCGCCGTGTGAGAGCTTTCTCGCCGCGGACCAACTGGACCTGCCGGAACCGGCGTACCCGCTGCATCTGCGGGTCTGCACCGACTGCTGGCTGGCGCAGATACCGCCGCTGATCACGCCGGAGGAGACGTTCAAGGAGTACGCCTACTTCTCCTCCTTCTCGACCTCCTGGGTGGAGCACGCGCGCACGTTCGTCGAGGGCGCGGTGGACCGCCTCGGCCTCGGCACCGACTCCTTCGTGGTCGAGGTCGCGAGCAACGACGGCTATCTGCTGCGGCACGTGGTGGACCGGGGGATCCGCTGCCTGGGCATCGAGCCCTCGGTGAACGTCGGCGCCGCGGCCCGCGAGGCGGGTGTGCCCACGTTCACGGACTTCCTGAGCCCCGAGACCGGCGCGACCGTCCGCGCCGAGCACGGCCCGGCGAACCTGGTCGTCGCCAACAACGTGTACGCGCACATCCCCGACGTGGTCGGCTTCACCCAGGGCCTGCGCGCCCTGGTCGCCGACGACGGCTGGGTCTCCATCGAGGTGCAGCACCTGCTGACCCTGATCGAGGACAACCAGTACGACACGATCTACCACGAGCACTTCCAGTACTACACGGTCGCCTCCGCGATCCGGGCCCTCGCCAGCGGCGGACTCACGCTGGTGGACGTCGAGTTGGTGCCCACGCACGGCGGCTCCATCCGCCTGTGGTCCCGCCCGGCCGAGGTCGCGGGGGAGCCCTCGCAGCGGGTGGCCGACGTACTGGCCCGCGAAAAGGCCGCCGGGCTGGAGGAGTTGGCCGGGTACACCGAGTTCTCCGCCCGGGTCGCCAAGGTCCGCCGCGATCTGCTGCGGTTCCTCATCGACGCGGCCGACCGCGGCGAGACGGTCGTCGGCTACGGCGCCCCCGGCAAGGGCAACACCCTGCTCAACCACTGTGGCATCCGCCCCGACCTGCTCGCGTACACGGTCGACCGGAACCCGTACAAGCACGGCCGGTTCACCCCCGGCACCCGCATCCCGATCCTCCCGCCCGAGCAGATCGCGGTCGACAAACCGGACTACGTCCTCGTCCTCCCGTGGAACCTGCGGGCCGAACTGGTCGAGCAACTGGCCTACGTCCACGAGTGGGGCGGCCGGCTCGTTTTCCCCATCCCCGAACTGAGCATCGTCGAGGTCGAGCGGTCGAAAGAGGTCACAGCATGAAGGTCGTCCTGTTCTGCGGCGGTTACGGGATGCGCATGCGCAACGGAACCTCCGACGACGTCCCCAAGCCCATGGCGATGGTCGGGCCGAGACCCCTGATCTGGCACGTCATGCGCTACTACGCGCACTTCGGGCACAAGGAGTTCATCCTCTGCCTCGGCTACGGCGCCCACCACATCAAGGACTTCTTCCTCAACTACGAGGAGACGGTGTCCAACGACTTCGTCCTGCGCGGCGGCCAGACCGAGTTGCTCTCCACCGACATCGCCGACTGGACGATCACCTTCGCGCAGACCGGCATCGAGTCGCCCATCGGTGAGCGACTGCGCCGGGTGCGTCACCACCTCGACGGCGACGAGATGTTCCTCGCCAACTACGCCGACGTGCTCACCGACGCCCCGCTGCCGGAGATGATCGACAAGTTCGCCCAGCGCGACGCGGGCGCGTCGATGATGGTCGTACCGCCCCAATCCTCCTTCCACTGCGTGGAGTTGGGCGAGGACGGTCTGGTGGGCGGTATCACCGCGGTGAGCGACATGCCGCTGTGGGAGAACGGCGGCTACTTCGTGCTCCGCCAGGAGGTCTTCGACCACATACCGGAGAACGGTGACCTGGTCGCCGACGGATGCGCCCAACTCGCCAAGCAGGGGCGGCTGGTGGCGCATCAGCACCGCGGCTTCTGGAAGCCGACGGACACCGTGAAGGAGCGTGCCGCGCTCGACGAGTCCTACACCCGGGGCGACCGCCCGTGGGCCTTGTGGGAGCGGGACAGCGCGGGGGTGCGTGCGTGATCAGGCTCGGAGCCGGTCCGCTCGACCGGATCGTGGCGGTGGGCGCCCACTGCGACGACATCGCCATCGGCGCCGGCGGCACCCTGCTGACCCTGTGCCAGGCGCGGCCCGGCATCCGCGTCGACGCACTGGTGCTCTCCGGCGGCGGCACCGATCGCGAGCAGGAGGAACAGGCCGCGCTCTCCGCCTTCTGCCCGGGCGCCGACCTGCGCCTGACCGTGCACAAACTGCCGGACGGCCGCCTGCCGGCGCACTGGGAGGAGGCCAAGGCCGCCGTCGAGGAACTCCGCGCGCAGACCGAGCCGCAACTGGTCCTCGCGCCGCGCACCGACGACGCCCACCAGGACCACCGCGGCCTGGCGCAGTTGATGACCACGGCGTTCCGTGACCACCTCGTGCTCGGCTACGAGATCGTCAAGTGGGACGGCGACCTCGGCCGCCCTGCGGCCTACCAGCCGCTGGAGACCGAGACCGCCGAACAGAAGGTACGGCTGCTGCAGGAGCACTACCCCTCGCAGCGGCACCGCCCGTGGTACGACCGGGAGGCCTTCCTCGGCCTCGCCCGGATCCGCGGTATCGAATGCCACGCGCGCTACGCCGAGGCCTTCGCCGTCACCAAACTCACGCTCAACCTGGGGGGTTGAACACCTTGCGCGTACTACTGACCGGACACCAGGGATATCTGGGCACCGTGATGGCACCCGTCCTCACCGCCGCAGGACACGAGGTCTTCGGCCTCGACTCCGGCCTGTTCGCCGACTCCGTCCTCGGCCCGCAGCCCGCCGACCCGCCCGGCGTGCGGGTGGACCTGCGTGACCTCACTGCCGAGCACGTGGCCGGATTCGACGCGGTGATCCACCTGGCCGCGCTCTCGAACGACCCGCTCGGCTCGCTGGCCCCGGAACTCACCTACGACATCAACCACCACGCGTCCGTACGGCTGGCAAAGCTGGCCCGCGACGCGGGAGTCGGCCGCTTCCTGTACGCGTCGACCTGCTCCGTCTACGGTGCCTCGGGCGGCGACGACCTGGTGACCGAGGACGCCCCGTTGCGCCCCGTGACGCCGTACGCCGAGTCGAAGGTGCGCGTCGAGGACGACGTGCACGCGCTGGCCGACGACGACTTCACCCCGGTGTTCATGCGCAACGCCACCGCCTTCGGCTACTCGCCCCGCCTGCGCGCCGACATCGTGCTCAACAACCTGGTCGGCCACGCGCTGCTCTCCGGCGAGGTGCTGGTCCTCTCCGACGGCACCCCCTGGCGCCCGCTCGTGCACGCCGCCGACATCGCTCGCGCCTTCACCGCCGCGCTGACCGCGCCGCGCGAGGCGGTCCACGACCGGGCGTTCAACATCGGCAGCGAGGTCAACAACGTCACCGTCGCCGAGATCGCCGAGCAGGTCGCCGAGGCGGTGTCCGGCGCGAAGGTGGTCATCACCGGCGAGAACGGCGCCGACCCGCGCTCGTACCGGGTGGACTTCTCCCGCTTCCGCACCGCGATCCCCGACTTCGACTGCGAGTGGACGGTCAAGCAGGGCGCCCTCGAACTCGCCGACGCCTACCGGAAGTTCGACCTGACCCGGGAGGACTTCGAGCAGCGCTTCACCCGCCTCGCCGTGCTCAAGGCTGCCTCCGAGGCCGGCACCGTCGACGACACCCTGCGGTGGCGCCGATGACCCAAGTCGGCGAGGAGATGCACGCACTGGTGGAGCGGCTGTACCCGCTCTGCCGGAGCATCACCGGCGACGGGGTGCGCGCCACCCTGGACATCGTCGGCGAGTACGTCCCGTTGCAGGTGCACGAGGTGCCGACCGGGACGCAGGTGCTCGACTGGACCGTTCCACAGGAGTGGAACATCCGGGACGCGTACATCGCCGACGGCACGGGCCGGCGGGTCGTCGACTTCGCCGCGAACAGCCTGCACGTACTCGGCTACAGCGTCCCGGTGTCGAAGACCATGCCGCTCACCGAGCTGCGCGAACACCTGCACACGCTGCCGGACCACCCGAACTGGGTGCCGTACCGCACGAGTTACTACAAGCCGGAGTGGGGATTCTGCCTGTCCCAGGAGACCCTGGACGCGCTGCCCGACGGCGACTACGAGGTGCACGTCGACTCCACCCTCGCCGACGGCCACCTCACCTACGCCGAGCACGTCGTCCCCGGACAGGTGGCCGACGAGGTCATCGTCTCCTGCCACACCTGCCACCCGTCGCTGGCCAACGACAACCTCGCCGGCATCGCGGTGGCGACCTTCCTGGCCCGCGCGCTGGCCGAGCAAACGCCGTACTACACCTACCGGTTCATCTACGCGCCCGGCACCATCGGGGCGATCACCTGGCTGGCCCGCAACGCGGACCGGATCGACCGGGTCAAGCACGGCCTCGTGCTGGCCTGCGCGGGCGACTCGGGTCAACTGACGTACAAACAAAGCCGACGCGGCGACGCGGAGATCGACCGCGTGCTGCAACACGTACTCGCCGCGTCCGAACGCCCGCACCACATCAACGAGTTCACGCCGTACGGCTACGACGAGCGGCAGTACTGCTCACCCGGGTTCAACCTCGGCGTGGGCTCGCTCAGCCGGACCCCGTACGCGGGCTACCCCGAGTACCACACCTCGGCGGACAACCCGGACTTCGTCTCCCCGGAGGCGATGACCGACACCCTCGCGGTCTGCCGCGAGGCGTTCGCCGTTCTCGACCGCAACCGGCGGTACCTCAACCTCAGCCCTTACGGCGAACCGCAGTTGGGCCGGCGCGGGTTGTACGACGCGCTCGGCGGGCGCAGCGACACCAAGCAGGCGCAGATGGCCATGCTCTGGGTGCTAAACCTCTCCGACGGCGAGCACAGTCTGCTGGACGTCGCCCAGCGGTCCGGGCTGCCCTTCGACACCGTCGCCGGCGCGGCCGACGCCCTGCACGAGGCCGGACTGATCAAGACATGACATCGACGACCACCGACGGGGAGAAGGCGGCACCGGTGCGGTCCGCCAAGCGGGCCCTCGTCGGCCGGCTCTCCTGGGGGCTGGCCGACCAGGCGGCCTCCAGCATCAGCAACTTCGCGGTGGGCATCTACGTGGCCCGCTCGCTGGGGGTCACCGCCTTCGGCGTGTTCAGCCTCGCCTGGGTGACCTACGGCGTGGTGCTCAACGTCTCCCGCGGCCTGGCCACCGACCCGCTCGTGGTCCGCTTCAGCGGAGTGCCGGAGCCGTCCTGGCGCGGGGCGGTGGCCCGCTCGACGGGTACCGCGCTCTGCGTCGGTTCGGCCCTCGGCGTGCTGTGCCTGGCGGCCGGGCTCGGCCTCGGCGGCCGGGTGGGGCCCGCCTTCGCCGCCCTCGGTCTGATGATGCCGGGGCTGCTGCTCCAGGACGCCTGGCGGTTCTCGTTCTTCGCCGCGGGCGACGGGCGCAAGGCGTTCGTCAACGACATCGTGTGGGGCGTCGCGCTGATCCCCGCCATGGTGGTGGCGGCCCATGTCGACACGGTGGCCGCCTTCGTGCTCGCCTGGGGCGCGTCCGCCACGGTCGCGGCCGGATACGGCTGCATCCAGTCCGGCATCCGGCCCCGGATGGCACAGGCACGCGGCTGGCTGCGCGAACAGCGTGACCTCGGCTACCGGTACCTGGTCGAGAACGTCAGCCTCAGCGGCGCGAGCCAACTCCGGGCGTACGGCCTCGGCGTGATCGTCGGAGTGAGCGCGGTGGGCGCGGTGCGCGGTGCCGAACTCCTCCTCGGCCCCTTCCTCGCCGTACTGATGGGGCTCTCGCTGGTCACCGTCCCGGAGGCGGCCCGCGTGCTGCGGCAGGCCCCGCAACGGCTGGGCCGGTTCTGCCTCTACCTCGGCGGGGGACAGGCCACCGGAGCCCTGCTCTGGGGCTCGGCCCTGCTGCTGATGCCGGACCGGCTCGGCGAGTTGGCGCTCGGCGACGTCTGGCGCTCCTCCTCGCACCTCATCGTGCAGATCACCCTCAGCGTCGCCGGGGCGGGCCTCGGCACCGGCGCCGCCGCCGGACTGCGCGCGCTCGGCGCCGCCAGGCGCAGCCTGCGCTGCCAGCTCTTCGCCTCCGCCTGCTATGTCGGCGGCGGGCTCGGCGGCGCGGCCATCGGCGGCACCTCCGGTTCGGCCTGGGGCGTCGCCGCCGCGACCATCAGCGGTTCGGCCGTGTGGTGGCTGCAACTGCGCTCCGCCCTGCGCGAGCGCCACCGCGAACCCATCCCCGAAGTGAGGACCTCATGACCGACCGACCGCGGCTGAGCATCGGCCTGCCCGTGTACAACGGCGAGGAGTACCTGGCCGAGTCGTTCGACGCCCTCCTCGGCCAGACCTACGAGGACTTCGAACTGGTCGTCTCCGACAACGCCTCGACCGACGGAACCGAGGCCATCTGCCGCAAGTACGCCGCGCAGGACTCCCGCATCCGCTACCTCCGGCTGCCCCGCAACATCGGCGCCACCCCGAACCACAACTACGTGTTCGCCGAGGCCCGCGGCGAGTTGTTCAAGTGGGCCTCGCACGACGACCTCTACGGCCGCGACCTGCTGACCCGCTGCATAGAGGCCCTGGACGAGCGGCCGGACGTCATCCTCGCCCACACCGACCAGGCGGTCATCGACGGCGACGGCCAGGTGACGGTCCCGTACGAGTACACGCTCGCCACCGGCTCCCCGAGCGCGCCGGAACGCTTCCGCAGCCTGCTGTTCGAGCCGGGCGGCGACGACTTCTACGGAGTCATACGCGCCGACGTGCTGCGCCGGGTGAAACCGATGGACAGCTACCACCACGCGGACCGCACGTTCGTCGCCGAGATCACCCTGCACGGCCGCTTCCACCAGGTCCCGGAACTCCTCTACTTCCGCCGCGACCACCCCACCCGCGCCGAACGCGCCAATCCCTCCAAGCGCGCCCGCTGCGTCAACCTGGACCCGCGCCGGGCGGGCGCGCTGCACCCGACGCCCCGGCTGCTCGCCGAGTACATCTGGGGTTTCGCGTCCGCGATCCGGCGGGCACCGCTGTCCCCGGCCGACCGGCGCGCCTGCTACCGCCACCTGGCCTCCTGGATGACCAGTCGGGTCCGCCCGGGCGCCGGCGAGCGGGTCGAGGACCGTGCCCCGGTCGACCCGTCCCAGCTCACGGTCTCCGTGGACGCCCTCGTCGCCGGCCGCGAGGGGAGGCACGCATGACCTCCGCGCCCGAACTGCCGGTGCGCGTCGGGGTGTTCGGCCTGCTCGGCTCCGGGAACCTCGGCAACGACGGCTCGCTCGAAGCCGTCCTCGGCTACCTCCGTACCGACCACCCGGACGCCGTCGTGGACGCCCTGTGCGGCGGCCCCGAGGCGGTGACGGCCCGGTTCGGGATCCCCGCCACCCGCATGCACTGGAACCGCGCCGAGTACCGCACCGCGTCCCGCCTGGGCTCGATCGCGTCCAAGGGCCTGGGCAAGTTCGTCGACATCTTCCGCACCGCCGCCTGGGTACGCCGCCATGACGTGGTGATCGTGCCGGGCATGGGCGTCCTGGAAGCCACCCTGCCGCTCCGGCCCTGGGGCTTCCCGTACTCGCTGTTCCTGCTCTGCGCGAGCGGGAAGCTGACACGCACCCGGGTCGCCCTGGTCAGCGTCGGCGCCGCCGAGATCCGCAACCGGCCCACCCGCGCCCTGGTCCGCTGGTCGGGCCGCCTGGCCGCCTACCGCTCCTACCGGGACGCCCAGTCCCGGGACGCGATGCGGGCGATGGGCGTGGACACCGCGCGCGACGAGGTCTACCCGGACCTCGCGTTCTCCCTCCCGTCACCGCCCGCGAACGCGCCCTCGGACGTGCCCGGCACGGTCTGCGTCGGCGTCATGGACTTCCACGGCGGCAACGACGACCGCGCCCGCGCCGACGAGATCTACGGCCGCTATCTCGACGGCACGATCCGGTTCGTCCGCACCCTGGTCGAGGAGGGCAGGCCGATCCGGCTGCTCACCGGCGACCGGTGCGACGCGACGGTGGTCGCCGCGATCCTCGAAGCGGTGGACTCCCCGCTGGTCACCGCGGCCGAACCGACGTCCCTGGACGACCTGATGAAGGAGATGACGGCCGCCGACACCGTGGTGGCGGTCAGGTACCACAACCTGATCTGCGCGCTGAAGACCGGAACGCCGGCGCTCGCGCTCAGCTACGCGGCGAAGAGCGACGCGCTCATGGAGCGGATGGGCCTCGGCGCGTACTGCCACCCGGCGCGCGAGGTCGACGCCGACCGGTTGCTGGAGCAATTCCGGGTGCTGGAGAAGCGATCGCCCGAACTGCGGGCGACCCTCACCGAGCGGAACCAGGCCGCCGCCCGCCAACTGCAGGACCAGTTCAGCTCGTTGACCGCGGCCGTGTTCCCCGCGACCGGCCACACCTCCCGGAAGGCTCCATGAAAGCGACCGAAGTCCCGGAGATCGCGGGCGCGTTCCTCTTCGAACCGACCCCGTACACCGACGAACGCGGCTTCTTCTGCCGCACGTTCGACGCCGACGTGGTCCGCTCGGTGGGCCTCGACCCGGACGCCTTCGTCCAGGACAGCCTGTCGCGTTCGGTCCGGGGCGTGGTGCGCGGTTTGCACCTGCGATCCGGCGCGGGCGAGGCCAAGTTGGTGCGGTGCTCGTACGGGCGGATCTTCGACGTCGTCGTGGACCTGCGTCCGGATTCACCGACCTACCGCCATTGGACTTCTTTTGATCTCACAGGAGAATCACAACCAACTCTTTACATTCCCGCGGGATGCGCGCACGGTTTTCAGGCACTGACCGATATCGCCGACACCTCGTACCGGATCGACCGCCCGCACGATCCGACCGAGGACGTGACCATCGCCTACGACGACCCGGAGCTGGCCATTCCCTGGCCGCTGCCGGTTGCGCTGATGTCCCAACGGGACCGAGAGGCACCGAGCCTCGCCGAGGTCCTGAAGCACAGAGAAAGCTGAGGTCCTCGTGGACACCGAAGTGCTTGACCTGCCCCTGTCGCGGACAGCCAACGAGCGGCTGCACGCCTTGATCCCCGGGGGCGCTCACACCTACGCCAAGGGCGACGACCAGTACCCCGAGAACTTGGCCCCGGTCATCAGCCACGGCAGCGGTGCCCACGTGTGGGACGTCGACGGCAACCGATACATCGAGTACGGCTCCGGCCTCCGGTCGGTCAGCCTCGGTCACGCCCACCCGCGCGTGATCGAGGCGGTGCGGCGCGAACTCGACCGCGGCAGCAACTTCGTCCGGCCGTCCATCGTGGAGGTCGAGGCCGCCGAACGCTTCCTGGCCACCGTGCCGACCGCCGAGATGGTCAAGTTCGCGAAGAACGGCTCCGACGCCACCACCGCAGCGGTACGCCTCGCCCGCGCCGCCACCGGCCGCTCACGGGTGGCACTCTGCTCCGACCACCCGTTCTTCTCCGTCGACGACTGGTTCATCGGCACCACCCCGATGTCCGCCGGCATCCCGTCGACGACCACCGAACTCATCGCGTCCTTCCCCTACGGCGACCTGGCCGCCACGGAGGAGATGCTCGCCCGGTACCCGGACGAGATCGCCTGCCTGATCCTCGAACCCGCCACCCACACCGAGCCCCCGCCCGGCTACCTCGCCGGCCTGCGCGAACTGGCCGACCGGCACGGCTGCGTCCTGATCTTCGACGAGATGATCACCGGCTTCCGCTGGTCCGAGGCGGGCGCCCAGGGCCTCTACGGCGTCGTCCCCGACCTCTCCACGTTCGGCAAGGCGCTGGGCAACGGGTTCGCCGTCTCCGCGCTGGCCGGCCGCCGCGACCTGATGGAGCGGGGCGGGCTGCGCGACTCCACCAGCGACCGGGTGTTCCTCCTTTCCACCACGCACGGCGCCGAGACGCACTCCCTGGCGGCCGCGATGGCCGTGCAGACCACCTACGTCGAGGAGGGCATCACCGCGCGGCTGCACTCCCTCGGCGAACGGCTGGCCGCCGGTGTCCGCGACGCCGCGGAGGCCATGGGCGTCGGTGACCACGTCGTCGTCCGGGGCCGGGCCAGCAACCTGGTCTTCGCCACCCTCGACGAGAACCTGCAGCCGTCGCAGCAGTACCGCACCCTGTTCCTGCGCCGGCTCCTCGCGGGCGGAGTACTGGCCCCGTCCTTCGTGGTCAGCAGCGCCCTCGACGACGAGGACATCGACCGCACCGTCGACGTGGTGGCCCAGGCGTGCGCGGTGTACCGCAAGGCACTGGACGCCGCCGACCCCAACCCCTGGCTGGCCGGACGAGCGGTGAAGCCGGTGTTCCGCCGCCTCGCGTGAGGTGACGTCAGCGGGGCGCGCGCCGACCGGCGTCGGCCGTCCGGTCGGGTGACCGACGGCCCGGCCGTCCGGCCGACCGATCACCCAGCCGGTCGGCGGTCCGGTCGACCAGCCACGCGGACGCCGGGATCACCGCCAGCGCGGTGCACCAGCCGCCGAGGGCGTCGGTCGGGTAGTGCGCGCCAAGACCGACCTCCGCCCAGCCCATGATCGCGCCGGCCACCAGTCCCGCCGTGAGAACGAGCGACGTACCGGCCGTCCTGCCCAGGCCGAGCCGGTCCGTCGCCAACAGTGCCGCCATGAGGGCGAGCGCGGTGGCGAAGGCGGTGTGCCCGCTCGGGTAGGACAGGTTGCCGGGGCCGTGGATGGTCCGTCCGACCACGTGCTTGAGCAACGTGGTCGTCCCCACGGTCGCACCGGCCCCGACCAGGACGAGCACCGCCGCACGGGGACGCCGCACCAGCAGGCAGCCCACCACACAGGCCACGATCACCATCGCCGATCCCGCGGGTTCCCCCAAGAAGTCCAGAACCAGGGCGACTTGGCGCCACGGCGGACCCACACTGTCCGAGGTCGGCGGGAAGATCCACCTGTCCACCGCGCCGGGCGCGCTGTGCCCGGCGAACAGGATCCCGAGCGCGCCGACCACCAGCGCGGCGAGGACCGAGATCAGGGCGAGCCGGGGGCGCAGCGACGGGGGCAGCACCGTACGCGCCGGAGACCGGTCCGGGCCGGATTCCAGATCCTCTCCTGCCGCGCGATCCAACGCGAGCCCCCTCGTGTCCCCTTTGCGAGCCATCAGCACCCTAACTCCTGGGCATCGAGGACGCGCAGATGAGGGGGTTTCGGGCCGCTAGAATCCGCCAGGTGGCAACGGCGGTAGAGGGGCACGAGTTCGGGCTGCTGGGGTCGTTGAGCGGTCGCCAGGACGGGCGTCCACTGGATCTCGGCAGTCCGCTGCAGCGCGCGGTCCTGGTCCGGCTTCTGCTCGCGGAAGGGCGGCAGTGCGGTCTCGACGACCTCATCGACGCGCTGTGGGAGGAGCCGCCCGGCAACGCGGTGCGCTCGGTGCAGACGTACGTCTACCGCATCCGTCTCGCGCTGGGCGAGGAGCGTTCCCGGCTGGAGACCACGCAGGGCGGATACCGGCTCGACATCCCGGAGCGGGCGGTCGACGCCCTGCGTTTCGAGCGGCTCATCCGTGACGGCGAGGAGTTGCGGGCCGCCCGGCGGACCGGCCCCGCGCTGCGCGCGTTCGACGCCGCGCTCGCACTGTGGTCGGGGGAGCCGCTGTCCGGTGTCCCCGGTCCCTACGCCCAGCGGCACCGCCGACGGTTCGCCGAGCTGCGGCTGAACGCCCAGGTGGCGCGGCTGGGTTGCGCCGACGAACTGGGTGAGCACGCACGCGTGGCGACGGAACTGATCGCGCTGATCGCCGACCATCCCCTGCGGGAGGACCTGTACGCGCTCCGCATGCGCGCCCTCCACCGCGCCGGGCGGGCGGCGGAGGCCCTGGCCGTCTACGCCGCGGCCCGCGACGCCATGGTTGCCGAACTGGGCATGGACCTGGGCCCGGAACTGCGCGAGTTGCAGTCCCGCATCCTCGCCGGCGCCGAGCCCGACCCCGTGGAGTCGCGTCCGGGCAGCGAGGAATCGGGCGCCGCCCCTGACACCGACCGGGCGACGACCACACCTGCCGACGAGGCCCCGGCCGGTGTCCGACCGCAGCAACTGCCACCGGCGCCGGGCGACTTCGTCGGGCGGGAGCGGTTGTGGGAGCGGCTTCGGCTGGCGTTGCGGCCCAGCGGGGAAGCCGTGGCGCTCGCGGTGCTCAGCGGTATCGGCGGGGTGGGGAAGACCGCGCTCGCACTGCGCTTCGCCCATGGCATCCGCGGCGACTATCCGGACGGACAGCTCTACGTGGATCTGCGGGGCGACGGCGGGCAGCCCGCCGATCCCGCGGACGTACTGGTCGACTTCCTCCTCGCGCTCGGCATGCCCGCCGCCGAGATCCCCGCGACGCCCACCGCCCGCGCCGGGGCCTACCGCACCCTGACCGCCGACCGCCGGATCCTGGTGCTCCTCGACAACGCGTCCGACACCGCCCAGGTGACCCCGCTGCTCCCGGGCACACCGGGCAACTCCGCGCTGATCACGACCCGGCACCGGTCGCTCGTGCCGCCGGGCGCGACGCGTTTCGAGGTGCCGCTGCCCGATCAGGAGGAGGCGGTGGCCATGCTGGGCCGGTTCACCGGCGACGCCGAGATCGCCGCCGACCCGGACCTCGCGCTGGAACTGGTGCACGCGTGCGGCCAGTTGCCGCTGGCGCTGCGCATCATCGGTGCCCGCGCGGCGGCCCGTCCGGGGCGCGGGCTCGGTGCGCAGCTGCTGCGGCTGCGCGCCGAGGAGCACCAGCTCGACGAGTTGCGGGCCGGAGGGATATCGGTGGAGGCCACCTTCCAGGTCGGCTACCGGGCCCTCGCCCCCGCACAGGCCCGGGCGATGCGCCTGTGCGCACTGCTCGACGCCGCGGACTTCCCGGTCGCGGTCGCGGCCGTACTGCTCGACCAGCCGGAGGCGGAGACCGAGGACCAGCTGGAACATCTGGTGGAGGCCGGACTGCTCGAACCGCACTCGGCCGACCGCTACCGGTTCCACGATCTGGTACGGGCCTTCGCCGCCCGTCGCGCCGACCGCGAGGACCCCGCCGCGGACCGTGAGGCGGCACTCGTATACGGGCCTTCGCCGCCCGTCGCGCCGACCGCGAGGACCCCGCCGCGGACCGTGAGGCGGCACTCGTACGGCTGACGATGTTCCTGCACGCCACCCTGCTCCAGGCCATGAGCGCGACCGAGCAGGCCGGCTCGCTCAGCATCCACCTCTTCGCCGTGCCGCTGACCGGACTGCGGTTCGCCGACGCCGCCGAGGCACGCAGCTGGCTGCTGGCCGAGCACACCCTGCTGGTCGCGGTGTTCTCCCGGGTGCTGCGCGACATCCCCGGCGCCTCGCAGATCGTCGTCGCCGCGCTGTCGGTGATCGCGTCGAGCGGGCTCTTCGCCGGGCCCGCGCATCAGCGGGAACTGGAGCGGGTCACGGACCACGCGGTCGCGGCGGCGGACCTGGGCGACGACCCGGCGCTGCCCTCGCAGACCCGGCACATCAGGGCCTGGCTCGGCTTCATCCGCGGTGATCTGACAGCGGCGGAGACCGATCTGCGCGAGGGGATCTGGCGGTCCCGCGCCGGTGACGACCCGCTGACGCTCTTCATGTCCACCCGGCTGCTGTCGGTCGTGCTCGTGGACCAGGGGCGGAGCGCGGAGGCCGTCGACTTCTTCGTCGAGTCGGAGGCCGTCGGCGGCGCGGAGGACGATCCGAGCAGCCCGGCCTGCTTCGCTCAGGAGGTGGCCCGGCTGTTCACCGCGCTGAGTTCGGACCGGGCCGAGGTCGACATCTCCGCGGCGGAGCATGTGCACGAGGTGAGCGTCCGGCTGCGGAAGGAAGCGGCGGGGCGCTGAGCCTGTCCGCCCGCCGGGTCGAGCCCGCTTTCACGCGCCGTCGACCGGACGTCGATCCGCGTTCGGCACGGTGACCGACAACGGACCGCACCAGCTTCTCGAACAGGTGACACACATGCTCAAGATCGGACTGGGAGCTCCCCAGTACGGATTGTTCACGGACCCCGCCACCCTCTCCGGGTTCGCCGCCGCCGTCGAAGAGATCGGCTTCGACAGCCTGTGGGTGGGCGACCGGGCCCTCGTACCGACGCGGCCCAAGGACCCCTATCCCGGCGGCGGCCCCGTACCGGAGGAGTACCGCACCTTCCTGGACCCCGTCGTCACCCTGTCCTTCCTGGCCCACGCCACCCGACGGCTGCGCCTGGGGACCAGCACGCTCAACGCCCCCTTCTACTCCCCGCTCCTGCTGGCCCGCGCGCTGGCGTCCGTGGACATCCTCAGCGGGGGACGGCTCGACGTCGGGTTCGGGCTCGGCTGGTCGTCCGACGAGTACGAGGCGATCGGGGTGCCGTGGCGCGGGCGCGGGGCCCGGCTGGAGGAGATCCTGGACGTCCTGGAACACGTCTGGTCCGGCTCCCCGGCCGAGTACAAGGGGGAGCTGTGGACGATCCCGAGCGCGCACCTCGAAACGCTCCCCGCGCATCGTCCCCGCCCGCCGGTGCTCCTGGGCGGTTTCACCCCGGCCACGCTGGAACGTATCGGCCGCCGCGCGGACGGCTGGGCCGGAGTCGCGCTGCCGGTGCCCCAACTCGCGTACGTCATCAGCCAGATCCGGGGGATCGCGGAGGCGGCCGGACGTGACCCCGACGCCCTGCGCACCGTCGTCCGGGTCAACCCCGCGGTGACGGCCGAGGCCGCACCGGACGACGCCGTTCCGCACCGGGGAACGATCGTCCAGGTCTCGGACTACCTGCTCGCCGCCCACGCGGCGGGTGCCGACGAGGTTCTCGTCGACCTGCAGCAGACCGCGCGGAGCGCCGATGAGCTGACGGACCTGGCACACCGTTTCCACGAGCAGCTGAGCAGGGGTTAGGGAGCACCATGTCCGACACAGTCACCTCGAAACCGGATGTCCACGACATGGTCGTGGTGCACCGCACGTTCCGGCAGTCGTGCGCGGAACTGCCGGACCTGGTGCGCGGGCTGCGGCCCGGCGACTCCGCGCGGGCCGCGCTGGTCGTCGACGCGGTGCGGTTCCTGCTCATGGGCCTGGAGGCCCACCACACCAGCGAGGACGAATATCTCTGGCCCCTGCTCACGGCCCGGACGGGAGTGCGCGCCGAGGCGGTCGCGCGCATGGAGGAACAGCACCACCGTCTCGAAGAGCTGGTCACGGACGTGCGGGGCGCGCTGGACGCACTGGCCGCCGACCCCCGACCGCTCCTCGCCGAGCAGGTCGCGGATCAACTCACCGAACTGCGCTCGGTGCTGACCGCGCACATGGACGAGGAGGAGAACACCAACCTGCCCTTGGCCGCCGAGTGTCTGAGCGTCGCCGAATGGGAGGAACTCGGCGAGATCAGCCTGGCGAAGCTGGACAGGAAGCACCTGCTGCGGGCCTTCAGCGCGCTGATGGCCGTGGCGACCCCCGAAGAACAGCGAACCCTCCTCACCAAGGCCCCGGCACCGGCCCGCCTCCTCTGGAGCCTGTCCGGCCGCCGCTCCCACGCCCGCCGGGAGGCCCGCCTGCGCGCTGGGAACGGGGGCTGAGCGGCCGGGCCCGACGTCGATGCGGAGTTGCTTATGGTGCGGCATGTTGCGTGAGAGGCAACGTCGGATCCGGGGTTCACCTGTCCTCTGGATGCCTTGACAAGGGTTTGGGGGCGCCCTCAAACTGACGTTGCGCTTACCGCAATCCGTTTCGCTATACGCACCGAGGTGTCATGATGATTCCCGCGTGCCTTCTCGTGGATCTGCCGCGAGGCGAGGCCTACCGGCTCGACATCGATCCGCCGGTTTCGGTGTTCCACACCGACGACGGCGAGGTCTTCGCCATCGACGACACGTGCACTCACCAGGACGCCTCGCTCGCCGACGGCTGGCTGGAGGGCTGCGAGGTGGAATGCCCGCTCCACGCTTCGAAGTTCGACCTGCGGACCGGCGCGGTGGACGCCCCGCCGGCCAAGCGCCCGGTGCGTACCCATGAAGTGCTCGTCCAGGACGGCATGATCTACGTCGTGCCGTCCACGGACGCCCCGAACCTGCCGCCCTGCGTCGCGTCCCGGCTCGCCGGCGGACCCGCGTGAGGACCGTGGCCGTGGTCGGCGCCTCGCTGGCCGGGCTGTCGGCGGCACGCTCGCTGCGCAGACAGGGCTACGACGGACGGCTCGTCGTCATCGGCGACGAGCCCCATCGCCCGTACGACAGACCGCCGTTGTCCAAGGAGTTCCTGGCGGGCACCCTCGGCGAGGCCGATCTCGCGCTGGAGTCGGACGACGAGGACCTGCGCGCCGAGTGGCTGCTCGGCGCCCGTGCCATCGCCCTCCGAGCCGACGGCGCGGAACGGGTGGTGACCCTCGACGACGGCCGCGAGGTCCGGGCCGACGGCGTCGTCCTCGCGACCGGCGCGGTCGCGCGCAACCTGCCGGGCACCGACGGCCTGGCCGGCGTGCACACCCTGCGCACCCTGGACGACGCCCGCGCCCTGCGCGACGAACTCGCCCTGGGCGGACGGCTGGTGGTGATCGGCGGCGGCTTCATCGGCGCCGAGGTCGCCTCCACCGCGTACGCCCTCGGCCTCGACGTGACGGTGATCGAAGCGGCACCGACCCCCCTCGCGGGACCGCTCGGCGAGACCATGGGCGGCATCGTCTCCGCCCTCCACGAGGCCCACGGCGTACGGCTGTTGTGCGGTGTCGGCGTGAAGGGGCTGAGCGGGGAGACCCGCGTCGACGGCGTGCTCCTGGAGGACGGACGAACGGTCCCCGCCGACATCGTCGTCGTAGGCGTCGGCGCGCGCCCGTGCGTCGACTGGCTCGAAGGCTCCGGCGTCGAGCTCGACAACGGCGTCAAGTGCGGTCCGGACGGCCGTACCGGCCTCGCCGGCGTGGTCGCCGTAGGGGACTGTGCCAACTGGTACGACCCGCGGGCGGGTTCGCACCGTCGGGTCGAACACTGGACCGGGGCGCGGGAGCGGCCCGACGCGGCGGTGGCCGCGCTGCTGTCCTGGGGGGCGGCGGAGCCCGGGGTGCCCCGGCCGCCGTACTTCTGGTCGGACCAGTACGGCGTGAAGATCCAGTTCGCCGGTCACGCCGCCGGTGCCGACAGTGTGACCGTCGAGGAGGGCGCCCCGGGCGACCGGAGTTTCCTCGCCGTCTACCGGTGTGCCGGACAGCCGGTCGCCGTGCTCGCGATGGACCAGCCGCGACTGTTCATGCGGTGGCGCAAACAGCTTGCCGCCACGGTGAGTTGACCGTAACTACGCCGTCCGGAGTCGTTCGTCCCGGCGCGTGACCGACCGATCCACGACGTTCTCCGAGGGAGTGCACTGTGACCTCGACCAGCCTGCCGGACAGCCTGATCGCCACCCTGCCCGGCTCCTCCTACACGGACCCGGCCCTCTTCGCCCAGGAACAGGAACGCATCTTCGAGACGATGTGGTTCTGCGCCGTGCGCTCCTCCGAACTCGCCAAACCGGGCGCCTTCCGGACCGTGGACGTCGGCCGCGAGAGCATCCTGATCACCCGGGCCCGCGACAACTCCATACGCGCCTACTTCAACGTCTGCCGCCACCGCGGCGCCAAGCTCTGCACCGAGGAGACCGGCGAGGTCAAGCGTGCCTTCCAATGCCCGTACCACGCCTGGACGTACGACCTGAACGGCAAGCTGGTCGCGGCGCCGAACCTGACGAAGATGCCGGACGTCGGCCGTACCGAATTCGGGTTGGTGAGCGTCGCCGTCCGCGAATGGCTCGGCTATGTGTGGGTCAACCTGGCCGAGAACCCGCCGTCGTTCGACGAGGACGTCATCAGCGAGGTCGTCACCCGGCTCGGCGACGTGGAGTCCCTCGAGCACTACGACATCGACCACCTCTCGGTGGGCAAGCGCATCGTCTACGACGTGAAGGCCAACTGGAAGCTCATCATCGAGAACTTCATGGAGTGCTACCACTGCGCCACGATCCACCCCGAACTCACCGAAGTACTCCCGGAGTTCGCCGACGGCTACGCCGCGCAGTACTACGTCGGCCACGGCGCGGAGTTCGGCGAGGAGGTGCAGGGCTTCACCGTGGACGGGTCGGAAGGGCTCGACCGGATCCCGGGGGTGAGCGAGGACCAGGACCGCCGCTACTACGCGATCACCATCAAGCCGCAGGTGTTCATCAACCTCGTCCCCGACCACGTGATCTTCCACCGGATGTACCCGGTGGCCGTCGACCGCACGATCGTCGAGTGCGACTGGCTCTACCTCCCGCACGTCGTCGAGAGCGGCAAGGACGTCAGCCGGTCCGTGGAACTCTTCGACCGGGTCAACCGCCAGGACTTCGAGGCGTGTGAGCGCACACAACCCGGAATGAGCTCACGGATGTACGCCAAGGGCGGGGTGCTGGTGCCCAGCGAGCATCACATCGGCGCGTTCCACGACTGGGTGAACGAGCGCCTGGGAATCAACCCGAGGTGACTCAGCCCAGGTAACCCATGCGGTGGCTGATCTCCTCGGCACCCTTCACCAGGATCGGGGCGAGCTCGTGCAGCCGCTCCTCGGTGAACCGGTAGGCCGGTCCCGAGGCGCTGACCGCCGCGATGACCTCGCCGTCCCGGTTGCGCACCGGGGCGGCCACGGCGTGCAGCCCGACCTCCAACTCCTCGAGCGTCCAGGCGTATCCGCGCTCCCGGGCCTCGGCGAGGTTCTTCTCCAGCTTCGTCTTCGAGGTGATGGTCCCCGGGGTCACCTTCTTCAGGCCCGCCTCCGACAGCAGCGCGGCGCGCTCCTTGGCGGGCAGGTGCGCCAGCAGAACCTTGCCGCTGGACGTGGCGTGCAACGGGGTCAGTTCGCCCACCCAGTTGTGCGCGGTGACGGCGCCGGGGCCGCGCACCTCGTACAGGTTGATCGCGTACTGCTCCTGCATCACGGCGATGTTGACCGTCTCGCCGATCTCCTCGGCGAGACGCTCGCAGACCGGGCGTCCCTGCTGGGTGATGTCGATCCGCCCGGTGACCGCACCGGCCAGCCGCACGATTCCGAACCCGAGCCGGTACTTCCCGCGCTCACCCGCCTGCTCCACCAACCCCCGCGCCTCCAGCGCGCCGAGCAGCCGGAACGCGGTCGACTTGTGCACGTCGATCTCGCCGGCCACCTCGCTCACTCCGGCCTCGCCACGCTGGGCGAGAATCTCCAGCACGCTGATCGCACGGTCCACGGACTGCACCCCGCCGGACTGCGAACCTGTCGTTTCAGTATCTGGACTGTAGTTGCTCACAGCGAAACTATACGCGTAGTACGCTACAAGGTGTTTACTGTGGGGACTCTGACCAGGTCTTTTGGGCTGGTAGCTGCTGATTCATGCGCCGGAGCCACCCACCTCTACCTGCGAGTTACGGCCCTTCGGCCTCGACGCCTGGATTCGACCTCTGCGCGCTTTGGTTGTAACGGGGACGGCTCTGGAGCGGAAGCCGGTGCTTGTCGCAGGCCGGCGTCCGGCGATCAGTTGTTGTCCGGCGGTGCCGAACGTGTCCCGGCGGGATGCCGACCGAGACACCGATTCCGCTCGACCTCCGCGTCACAGCGAGTTCACAAGGTTTCCACAAGGTCCGTGGCGCACGATCCGGTGGGCAACGCGGAACGCCGCCGCGGCGGTCGCTCCCCACCCGCATATGTCACCCCAGTGGAAAAGGAATCCATGTGAAGAAGCACCGTATGGGCCGCGTGGTCGCGGCCTCGGCCGTGCTGGTCAGCAGCGGCGCCATAGCCTTCGTCCCCGCGTCGGCGGCCTCGGCCACCGAGGCCGACTGCGACGGCATCGGCGTCATCGGCGTCTTCAAAGCCGTCGAGTCCGGAGCCTCGTTCAACTACAACGGTCGCCGCGTGGAGCTGCAGAACGAGTCGGCGCTCGACCGATACAGCCGCGCCGAGATCAAGTCCGGCCGCAAGGCCGGCGACCGGCTGTGGGTCGACCGCAGTTTCCACGCGTTCCCCGACTTCAAGGGCATCGTCAGCGACCAGTCGGCGAAGAGCGACGGCTGGAAGATGTGCGGCCCCTACACCGGCAGCCGCACGCAGTCCGTCTTCAATGCCAACTACGCCGCACGCGCCTGCGCCGAGATCGACGGCACCACCCTGTGCGGCAAGTGGTACGTGGACTGACGTCTCCCCACGGCGGGGCACCGAAGCGGCGCCCCGCCGTGGGACCGCATCCTGCACGGAACTCCGACCTCGTCGAGGGCCACGTCAACCATACGAACACGGCGAACAGGCCGTGGTGGCCGCCGCCCGGTCCGAACAGCGCGGCTCCCGCGAACCGCGTCAGGGCGGAGGAGGCGATGGTGCCACGAGGAGATGGAAGAGGCCGAGGACCCTCGCGAACGCGGCCGTGGGGCTCGCGCCGCATGCGATCAGCAGGGGTACGAGGGCGATGGCGACTGCGCGTAGACGGCGTATGTGGTGCGCCGGCTCAGGTGCTCCGTGAAGGCGGTGGAGGCCAGGCCGCCGGTGAGCGCGCGGATGCGGTCGCTTCCCCGGCGTCTTTGGAGGACACCTTCGTGTGGTGGGGCTACGGCCTTTTCCCGGACAGGGAAGGCGACTTCGTCGGCAAGCCGATGCGTGAGTGCACCGGCCGGGAGATCCTGGACGAGGCGCTGCAGCACCTGCGGTTCGAGCAGGGTCCCGCAGCTCCTCGACCACTCGATCGTGATCCCGGCGCTGATGCCGTACATCACCAGCCAGTTCCTGGTCCGCAGTAGCGGGGACCGCCCGCAGGTCGTTCCGGAGGGTTCCACCAACCTGGCCTTCATCGGACAGTACGCCGAGGTGCCGGACGACGTCGTCTTCACCGTCGAGTACTCGGTACGCACCGCCTGGACCGCCGTAGCCGGGCTGCTGGGTCTTGACCGGCGGCCACCGCCGGTCCACAAGGGCGGACACGACCCGAAGGTGCTGGTCGAGGCCCTGCGGACGATGCGCCGCCGCTGACCGTCTGTCGGCGAACTCGGTTACGTCGGTCCCGGAACGTGCTGAGAGTGGTGCCCACCCGCGCCCCTGGCCGGCCCTGCGCCGAGAATCACACCGAGAACTCGCGTATCACCGTGTTCCGGAACACCGCGCTGCCGCCGATCGTGAACAGCGCGAGCCGGGTGTCCAGCAGGTACGGGAACACCTGACTGGTGTGCACGTAGCGGCCGTCGTCGACGAACATCTCCACCGACGTGCGGTCCACCAGGATGCGCAGCTTCACCGTGCCGGCGGACGGGTCGAACGGAGTGTGGCTCTCCTGCCACTTGCCGGACGTGTCCGCGTTCACCGTGTTACGTCGGTTGAGGAAGGCATAGTCGGCGTAGATCCCGGCGTCGATGTGCCGACCGCCGTCGGGCGAGCGCCTCAACTGGAGGCCCGCGCCCGTGAGTTGGGACCAGGTGAGCTCGGTCGTCACCTCGTAGGAGATACCGGTGTAGTCGAGCACCTTCGTGCCGTCCACGGTCACGTCGCCCAGGTTCACGGTGCGGGAGACGTACGAGTCGAGGCCGGTGACGGGCTTGGAGGCCAGGTAGTACGTGTTGTCGGACGCTTTCCGCAGGGTGATCTCGCGGACGACGGAGTCCGTGCCGTTGAAGCCGTCGCAGTCGATGGTGGGGGTGGTGTTGGCGTAGTCCCAGTTGTTCACCCACCCGATCGCGTACCGGGCGGCCGTGTCCACCGCGCCGCTCGCGTCCCGCTTCTCGAAGGTGACGGCGCCGTACCAGTCCCAGCCGTGGTCGAGCCACTGCGGATCGCTCGCGTCGGCGGTGAACGCGCTGCCGTCGAAGGAACCCGTCCAGTAGGCGTACGTGTTGGGCAGCCCCGAGCCCTTTCCGTTGGCGCTCACGCCGAGCACCCACTTCACGGTGCCGTCGTCGGCGGTGATGCGGAACAGGTCGGGGCACTCCAGGACGCCGATGCCGTCGTGGACGTAACCGCCCACGTATGTCCAGGACTTGAGGTCGTCGGAGTGGTAGAAACCGACCTTGTCGTTCTCGGCGAGGGCCATCACCCAGCGGCCCCGGTCCTCGTCGCGGATCACCTTGGGGTCGCGGAAGTCGGCGACTCCGGGGTTGGGCAGGACGGGGTCGGTGCCGTGGTTGGTGAAGGTGAGACCGCCGTCGGTCGAGTAGTACAGGAACTGCTCCTGGTGGTCGGTGCCGCCGCCGGGGGACATGGTGACGATGACGACGACCGCGCCCGCGCCGAACCCGGCCGTGTTGCCCGTGTCGACCACCGCCGAACCCGACCAGAGATCGCCGTTGGGTGTGGTGTCCTTGGGGACCGCGACCCCTCGGTCGGTGAAGGAGACCAGGTCCGTGGTGGTGGCCAGGCGCCACGCGGTGCCGACGGCGCCGGTGAAGTAGTCGGCGTTGTAGAGGTAGTAGTAGCGGTACTCGCCGTCGATCCAGACGGGCCGCTGCGGGTCGTTCTTCCACTGGTCGGGGACCGTGAAGTGGTACGCGGCGCGGTAACTCGCCCCGCACGCGGCCGACTTGGTCCCGCCCTCGGCCGTGGCCGTTCCGCTGGACAGCAGCGCGGCGGCAGCCCCCACCGCTGACCCCGCGAACAGTGATCTCCGGGAGATCCCCGTTGAAATCCCCGATGAAATCCCCGATGTTCCGGGCATGGCACATCGTTCCTCTCGTGCGGCTCATGTGAACGAGGACTGTAGACCTAACTCGATAAAGGTCAAGAGGCCTAACCCGTTAAAGGTCAAGCCTCCCCGACCCTTGACAGGCCCGCCGCCCGGTTCCCATCATCTGGGCATCACCCCTGAACTAACACGAGTTAGGCCCGTTGATGACTGACTCGCACATCCCCCGCCGCACACTGCTGCGGTACGGCGCGTACGGGGCCGGAGCAGCCGCCCTGGCCGGGACCGCCGCGAGCTGGGACCGGCTCACGGGAGCCGACATCCCCGGCCGCGACGACGGTTCCCTCGTCGTCGCCACCCTCGGCTCCGCCTTCGACCCGGCCACCGTCGACGCCCTCACCAAGGGCTTCCACCGCATCCACCCCGACATCCCGCTGCGGGTGAACGCGGTGCAGGCCGTCGACTGGTCGGACTTCTTCGCGAAGATCCTCACCCAGATCGCCGCGGGCACCGCCCCCGACCTGGTGTATGTGGCCACCGAGGGCGTGCAGTTGTTCGCCCAGCGGCTCGGCGTGGCCCTGGACCGCTGGGTGCGGCGGGACGCGGCGGAACTGCGCGAGTACTTCGCCGACGTCCACCCCTCGCTGGTGGAGTCGATGATGTACGAGGGGCACCTCTACCAACTCCCGATGGAGTTCAACGCCGCCGACATGTACCTGAACAAGCAGGTGCTGAAGCGGGCGGGCGCCGGCTTCCCGGCGGCCGACTGGAGCCGCGACGACTTCACCGCGCTGCTGCGGGAGATGAAGCAGGCCGGTGACGCGCACTTCACGCCGTACTTCTGGACCAACCGGCTGTGGGGCGGCGTGGTCCCCTGGCTCTTCGCGAACGGCACGAACCTGCTGAAGGAGTCGAAGGCGCCCGGCGGTTCGTGGCTGTGGGACAGCTTCTACCCGGCGACCGACCGCCAGGGGCGCGGCGGCGGCTTCCGCTGGACGACCCCGCAGGCCACCGCCGACCGGGTCGAGGAGGCGTACGACTATCTAGCCTCCCTCGTCCAGGAGGATCTGTGCACCCGGCCCGAGGGCGGCAACGGCAGCAATCTGGTCGGCGTGTTCTCCACCGGCCGCGTCGGCGTCACCCCGGCGGGCGGCTTCTGGGCGGGCGGCCTGCAACAGGCCGGCATGCGGGCCGACGGCTACGACGTGCAGTACTTCCCGCGCTGGCGCACCCAGCGCCACCAGTTCGGCGCGGCGGGCTACGCGCTGCTGCGCACCTCGAAGAAGCAGGAAGCCGCCTGGGAGTTCATCAAGTACGCGGCCCGCAAGGACACCATGACCATGCTGTTCAAGAGCAACCAGACCACCCCGGCCCGCCGTTCGATGCTGAACGCCGCACGCTACGCCGAGAGCGGCCCGGCGCACTGGCAGGTCTTCTACGACACCCTCGACCGGTTCCCCGACACCGGCCCGATCCCCGCGCCGCCGCAGGTCGCCGAGGTGACCGACGTCCTGCTCAAGTACACCGGCACCGCGCTGGCCTCGCCGCGCGCGGTGGGTCCCGCGCTGCGCCGGATGCAGGGCGACCTGGAGCGGGCCATGGAGCGTGAGATATGACGAACACTCAGGTCCCCAACTCCGAGGTGCCGGGCGTACGTTCGCGGCCCGCCACACCACCAACTGCCGTCGCCGTACGGCGGCCGTCCGTCCGCGACCGCGGCTCCCGGCTGCTGGCCGCGCTGTTCCTGGCGCCCACGGTCGTCGGCATCGTCGTCTTCACGGTCGTGCCGATCATCGGGTCGCTCGTGCTGAGCCTGTTCCACTGGAACGTGATCGACCCGCCCCGTTTCGCCGGCGGCGCCAACTACCGCACCACCTTCACGGATTCGACGGTCCTGGTCTCCTTCCGCAACACGCTCGTCTTCATGGTCCTCGCGGTCGCGCTGCAACTGCTGATCGCGCTGTCGCTGGCACTCGCGCTGAACGCGCGGATGCCGGTGTGGCTGCGGTCGCTGTTCCGTTCGGCGTTCTTCTTCCCGCTGGTGCTGTCCGCCGCGTCCATCTCGGTGGTGATGAAGTACCTGTTCAACCAGGACTTCGGGGTGGTGAACTGGCTGATCGGCCTGGTCGGCATCGCACCCGTGCCCTGGCTGACCTCGGAGCACGCGGCGATGGCCACGGTGGTCCTGGTCTACGTCTGGCAGCAGTTCGGCTTCTCGTTCCTGCTGTTCGTCGGCGGTCTGAACAACATCCCGAAGGAGATCCACGAGGCCGCCGCGCTCGACGGCGCGACCGGCCTGCGCAAGCACCTCGGTGTCACGCTGCCGCTGCTGTCGCCGACGCTGCTCGTCGCGTCGGTGGTCGGCATCATCAACGCCCTCCAGGTCTTCGAGCAGCCCTACGTCCTCACCGACGGCGGACCCGGCGACGCCACCCGCACCGTGGTGATGGTGATCTACGAACGGGCCTTCGAGCAGCTCGACTTCGGCGAGGCGTCCGCGGTGGGCACGCTGCTCTTCGTGCTGATCATGGCGGTCACCGCCCTCCAGTTCCGGCTCAGCCGGCGTTTCGTCCACTACCAGTGAGCCGGTGAGCCGCATGAGCGCCATGAGCCAAGCAAGCCCGACCCTGAAAGCGACCCCGACCCCGCCCCTGAGCCGCGTACGGTACTCACTCGCCCCCTGGACCCGGATCGCCGTACTGACCGTGTGCGCCCTGCTGACGCTGGGCCCGGTCATCTGGACCGTCTCCACCTCACTGCGCACTCCGGCCCAGTCCTTCGACCTGCCCCCGCAGATCGTCCCGACGCATCCGACGACCGCCGCCTACCGCGGGGTCTTCGACCAGATCGACGTGTGGCTGCTCGCCCTGAACTCCACTCTCGTGACGGCACTGATCGCCGCCGGCCAGATGATCACGGCGGGCCTGGCCGGATACGCCTTCGCGCGCCTGGAGTTCCGTTTCAAGAAGCCGCTCTTCGGCCTGGTCCTGGCGACCATGATGGTGCCGTTGCAGGTCACCATCGTGCCGGTGTTCCTGGTGCTGAAGTCGATGGGCCTCACCGACACACTCCTCGGCCTCATCCTCCCGGCCTTCCCGACCGCCTTCGGCACGTTCCTGATGCGCCAGTACTTCCTCGGCATGCCCAAGGATCTGGGCGAGGCGGCCATGCTGGACGGCGCGGGGCCCTGGCGGATCTTCCGCTCGGTGTACGCGCCGCTGGCCGCGCCCGGCCTGGCGATCGTCGGCGTACTGGCCTTCAACTACCACTGGAACGAGTTCTTCCGCCCGCTGATCCTGGAGACCTCCAGCCAGAACTACACGCTTCCGCTGGGCCTGGTCTCCCTCCAGGGCAACCTCGGCACCGGCTCGATCTCCGTCGTCCTCGCCGGTGTAGTCCTCTCCATGCTCCCCGCCCTCGCCGTGTTCGTCGTCGGCCAGCGCCCTCTGCGTGAGGGCATCACCTCGGCAGGAGTCAACCGTTGAACCATGACCCCAACGCACCGCGTTTCAGGGTCCGTCCGCCCGCCGGCTGGATCAACGACCCCAATGGGCCGTTCCGTTGGCGGGACCGCTACCACCTCTTCTACCAGCACAACCCCGACGCTCCGGTGCACGCGAACGTCCACTGGGGCCATGCCTCCAGCACCGACCTGGCGCACTGGGAGCACCACCCGATCGCGCTCACCCCGACACCCGGCGGCCCCGACGAGGCCGGCTGCTGGTCGGGCTGCGTGACCGACGACGCGGGCACACCGACCGCCGTGTACACGGGAGTTGACCACGCCCACACCGGACTCGGCACCATCTGCCTGGCACGGGCGACGGACCCGGACGACGACCGGCTGACCGAGTGGAAACCGCTGCCGACACCGGTGGTGGCGGGCCCGCCACCGGGCCTGGACGTGGTGATGTTCCGCGACCCCTTCGTCTTCCACCACGAGGACAGGCGCTGGGCCCTCGTCGGCGCCGGGCACGCCGACGGCACACCGTCGGTCCTCCTCTACGACTGCGACGACCTGACCGACTGGCGGTTCGCCGGAGTGCTGCTGGACGGCAACGACCCGGTGGCGGCCGGGGTGTTCGGCGACAAGTCGGTGGGCTGGGAGTGCCCGCACATCTACCGGACAGCGGCCGGCGACCACGTACTCCTGCTGTCCCTCTGGGACGGAGACCCCTGCTCCACCGGCTACTTGACGGGCCGTCTGGAGCCCGATGGCCAGGGCGAGTTGAGGTTCACGCCCCGCACCGGCGGCCGACTCGACCAGGGACGGGACTTCTACGCCCCCGCAGTGCTCCAGGAACCGGACCGCGCACTGCTCTGGGGCTGGTCGTGGGAGGCCCGCCCGCAGGAGGAGACGGACAGGGCCGGATGGGCAGGCGTACTCACGGCACCCCGGGTGGTCGATGTCCACCCGGACGGTTCTCTCCGTGTGACCCCCGCCCCGGAACTCGAACTGCTGCGCCCGGCCGGGCCGTTCGTCACCGGGCCGCCGGGCAGGGTCCCGCTCCCACAGTCGTACGACCTGACGGTCACCGCGTGCGGACCGACCACGGTGAGCCTCCTCCGGGACGCGGCGGGGCGGGAGTTGACCATCCGGGCCGACCCTGCCTCCGGGACGGTCGTCCTCGACCGCAGCGCCTGGCCCCGTACCGGCAGGGAAGGCTCCGCCCCGATCACCGTGCACGTGCCGAAGGGTCCGGAACTCGCGCTCCGGCTGCTCGTCGACGGCTCTCTCCACGAACTCTTCGTCGCAGACCGGGCCATGGTCACCGAGCGCGTCTACCGTCGTCCCGGCGACATCGCCGAGCTGGTCGTCGACGGGGCGGGGGCGCGGGTCACGGGGTGGGCGCCCGACCCAGGGA
>NZ_JAEQAZ010000330.1 GCF_016654115.1 Streptomyces sp. MBT53
CACTCGCCCCGGCTGCGAAAGCCGCCCCGGCCACCCCCGTCGCGGCCGCCGCCGTCTTCGCGCCGAAGGCCAGGGAGAGGGTGAAGCCGAGCGGGAGGGGGACCAGGGCGATGCCGACAAGGAGGCGTTCCGCGGGGACTACGGACTCTCGGGGGTCGCCGCAGTAGGCGCAGCCCCGCAGGTGGCGGGCCACGCGTTTGCGCCAGACCGAGTCCTGGCGGCCGTCCCGGCGGGCGGTGACCTCGCGGAGTTCGGGGCAGGCGCCGTCGAGGGCGCGGACGATGGCCCGGGCGGTCTCCAGGCGTTCCTTCATGCGCTGGACGCGGACCGCCGCGTGCTCGCGCCGCTGGCCCTCCAACTGGAGCCGGAGGACGGTCAGTTCGGCGAAGTCGGCGGCGTCGCCCGGTAGTCCGTCCGGGAGTTGGTCGGGGGATTTGCGGCGGCGGGCCCGGTCCCGGATCTGGCGCATGGCGATCGCGACGAGCCAGGACCGGAAGCTGTCGGGGTCGCGGAGCGAGCCGAGGTGGTCGACGGCGCGGAGCATCGTCTCCTGGACCACGTCGTCCACGTCCGCATGGCCGTTGAGGGCGCGGCCGACCACGTTGTAGACCAACGGCAGCCAGCCCGCGACCAGTTCGTCCAGCGCCCGCCGGTCACCGGCCTGTGCCGCCTCGATGGTGGAGTGCCACTGCCGGCCGTCCATGTCGCCCCTCACCCTCTCCGGTGTCATGTGGTCCACGACGGTGTCACTTGCTGTACAGCAGCGTCCCGAAGCCGAGTTGGTCGTAGCCGCCGCTGTTGGGCCCGTAGTCGCCGCCACCGCCCTCCGCACGCACCTTCTCAGCCATGAGGGTGATGAACGGGGTGTTCAGGCGCCGTCGGCGGGCGTAGTGGTTGTGCAGAATCTCCCAAACCGGGCGAACGGCGCCCCGGGCTATGTCGGAGATCACAGGCTGCTCCATGTACCGTCCGGCGCCCTGTCCGCTGCGCCAGGCGTACGTCGTGAAGGGCACGGCCGCGCCGAGGTTGTACTTGGCGACGTACTCGGCGGCCTTCATGAACCGGTTGTCGCGGTAGCCGTAGAGGTCGATGCCCTGGTTCCAGGCCATCTCGCAGATCGCGCCCATGAGGCCCATGCCCATCATGGTGTGGCCCTGGTCGCGGCCGCTCTCCTGCCACTGGGCGAGGTTCTGGCCGCTGTAGACGAAGGGGATGGCGTGCGTGAACGAGCCGTTGCCCGCACCGGACTTCATGTACGTCACCGCGCGTTCGAAGGTGGCGCGGTCGTCGCACAGGATGCCGGCCGCCATGAGGGAGGCGACGTTGCACAGGTCCCAATTCGCCCAGTAGTTGGTGATGTTGGCGGTGTTGTGGTTGGTGAGGAAGTCGGTGTTCATCGGCACGAAGACGGTCTGCAGCATCTTCTTGAAGCGGGCGAACTCGAAGTCCGGGTGGTCGCGGACGAGTTCGGCGGCGTTGGCGAACTGGTAGCCGTAGATGCCGGAGGCCAGGAAGCGGTCGGAGTTGCCGTTGACCGAAGTGAGCGTGGCCGACCAGGCGTTGAGGATGGCGACGGCCGTGTCGCCGTTGGCCTTGGTGCCGCCGATCTGCCAGCGCAGGGCGTTCTGGTAGGCGGCGTGGATGTCGTTGTAGAGGGTGACGTAGTTCTGGCCGGTGCCGCCGCGTACGACGACGGCCTGCGGGCGGGGCTGCCAGGTGCTGGCGGAGTGCCTGTTGTCGGTGAGCCGCGTCCAGCCCTTCAGCCAGGGGTCCTTGCGGGCGGCGACGCGGACCTTGGCGCGGTGCAGGTCACCGGCGTTGTGCAGCATGCCCGGGTGGGTCAGGGCCTGCGGCCGGGCGGTGGCGGTGCCGATGGCGGTGCCGGGCTGCGCGGCGTCCGCACCGCCTCCGGAGAACGCGGCGATCCCCCCGCCGACCACTCCCGCCGCCGCGATTCCGCCGCCGAGCGTGAAGAGGCCCCGGCGGGTGAGGCGGTGCTTGTTGGCGGGCTTGCGGGCGCCGGTCGGCTCGGGTGCGCCGGTCGGCTCGGGGGCGTTCGTGGCCATGTGGGTGGCTCCGGTGCGTGAGGAAACGGAGGACGCAGAGGGAGACGGGGTGAAGGCTTCGGCGATAACAGTTTTTGCGGCGCCGGGTTGGATCCCGTAGGGGGCAACCCCGGTAAATCCCTTGTGCCGTAAGGGAGTTGGTCCGGGTGACACCAGGGGTGGCTGCCCTCCTCGCCGACGATCCGGTGACGGGCGTACCGGACGAGGCTGATCACCGACACCCGCCGGAGATCTCAGGAGCAGCCGATGCGCACCCGCCGTCGCACCACCGTCCTCACCGCCTCGCTCGTCCTCGCCCTCGCGGCCGGACCGCTGGCCGCACCCGCGTTCGCCGCGTCCCCGTCCCCCTCAACTGCCGTACGGGGAACGGCCGGTCCGGACGCCGAGGCGCTGCGGGCCGCGCTCGCCGGGCTGCCGGACGCGGATGCCACCGCGGCTCTCGTGCGGGTGGGAGGGACGGACGGGAGCTGGCGCGGAAGTGCCGGGGTGCACGATCTGGAGAGCGGTGCCGCCGCCGATCCGGACGCCCGCTTCCGGGCCGGCTCGACGACGAAGGTCGTGACGGCGGCGACGGTGCTCCGGCTCGCCGCACAGGGGAAGGTCGACCTGGACACACCGGTCCAGCACTACCTGCCGGGGCTGCTCACGAAGGCCTTCGAGCCCATATCCGTACGGCAGTTGCTGAACCACACGAGTGGCATCCAGGCCGGTGACGGCTTCGGGGACGCCTTCGAGGACCAGTACGCGCACCGCTTCGACACGCTCACGCCCCGGCAGGTCGTCGCGTCGGCGGTGGCGAAGGGGCCCGAGTTCCGGCCGGGTACGCAGCAGGACTACCTCAACATCAACTACACGATCCTCGGTCTGCTGGTCGAGAAGGTGACGGGGCACTCGTACGCCTCGGAGGCCACCCGGCTCGTGCTGCGTCCGGCGGGCATGCGGGACACGTACTTCCCCGGCACCGACCCGCGCATCCGCGGCCCGCACAACCACGGCTACCAGGTGGTCCAACAGGCCGACGGCACAGCGGAGTTCGTCGATGTCACCGACTGGAACCAGGCGGACCGGTGGGCGGCCGGCGACATGATCTCGACGACCGCCGACCTGGAACGGCTGATCACGGCGCTGTTCCGGGGTCGGATCGTGCCGGGACCGCAGCTGAAGGAGATGTTCACGGTGCCGGCCGGTGTCGAGGGCGCCAGTTACAGCGCCGGGCTCCAGCGGTTCGAGTACGGCGGGAAGGTGTACTGGCTCAAGTCCGGTGCCCGGTACGGCTACAGCGCGGTCGTCCTCGCCACTCGCGACCTGTCCCGCACCCTCGTCTACTCGGTCAACTCGACGGACGCCAAGGGCGAGTCGATGAACGCGGTCGCGATGCGGATCGCGCTGGCCGCCCTCAAGTAGCCGGCCCCGGTGCGGGAGTTGGCGCGAGTACCGCCTCCAGCCGCTTGATCTTCTTCCGTACGACGTACAGCGGGACGATCCCGATGACCCCGAAGGACATGTCGATCACCGTCCACCAGAGGGGAATTCCGCGGATCGGTCCACAGATCAGGGCGAGCGGGACGATCCCGGCGCAGGCGATCATCCCGAACTCGACGACCCAGATGTTGCGGACCGGGTCGCGGTAGGGGCCGTAGAAGGCGACCGCGATGACGAGGTGGGCGAAGGCCAGCCAGTCCGTGCCGTAGAGGAGGAAGGGGTAGTCGGTGTCGGCGGTGTCGAGTCCCTGGCGTACGCGCTCGATCCAGTCCGCGAGGGCGGGCAGGTAGTGCGGTACGGACAGGGACGTCAACACGTCCTCGGTCCAGCGGAGTTCGTGGACCAGCGGGAAGGCGGTGGCGCCGCTGAGCACCAGGCAGACGACGAACAGGGCAAGCCAGACGCGGATGCCCTTCAGAAGGGCGGCTCTGTCGTTCATGGTGGCAGCTTACGCCGATATTTGAACACGTTCAAAACAACTCACGGTGCTCCGAGACTCCCCCAGAAGTCCAGGTCGTGTTCCTCGGCGAAGCCGCGCGTGGACCTGGAGCAGGCGGCCGGAGGTGCGTCGCTCGACGGGGCCGTGTCGCAGGCCTTCAGGGACATCAACTCCCCTGTCCCCGTGCGGTACTTCGGCCAGTTCGGGGTGCCCGAGCCGTTCGGGTCGCCCGTCGCGGTGAAGTGGCCCCAGAAGGTGATCATCTGGTGGGACAGCTCCAGTTGGTCGTCGTCGTAGGGCAGGGTCTGGCCCAGGTAGTCCCAGAGGTAGCCGAGGTCGTCGACGTGGATGGCGCCGCCGAAGGGGAAGTCGCGTGCGGTGGCGCTCTGTTGCTGGAGGCGGAAGATCGAGGTGAAGTGCGGGGTGTCGCTCTCGGCGAACTCGTAGGCGTACGTCGGCACCCAGCGCGACAGCCGTGCCATCAGCTGCTGGCGGTCGTAGGAGGTCGAGCCGTTCTGGACGGCGGTCCAGGCCTGGCCCGGGCTGGGGTAGGCGGTCAGCGGGTACTCGGCGAGGACCTTGTCGGCGTTCGTGCCGTACGTCGACTTCACCGACCGGGTGTACTGGTCGGCGGTCATCGGTGTGCCGAGGTAGTCGTAGTTCTGGAAGGTGAACAGGCCGCGTTCGCTGTTGGTCTGGCCCAGCATCACGGGGACCCTGGTGAAGTTCCCTGTCCGTACGGCTGTTCCGGGGTCGAGCGGGAAGGCCGTGCCGCCGAGGGACGGGCGAACCGGGGCCTTCAGCTGGGCGGCGAGGATCGCGGTGGCGGGCTTGGCGCGGAGACAGGCGAGGACGTCGGGGGCGGTGGCGCAGCCGATCTCCTGGACGAAGGCCCGGCTCTGCGTCTCACCGGCCGCCGCCGACTGGAGGGCGCAGCCGCCGCTCATGATGACCGCGTGGGCGAACAGGCCCTTGGCGGTGGGCGAGGCGAGCTGGTCGCAGACCGAACTGCCGCCCGCGGACTGGCCCGCGATGGTGACGTCGCCCGCGTCGCCGCCGAAGTGCCCGATGTTGGACCGCACCCAGCGCAGCGCCGCCTGCTGGTCCAACAGGCCGTAGTTTCCTGCCCCGTTGGCGTTCTCGGCACGGAGTTCGGGGAGGTTGAGGTAACCGAGCGGGCCCAGGCGGTAGTTGACGGTGACGACGACCGCGCCGGTCTGCTGGACGAAATTGCGCGGATTGGTGTCCTGCCCCGCGCCGCCGAAGAAACCGCCGCCGTGGATCCAGACCACGACCGGGGCGTCGGCGCTACTCCCTTGCGGGGCATAGACGTTGAGGCCGAGGCAGTCCTCGGTGGTGATCGCCTTCTCGTAGCCGGGGTCCCAGCCGGAGGGCTGGGCGCAGCGGTCGCCGAAGCGGGTGGCGTCGCGGACGCCCGTCCAGGAAGCGGCCGGGCGGGGGACCGTCCAGCGGTCGGCGGCGGTGGTGGCGTACGGGATGCCGAGCCAGGCGTCGTATCCGGTCCCCGCCTGTCCCTTCACCTTGCCGGAGGCGGTGGGGACCACCAGCGATGGGCGGTGCGAACTCCCTTGTGCGGGAGGGGATTTCAGCGCGTGTACGGCGATCGGGGACAGCAGCCCGAGACCGAGCACGCTCACGGTTGTCAGGATGGTGCGGACTCTGCTGCGGAGTGTCGTCGTCCTTCCCATGACCCACTTGTGTAACCGCCTGGCAATATTGTCGGCAAGATGCGCGACACGATTGGCTGCAATTGCCTCTGCGGGCGCGGGAGTTACCGCGTGCGGGTCGGTACGGCCGAGGGGGCGACGGACCGGGCCGTGGATGCGGCCGATGCCGATGACGATGCCGATGCCGATGCCGA
>NZ_JAEQAZ010000331.1 GCF_016654115.1 Streptomyces sp. MBT53
GGGTCGTCCCCTAGGGGACGAAAAACGATTGGCCCTCACCAGGCCCGCGTCACTAAACTCTCCGCTCTTGCCCGCCTCCCCGCAGGGAGTGCCACCGCCCGGACGGAAACCGGCCGGTATCCCACTCAGGTCTTCTCAGGTCTTCCGGAGGCACCCCCTTGTCCACGCCCGCCACCGACCCCCTCGGCGATCCCCTCGACGACCCCCTCGCCCGCGAACGCACCCACCTCGCCTCCTCCCGTTCCGCCCTGCGCGCCATGCGCGAGGACGTCGAGTCCCTCGACATCAAGGACGTCACGGCGAACTGGGTCAACGCCGAGGTACTGGCCCGCCAGATCGACGAGCGCATCAAGGCACTGGCCGACCTCAGCGACACCCCGCTGTTCTTCGGCCGCCTCAACTACCTGCACGCACCCGGCGCCGAGCAGGCGGAGGGCGCGGAGGGCGAGCAGTTCTACATCGGGCGCCGGCATGTGCACGACGGCGACGGCGACCCGATGGTCATCGACTGGCGGGCGCCGGTCTCGCAGCCGTTCTACCGGGCGTCGAAGAAGGACCCGCAGGACATCTCGCTGCGCCGCCGCTTCGGTTACACGGGCGGCGACCTCACGGCGTACGAGGACGAGCACCTCATGGACCCGGCCGAGGCCGCCGCCACCAGCAAGCTGCTCCAGCAGGAGATCGAACGGCCCCGCGTCGGCCCGATGCGCGACATCGTCGCCACCATCCAGCCCGAGCAGGACGAGATCGTACGGTCCGGACTCGGCGGGACGGTGTGCGTACAGGGCGGCCCGGGCACCGGGAAGACCGCCGTCGGCCTGCACCGCGTCGCCTACCTCCTCTACGCCCACCGCGAGCGGCTGGCCCGCACCGGCACCCTCGTCATCGGGCCGAACAAGTCCTTCCTCCACTACATCGAGCAAGTCCTGCCCGCGCTGGGCGAGTTGACGGTCCGCCAGGGTACGGTCGACGACCTGGTGGCCCATGTCGAGGTGCGCGGCACGGACGAGGCACCGGCCGCCGTCGTCAAGGGCGACGCGCGGATGGCGGAGGTGCTGCGCAGGGCCGTCTACTCGCACGTGAGCATCCCGACCGAGCCGGTGATGGTGGTGCGGGGCTCGCGCCGCTGGCGGGTCCCGGCGTACGAACTCGAAGCCATCGTGCGGGAGTTGCTCGACCGCGACATCCGCTACGGCGCCGCCCGCGAGGCCCTGCCGCAGCGCATCGCGCATGCCGTGCTGGTGCAGATGGAGCGGTCCGGGGAGGCGCCGGACGACCGGGTGCAGGACGCGGTGGCGCGCAACGCGGCGGTGAAGGCGGCCGTAAAAGCGGTCTGGCCGCCGGTCGAGCCGGAGAAGCTGGTGCTGCGGCTGCTCACGGACGCGGACTTCCTCGCCGTCCACGCGGACGGGATCCTCGACGAGGACGAACAGAAGACGATCCTGTGGCCGAAGCCCGTCCGAAGCGTGAAGGCCGCCAAGTGGGCCGCCGCGGACGCCGTGTTGATCGACGAGGCGACCGACATCGTCCAGCGGACGCACTCGCTCGGACATGTGGTGCTCGACGAGGCGCAGGACCTCTCCCCGATGCAGTACCGCGCGGTGGGCCGCCGCTGCACGACCGGTTCCGCGACCGTCCTCGGGGACCTGGCGCAGGGCACCACGCCCTGGGCGACGCGGAGTTGGGACGAGGCGCTGGCCCATCTCGGCAAGTCGGAGGGTGTGATCGAGGAGTTGACGGCCGGTTTCCGCGTGCCGACGGACGTCATCACCTACGCCTCCCGGCTGCTCCCCCACATCGCGCCGGGCCTGACCCCGGTCGCGTCGGTCCGTGAGAACCCGGGCTTCTTCGACCTCCGTGAGACCGCCGGGACGGCCCAAGTGGTCGCCGCCTGCGAGGAGTTGCTGCGCAACGAGGGTTCGACGGGCCTGATCGCGGCGGACGCCCGCGTCCCCGAACTCGCGGAGGCCCTGACGGCGGCGGGCATCGGCTACATCGACCCGGGCGAGGAGACGACCGTGGACACCCGTCTGACCCTGGTCCCGGCCTCGCTCGCGAAGGGCCTGGAGTACGACTACGTGGTCCTCGACGAGCCGCAGGCCGTGGTCGACGGCGAACCGGACGAACGCACCGGCCTGCGCCGCCTGTACGTCGCCCTGACCCGAGCGGTGTCGGGCCTGATCGTCACCCACACTGCACCGCTGCCGGCCCAACTCGCCTAGGGTCTGTCGGCACCCCGGAATCGGCGCGCACCTGAGGGCGCGCACGGCGCGCGGCGGGCCACCGGGTGCGCTGGCCCGCGCCGCTCTCACCCCGGTACGCCCGCTCGAAATTGTTCGGTCCCTACGGGCGTGGTCCCCGTCGGCCCGACAGTAGGGGGTCCATCGCACGGAACGTGGGGGAAATCATGATGGATCCGATCACATCGGCCACAGCCACGGCCCTGGTGGGGGCCATGGCCACGGACGTCTGGCAGCAGGCCCGGACGGCCGTGGTCGCCTGGTGCCGCCGGAGCCGTCCGGAGGCGGCGGAGCTGGTGGACACGGCGTTCACGGAGTCGCGCGAGCGGGTGCTCACGGCGCGCGGGGCGCGGGACGAGCGCGGGGAGGCCCTCGTGGTCGCGGACTGGCAGCTCAGGCTGGCCGCGCTGCTGCGGGAGGACCGGGCCCTGGCGGAGGGGCTGCGCCGGTTGCTCGACGAGGAGATAGCGCCGCTGCTGGCCCTGACCCTGGCCGACCGGGCGAACACCCCTGCCGCGCCTCAGGAGTTCAGGGCCGAGGCCTCCGGGCACGGGCGGGTGTACCAGTCCGGCCGCGACCAGAAGATCGTCGAGTCATGAGCACGTCCGAAGACCACCGCGCGGACGGACTCGAAGGCCACCGCGTGGATGAACGCGAAGGCCGCCGCGTGGACGGACTCGAAGGCCACCGCACGGGCGAACTCGAAGACCGCCACGCGGGCGTGGAGGACGTACGCCTGCTCGCCGACGCCTCCGACCGGTCCCGGATCTACCAGGCGCGCCGGGACCTGTACGCGTCGGAGCGGGACCTCCATCTGCACTACGAGGACGGGGTGCGCACCGCCCGCCGGGTGCACACCGCCGACGAGTCCCAGGAGTGCCCGTATCCCGGGCTCGCCGCGTTCGGCGCCGAGCAGGCCCGGTGGTTCTTCGGGCGGGACGCGCTCGTCGCCAAACTCCTGGTACGGCTGGACAGTTGCCTCACTCAGGGCGGCGCGCTGGTCGTCGTCGCCCCGTCCGGGGCCGGGAAGTCCTCGCTGCTGCGGGCCGGGCTTCTGCCGGAGATCGCCCGGGGTGCCCTGCCGGGTTCGGCGCGCTGGGCCTGCCGGTGGCTGACCCCGACCGCCCACCCGACGGCGGCCCTGGCCGCGTGTCTGCCGGAGGCGGCCGACGGCTCAACCGACGTACGGCGCAAGGTACTTGTCGTCGACCAGCTGGAGGAGCTGTTCACGCTCTGCTCCGACGAGCAGGAGCGCCGTGAGTTCCTGGACACGGTCCTGGACCTCGCGGAACCGGGCCCGCACGGCGAACCGCCCGCAGGGCTGGTGGTCTTCGGGCTGCGCTCGGACTTCTACACGCCCTGCGCCGCGTATCCCCGGCTGCTGGACGCCGTCGAGCGCAACCAGGTGCTCGTGGGACCGCTGTCCCCGGCCGGTGTCCGGGAGGCAATTCTGTATCCGGCCCGCACGGTCGGCCTCGACGTCGAACCGGGCCTGGTCGAGCTCCTGTTGAGCGATCTCGGCGCACCCACACTCGCATCGGCGCCCGCACCTGGTGAGCCGGTGGCGGGCGAAGAGGTGTGCGCCGCCTACGAGATCGGGCGGCTGCCCCTGCTGGCGCACGCCCTGCGGGCCACCTGGCTGCGGCGGGCCGGGCATGTCCTCACGGTGGACGGCTACCGGGCCACCGGCGGTATCGCCCACAGCGTGACCACCGCCGCCGACCGCCTCTTCGACGCGCTGGACCCGGCCGCGCGGCGGACGGCGCGGACGATGTTCCTGCGTCTGGTCAGGTTCGGCGAGGACGGCGGCGACACCCGACGCCCCGCCGCCTACGCGGAGTTGGTCGGCGGCGGCGCGGATGCGGACGGCACCGCCGCGGTGGTCGAGGCCTTCACCCGGGGGCGCCTGCTGACCCGGGAGCAGGACCGGGTCGCCATCACCCATGAGGTGCTGCTGCGGGCGTGGCCCCGGCTGCGGCAGTGGATCGAGGCGCATCGCGCCGAGTACGTGGTCCGGCAGCAGTTCGAGGAGGCGGCCTCGGCGTGGCAACAGGCGGACCGTGACCCGGGGTTGCTCTACCGGGGCGGCCGGCTGGCGACGGCCCGCGCCTGGACCGAGCGGCACGGCACGGACCGACTCGACGCGACCACGGCCGCGTTCCTCGCCGCCTCCGCCCGACTGCGGCTGCGCGCCCGCCGTATCCGCCGCGGGGTCGTGGTCGTCCTGGCGGTGCTGGCGCTGCTGGCCTCGGGTTCCGCGGTCGTCGCGTTCCAGCAGCGTGGTACGGCACGGCACGAGCGGAACACGGCGATCCTCGGGGAGATCAGGGCGGAGGCGGACCAAGTCAGGCTCGGGGACCCGTCGTTGGCGGCGCAGCTGGATCTGGTGGCGCAGCGGATGGCACCGGCGGCGGGGACGGCGACGCGGTTGATCAGCGCGCAGAACCTGGCGCTGTCCACGGTGTTGCCTGGCCACACGGACCGGGTGGACACCCTGGCCTTCAGCCCGGACGGGCGGTTGCTGGCGAGTGCCGGGGACGACCGCACGATCCGCCTGTGGAGCACGGCCCGCGCGGGTCAACCGGCGTCGCCGGGCGCCCCGTTGCGTGGTTTCGCCGGTCCGGTGCGGGTGCTGTCCTTCAGTCCGGACGGGCGGATCCTCGCCGCCACCGGCGACGACGGAAGAGTGCGCCTGTGGGGCATGGCCGACCCCCGTCACCCGGCCCGTCTCGGCGTCCCGTACGACGTCGGCGCGGGGGCGCTCGGGGCCCTCGCCTTCGGCCCGGACGGGCACACCCTGGCGGTCGCGGGGCAGGACGGCCGGATCCGGCTCCTCGACCTCACCTCTCCCGCGCGTCCCGAGCCCCTGGCCGACCCCCTCACCGGGGCCTCGGGCCGGGTGAACGGGCTCGCCTTCAGTCCCGACGGCTCCCTGCTGGCCTGTGGCGGCTCCGACGCGACCGTACGGCTGTGGCGGGTCGCCGACCCCCGGCGTCCGCGGCCGCTCGGCCCGCTCCCCGGCCGTATCTCCTACCAGTCGGGGGTTCCGGGTGCCGCCCGGGCGGTCGCGTTCAGTCCCGACGGACGCACGCTGGCCGTCGGCGGCAGTGACAACAGGGCCCACCTGTGGAACGTCGCCGATCCCGAAGAGCCCGTCGCGATGGAGCAGTTGGAGAGCAACAACGCCGTCAACGCGGTGGCCTTCTCACCCACCGGGAACCTGCTGGCGTACGGCGGCGACGAGAACAACATCCGGTTGCGCAACGTCGTACGGCCGGACGACGTTGCGCAACCGGATG
>NZ_JAEQAZ010000332.1 GCF_016654115.1 Streptomyces sp. MBT53
CCAGCACGCTCCCGCCCGGTCGGCCGTTGCCGGTTGACCGGGCGGGAGCGTGCTGGGACCGGTGTTCGTCCACCGGAAGTTCGACCTCGCTGACGAACCGGTGCGCGGGTTTCTCCGATCCAACCCCCACCCGACGAGCGGGCCGAGCCGATGCCGGCGTGGACACCACCGCCGTAGGCACAGGCGCAGGCTCAGGCGCAGAGAGCATGAACCAGACAACCTTCCCGGACTCGCCCTCCGGCCGCACCCCCCAGCTCTCGCTGACGGCGGCCACCATCGCAAGCCCCCGCCCACAAGTGGCAGTGGCCGCGACATCGGAGATGTCGCCGGCGACAGGGAGCCGGGGATCGTGGTCGTGCACGGAGACGACGAGGTGGTCGAGCAGCAGCTCGATCTCGACGGTGCATGTCTTGTCGGGCTGGGCGTGCCGGTGGACGTTGGTCAGGAGCTCTGTCACACCGAGCGCCGCCCGGTCTATCAGTGGATCCAGATGCCAGTAGCGCAACTGCGCAGATACGATTCTGCGGACCTGGCCGATCCGCGACGGCAGGGCTTGGAGCTCTACCGCGCAGTGCCTGCTTGGGTGAGTGATCACGGCTGCGACTCCCCGACGAGAGGTCCGGAAGAACACGGAGTTCGGATCCAGCAGGCCGGTCGAGGGAAATAGGCCGCCTGCTGTTGTGCCCGGCGGCTGGTTCGCAGCGTTATCGCCGGTAAACCCAGAGTGACGTGAGACCAGAGTGACGCAGGGGTGGCGGTCGCGCAACTTGCCGCTATTGACTGCCTGCTCGCGACACCGATCAGCTGCCGCCCAGCCCAGCCCAGCCCAGCCCCGCGACGGCGGCCGGCCCGCGACGCCCGGCACGGGCCGGCGGTCGCCCCAGCCCAGCCCAGCCCAGTCCAGCCCGGTCAGCCGCCCCCACGCCCAGCAGCCTTGCGCACGGCCTCGATGAACCGCCGTGCCGCAGGCGGCCCGGGCTGCCCCGGAGCCGGATCGTGCTCGCCGAGGGTCAACAGGTACCGATTCCCGTTCAGGTCGGCCAGCGCCCGGTCCTCCGGCGCGAACCACGGCTTCGACGCGCGTACCGCCTGCACCGGCGCACTGTCGATCTCACTGCCGTAGCTGGTGAGCAACTCCAGCCTGCCGTCGTTGATCCGGACCTGTCCGGCCCGGGTGAGTGACCGCAGTCGCTTCCCGATCCGCACGCCCGTGGCCGTGAACTCCGGCTCCGCCATGCTTCCCCGCCCCCTTGCTCCAGGACATCTGGTGATCCAGTGTGCGCCCCCGTTTGTGCGCCCCCGTTCAGGACGTTCGTCCCGCTCCGGTGCAGTCTGCCCGCACCGGGCGTCGAGCACCAGTACGCACCACGCGGTCACGGTGAGTACCCGGAGCACTCGCATAAATGCGCCCCCAGGATCAGACGTGATCGCTCGCCAGGATCCGACGTGATCGCTCGCCAGGATCCGACGTGATCGCTCGCCCGGATCTGCCGTGATCGCCCCCCAGGGGTCCCTTTGACCTGCCCAAAGGCATGTTTATGCAGGTGAGAAGCGTGCGGACGGTGCATATGATCGAGGTGTCGGCCGCGTGAGGCGCCGTCGGCGCGAAGCGTAAGGAGCCCCGCCGTGAGCACCACCCCACAGGCCTCGACCGGTGTCACCCTCGATGTCGACCGCAGCGACACCGCCTACCGGAGCTGGCTGAAAGAAGCCGTCCGCAAGGTCCAGGCCGACGCGAACCGCTCCGCGGACACCCACCTCCTCCGCTTCCCGCTGCCCGAGCACTGGGGCATCGACCTGTACCTGAAAGACGAGTCCACCCACCCCACCGGCAGCCTCAAACACCGCCTCGCCCGCTCCCTCTTCCTCTACGGCCTGTGCAATGGCTGGATCCGGCCCACCTGCCCGGTGATCGAGGCGTCCAGCGGCTCGACCGCCGTCTCCGAGGCGTACTTCGCCAAGCTGATCGGTGTCCCCTTCATCGCGGTCATGCCGCGCACGACCAGCGCCGAGAAGATCCGCCTCATCGAATTCCACGGCGGCCGCTGCCACTTCGTGGACGACCCGCGCAAGATGTACGAGGAGTCGGCCGCCCTGGCGGTGGAGACCGGCGGCCACTACATGGACCAGTTCACCTACGCGGAGCGGGCGACGGACTGGCGCGGCAACAACAACATCGCCGAATCCATCTTCCGCCAGCTGGAGTTGGAGCGTTTCCCGGAGCCCGCGTGGATCGTCGCTACGGCCGGCACCGGTGGCACCTCGGCGACGCTCGCGCGCTACGTCCACTACACACAGCGGGACACCCTGGTCTGTGTGGCCGACCCGGAGAACTCCTGTTTCTTCGAGGGCTGGACCACCGGCGATCCGGACGTCACCCGCGACTGCGGCTCGCGTATCGAGGGTATCGGCCGCCCCCGGATGGAACCGAGCTTCGTGCCCGGCGCCATCGACCGCATGATGAAGGTCCCGGACGCGGCCAGCGTCGCCGCCGTACGAGCCCTGGAACAAGCCATCGGCCGCAAGGCGGGCGGCTCCACGGGCACCGGACTCTGGAGCGCCCTGAAGATCATCGCCGAGATGGTGGCAGCGGGCCAACAGGGCAGCGTGGTAACCCTGTTGTGCGACCCGGGGGACCGCTACCTGGACAAGTACTACTCGGACAGATGGCTCACGGAACAGGGTCTGGACATCACGCCGTACAGCGAGGCGATCAAATCACTGCTGAAGACGGGACTTTGGCCCGACCTGAGCTGAAGCGCGCCCCAAAGGGGCGCGGGGAACTGCGCGCCCAGCCACATCGAACCTGCAGACGACCGATGACCAACGCAACCTAGCGCGTCAACCGCCGATCCAATGCGAGCACCGCCCCCTTGAACGCCCGCCCCAACCCAGGCCGAGCCAACCGCACCGCACCCCGAAACACAGCGTTCCCATCCGCGGCGAACGTCCACTGAACCCGTGTTCCGTCCGCGGCGCCCGGCGTCAACCGCCACTCCTCGACCAGCGCGCGAGCGCCCGGCGCATTGGTCGCGTCGACGCGATAGGCGTATGTCTCCGGCGACTTGGCCACCAGCACGCTCTCCTCGAACCGCGTCCCGCCCAGCAGCCGAACCTCACGCCCCGTTCCGTCTCCGGTGGGCCGAGCCGACTTCACCGCCGAAAACCACTCGCTCCAGCCGACCACGTCCTCGGCGAGCGCATGGAACACCGCCTCGGGCGGCGCGGTGACCTCGCGCGCGAAGACCAGCCGTACGGGGGCGGTCTCGACGAAGTCGATTCCCACCGGGCGCAGACGCTGAGCCATGGTGAAACCTCCTCTGCGCAAAGGTAGTTCGCGGTGGGCGCGGCGTCACGATAGCTGACGGGTCGTCAGATGTCTGCCTCGTCGTCGTCGGGTTCGCCCGCCACCACCAGCCGCCGCAGATGCTCGGAGATGTCCTCGCGTGCCTCGGCCGGCAGCCCCGCGTCCGTCACCAGCGTGTCGACCTGCTCCAGCGCGGCGAACGAACTCAGGCCCACCGTCCCCCACTTGGTGTGGTCGGCGACCACCACGACCCGCCGCGCGGACTGCACGAGCCTGCGGTTGGTCTCGGCCTCGGCGAGGTTCGGCGTGGACAGCCCGGCCTCGACCGATATGCCGTGGACGCCGAGGAAGAGCATGTCGAAGTGGAGCGCCGCGATCGCCTGGTCGGCCACCGGACCCACCAGCGAGTCGGAGGGGGTCCGTACCCCGCCGGTCAGGACGACCGTCGCCGCGCCCTGCCGCTGCCCCGAGGTGCGCTGCGCCGCGTGGAAGACGTCCGCCACCCGCACTGAGTTGGTGACCACGGTGAGGTCGGCGACCTCGAGGAGATGATGGGCCAGCGCGTACGTCGTCGTACCGCCCGAGAGCGCGATCGCCGTGCCGGGCGCGACCAGTTCCGCCGCGGCCCGTGCGATGTCCTCCTTGGCGGTGAGCTCAAGGCCCGACTTCGCCTCGAAGCCCGGCTCGTGCGTGCTCGCCTCGACGACCGGTACCGCCCCGCCGTGCACCTTCTCCAGAACGCCCTGGCGGGCCAGCGCGTCGAGGTCGCGGCGGACGGTCATGTCCGACACGCCGAGCTTGCGGGTCAGTTCGTTGACGCGGACACCGCCCCGGCGCCGGACCTCGTCGAGGATCAGGGCGCGCCGCTGCTCCGCGAGGAGGTTCTGATTCTCACTCACGTACGCTCCGGTCCTTTCGCCTCAACCCGTCCGACCGTCCTGCGCACCGGCTCGGAGCAGGACCTTCGTCCCGGCTGCGGTGCGCGGACGTCCCATCCTCGCACGCCCCCGCAAGCACTGCGCCATCGCCTGTCCCGACGCGCACATGTCATCGGGGCCTCACGCGTCCCCCGTGTTGTCACACGGATCGGGGAGATTCGGTGACAGGGCGTGTGCGACGCGCCGAAAGGGGCGATCCTGGTGGTCACACGGACACAGACAGACGGTACGTCACGGGGGATGTGCGAACAGTGGAGCGTGTGCAGGAACATGCCGTCACGAGCGGGGCCGACGAGCCCGTCGGACGGCCCGACCGAACCAACCCGACCGACCGGCCCGAACGGACCGAACCCGCCCTGGAACTCCTGGTCCACGGAGTCGGCGGCGCCACACCCGAGGAGATGCTCGGTGATCCGCGCACGGTGCGGATCACCGGCGACGACACGGCTGCCGTCTTCCGTCGCACCGCCGACGTCGACGCCGAGTCCAGAACCGCCGACGGCCGCACCGGACCGATCCGCGAGGCGTACGTCTGGTGCAACCTGACCTCCGGCAACGGCACCCGCGCCCTGTGGTTGTTGCTGCTGCCGTTCATGGTCGTCAACCTCGCGCACTGGATGCGCCCCACAGCCCGCGACCGGAAACGGACGGTGCGCTTCTACGGCCTGCTGGTGCGGCTCGCGGGACTCACCCTGACCGTGCTGCTCGTGGCGGCGGCCTGCGAGGTCGCCCTCGATCTCGCCGCCTGGCAGTGCGCGGGCACGCGCGCGTGCGCCGAGCGCCACTCCTGGCTGGGCTTCCTGTCTCCCGCCGTGTCGCACGACAGCTGGTGGAGCCGACCCGGCCGCCGCCTCGCGCTCGCCGCCCTGGTGCCGACCGCGCTGACCGTCCTCCTCTGGTACCTGTCCCGCCGTACCTGGAGCGCGTACGAGTCCCAACGCCCGATTCCCCGCCGGCCCGAGCCCGACAACGAGACCGACCAGAGCTCGCTCGGCCGCCCCGGCTTCTGGTACGGCCGCCGCCTGGTCGCCCGGCTGCGGGCCGCCCACACGGCGGCCGGCCTCCTGACCGTCGCCGCGGCCGTCACCGTCTCGACGGCGACCTTCGACCGTGGACCCGACGGATCCCACGACCCCACCCCCGCCCCCCCCGTCCTCGCCTCCATCGGCGGGCTCCTGGAG
>NZ_JAEQAZ010000333.1 GCF_016654115.1 Streptomyces sp. MBT53
GCCGCCCCGCCCGAGTCCGAGGCCGAGCGGGCCCGGCGGCTGCTCGTTCCGGTCGACGACCCCGAGCCCCGGCAGGCGCCCTCCGTGGCGCCGGTGCTGCCCGGGCGCCCGGTGGCCGCGCGTCCGCAGTCCGTGCGGGCACCCGGTGTCGAACCCGGTGCGGTGGGTGGAGTGCCCTGCCCCTGGTGTGCGACGGTGAACCGGCCGGACCGGCACTACTGCGCCCGGTGCGCGATGCCCATGGCCGGCGAGGAGCAGGTCGCCGGCCGGCTGCCCTGGTGGCGGCGGCTGCTCACGTTCCGCAGCGGCGAGATCCCGTGGGCGGGGGACCGGCCGCGGCTGCGCCGGACCTTCGACCGGGTGCTGACCTGGATCGGTGCCGCGATCGTCCTGACCCTGCTGATCGTGCTGGCCGTCAACATCCCGCGCGGTGTGCAGGCCGCGAAGGACCACTTCGCCAAACGCGCCCCCGTCTCCCCGGACCGCGTCACCGCCTCCCGCTCCTTCCCGGGCCACAAACCGGAGTTGGCCTTCGACAAGCTGAACAACACCTGGTGGGGGCCGGGTGTGTCCCAGTCGGGTGAGGGGCAGTGGCTGGAGGCCAAGTTCGACGAGCCGACACGGCTGTTGGACCTGCTGATCACGCCGGGTGTCTCCACCCGCGCCGACCAGCTCAGCCAGTCGGCGCTGCCGCACCGGATCGAGGCCAGGATCACCACGGCCGACGGAAAGACCACCACCCGCGAACTCAGCCTCGACCAGGGAGCCGGAGCGCAGCGCCGGGCCTTCCGGGTCGGCGAGGTCACGTCGGTGCGCTTCACCATCGAGTCGGCCTACGGAACCTCGGGAAAGAAGCAAGTGGCCATCGCCGAGATCGAGTTCTTCGGCCCGTCGAACTCGGGCGGCTCCTGACCCACGGCGGCGGGTGTCTCAGGCGTAGTCGGTCGCGGGGACCGTGGCGTAGTGGCTCATCATCTCGATCGTCGACTCGGAGTTGAACTCCCGGCCGCCGGCGATCATGTCCCGCAGGTCACGGAAGTACTGCACGAACAGGTCGGGCGTGAAGGTGTTGACCATCACCGCGGGTTCGTCGCCGGGGTTGGCGAAGGTGTGCGGGGCGCCGGGCGGGATCATCGCGAGGGTGCCGGCCGGGGCGACGTGGACGGTCTCGCCGATGGTGAAGTGCACGGTGCCGGAGACGACGTAGAAGCCCTCGTCGTGCTGGCCGTGGCGGTGCTGCGGCGGGCCCTGGGTGTGCGGGGCGAGGGTGATCTCGCCGATGCCCAGGCGGTGGCCGGTGGTGCTGCCGTCCTCCAGGATGCGCATCGTGACCGGGCCCAGACGGATCTTCTCGCCGTCCTCCGGACCGACCACGGAAACCTCGTTCATCTCGAACTCCCTTGTCTTCCCCGCGCGTTGTGCGCCCTCGGGACACTAGGACAGTAGGCTGGCAACCCTCCTCGTGCAAGTGCGCTCTCATGATGAGAGTCGGTCGTGATAAAGTGCGGAAGGGACGGACGGCAGCGACGAGCGATGACGGGGATGTGACGAACCGATGGCGACAACCCAGACGGACACGGGCCGCAGCAATCAGAAGAAGCGCACCCGTACGGCGATCGTCGAGGCGGCCCGCGTGCTGATCGGCGCGGGCAGCGAGGTGACCATGCCCGAGATCGCCCGCGCCGCCCTGGTCTCCGAGGCCACCGCCTACCGCTACTTCCCCGACCTTCCCTCCCTGATCGGCGAGGCCCTGGCCGGTGTCTGGCCCGACCCGGCCGAGGCGCTCCGGCCCGTCGCCGACTCGCGCGATCCCGTCGAACGGGTCGCCTACGCCTGCGAGTTCCTGCTCCGCGGCATCCTGGCCCGCCAGGGCGGAGTGCGCGCCATGATGGCCGCGACCATCGTGCGTCCCGACGCGGAGAGCATGCGGCCCGGGATCCGTTTCGGCCTCATCGACCACGCCCTCGCACCCCTGGACGGCACCCTCGGTGCGACGGACCCGGACGCGTTCACCCAGCTCAAGCGGGGCCTCGCGGTGGTCGTCGGCGCGGACGCCCTGTTCACCCTCACCGACCAGCTGGGACTCACCCCCGACGAGGCCGTCGCCAGCGCCGTACGCACGGCGACCACCCTGACGGAGGCGGCGGTGCGCACGGCGACGGTGGGCTAGAACCCGGCCCGGGACCTCTCAACTCTCCTACGACGTGCGGCCAGTCGGGTCACTCGCCAGCCAGTGGCCGTCCGTGGTCCAGCCGAGCAGCCGACGGGCCCGGCCCCGGTCCGCCGTACCGTCCGGGCCGAAGCCGCCACCGTCCGCGACCAGCCGCAGCCCCGCCAGAGCGGGCGCGAGACGGGCCGCCACATGCGCGGGGTGACGGCCCGTCTCCGCGTCCAGGTCGGCGAGCACACGCCACTGCTCGGCGGGCGGGCAGAGCGACAGATGGAACACCGACTGCCGCCAGGCGTAGGCCGCGTCCTTGATCGTGGCGTACGGCCGCGGGTTGCCGTGCACCCGGCCCGTCAGCCGGCACACGGTCACGAAACACCTCCGCGCCAGCTCGGCCCAGCCCGGCTCCGGGGCGATGCCCACCCGATGGACCAGCGTGGCCAGGTTGTGGGTGGTCAGGATCTGCGCCTGCTCGATCACCTTGCCGTTGCCCGCCACCCAGGACCCGTGCGAACCACCGGACTTCGTCCCGGCCGGTGCCGAGGACGCCGCCTTGGCCCGCTCCGCGCACAGCCGGGCGAACCCCGGAGAAGTCGGGGTCCTGACCGAGCGGCGCGCCGCCTCGCTCGCTTCGGCGATCGCCAGCCGACGGATCGCCTCGTAGTCGATGCCGTAGTACCGCTCGTACAGCGAACCGCCGAGCAACTCGCCCGCGACCCGGGCCGCCACGAGGAACTTCGGCCCGAAGGTGTTCATGAAGATGTCCGCGGCCAGTTCCTCCACCAGCGGAGCGCCCAGCTCCGACTGGCGGACGAGCACGCCGAGTTCGCGTACGAGCGGGTTGGGCAGGATCGTCCCCGGGAAACCCCCCACGGCCAGCTCGCCCAACTGCCGTAGCACCAGGGCCGCTTCGGCCGAGCCGTCGCCCCGCTGCGCGGCCACCGCCCGCACCCAGGGCAGTTCCCCGATCCGGACCTGCCGCTCCAGGTTGAGCAGGAGCAGCGAACGGCGGTTGCGGAACGCGCGGTAGTTCGCGGCCATCAGCGCCCGCAGCGCATCGTCGTCGTAGGCCCGCGCGCTGGTGACGGCCACCAACTGCGGTACCAGCTCGGCCAGTACCTCGGCCGAGGGGACGACTCCCCGCTCCACCAGGACGTCGACCGGTGCGCTCAGCGCGCCCTCGACCACCCGGCTTATCACCGGCGGGAGTCGGGCGCCCGCGGGGACGCCGGTCTCCCGCTCCTCCGGACCCGACACGGGGGCCAGTACGGGGGCGAGATCGGCGATGCCCGACTCCTGGGGCAGCACGGCGAGCCGGCCCAACACCACCTGCGCCAGGGCGTGATGGGAGGGCAGAGCGGCCTGGGCCCGCTGCGCGTGCCGCAGTTCGGTGTGCGCCGGCGATCCCGGCAGCCCGCGCCGCCGCACCATCGACGCGACGGCGTGCCGCAGCAGCCCGAGCCGACGCGCGTCCAACTCCCGCCCGGCGACGGTCTCCTCCAGCGCGCCGCGCAGAATGCCCAGGTTCTCCTTCGGGCTGCGGTGCTTCCCGCAGCGGGTGTGCTCCTCGGCCAGCGACCGGTAGCGGCTCAGCAACTCGCCACTCCGCGCCAACCAGGCCTCGTCCGGGGCGAGTTCGAGCACCCGCCCGTCCGCCCCGCCCGCCGTCTCCAGCCAGTGCGCGAGCAACTCGTCCCCGAACGGCTGCCATACGGCGAGCGCCTCGCGCTGTGTCTCCACGGCCGCGTTCGGGCGGCGCCGGACCAGCCGGTTCACGGTGTCGTCGACGGTACGGCGGTGCAGTGCGTCGGTGTCGTCCGAGGCGGCCCGGCCGGTCGACGGGCGCGGCAGGAACCGGAGTTGACCCGCGAACGGCTCCAACTCCGCGACCAGGTCGAGCGCGGCGGCCGTCTCCCCGTGCCGCACCAGCCACGCCATGGTGAGCAGCGCGCCCTCCTCCGGCACGGTCACCTCGTACCGCCCGCTGTTCAACCGCCCCCACAGCCAGGTGAGTCCGCTGTCGGTGAGACAGTGCGCGAACAGCGCCCGCCGGTCCGCGGGCACACCGAACCGCTCAGCGAGCGCGATCTCGTACGGCTGGAGCGGGCCGCCCGCGCCCGGGGCGCCGGTGGCGAAGCCGCCGCGCACCACCTCGGGGGTGACCCAGGCCGGAAATCCGGCGACCGGGGTCCGCGAACCGATCGTCAGCCGTCCGTCCGCCATCCCCGCGAGCACGGCACGCCAGCGCTGCGCGCGGCCCTCCGCGCGGCGGCGGGTGTCGGCGTCCTCGTGGGTCAGCGCGGTCGTGAAGGCCTTGGCCAACTGGCCCAGGGCATAGCCGGGGGCCGCGGTGAGGTGCTGCTGCTCAGCGTCGTCATCCATAAGCCGACGTGGCGGGTACCGCCCCCGCGCCCTCCGGGTCCAGAGCCCGGTGCTCTCCTGACTGAGCTACACGCCGATGAGCAGCGACGTTAGAGGTGGAACGAGTGGTCGTACAAGTGGATTTCGGTCACAGCACCTTCCGGTGGACCAGCGCCGACAGCATCAACGCCCCCGGCAGCAACGGCACCCACACCGTCAGGACGCGGTAGCCGATGACACTCGCCGTGGCCAGATCCATGGGGGCGCCGAACGCGACCATCGTGAACACCGTCGCCGCGTCCACGGGACCGATTCCGCCAGGTGCGGGCACGGCGCCGACCGCGGTGCTGGCGGCGAGGAACGCGAGCACCACCTGCGCCCAGGACAGCGGCATGCCGAGCGAGGCCCCGACGGCGAAGATCACCGTCGCCTGCAGCACGGGAGCGGCGGCGGCCCCGCCCCAGAGGGCGAGGATCCGGCTGGGCATGGTGTGCAGCTGCCGTACGTCCGTCAGGGCGGTGCGGACGCAGCGGAGGACCGGGCTGCGCAGCCGTCGTACGGCGCACAGCAGGACGGTGACGGTGGTGAGAGCGGTCGTCAGACCGCCGACCGCGAGGAGCAACGACCAGCCTCTGGGAGCGAGTTGGCCGAAGCGCAGCATCTCGGGGAAGGAGATCAGGAAGACCAGCAGCACAAGTGTCTTCGCGATCGGCCGGACGAGTGAGTAGAGGGCGAGCGAGGCGGTGGCGCGGGGGAGGGGGATGCCCTGGCCCTGGAGGAAGCGCAGGGTGACGGCGTGGGCGCCGATGCTGGCCGGCGCGGCGAACCACGCCCTGCCGGCCAGCATCGGCGCCCA
>NZ_JAEQAZ010000334.1 GCF_016654115.1 Streptomyces sp. MBT53
CGCTATACGTTCGGGCCCATGCCACCACTCCCCCCACACCCCCAGCGGGCCCGTCAGGCGCCCCTCCCCGTGTTGCCCTATCGCAAGCCCACCAAGGGCCGTGACTACTGGGTGCTGAACGACGTCCTTCCGGATGTCGACGCCGTACGGGAGCGGTGTCTCGCGAAGGACGACTGGGTGAAGGGGTATCCGTACACCTCGGAGACCTGGCCGGGGTTGCGCACCATGCCGGGGCTTGAGTCGGCCGAGTTGGGGCGGATCGAGCGGCTGGTCAAACAGGCCACCGGGGCCAAGGAGTTGTGGGTGCAGAAGGCGCCCGGCGGCGGGACGCTCAACCACAACTGCATCCAGGTCGTGGGGGAGGGCGAGAGCGAACCCCGGCCCCACACCGACTCGCGGTCGCTGTGTCGGTATGCCGCCGTGCTGTATCTCAATCCCTCCGTGCCGAAGGACTGCGGCACCAGTTTCTACCGGCAGCATCTGCCGGGCGGGCGGCTCGGCGGCAACGTCGTGCAGGCTCCGCACAACAACCTCGTCGAGGCGTTGGGTACGCGGTTTGTGGCGCCCGACGCCTTTGAGGAGGACGTACGCGTACCGCATCGGTACAACAGTCTGCTGCTCTACCACGCCAACCTCGTGCACAGCGCGACCGGTTACCACGGCAGCACCCTGGAGGAGAAGCGGATGACCGCCGTCTTCTTCTGGATGGCCTGACCCGACCACCAACCGCCGCCGCCCGACACCCTCTCCCAAAAAGTGTGTCACTTCCGCCAGGGGTGTCACACTTTTTTTGGGCCCACCCCCCAGACCCAGACCCCCCAGCAGCGCAGTCAGTAGCGCAGCGCCGTCCCCGTCTCCGCCTTCACGTCGCCCGACAGCTTGCGGTTGCTGCGGGCTGTCGCCGTACCGGACTTTCCGGCCGGGACGTCGGAGACCGTGACGACCACGGTGTCGAGCAGATTCCCGCCCGTGTCCTTGAACTCGACCTGCACGGCGAAGGACTTGGTCGAGTCGGCCTTGTTGTCGGCGGTGACCTCGACGGTGCTGCGCCCGGCCGAGTCGGTGGTCGGCGTGCCCACCTTCACCGCGTCCTTGGCATCGACGCCGTTCTTCACCTCGTCGAGTCTGCGGCCTGCCTCGGCGGTCGCCGACGCGATGGCGGCCGTGGCCTGCGATCCGATGGACGCGACGGCGGACGCCGCCTTGCTCGCGACGGAGGAGGGACTGCTGTCGTCGGAGCAACCGGTGAGGGCGGTGAGGGCGACGGCTACGGCTGTCGTCAGCGCCGCGGCACCCCTGTTCCACGCCATGTCGCCTCCATGAATCGCCGCGTCGCCGGGCCGTCCCTCAAGTGAAGGTCCGTTGCCGTGCGCCCGCATGCCGGACTCACCCGAACGGCGTGGCACTGCTCGCGGAACCCGGCCGCCGGGGATGCGCTGGCAGGCAGAGCCGCGGCGGAGGAGGCAGGGGTGACGACGGAACTCGACCGACTGCGGGCGCGGGTTGCTGTCCTGGAGGCGGAACGGGCGCGGGGGCCTCGGCACCGGGCGCGTTCGCTGGTCGCCGTTCTGCTCGTTGTCGTCGGGTGCCTGCTCGCTCCGCTCGGGGTCGTGGCCGCCTGGACCGCGGATACGGTGGGCGACACGGACCGTTATGTGCGGACGGTGGCGCCCCTCGCCTCCCACCCGGACATCCAGGACGCCGTCGCGGACCGGGTGACGACCGCGGTCATGGGACATCTCGACCTCACCACGCTGCTGTCCGGCGCGGCCCCGGCCGAACGCCCGCTGCTGGAAAAGGCGTTGGGGGCGCTCGGCGGTTCCCTGGAGGACGCGGTCCGTGCCTTCGTCCACGACAAGGCGCGGGCCGTCGCCGCCTCCGACGCCTTCGCCAGGATCTGGAAGGACGCGAACCGGCGTGTCCACAGCACTGTGGAAAAGGCCCTGACCGGCAGCGGCGGCGGTGCCGTACGGCTCGACGACGGCACGGTGACGCTCGACGTCGGCCCGGTCGTCGACCAGGTGAAACAACGGCTGGTCGACGACGGGATGACGGTCGCCGCGAAGATCCCCGAGCTCCATACCTCGATCACCCTCGTCAGGAACGACGACCTCGACTCATACCGCAAGTACTTCCGGCTGCTCCAACTTGCCGGTACCTGGCTGCCGTTGGTGGCCCTGGTCCTGGTCGCGGCCGGTGTGCTGCTGGCGAAGCGGCGGCGCAGGGCGCTGGTCACCGGCGCGCTGGGCGTGGCCGCCGCGACTGCTCTCCTCGGCATCGCGCTGCGCATCGCCCGCGCGCTGTATCTGGACGCGCTCCCGGCCGGGGTGTCGCAGCCCGCCGCCGCAGCGGTGTACGACGCGCTGACCCGGTTCCTGAGCACGACGGTGCGGATGGTCGTGGCGGTGGGGGTGGTGGTCGCGCTCGGTGCCTGGCTGACGGGGCCCGGTCGGCGGGCGGGTCTCGTACGTCGGCTGTGGACGTCCGGCATCGGGGCGGTGCGGGCCACGGCCGACGGGGCGGGACTGCGTACGGGGCCGGTGGGGCCGTTCGTACGTCGGTACCGGTCGTGGATCGGCCGGCTCCTGGTGGCCGCGGCCCTGCTCGCCTATCTGCTCTGGTCGCACCCGACGGGGTGGGTCGTGGTGGGGCTGGCGCTCGCGCTGCTCTTCGCGCTGGCGGTGGTGGAGTTCCTGGCGGCGGACGAGGACCCGGGGCCGAGGCCGGGGCTCACCCGGACGGCGTAACCCCCCTGGTGGAGGGCGTGCCTCGGCCGGATGGTCGAAGCACCACACACCAAAGAGAGACCGAACCACCACAGACCGCACACCACAGACCCGCACACCACGGACCGCACACCACGGACCGCACACCACGGACCGCACACCACAGAGAGGTGGGGCACCGCCATGACGCAGCAGCCGCACTCCACACAGCAGCCGCACTCGACGTCCACCGGCGGCGAGGAGAAGCCCCGCGTCTGGAACGACGCCGGTCAGGCTCCCAGCGCCCGCGGCTACGGCCCGCCCCCCTCCGGCGGCGGCCTCGCGGTCGGCGGTGCCGTCTTCGCCGGTGTCCTGATGCTGATGAACGGCGTGATCGCCATCCTCCAGGGCATCTCCGCGCTCGCCAAGGACGACGTCTACACCCGCGTCGGCGACTACGTGTACAGCATCAACCTCACCGGCTGGGGCGTGATCCTCCTCTGTCTGGGCGCCGTGGGCGCGGTCACCGGCTGGGGCATCCTCAGGGGCATGAGCTGGGCCCGCGTCTGCGGCATCGTCCTCGCGAGCCTCAGCGCGATCCTCCAGTTCATGTTCCTGCCGTACGCCCCGATCTGGTCGGTCATCATGATCGCGGTCGATGTGTTCGTCATCTGGGCACTGGCGGTCTACGACCCGAAGACCTCCGGGGCGCCGCTAAGCACGCCGAACAGCTGAACCGGCGGCGGGCGGGTCGGACAGGTCAGACAGGTCAGACAGGTCAGACGGGTCAGACGTGTCCGATGCCGCCCCCGCCGAAGGAACCGCTCCTCCCCGGCACCCAGCGCTGCCGGCTCTGGTCCTTTCCCGTCCTGCTGCCGGAGTGATGGAGCTGGTACGGCATCAGCCGTTCCTTCTCCTCCGAGGCGACGGGCATCTCGTCGGGTTCCCGCATCTCGCGCATCTCGTGGACAGCGCCGCCGGCGGGGAGGTGGGGCTGCTCCTCGGGGAGCGGCCGCGGAAGTTCCTGGTCCCGGACCTTCATACCGAAATGTATGGCCCAGACCAGCGCGCCTGCGATCAGCAGGCCACCGAGAAAGGCTGCGGTCACGTCGAGGGTGTTGTGCGACGACGCGGCCAGCAGTTCGTACGCTGCCGTGCTCATACTCCGAGTATCACTCTTTGGGAGTGATTGTGACTATCCGCGTGAGATAAGCGGTGACCTCGGCGGGGTCCCGGGTGAACAGCGCCACGTGGTTGTCGGGGCGGATCAGCACGAGGGCCGGGCCGGTGATCCCGTACGCCCGCCGGGCGTGCCCCTCGTGATCGCGAAGGTCGTCGTCCACCGTGAACCCCTGCAGCAGGCCGTCGTGCTCGGCCGCCAACTTGCCTACGGAGTCGGAGAGTTCGGTGCCGAAACCGAGCAGCGTGAACCGCGGATCGGCGTACGCCTGGAAGAGCCGGACCGGTTGCCCCGACGCATCGAGGCAAGGTGCGTCGGGCGCACGGTCGCCCGGACGCAGGACGGTGGCGTCGCCCGAAGTGCGACCGCCGGCCGGACCCGCGAGGGAACTCCACGGATAGCCCGTGCCCATCGGCGGCGGTGCGGCGACCTCGATACCCGTGCCGGGTTCCTTGACCGCTTCGAGTACCCGGGCATACAGGTCGGTGGAGACCCCCAGCGTCCAGGCGGCCACCGGAAGACGCTCCTCCTCGTACGTGTCCAGGAGCCCGGGACCGGCCTGTCCGGTGGCCACGAGGGCCAGCTTCCAGCCCAGGTTGTAGGCGTCCTGGATACCGGTGTTCATACCGAGTCCGCCCGCGATCGGGTGGACATGGGCCGCGTCCCCGGCGAGCAGGACCCGGTCGACCCGCATCCGGTCGACCATGCGGACATTGACCCGCCAGACGGACAGCCAGGTCGGGCTCGTCAGCGTCACGCCGGGCACGCGCGCGTACCGGTCGAAGATCCGCTGGAAGCTCTCCAGGGACGGCGGCAACGGCTCGCCGTCCGCGTCGAGTTCGGGGCTCGCCTGGAGCTGGAAGGAGTCCGTGCCGGGCATGGGGCACAGCGCCAGCCCGCCGCCGTCCGACGTGAACCACTGGTGCCACACGTCCCGGCCGATCCCCTCGGCCCGCACGTCCCCGACGACCATCGACTGCGTCTCCTCGGTCGTACCGTCGAAGCGCACCCCCATCACCTTGCGCACCCGGCTGCGCCCACCGTCGCAGCCCACCAGGTAGCCGGCCCTGATGCGCTCCCCGTCGGCGAGGGCGGCCGTGACTCCGTCCGTGTCCTGCTCGAACTCGGCCACCTCCGCGCCGAGTTGGACGCCGACCCCGAACTCCGCGAGCCGGTCGCGCAGGATCTGCTCCACTTGCCACTGCCCTATGAGCACCCCTCGCTCGTACGGCGCGTCGGGCGTGGGGAGCGCGTCCGCGAACGGGTCGGTGTCGTTCACATGCTTGCCGTCGAAGTACTTGCGGAACGGCAGCCGAGTCGTCCCGGTGGCGAGCACGCGCTCGGTGCCGCCCACGTCCTCCAGGACTTCCAGGGTGCGCGGCTGCAGGCCCTTGCCTCGGGACTCCCGGTGCGGAACCCGCGCCGCGTCCACGATCCGCACCCCCACACCGCGCCGGGCCAGCTCGTCGGTCATCGCGATCCCTCTCGTCGTCGTTGCCTCAAGGGAACACCGAGCGGGAAGAAAATGCAACCTGGTCTCAGAAGATTCTCGACTTCACTCCATCTCCGGTCTCATTTGATTCTCGGTCTCATGGTCTGGTAGTGTGGCGCGCATGGACGAACTCCCCGGCCTCCGCGAGCGCAAGAAAGAACGCACCCGGAATCTCATCGCGCAGGAAGCCCTGCGTCTCTTCCGCGAGAAGGGGTTCGACGAGGTGTCGGTCGTCGAGGTCGCGGCGGCGGCCGAGGTCTCCAAGGCCACCCTGTTCCGTT
>NZ_JAEQAZ010000335.1 GCF_016654115.1 Streptomyces sp. MBT53
ACCCCCGCCTCCTACCGACTGCCGCCGCCCCAACTCGACGAACACGGCGCACAGTTGCGCACCTGGCTGTCCGCACCCGAGGAGACAGGCCATGCCGGAGAGGAGACCGACCATGTCTGAGCCGGCCCCGCGCCCCGCCTACCCCACGGCCCTCGGCGCCTCCGACCCGCACACCATCACCCTCCTCGGGCACGACCTGGCCCAGGACATCATGGGCTCGGTCGGCTTCGGTGAACTCGCGTTCTGGCTCGCCACCCAGCGCCGGCCCACCCCCGGCGAGACCCGGGTCTTCGAGGCCGTGCTCGCCGCCCTGGCCGACCACGGCTTCACCCCCACCGCCATCGTCACCCGCCTGACCTACCTCTCCGCCCCGGACTCGGTCCAGGGCGCACTCGCCGCCGGCCTGCTCGGCGGCGGCTCCCGTTTCCTCGGCGTCACCGAGGACACCGGCCGCTTCCTGCACGACGTACTGGAGTCCCTCGACGGGGACCTGCCCACCGACGAGGCCGGCTGGGACGCGGTCGCGCTGCGCACGGTCGAACGGCGGCGCGCGGACGGGGAGTTCGTGCCCGGCCTCGGTCACCACGTGCACAAGGAGGGCGACCCCCGGACGCCCAGGCTGATCCAAATCGCGCAGGAGGAAGGCCTCTTCGGCGCGCACCTGAGCCTGTTCGCCGCCATCGGCCGGGTGCACCCGAAGGTGCTGCACCGCACGCTCCCCCTGAACGGAGCGGGGGTGTGCGGCGCCGCCCTCGCGGACCTCGGCCTCCCGCTCCAACTGCTGCGCGGCTTCGCCCTGTTGGCGCGTACGGCCGGACTGATCGGCCAGCTCGCCGAGGAACTGCGCCACCCCGTCGCCCAGGATGTCTTCCTCTCCGTCGACCGCAACAACATCCCGGTACCGCCCGAGCCGTATGCCCCGGACCCGCTCACGAAGGACCGGCGCGAGGACTGACCCCGCGCCCGCCGCCCGGCCATCCACCCCGTACACAGACCAAGGAGCCGCAACCGTGTCCGTCGACGAGGACAACATCACCGACCTGGCCGCCCAGCGGTGGGCCACCGCCCACTCCCCGCGGCTGGGCGAGCTGATGACCGCGCTAGTCCGTCATCTGCACGCCTTCTCGCGCGAGGTGCGGCTCACCGAGGACGAGTGGATGGCCGCGATCGAATGGCTGACCGCGGCCGGCGGGATCAGCGACGACAAGCGCCAGGAACTGATCCTCACCTCGGACGTGCTCGGACTGAGCACACTGGTCGTCCAGTTGAACAACCAGTTCACACCGGAGGCGACCCCCGCAACGGTGCTCGGTCCGTTCCACATCGACGGCTCACCGACCGCGCCCCACGGCTTCGACATGTCGGACGGCATCCCGGGCGCACCGCTGTTCTTCACCGGCAGGGTGACCGACACCGAGGGCAAGCCCCTCGCCCGCGCCGTGCTCGACGTGTGGCAGGCCGACGCGGACGGCGCCTACGAGGCCCAGATCCCCGAGATCGACGAAGCACGCCTGCGGGCCAAGTACCGCACCCGCGAGGACGGCACCTACTGCATCCGCACCATCGCGCCGCGCGGCTACGCCATCCCCATGGACGGCCCCGTCGGCGATCTGATGCGCCGGACGGACATCAGCCACTTCCGGCCGGCCCACGTCCACTTCCTCATCGACGAGCCCGACTACCGGAAACTGATCACCCATCTGTTCCAGGCGGGCAGCGACTACCTCGACTCCGACGTCGTCTTCGGCACCAAGGACGCGCTGATCATCCCCTTCACCGAACGACCGGCCGGCACCGCACCCGACGGCAGCACCCTCGAAGTCCCCTACCTGCACGCCCAGTACGACTTCGTCCTCCAACCCCACTGACCGTCGGGCGGAGAACACGCCCGCACAACCACAGCACCGGCAGTCGGACGGCCCTCACGGCTCGAAGCGGCGTACCGTCCCGTCGTCGGTGACCAGTGTCAGGACGATTCCCAGGTCGCGGGCGGCGGTGCCCGCGGCAATCTCGGTGAGGAGCTCGTCGCGGTCCGCCCAGCGGCGCAGCAGCCGGTAACGCTGTGCGAGGGTCAGGGTGAGGTCGCCGAGCGGGAGCGCGCCGGTCAGCGTCGCGAACGCGGCCTGGTCGGGTGTCGGGGTCACGCCCACTGCGGCAAGGTCGTCCAACGACACCGTCGTGTGCGCCTGGCCCGCCCAGTCGGCGGCGGTCAGAGCGGGCACCCGCACCGCGGCGTCCGGGGCCGCGAGCCGGAACTCGGTCCAGCGGTGCAGCGCGTCGGACGGGTCCGGTCCTCCGAGCAGGCCGCCGAGTCCCGGCCGGCCGAACAGGTCGGAGGACTCCCCCTTCCTCAGGGCGTCGACCAGCGCGGCCGGCAACCAGTCGCCGCCCGCTGGCTGACGCAGCGTCAGAGGCGCGGAAGCGGACCGGTTCCCGGTGTCTCCGCGCTGCGGCTCGGGGGCCTTCACGGCGCTCGACTTCACCTGCTCCGGGGCGACTTGGACGCCGAGTCGGTCGGTGAAGAGCCCGGCGACGTTGTCCAGCCAGCCGGCCGCGACCGCCGGGTCGATGTCCGGCCGCACCGACTTGCTCATGTAGCGGCCGGACTTGTCGTTCACGGTCCACGTCCGCAGGCTCTCGCTCCACCGGAACTCGCCCGACACCCGGCTCGCGCCGGGCCGCGTACGGCCGCCCTCCTCGAACACGGCGGCGATGCCGGTGTGCCCGAGGCCGTCGAGCTCCGCCCGCAGCGACTCCGCCGTCGTCTCGGGGCGCCGGGTGCGGACGCCGGCGAGCAGCGCGTCGAACCGGTCCTGTGCCATCACCTGCGAAGGTGTCTCGCTGCCGAGCAGGACACGGCCGTCGTCGGTCACCGTGTACAGCCACACCGCGTCGTGGTTGCCGGTGATCAGCAGGTCGGGGTCCACCTCTTCCAGGGGGATCCACAGCGGGTTCGCCCGTACGTCGCCCTCGTCGTCGCGCTCCTCGTCCTTCACCCGCTTCGGCATCACAGGGTCGCCGAAACCGGCGGTGAGGTCACCGCCCGGACCGGGCTGCGGCGCCGTCGGCCGCAAGGTCTCGTAGTGGTCGACGCCGTTGTAGGCGACGTACACGGTGGGCCCGTCGGCGTCCTCGGAGAGGCGGTGCAGGATGGATCCACCGCGGCCGTCGGGCTGGACGACGACGAGGTCGATGCCCAGCGACTGGGTGAGCAGCAGGGGTACGTCGTCGTAGAAGGGGGTGTGCCACAGCTCGGCCGAGCGGATCGCGCGGTCGACCAGCCCACGCTCCCCCAGCGCGACGGTCCCCGCCGGAGTGGCGGGCACGACGGACGGCAAGTGGCGGCGGATCTCCCGCCACAGCGCCCGCGACCTCGCCGTGGCGGGGCCGTGCAGGGTACGCAGGACCAGTTGGCGGACATTGTTCGCGTGCGCCTGGTCGGTCAGTGTGCGGCTTCGCGCGATCGCCACCGGCCCCGTGCCGTTCTCCAGACCCTCGGCTCTCAACTGGGCCTGGATGCCTGCCCGTTGCGCGGAGGTCAGCGGGATGTACCTCCGCAGACCCAGCGGAGTGAACAGGGGCCGCAAGCTGCGCAGGTCCGGGTACCTGTCGTGGACGATCGTGTCCAACGGGTCCCGCGCGGCGTGCTGTTGAGCGGCAGCGGACGTCCCGTACCAGCCGACGGTGTCGTCGCGCAGGTCGGCGACCGTCATCGTATGCACGGCCCGGCCCCGCACGGTGTGCCCCGGGTGCTGGGCACCGATGCCGGCGATGATCGCGGTGAACAGGCAGTTCCCGTCCGGACGCACGTTCTGGACGGTCATCTGCCGACCGTCCACCAGAACACTCCGAGCGGGCAGCGACTGCATCTCGCCGACGGACTTGCCCGGTGTGTCCGACTTGGCCTGTGTGTCCGAGTCGGGCTTGTCCTTGGTCTTCGTCTCCTTGCCCTCGGTCTCCTTGCTCTGAGTCTCCTTGCCCTCCGCGGTGTCGGCGTCCTTGGTGTCCTTGGTGTCCTTGGTGTCCATACTCCCCGGCGGCTCCGCGCCTCGAACGGGGGGCGCCGGCAGCGGTGTTGAGGTCCGCGGACGGGCCGACAGGTAGCTGTCACCGCGCCGGTAGACGGTCACCTGCCGGAGCGGACCCGCCGTCGGATCGGCGGAGCCCGGGAAGAACCGGTAGCTGCCGTCCTCCCCCACGACCGTGATGTCCACCCCGAGGGAACGAGCCGTCAGGTCAGCCGCAAGGTTCGCAGTCGCGTCGTCCCAGCGGCGGGCCCGCTGCACGTGCAGCCGTACGAGACTCTGCCGCTGGGCGGGCGTGAGTGCGGTGCGCAAGGCGTCGGGCAGCCGGCCGCCGTTCTCCTCGACGGTGCCGGACAGAGCGGGGTCGCGCCGGAAGTGCTCGCCGAGCCTGCTGGTCAGTTCGGCCGTACGGAACACCGCTTGCGGGTCGAGCGTCACGTCCCGGGGCATGTCGACGCTCCGGGCCACGCGGCCGGCCAGTCCGGCACGCCGGGTCTCCGACACCGCCGTCGGCCCGCCGCGCTCCCCGACACCGAGGACCGCCGTGAAGAACCCGTTGCCGTCACCGTCCGGTTCGTGCAGGTCGTAGACCCAGTTGCGGCCGTCGGGATCGGTGGCGGTCAGGGAGCGATGGTCCTGGGCCGCGTCGAAGCGCCGCAGCGACGGGTCCGGGGTTCCGGACGTCTCCCACGGCGGGCGGCTGAACGCGGGGCGCAGTTCGGCGTCGCCCGCGGCCTCGTCCTGCTCCCCACCGTCCTTCTTCTCGCCGCCCTTGTCACTGGCCTTCTTGTCTACGTCCTTCTTCTCGGCGTCCTTCTTCTCCGCGTCCTTGTCGCTCGCCTTCTTGTCAGTCGTCTCGGCGTCCTTCTTCTCCGTCACCGGCGCCTTCGCGGTGCCCGGTGCCGCCGGCGCCCGGAAGACGACCTCCTCCGGTTCCAGGGTGGCGCCGAGCCGGGCGCGTCCCGCCGGTGTGGTCGCCAACTGGTGCCAGCGGGTCAGCCGGTCGGCGGCTTCCCGGACGCGTGCGTACTCGTCGGCGAGCGCCTCCGCGAAACCACGTCGTTCGCCCAACTCCGCGGTGAAGGCGTCCAGTTGGTCGCGTGCCGTAGCGCGGGCCGCACGGGCCGCGGTGACCTCGTCGGCGGCCGCCCGCAGCACAGCGGTCACGCGGTCATGCGCGGCGTCGCGTTCCGCGTCGTGGAGTTCCGCCCAGCCGTCGTGGGCGGGCTCCGCGCCCTCGTTCTCGTGTTCCAGGCGGGCGAGTTCGCCGCGCGCGGCGATCACCCCGGGCAGGGTCTCGGGGTCGCGGGCGGTGAGGGTGGTCAGCAGGTTCTCGGCGTCCGTGAGGGCGGTCTCGCGGCGCGGGCCCTCGTCGCGGCGCAGCTCCCAGTACTTCTTGTCGGCGGTAGTCCACTCCTTGTCGGCCTTGGTGACCGCGTCCCACGCCTTGGCCGCCACCGGCGGGAATCCGTCGTCGCCGATGAGGCCCAGTTCACGGGCGACGTCCTCGCGGACCCAGGCCAGGACGGTGGTGTCGGTCTCGCGTGCCTGCGGGGCGCGCTGCGGGTTGCCGAAGGGGCTGCGCATCGCCCGCACCGGCGCGGAGTCCTTGACGTGGTGGTGGACCGCGGCCACGCTCAGCCAGGTCGTGGGGATGGCGAACAGGAACGAACGGGTGGTGTTCGGCTTGACGTTCACCGACGCGAGGCGGTCGCCGCCCGAGGCGAGGGTGTCGGACTCGGTCGCGACGTCGCCCGGTCCCGAGGCGCCCATCTGGTTGGTGCCGGTGGCGGCGGTCGACGTGGCGGGACCGCCGCCGAGCGCCGACTCGGCCTGCCCGACCCGCCCGGCGCTCACGCCACCCCCCTGCACATGGCGCTTGGGTGCCTCGTGCTTCATGCCGTCGGTGACGGCGAGCAGCCGGGCCTGCCGGAACTGCGGCCGGGAGTACAGCCGCAGGTCGGCGTCCGCGCCGCCGAAGAAGCCGCGTTCGGTCAGGCCGGCCACCTCGTAGCCGCCGGGCTCCAGGGTGCGGTCGTAGAAGGCGCTGAGGGCGTTGTTGCCGGTGCCGTCCTCCAGGTTCTGAGCGGGTCCGGTGCCGGCGCGGGTGAGCGGGGTGTCCCGGGCCCGGGCGATCAGGTCGTCGTCGACCGCGTCCGTGAGCGGGAAGGACGCGTCGTAGGCGGATGCGAGGGCAAGGGAGTTGGCGGTGTGGAGCTGGTCGACGCCGACGATCCGGCGGACCTTGAAACCGTCCGGCGGCATGGTGAACGGCTTCATGCTGTCGTCGGGGTGAAGCGTGTCGAGCCAGCCGCCGGGGCCGGTCGTGGCGGGCGGTGCGACGCGGCGGGAGGGTCCGGGGGCGTCGAG
>NZ_JAEQAZ010000336.1 GCF_016654115.1 Streptomyces sp. MBT53
GGCCCCCGCCGACCGCGCCCTGCTCACCGCACTCCTCAAACTCCCCCCGTCGTACCGCCGGACCCTCCTCCTCTACGACGGTGTCGGGCTCGGTCTCGCGGAGATGGCGGCGGAGACGGAGGCGAGCACGCCGGCCGCGGCGAACCGGCTGCTGCACGCGCGCGAGGCGATCGCCGCGCAGCTCCCTGACCTGTCCGACCCGACCGAACTGCACCGGCGGCTGACCGAACTCGCCTCCACGGGGCGGTTGCACGCGGCCAAACCGCCGGTGGTTCGTTTCGTGGGTGAACGCCGAACCGTGTTCTGGACCCGGGCGGCGATCGCGTTCACCGTCACGATCATCGGCGCGACGACGCTCACGGTGCGGACGGCGCCGACTCACTATGAGCCGCCCGTGCCTTTGGGGCAGCGGGTGGAGGGGGTGCCGGCGCGGGTGGTGCAGGGGGCGTTGTCGGAGGGGGAGGTGGCTCTGCGGGACCGATTGCGGACCGGTCTGACGAGTGGGCCGGAGAGGTTGGCACCGCTGGGTCGGTAGTTCGTTGGCTGCGGCCCGGTGGGGGCTGGTCACGCAGTTCCCCGCGCCCCTCTAAACGCACGTGGGTTTTAGAGGGGCGCGGGGCTGTATCAATTTGCGGCTCCGCCGCGTGGGCGCGACCAGCCACAACGCACCCGCACCCGACAAAGCACCGATGGGCCCGCTCCAACCCACGGAGCGAGCCCATCGACGTACAGCTAGGTACCGGTCAGCCGGCGAGGATCTCCCGCGCCAGCTTCGCCGTCTCCGTCGGCGTCTTGCCGACCTTGACGCCGGCGGCCTCGAGGGCCTCCTTCTTCGCGGCGGCCGTACCGGAGGAGCCGGAGACGATGGCGCCGGCGTGGCCCATGGTCTTGCCCTCGGGCGCGGTGAAGCCCGCGACGTAACCGACGACCGGCTTCGTGACGTTCTTCGCGATGAAGTCCGCCGCGCGCTCCTCCGCGTCGCCGCCGATCTCACCGATCATCACGATCAGGTCGGTGTCGGGGTCGGCCTCGAACGCGGCGAGCGCGTCGATGTGCGTGGTGCCGATGACCGGGTCGCCACCGATGCCGACGGCGGACGAGAAGCCGATGTCACGCAGCTCGTACATCATCTGGTACGTCAGCGTGCCGGACTTCGAGACCAGGCCGATACGGCCCGGCTTGGTGATGTCGCCCGGGATGATGCCGGCGTTCGACTGGCCCGGGGTGATGAGACCGGGACAGTTCGGGCCGATGATCCGGGTCTTGTTGCCCTTCGCGACCGCGTACGCGTAGAACGCGGCCGAGTCGTGGACGGCGATGCCCTCGGTGATGACGACCGCGAGCGGGATCTCGGCGTCGATCGCCTCGACGACGGCGGCCTTGGAGAAGGCCGGCGGCACGAAGAGGACGGATACGTTCGCGCCCGTCTTCTCGATCGCCTCGGCGACCGTGCCGAAGACCGGGATCTCGGTGCCGTCGACGTCGACGGACGTGCCGGCCTTACGGGGGTTGACGCCACCGACGATGTTGGTGCCGTCCGCCAGCATGAGCTTGGTGTGCTTCATGCCCGTGGAGCCGGTCATGCCCTGGACGATGACCTTGCTGTCCTTGGTGAGGAAGATAGCCATGGCTGTTTTGTCCCTCGTCCCTTACTTCGCAGCCGCGAGCTCGGCGGCCTTGTCGGCCGCGCCGTCCATGGTGTCCACGCGCTGGACCAGCGGGTGGTTGGCGTCGGAGAGGATCTTGCGACCCAGCTCGGCGTTGTTGCCGTCGAGGCGGACGACGAGGGGCTTGGTGACTTCCTCGCCCTTGTCCGCGAGCAGCTGCAGCGCCTGCACGATGCCGTTGGCGACCTCGTCGCACGCGGTGATGCCGCCGAAGACGTTGACGAAGACCGACTTGACGTCGGGGTCGCCCAGGATGATCTCCAGGCCGTTCGCCATCACGGCCGCGGACGCGCCGCCGCCGATGTCGAGGAAGTTGGCCGGCTTCACGCCACCGTGGTTCTCACCGGCGTACGCGACGACGTCCAGGGTGCTCATGACGAGACCCGCGCCGTTGCCGATGATGCCGACCTCGCCGTCGAGCTTGACGTAGTTGAGGTTCTTCGCCTTGGCGGCGGCCTCGAGCGGGTTGGCGGAGTCGTGGTCGACCAGCGCCTCGTGCTCCGGCTGACGGAACTCGGCGTTCTCGTCCAGCGAGACCTTGCCGTCGAGGGCGATGACACGGCCGTCGGCGACCTTGGCGAGGGGGTTGACCTCGACGAGGAGGGCGTCCTCCTTGACGAAGGTGTCCCACAGCGTCACCAGGATCTCGGCGACCTGCTCGGCGACGTCGGCCGGGAACTTGGCCTGCGCGACGATCTCGCGGGCCTTCTCGATGGAGACGCCCTCGTTGGCGTTGACCGGGACCTTCGCGAGGGCCTCGGGGTTCTCCTCCGCGACGACCTCGATCTCCACGCCGCCCTGGACGGACGCCATGGCGAGGAAGGTGCGGTTGGTGCGGTCGAGGAGGTACGAGACGTAGTACTCCTCGACGATCTCGGGCGCGGTCTCGGCGATCATCACCTTGTGGACCGTGTGGCCCTTGATGTCCATGCCGAGGATGTCCGTCGCACGCGCGACGGCCTCGTCCGGGGTGGCGGCGAGCTTCACGCCACCGGCCTTGCCACGGCCGCCGACCTTCACCTGGGCCTTGACGACGGACTTGCCACCGAGACGCTCTGTGGCTGCGCGGGCCGCCTCAGGCGTGTCGATGACTTCACCGGCCAGCACCGGTACATCGTGCTTGGCGAAGAGGTCCCTCGCCTGATACTCGAACAGGTCCACGCGCTTCCGTCCTCAGTGATCTCGCGGTTCGTTGGATGCGTGGGCGTGCCGCGAAGGGCAACGTGACGTCCGCTGTCACAAGGGAGGCGCACACGGTGACCGAGCGCGCGGCATGTCCGTCTCGCAGGTTATCGCTGCTTGCGGAGGGCCTCTAAATCGAGGGTCACACCTGAGCGGTGATACCTGTCACATGATGCCGGAATCCGTGACACGGAGTGCCGCGCACGGGACTCGTGGGCGATCCCTCAGGCGGGTCGTTCCGGGCGGGGTCCCGCCGGGTTGGGGCTGGCCCGGCGGGGACCCCCTACCGCGAGGCGCGCCCCCGGACAGACCGACGGCATTCGGCCGTCCGGGGTCACTGCCTCACGGAGTCTGTTACTCCCAGTGCCGAACGGCCCGGGTGCACACAATGTGTGCGGCGCGTGCGGTCCGTGCGGCCCGCGCGCCCTGGATGGCCGCGGCGGCCCTGACCCGGGAGCCTCGTGGGACGGAGACCACGGCATCGACGAGACGTCGCCGGACTTCGGCCGGGGTGATGTCGGTGTTCTGGTTCATACGGGTGTTCATGCGTGCGTCGGTTCCTCAGGCATCGCGAGAAGGGGGCATGGCGACATTCCGGGCAGCTCAACTGCCGGAAAAGGCCCGCCTAGCCTGGGAAGACGGGAACGTCCCGGTACCTGTCCCGGGTCTCCGCCGCGTCCGCGCCCTCGGCGACACCGCGCACGAACCGCACGGCCACCCGGTGGCCCGACGTCACGGCCTGCGCGTCACAGTGCCGCGCCCCACCGCCGTCCACCGCCTGCTGATCACGCGGGGCGCCGTCCGGGTCACCGCCGGGTGCCTGACGCACCGGGGCGCGCCTGACGGACGGCGCATGACGCACGGCCGCATGCCCTAAGGCGCCGACCTCATCGGCGCCGCCTGCGACGCGCGGCCCGTACGTCACGCCTGTGCCTACGGCCGTCTCGGCGGGCCTCACACCCGAACGATGCCCATCACCCGAAGGCTGCGGGGTCGACCGGACGGGCGTCGGCACCGCCACCGGCGCGGTGTGCGCCGGAGGCTCCTGGACCGGGGGCACGGGCTGACTCGGCACTACGGGGACCGAGGGCAAGGTGGGCAGCGAGGGCGCCTCGGCCAACACCGCGGTCACCGTCTTCGTCACCACGTCACTCACGGGCCGCACGACCTGTTCCACGGTGTCCGAGACCGGTGCCACCACCGGTGCCACCACCGGATCCAGCACCGGATCCAGCACCGGAGCAAGAACAGGCACCTGAACCCGGACAGGAACCGGCTTCACCGCCGAAGCCGCCACCGGAATCCCCGGCCTGCCGAGACTCACCGGCGTGCCCAGAACCCCGTCCGCCGCCTGCGCCTGTCCCCCGCACAGCAACCCGAGCGCGCACAACCCGCCCACCAGCAGAGCCAGTTGCAGCACACGCCGCCCGACCGCCGTACGCGTCACGCGCAGGGCGGCACCGGACAGTGCGGCGGGCCAGATCATGAGGCGACGATCCTTGCACGGGCGGCTCGGAGACGCACAACCCCCCTGTCCCACAAGCCCGTTCATCACCACCGATGCCGGTTCGTCAGGCTGTGTCCGGTATCGGCAGCGGCCGCTTCTCGATCGCCGCCGCCATCACCTCCGGGAACAGGTCGGGCGTACAGGCGAAGGCCGGCGCCCCCAACGCGGCCAGCGCGGCGGCGTGTTCGCGGTCGTACGCAGGCGCCCCCTCGTCGGACAGCGCGAGCAGCGTCACGAACTGCACCCCCGACGCCTTCATCGCCGCGACCCGCTTGAGCATCTCGTTCCGTATCCCCCTTCGTAGAGGTCGCTGATCAGCACGACCACCGTCTCCGCGGGCCGGGTGATCTGCGACTGGCAGTACGCGAGCGCCCTGTTGATGTCCGTACCGCCGCCGAGCTGGGTCCCGAAGAGCACGTCCACCGGGTCGTCGAGCTGGTCGGTCAGGTCGACGACCGCCGTGTCGAAGACGACGAGCCGGGTGTCGATCGATCGCATGGACGCCAGCACCGCTCCGAACACGGAGGCGTAGACGACGGACGCCGCCATCGACCCGGACTGGTCGATGCAGAGGACGACCTCCTTCTTCACGGACTGGGACGCCCGCCCGTATCCGATCAGCCGCTCCGGCACGATCGTCCGGTACTCGGGCAGGTAGTGCTTGAGGTTGGCCGCGATCGTGCGGTTCCAGTCGATGTCGTGGTGGCGCGGCCGGTTGATACGGGCGCTGCGGTCGAGGGCACCGGTGAGGGTGGCCCGGGTGCGGGTGGCGAGCCGCTTCTCCAGGTCCTCGACGACCTTGCGCACCACCATCCGTGCCGTCTCCTTCGTGGTCTCCGGCATCGCCTTGTTGAGGGAGAGCAGCGTGCCGACGAGATGCACGTCGGCCTCGACCGCTTCCAGCATCTCCGGTTCGAGCAGCAGCGCGGACAGCCCGAGCCGGTCGATGGCGTCGCGCTGCATGACCTGGACGACGGAGGAGGGGAAGTACGTGCGGATGTCCCCGAGCCAGCGCGCGACGGACGGCGCCGACGCCCCGAGCCCCGCCGAACGGTCCTTCCCCGCCCGCTCCTTGTCCCCCCTGCCGTACAGCGCGGCCAGCGCCCCGTCCATCGCGGCGTCCCGCCCGGACAACGCACACCCGGTGCCGTCGGCCGCGTCGCCCCCGAGCACCATCCGCCACCGCCGCAACCGCTCCTGCCCGGGGTCCACGCCCCCGCCCCCGCCGTCGGCGCCTGCCCCGGCCACACCGTTCGCGGTCGTCCCCACGGCGCCGGCCACCCCGGCAACCCCGTTCGCAGCCGCCCTCGGGTCGGCCTTCCCAGCCGCCCCGTTCACCGCCGCCGCCGTCGCCATCGCGTCGGCCGCCCCAGCCATCCCATTCGCAGCCACCGCCACCGCGCCGGCCACCCCAGCCACCCCGATCGCAGCCGCCACCACACCGGCCTTCCCAGCCACCCCGTTCACAGC
>NZ_JAEQAZ010000337.1 GCF_016654115.1 Streptomyces sp. MBT53
GCGGAAAACATAACGGGGGACGGGAACGAGGTGGGATCGAATCGGGAAGCCGCGCGCGGATGTTGGGCACATGCGAACTGCGATTTGTGAGCGACAGCCGTTGGTTCTCATGGGCCTGGCGCACCTGCTGAGTGCCCAGTCGTCCTGCGACGTGGTGTTCACCTCGGCCGACGCGCTTCCCGGGGCCGGGGACCGGATCGATGTCCTGGTCGTCGGGGAGAGCGTGGCGGCCGGCCTGCCGGAGACATGGACGCGGTCCGGCGCCGGGGACGAGATGCCGGACGTGGTCGTGGTGCGGCCGGACGCGACCGCGGAGGAGGTGCTGCGGTCGGTGTCCGAGGCGGTGGCACGCTCCTCGACGGCGTCCGTGACGGACCGCCCGGCGGCCGCGCTGTCACCGCGGGAGCAGGAGGTACTGCGTTTCATCGCGCTGGGAATGACCCATGGACAGGTCGCCCGGCGTATCGGGATCAGCCATCACACGGTGGACACCTACGTCAAGCGAGTACGGTCGAAGTTCAGCGTCGGAAACAAGGCCGAACTCACGCGAATCGCACTCGGCTTGATGCCGCTTTGAATCAACCTTTACCCGCGCCGGGACCCTGTGACCAACGCCGTACCATTCGCCCCCCAAACCTCTTATGATCGCGAGGCGAGGCTCTAACCGGGCCTCTGTAGAGCCCCTACCAGGGCTTTCTGCATGACGGGGGGACAGAGCATCCATGTCCGAACAGGGAGACGGAGCACTGCGGTTCAACATCCTCGGGCCGCTGGAGGGATGGCTGGGCGACACCCGGCTGCGCCTCGGCGGAGCGATCCAGGAGCGGGTTCTGGTGACCCTGCTGCTCGAACCCGGCAGGGTGGTACCGGTGTCACGCCTGGTGCAGGCCGCGTGGGACGACGAACCACCGGCGACCGCCACGCACCAGATACGCAAGGCCGTCGCCGATCTGCGCCGGCGCCTGCCGGACGGCGGCAGAGTGGTCGTCACCGAAGGGCCCGGCTACCGGGCGATGGTGACCGACACCGAACTGGATCTGACGGAATTCGGGACCCACCTCCGCGAAGCGGGCCGCGCGGTCGCCGAGGGCAGGTCCCCGGAGGCCGTGGAAGCACTGCGCCGGGCGCTCGCGCTGTGGCGCGGACCGGTCATGGCGGACACGGGAGGCGCCGTGATCCAGGCCGTCGCGACCGCGCTCGACGAGCGCCGGCTGGCCGCCGCCGAGCAGTTCTTCGAACTGCGCCTCGGCCTCGGCGAGGCGTCCGAACTGATCGGTGACCTCCGGGACCTCATCGCCCACAACCCCTTGCGCGAGACCCTGCGGGGCCAGCTGATCCTGGCGCTGTACCGCACCGGCTGTCAGGCGCAGGCTCTCCAGGAGTACCAGAAGGTCCGGGAACTGCTGCTGGAGGAACTCGGGATCGACCCCGGACCGAGACTGAGCGAACTGCACGCCGCGATCCTGCGCGAGGCCCCCGAACTGGGCGTACCCGGACTGCTGTTGCCGCCGCCCCCCGAGCCGCCGGCACGGTCCGCCGCTCCTGCCGCCACCCTGCGGACCGACCGGCCCGCACCCCCGTGCACCCTGCCCTGCGACCTCTCGGACTTCACCGGCCGCAAGAGGGAACTGGACGCACTGGTCGACCGCATCAACGGCGGTGGCGAGGCAGGACAGCGACGCAGCCCGATCGTGGCGATCGACGGAATGGGCGGCAGCGGCAAGACCTCCCTCGTCGTCCGCGCGGCCCACCAGGTGGCCGCCGACTTCCCCGACGGTCAGCTCCACCTCGACCTGCGCGGCTTCACCCCCGGCGAGCCGCCCGTCTCGCCGGCCACCGCACTCGACGTACTGCTCAGAGCGCTCGGCACCCCGGGTGACCGAATACCCGACGACCTCCAGGGCCGCACCGCGCTGTGGCGCTCCCAACTGGCCGAGCGGCGGCTGCTGTTGCTGATCGACAACGTCATCGACGTCGGCCAGGTGCTCCCCCTGCTGCCCGTCTCGCACGGCTGCCTGGTCCTGATCACCAGCCGGGCCAGGCTCGTCGACCTCGACGGAGCCGAGTGGGTCTCCATCGGCCCGATGTCCCACGAGGACAGCACCCTGCTCATCGAGGAAGTCCTCGGCACTACGCGCGTCGCGGCCGAGTCGGAGGCGACGGCCGAACTGGTCCACCTCTGCGGCCGTCTCCCGCTGGCGCTGCGCATCGTCGCCGCCCGGCTGCGCAACCGGCCGCGGTGGACCGTGGAGTACATGGTCGACCGGCTCCGCGACGAGACCCGCCGGCTCGAGGAGCTGAGCGCGGGGGAACGCAGCGTCGCGGCGTCCCTGCGGCTCTCGTACCAGATCATGGACGAGGAACACCGCATCGCCCTGCGCATCCTGGGCCTGCACCCCGGCGCCGACATCGACGTGTACGCGGCGGCCGCCCTGCTGGGCACCGACCGGCACGACGCGGAGAACGTCCTGGAACGGCTGCTGGACGTGCACCTGCTGGAGCAACCCGCCATCGGCCTCTACCGGTTCCACGACCTGGTGCGCAACTTCGCCCAGAGCCAGTGCGGTCCGGACACGGCACGGGACGACAGCGCGGCCGTCCGACGCCTGCTCGACTACTACGTCACGATCACCGAGACCGCGTGCGAGCTGCTCTTCAGCGGCCGCAAGCGCCGCTCCACCGGCATCCCTCCCTACCCCGGCGACCAGCCGCTGTTCGTGGACGCGGCACGCACCGGCCGCTGGTTCGACCGGGAGCACGGGAACCTGACCGCGGCGATCTCCCTCGCGTACCGCTCCGGCCTCGACCGCCACACGGTGTGCCTCGCCCGCAACATCGTCTTCAGGCTCAACGCCCGAGGACAGTTCCAGGAGTTCAGGGACGTCGGCCGGATCGCCGTCGAGGCCGCCCGGAGGCTGGAGGACGTCGGCCTTCTGAGCGTCAGCCTGTCCAATCTCGGCGTCGCCTGCTGGAAACTGGGGCACTTCGAGGAGGGCCTCGAGGTGGCCACGGAGGCACGTGACGTCGCCGTCCGCCTCCGCGACCAGCACACCGAGGCACACGGTGAGTCCACGATCGGACTGCTGCTGACCGTGCTCGGACGGCACCCCGAGGCGCTGCTGCACCTGGAACGCGCCCTCGCCCTCGAACGGGAACTCGACATCCCGCGCGCCGAGGCCGAGACGCTCACCAACCTCAGCACCCTGTACGCGCAGTGGGGCCGATGCGAGGAGGCGGCCACCGCCGCGCGCCGGGCCCTGGAACTCCACCGGACCTTCGAGTACCGCGACAACCACGTGATGGCGCTGACCGATCTGGCCTTCGCCCACCTCGGCCTCGGTGAGTACGAGGACGCCCGCGTGTGCCTCGAGGAGGCCCGCGCCATGTGCGACTCCACGAGCCCGCCGGGAGACGTCGCGCTGGCCCTGGCACTCTCCGCCGAGGTCGACGAGTGCCTGGGCCGCCGCTCGGACGCGGCCGGCTACGCGCGCCGGGCGCTGGAGCTCGCGCGGATGAGCGGCAGCCCGACGCGACAGGCGAAGGTCGAGAACCTCGTCGGCGGTTTCTGCCGGCGGCGGAACGAGCACGAGAGAGCCCTGTCGCTCCACGCCCACGCCCATGAACTCGCCACCGCCATCCAGTACCGGGCGGAGAGCGCACGGGCGTTGCACGGGATGGCCTGCGCGGAGGAGGCACTCGGTGACACGGCCCGGGCCCTTGAACACCGGGGCGCGGCGGCGGAGTTGCTCGACTCCATGGGCTGTCGCGCGCCTTGTGTCGACGACCCGGTCAGGACGTGACCGACGTGGGTCCCTGATTGTCCGCGACGACGTGGTGGGCGGTGTGGTGAGGGGCGGTCGCGCCGGAACCGGCCGCCGCTCCCACGCCGAGAACCAGGGCCGCCGCCGAGAGGGCGCCGACGAGCGTGGTCAGCAGTGTGCGCATGTTTCTCCTTGGTGACGGTTGCCGCTTGAGGTGACGTCGTCATGCTCGTCGCGGCCCTTCCCGTCCCGGTCCCGTCTCGTTACCGCCCCCTCACCCCTGCGTCGGTGCCGTTTCGCGCAGGGCGTCCCACTTCTGCCGCACGGCGGCGAGCCGTTCGCCCACCTCCTGGCGGGAACCGCCGTGGACGACGACCTCGACATGCCCGGGGCCGTCCGCATCGGCCTCCGCCGGCCGGACGCCGTCGACGTGGTCCATCGCGCCGATGACGTCCAGGGCCGCTGCCAGGTCCGTTCCGCGGTGACCCAGGGGCAGGCGGGCGAGGGCCGCCGACCGGCCGGGCGCCGGATGGCGGCGCGGTGATCCGCACAGCGCCGACAGGACGTCCTCCTCCAGGACCCGGCCGGTCGACGCCCGCAGCAGGCGGCGGATCGGCCCCGGACCCAACCGCGCCTTCGAAGCGGCGATCCGCGGGCCGCCCGCGGTGACGACCACCTGGGTGTGGGCGGGCCCCGACTGGAGCCCCGCCAGATCCAGCAGCGCCCGTACCGCGGTCCGGATCCCGGCCGTGGCCGCCTCGGACAGGACCGCCGGATGCAGCAGATCGGCACCGGCGTACGTCCCGGTGGTCATCCCGGTCACCTCGTGCATGCCCTCGCGGGTGAGCGTGTCCACGCTGACCCGCGGTCCGGACAGGAACTCCTCGACCAGATGGGGCCCGGCGGGGGCGTCGGCCACCCATTTCTCCAGGTCGTCCCGGTTCCGGATGACGGTGGTCCGCGGCACCGGGCCGGCCTTGACGGCCACGGGCAGCGGGAAGTCCTCGACGAGCGCGCGTACGCCCTCCACCGTGGCGGCCGACTCGGCCCGGACGACGGACACCCCGCTCTGATTGAGGATCCGCCGCATGACCGCGGGATCACGCAGCCTGCGCAGAGGCTCCGCCCGCGCCGGTGACAGTTCCCGAAGCGCCCGCTCGACGGCGAGGTGCAGCACCTCCGAGTCACCCAGGTACACGATGTGCGGGATCTCGTGCGTACGAGCGGTCCCCACCAGGGCGGAATGCAGCGCGTCCACGTCGTCCAGGTCCACCGACAGCCGTCGGTCGGTGTCGGGCGCGGCGGTCGCCGGACACTCGACCGACCAGGTGTCGCAGCCCGCGGCCGTCGCCGCCGTACGTAACCCGGCGTCCGGTTCCAGGAGCAGCACCCGCCGTGGATTCACCGTCACCGCCTCCCTCTCTGTGTCCCGCACCGCTTCTGGAGGAGCGGATCCGTCAGTAGTAGTGGCGCATGAT
>NZ_JAEQAZ010000338.1 GCF_016654115.1 Streptomyces sp. MBT53
GGCTGTTGGGCCGTTCCGACGAGTGAGACTTTAGCGGATTCCTGAGTCCCGAGCGAATCGGGGGGTGCGTCCTTTCGAACGCGGATTCCTCATTTCGCAAATACGCATGCCAATACAAGCGACGACGGATCGTCGATTGTCTGTAGGTACTTGCGGAATGGCTGTCCGGGGACCGACCGGAGTCGGCGCTCACGTCGGACAACTCGGAGAACACTACGTAGGCGGTCGGGGCGTGTCAACTCCGCTCCGGAGAGCCTCGTAGAGGCGTACTCTGTGTGACGTGACTACACATACGTGCACCCAGCAGTGGTGGGCCGCCTGACGGCGGCCGTACACACGTATGTACTCAACGGCCGCCGCCTCGGCGGCCGTTCTTGTTTCTCCCTCCAGGGGCGGCCGGCCGGCGCGGCGGTCTCGACCAGGAGGTGGAGAGATGACACGGGTCTTCAGTGGGGTCAAGCCGACCGGGCACCTGACGCTGGGGAACTACCTGGGTGCCGTGCGGCGCTGGGTCGATCTGGATCAGCGGCAGAGCGACGCCCTGTTCTGCGTGGTCGATCTGCACGCGCTGACCGTGGACCACGATCCGGCGCGGGTGCGCAGGCTCACCCGGCAGGCGGCGACGCTGCTGCTGGCGGCGGGGCTGGATCCCGAACTGTGCACCGTGTTCGTACAGAGTCATGTGGACGAGCACACGCGGCTGTCGTACGTCATGGAGTGTGTGGCCACCGACGGTGAGATGCGGCGGATGGTGCAGTACAAGGAGAAGGCCGCGCGTGAGCGGGAGCGGGGCGGGAGTGTGCGGCTGTCGTTGCTGACGTATCCCGTGCTGATGGCGGCGGACATCCTGGCGTACGGGACGGACGAGGTGCCGGTCGGGGACGACCAGACGCAGCATGTGGAACTGGCCCGGGATCTGGCGGTCAGGTTCAACCAGCGGTACGGCCATACGTTCGTGGTGCCCCGGGCCACCCGGCCGGGAGTGGCGGCGCGGGTGATGAATCTGCAGGAGCCGACTTCGAAGATGGGGAAGTCGGACGACTCCGGGCCGGGGATCGTCTACCTGCTGGACGAGCCTGACGTCGTACGGAAGAAGGTCATGCGGGCCGTGACCGACAGTGCGGCGGAGGTCGTCTACGACCGGGAGGAGCGGCCGGGGGTCGCCAATCTGCTGGAGATCCTGGCCGCTTGCGAAGGTGGGAACCCCGAAGCCTTGAGCGGTGTATATGAGTCGTACGGAGCGTTGAAGAAGGACACCGCGGAGGCAGTGGTCGAGCTGCTCAGGCCTGTGCAGGAGCGGCACAAGGCGTTGTGCGCGGATCCCGCTTATGTGGAAGGGGTGTTGCGGGATGGGGCGGAGAAGGCGAGAGGGATGGCGAAGCCGATGGTCGATACCGCGTATCGGGCCATCGGGCTTCTGCCTGCGTAGCCGTAGCCGTACGGACTTCCGGCCGTTCCAGCTGTTCTAGCCGTTCTAGCTGTTTCCGGAGGCCAGTTCGCGGCTGCGGTCGCGGGCTGCCTCCAGGGCGGCGATGAGTGCGGCGCGTACGCCGTGGTTCTCCAGTTCGCGGATGGCGTTGATCGTCGTGCCGGCGGGCGAGGTGACGTTCTCCCGGAGCTTGACCGGGTGTTCGCCGCTGTCGCGGAGCATGACGGCGGCGCCGATCGCGGACTGGACGATGAGGTCGTGGGCCTTGTCGCGCGGCAGGCCGAGCAGGATGCCCGCGTCCGTCATGGCTTCGACCAGGTAGAAGAAGTACGCCGGGCCGGAGCCGGAGAGGGCGGTGCAGGCGTCCTGCTGGGACTCGGGGACGCGGAGTGTCTTGCCGACGGCGCCGAAGATCTCGTCGGCGTGGGCGAGGTGGGCCTCCGTGGCGTGGCTGCCGGCGGAGATGACGGACATGGCCTCGTCGACGAGGGCGGGGGTGTTCGTCATGACCCGGACCACCGGGGTGCCTGCGGCCAGGCGCTCCTCGAAGAAGGAGGTGGGGATGCCCGCCGCGCCGCTGATGACCAGGCGGTCGGCGGGGAGGTGCGGGGCGAGTTCGTCGAGGAGGGTGCCCATGTCCTGCGGCTTGACCGTGAGGATCAGGGTGTCGGCGCTCTTCGCGGCCTCGGGGTTGGTGACCGGGGTGACTCCGTGGCGGGCGCGGAGTTCCTCGGCGCGCTCGGGGCGGCGGGCCGTGACCAGGAGGTCGGCCGGGGCCCAGCCCGCTCGGATCATTCCGCTGAGCAGGGCTTCGCCGATCTTGCCGGTGCCGAGGACTGCGACTTTCTGGGTCATGGGGTCATCCTCGCACCGGCCGTGTGCCCTTGAGACGGCTGTCCGGCTGGCGGAACACCGTTATGTGGTGCGCCTCTATGCCGTACGCCTCCTCAATGTGGCCGCGCCCAGGCACAGGACCAGCAGGGCGCAGCCGGCCACGATCAGGACGTCGCGGACGAAGGTGGCGGTCATGTCCGTGTGCTTGAGCACCTCGTTCATGCCGTCTACGGCGTACGACATGGGCAGGACGTCGGATACGGCCTCCAGCACGGGGTGCATGTCGGAACGCGGGGTGAAGAGGCCGCAGAGGAGGAGCTGGGGGAAGATCACCGCCGGCATGAACTGGACAGCCTGGTATTCCGAGGCGGCGAAGGCCGAGACGAAGAGGCCCAGGGCGGTGCCGAGGAGAGCGTCGAGGAGGGCGACCAGAAGGAGGAGCCAGGGGCTGCCGGTGACGTCGAGGCCCAGGAACCAGACGGCGAGGCCGGTGGCCAGGGCGGACTGGATGACGGCGAGGAAGCCGAAGGCGAGGGCGTAGCCGGCGATCAGGTCGCCCTTGCCCAGGGGCATGGAGAGAAGGCGTTCGAGGGTGCCGGAGGTGCGTTCGCGCAGGGTGGCGATGGACGTGACCAGGAACATCGTGATGAGCGGGAAGATCCCGAGCAGGGAGGCACCGATGCTGTCGAAGGTGCGCGGGCTGCCGTCGAAGACGTAGCGCAGCAGGACGAGCATCAGGCACGGGATGAGGATCAGCAGCGCGATCGTGCGGGGGTCGTGGCGGAGCTGGCGCAGGACGCGGGCCGCGGTGGCGGTGGTGCGGGCGACGCTGAGGGCGCTGGCGGGTGCGGGCGCGGTGGTTGTCGTGGCGGCCGTGGTGGTCGTGGTGGTCGGCGTGCTCATCGGGTCGTCTCCTTCTGGCGGCCGGTGGCCACGGCCTCGTCGACCAGGTGCAGGAAGGCGGCTTCGACCGTGTCGGAGCCGGTACGGGTGCGGAGGGCGTCGGGGGTGTCGTCGGCGAGGATCTCGCCCTCGCGCATCAGGAGGAGGCGGTGGCAGCGCTCGGCCTCGTCCATGACGTGGGAGGAGATGAGGAGGGTGGCGCCGCGGGAGGCGGCGATGTCGTGGAAGAGGGTCCACAGGTCGCGGCGGAGGACGGGGTCGAGGCCGACGGTGGGTTCGTCGAGGACGAGGAGTTCGGGGGTGCCGAGGAGCGCGACCGCGAGGGAGACGCGGCTGCGCTGGCCGCCGGAGAGGTTGCCGGCGAGGGCGTCGGCGTGAGTGGCGAGGTCGACGTCGGTGAGGACGCGGTCGACTTCGTGGCGGCGGATGGCGGCGGTGCGGCCGGGGTCGAGGATCGCGGCGAAGTAGTCGAGGTTCTGACGGACCGTCAAGTCGTCGTAGACGGAAGGAGCTTGGGTGACATAGCCGATGCGGGTGCGGAGGGCGGGGTGGCCGGCGGGGCGGCCGAGGACGTTCAGGGTGCCGGTGACCTTGGCCTGGGTGCCGACGATCGAGCGCATGAGGGTCGACTTGCCGCAGCCGGAGGGGCCGAGCAGGCCGGTGATCTGACCGCGGGGGACGGTGAAGTCGATGCCGCGCAGGACGGTGCGGGGGCCTCGGACGACCGTGAGGGCTTCGGCCTGGACGGCGGGTTCGGGGGCTGCGCCGGGTGGCGTGTCCGGCGATCCGGGTGATTCGGCGACGTAATTCATCATGCGATGAATAATGCTCTCGCGGAGCGGGGCCGTCAAGCGGGTTCGGCGCGCGAGCCGTCGGCGGCGCGGCCATCTGCGGTGCGGTCGCCCGCGGTGCGGCCGCGCGGATGCGCGGTCGCATGGGTGCGCGGGACGGCGCAGGCGCGTGTCGGCGCGATCGGAGCGGGGGGCTCCGGTCTGGGCGCCTCCGCGTTCACGGGGCGGTCACACGAATCGCGTGCGCGATCAACTCCCGTTCCCGACAATGGATTTCAGTTCGCCGCGCCCTCCCCCGGTGCGGCGCCCACGCACCTCTCATCCGGCTTTGTCCCGTCTTCGGAGGTGCCGTTGTCATGCGTGTCATGGGTGTCATGAGTGCCGTGCGCTGTGGTGTGAGCAGGGCCGATCTGTTCGCTTCGCTGGTCGTCTTTCTCGTCGCGCTCCCGCTGTGCGTGGGCGTGGCGATCGCCTCCGGGATGCCGGCCGAACTGGGGCTGGTCACCGGGATCGTCGGCGGGCTGGTGGTCGGGGCGCTGCCCGGCAGCAGCCTTCAGGTGAGCGGTCCGGCCGCCGGGCTGACCGTGCTCGTGTACGAGGCCGTGCGGGCGTACGGCGTCGAGGCGCTCGGGGTGCTGGTGTTCGCGGCCGGGGTGGTGCAGTTGGGGCTCGGGGTGCTGCGGCTCGGGCGGTGGTTCCGCGCCGTGTCCGCGGCCGTGGTGCAGGGGATGCTCGCCGGGATCGGGCTCGTGCTGGTCGCCGAGCAGGTGTACGCGCTCGGCGATGTGGCCGCACCGGCGGACGGGCTCGGGAAGCTCACCGGGCTGGTGTCGCTGCCGGGGCTGGTGGATCCGGTGGCGTTGTCAGTGGGCGGTGCCACCATTGCCGTACTGGTGCTCTGGCCTCGGTGGCGGCGCGGGGCTCGGCTGGTGCCGGGGCCGTTGGTGGCGGTGGGGCTCGCGGCGGCGGTGACCGGGGTGTTCGACCTGTCGGTGCGGCGGGTGGAGGTGCGGGGCTTGCTCGGTGCCGTACGGGTGCCGGAGTGGGGGGATTTCGGGCGGCTCACGGAAGTGGGGGTGATCGGGACGGTCGTCGCGTTCGCGTTGATCGCGTCGGCGGAGTCGTTGTTCAGCGCGGCGGCGGTGGACCGGCTGCACCGGGGTCCGCGGACGGACTACGACCGGGAGTTGATCGCGCAGGGCGCGGGGAACGCGGTGTGCGGGGTGCTCGGGGCGTTGCCGATGACCGCGGTGATCGTGCGGAGCGCGGCGAACGTGCAGGCGGGCGCCAGGACCAAGGCGTCGCGGGTGCTGCACGGCGGGTGGCTGCTGCTCTTCACGGCACTGCTGCCCAAGGTGCTGGGGCTGGTGCCGGTCGCGGCGCTGGCCGGCCTGCTCGTGCACGCCGGCTGCAAGCTCGTGCCGGTACGGCAGGTGCGGGGGCTGTGGGCCGGGCATCGGGGCGAGGTGGTCGTGCTCGGGGTGACCGCGGTGGCGATCGTGGTGGGGAATCTGTTCGAGGGAGTGCTGGTCGGACTGGCGTTGGCGGTGGCGAAAACCGCGTGGGACATCAGCCATGTCCACGTGGAGACGGAGGACCTCGGCGACGCGGGAATCGTCGTACGGGTCCTGGGACATGCGACGTTTCTACGACTGCCGAAACTGCTGGACGCGTTGGAGGCGCTGCCGTACGACCAGGAGGTGCGGCTGGAGTTGGGCGGGTTGCGGCATGTGGACCATGCGTGCGCGGCTGCGTTGGACGGGTGGGTCATCGGGCGGGGGG
>NZ_JAEQAZ010000339.1 GCF_016654115.1 Streptomyces sp. MBT53
GGGGTGGCTGGCGCGGGGGCGGAGTCTGCTCCGGGTCCCGGACTCAAAAAAAGTCGCCTCCTACATAGACGGGATTACAGGTGTGCGAGTTTCTCCAGTACGGGGGCGGCGGCGACGATCTTCGCCCACTCGTCCTCGTCGAGGCCGTCGACCAGGCCGGCCAGGAACGCGTTGCGCTTGCGGCGGCTCTCTTCGAGCATCGCCTCGGCCTGGGGGGTCTTGGTGACGACCTTCTGGCGCCGGTCCTCGGGGTGCGGCTCCAGCTGCACCAGCCCCTTGGCCTCGAGCAGCGCCACGATGCGGGTCATCGAGGGCGGCTGCACGTGCTCCTTGCGAGCGAGCTCGCCCGGGGTCGCGCTGCCGCAGTTGGACAGGGTGCCCAGCACCGACATCTCGGTGGGGCTCAGTGACTCGTCGACCCGCTGGTGCTTGAGTCGACGGGACAACCGCATCACGGCTGACCGCAGGGAGTTCACAGCGGCAGCGTCGTCGCCATGGGTAAGGTCCGGCATGTTCCTTAGCGTAACTCATTACTCTCGCTAAAGACCAACCGGACGCGCAGGGGACACGCCGAGATGCCCGTGACCCTGGCCACTGAACCCGGGGGTCCGGGGGCACCCCCGGCAAACATCGCGTCACCCATATGAGTGATACCGGCGCGGAACGTCACCCACCGCCCGGAACCGCCCCGGACCCTCGTCTGTATGGGGACCAGCGTGCTCAGCCTGCGGATAGACGGGGAGCTGCTTCAGCGGCTCCGGCACCATGCGGCGAAAAGGGGAATGAGCGTCCAGGACTACGTGGTCCAGACGCTCATCCGGGACGACTTCGACGAGCGGTTCCAGACCGCGGTCGAGGAGACAGAGAAGTTCTACGGGGTCAACGGGGTCACGTGAGACCCAGGGCCGGCATCAGGTAGTAGAAGCCGAAGACCGCCGCCACGACATACATCGGCACCGGGACCTCACGGCCCCGGCCCGCCACCAGGCGCAGCACCACGAAGGTGATGAAGCCCATGCCGATGCCGTTGGTGATCGAGTAGGTGAACGGCATCATCACCATCGTGATGAAGGCCGGGACGGCGATGGTGTAGTCGGCCCAGTCGATCTCCTTGACGGAGCCCGCCAGGATCAGGAAGCCCACCGCGAGCAGGGCCGGGGTGGCCGCCTGGGAGGGGACCATCGTGGCGATGGGCGTGAGGAACAGTGCTACGGCGAAGAGGGCACCCGTGACGACGTTCGCGAAGCCGGTGCGGGCGCCCTCGCCGACGCCGGCCGTGGACTCCACGAAGCAGGTGGTGGCCGACGAGGAGCTGGCGCCGCCGGCCGCGACCGCGATGCCGTCGACGAAGAGCACCTTGTTGATGCCGGGCATGTTGCCCTCGCCGTCGGTCAGCTTGGCCTCGTCGCTGATGCCCATGATCGTGCCCATCGCGTCGAAGAAGCACGACAGCAGGACCGTGAAGACGAACAGGACGCCGGTCAGCACGCCGACCTTGGAGAAGCCGCCGAACAGGCTGAACTTGCCGATCAGGCCGAAGTCCGGGGTGGCGACCGGGTTTCCGGGCCACTTCGGGGTGGTCAGGCCCCAGGAGGGGATCGTGGCGACCGCGTTCACGATCACCGCGAGGACGGTCATCGTGACGATCGAGATCAGGATCGCGCCGGACACCTTGCGGACGATCAGCCCGAGGGTGAGCAGCACACCGAGGATGAAGATCAGCACCGGCCAGCCGTTGAGGTGACCGTCGGCGCCGAGCTGGAGCGGGACGGTGGTCTGGGCGGCGTCCGGGATGCGGGTGATGAACCCGGAGTCCACGAGCCCGATCAGCATGATGAACAGGCCGATACCGATGGAGATGGCCTTGCGCAGGCCGTAGGGCACCGCGTTCATGACGCGCTCGCGCAGCCCGGTCGCGACCAGGAGCATCACGACCAGGCCGGCCAGGACGACCATGCCCATCGCGTCCGGCCACGTCATGCGGGGCGCGAGCTGGAGGGCGACGACGGAGTTCACGCCGAGTCCGGCGGCCAGCGCGATCGGCACGTTGCCGATGACACCCATGAGGAGCGTGGTGAACGCGGCGGTGACGGCGGTGGCGGTGACCAGCTGGCCGTTGTCGAGGTGGTGCCCGTACATGTCCTTCGCGCTGCCGAGGATGATCGGGTTCAGCACGATGATGTACGCCATCGCGAAGAAGGTGGCGAACCCGCCCCGGATCTCTCGGGGGAGGCTGCTGCCCCGTTCGGAGATCTTGAAGTAGCGGTCGAGGGCGGTCTGCATTGGATGTTCCTACGAGCAGAAGTGGACAGACGGAAACCGTTTCAGTATGAACATATGAAGACGTCAGGCGCTATCTCCGCGCGTAGACCCGAGAGTGTTGCGCCGCCTCGTAAGCTGTGGGCATGGCGAAGTGGACACCGACACACGAGGCACCGGAGCCCCTGGAGGGCCCGATCGTCCCGACCATCATCGGCGGCACGATCCTCTGGTTCGTCCTCTTCCTGGTACAGCTCCCCTTCTACGGCTGGTTCGACGACCACGGTCATCTGTGGTGGCTGTGGACCTGCCTGGCCGGGGCCGGGCTCGGGCTGATCGGCATCTGGTACGTCCGGGGGCGGGACGCGGCCCTCAAGCGCGCGGCGGAGGCCTCTGCGGCGACTGCTGCCGAGTAAGGACCCTCCCCTACAACCACGGCATCACGCCGCCCCGCCCGCCGTCCTCCCCTGGTCGGATCTTCCGGGCACTCGGCGGGTGAAGCCGTAAATCCGCACGTACCGTCGAATGCATGACGCACACCGACGCGGGCGCCGAACTCGACCCTGTGCACCCCGTGCCCGTTCCGGCGCGGCGGGCCCATGGACTCAGCACCGCCGAGGTCGCCGAACGGGTGGCGCGCGGGGAGGTCAACGACGTCCCGGTGCGCAGCAGCCGGTCCCTCGGCGAGATCGTGCGCGCCAACGTCTTCACCCGGTTCAACGCGATCATCGGTGTGCTCTGGCTGATCATGCTGTTCGTGGCGCCGTTGCAGGACAGCCTGTTCGGGTACGTGATCCTCGCCAACACCGGGATCGGGATCATCCAGGAGTGGCGGGCGAAGCAGACCCTCGACTCCCTCGCGGTGATCGGCGAGGCGAAGCCGACGGTACGGCGGGACGGGGCCGCCGTCGAGGTCAGTACGTCGGAGATCGTGCTCGGGGACCTCATCGAGATCGGGCCCGGGGACAAGGTCGTGGTCGACGGGGAGTGCGTCGAGGCCGACGGGCTCGAGATCGACGAGTCGCTGCTCACCGGTGAGGCCGACCCGGTCGTCAAGCGGCCGGGGGACGCGGTCATGTCCGGGAGCTTCGTGGTCGCCGGCGGTGGCGCGTTCGAGGCGACGAAGGTGGGGCGTGAGGCGTACGCGGCCCAACTCGCCGAAGAGGCCTCGCGGTTCACGCTCGTCCACTCCGAGCTGCGTACCGGTATCTCCACGATCCTCAAGTACGTGACGTGGATGATGATCCCGACCGCGATCGGCCTGGTCATCAGCCAACTCGTCGTCAAGCAGCACGGGTTCAAGGACTCCATCGCGCGGACGGTCGGCGGGATCGTGCCGATGGTCCCGGAAGGGCTCGTCCTGCTCACCTCGGTGGCCTTCGCGATCGGGGTCATCCGGCTTGGCCGGAAACAGTGCCTCGTGCAGGAGCTGCCGGCCATCGAGGGGCTCGCCCGCGTCGACACGGTCTGCCTCGACAAGACGGGCACGCTCACCGAGGGCGGCATGGACGTCACCGAGCTGCGTCCGCTGGGCGGGGCCGACGAGACGTACGTACGCAAAGTCCTGGGCGCGCTGGGCGAGTCGGACCCGCGGCCGAACGCGTCTCTAAAGGCGATCATCACCGCCTTCCCGGACAGCGAGGAGTGGCGGTGCGTCGAGTCGCTGCCGTTCTCGTCGGCGCGCAAGTACAGCGGGGCGTCCTTCAGCGAGGGCGACGGGGAGTCCAGCACGTGGCTGCTCGGGGCGCCCGACGTGTTGCTGGGTGCGGATGATCCGGCGCTGGCCGAGACCGGGCGGCTGAACGAGCAGGGGCTACGGGTGCTACTGCTGGCCCGGGTCGCGGGCGAGCTGGACGATCCCGAGGTGGCGCGGGGGGCCGAGGCGACCGCGCTGGTGGTGTTGGAGCAGCGGTTGCGGCCCGACGCGGCGGAGACGCTGCGGTACTTCGCCGAGCAGGACGTCCACGCCAAGGTGATCTCCGGGGACAACGCGGTGTCCGTCGGGGCGGTGGCCGGGAAGCTGGGGCTCACCGGGCAGGTCGTGGACGCCCGTCAACTGCCCTCGGATCAGGGGGAGATGGCGAAGTCCCTCGACGAGGGCACGGTGTTCGGGCGGGTCACTCCGCAGCAGAAGCGGGACATGGTGGGGGCGTTGCAGTCCCGCGGGCACACGGTCGCGATGACCGGGGACGGTGTCAACGACGTGCTCGCCCTCAAGGACGCCGACATCGGGGTGTCGATGGGCTCAGGGTCCGAGGCGACCCGGGCGGTCGCGCAGATCGTGCTGCTCAACAACAGCTTCGCGACGCTGCCTTCGGTCGTCGCCGAGGGGCGGCGGGTCATCGGGAACATCACCCGGGTGGCGACGCTGTTCCTGGTGAAGACCGTGTATTCGGTGTTGTTGGCGGTGCTGGTGGTGTGCTGGCGGGTCGAATATCCCTTCCTGCCGCGGCACTTGACGCTGCTGTCGACGCTGACGATCGGCGTCCCCGCGTTCTTCCTGGCACTTGCGCCCAACACGGAGCGTGCGCAACCCCACTTCGTGCGGCGGGTGATGCGGTACTCGATCCCGGGTGGGGTGATCGCCGGGGCGGCGACGTTCGTGACGTATCTGATCGCCCGTCACTACTACACGGGGAAGGGGTCGTTGGGGGCGGAGACCAGTGCGGCGACCCTGACGTTGTTCCTGATCTCGATGTGGGTGCTGGCGATCATCGCCCGGCCGTACACGTGGTGGAGAGTCACGCTGGTGGCTTCGATGGGGGCCGCGTTCGTGGTGGTGCTGATCGTGCCCTGGCTCCAGCACTTCTTCGCGTTGAAGCTGGTGGGGGTGACCATGCCGTGGGTCGCGGTGGGGATCGCGG